>JANOWJ010000043.1:0-88453 GCA_031417835.1 Saprospiraceae bacterium | reverse complement strand
ATATAGAGGCGATGTTAAGTTTTTGGTTTACCTTGGCATTCGCCTTTCGCCATTTTTTCTGCACACTCCGCTTTAGTCATAGTACTGCAATCCATTTTCTTCATTTCAGTGGTATGATTAGACACTGTCATAGCCTCCAGTGACCTAGCTGCAGTAGGTGCTTTATTCACAAATGAATTTGATTTTGAATTAAAAGTCACTTCAACAAAAGCAGCTTCACTGCTGTACTTGCAAGAAGTGTTTTTGTGATAACTCAAATCGCCCGATTCTACAGATTTTCTGACCTCAATGCCAGATTGAAGCGCTGCTGACATCGCTGCAGAGGCTGATTTAGAGCAACAACCAGCCTTAGCGGATGCCATGGCATGACAACTCTGGGCCACTAATTGAGTAGAGGCAAGTGCCAAAACAAGTACCAAAAATATTTGTTTCATTTATTATACTTTTTATAAAAAGGTGAACTAATATCCAAATTTAAGGATAATAAATAGAAATTGCAATACATTAGTATAAATATTTAACTCGTCCTTAATACCCTTAACAAAGATCAGGCGTCATCGAATACAATATCCACCTACATGCGTTCTCTTTATACGATTCTAACCCTTATTGTCTTCATGGCTCTGCAACCAGTCCCGTCCATAGCACAAAAAAAAATCGAGTCTTATGCCAAAGATATTATCTACTTTGGCAAAGGGGGCGGATTTGTCGGATTTGAGACTAGATATGCTCTTTTGGCAAGTGGCGATCTTTATAAAAAACAAATTACAAACCACCAATCGTTTGAGTTTATTAAAAGGCTTAAACCAGCGGAATCCAGGCAGGTATTTTCCAATTATGCATTTTTAGGTCTGGCTGCAATGGAATTGAACGATCCTGGCAACATCTACAGCTTTATAGAATTTTCCAATAAGACTACCAAAAAAAAATTAATCTGGGGTGCGTCTGAACAAGTACCCGGCAATCTCAAATTATTCTATTCTATCCTAATTCATCACTTAGATCAATAATTCATGAAATTATTTTTTTCTCGGACTCAAGTAGTTTTACTACTTCTGCTTATCGTCGGACCTGCTGTGGGGCAGTCCGGTTTTAAACATATTCCATCCATTCCTGCCCCATCATTCAATGGAACATTGCAACCCGTAGCCAAAATAGGTAGATCATTTGGTAAGGGTACGACCTACTTAGCGACCGGGATAAAAAGACAATTAAATTTCCAATTGCCTGGTACAGTATCCGCTCAAGGCTTGATTGAGTACAATCAGGATCAAAATTCATTTTGGGCAAAAAGTGATAAACCGATTGGGTTTAATCTACGATCGGCTCAATCTTCTGTCTACAGTTTTTTGGATGCTTTTAAGACGCAGATGAAGATTACAGATGTGAACAAAGAATTAGAGTACGTACACAGTGAAATGGACGAACTAAATATGCAACACATCACCGTCCGACAAGTCTATCAAGGTGTGCCGATATACGGTGGCGAGCTGATCATCCATGGAAAAAACGGACATATGGATCATGTAAATGGCCGAGTTTATCCCACACCATTTACGTTGGATATCCATCCAGAACTATCTCTTCGTCAAATAGAAAACATCGTTGTCACCGACTTGGCTAGCAAAAGTAAATACCAGGAAGTATCACCTGCTTTATTAAAAATCATGCATCGCGATCGACTGACGCATGAATTAGTTATCTTTTACAAGGAGGACAATAAACCTTTTCTGACCTATGCCATCTCCATCGTAGCCAATGGCTTAGAGATCTGGAATTATTTTGTCGATGCTCATACCGGTCAGATCTTGAAAAAATTTATGAACACTTGTTCCTTTATGCCTCATGATCATACTTCTTTTTTAAATGGAACAGAATTAGATCATCCTTCTACACTACACTCTGCTTCGGTTTTCCCTTCATTTTCATTTGATTTTGCCGGCAAAACCACAACAAATGCTACGGACCTATTGGGTAAAAGCCTCATCCTCAATACGTTTGAAGATGGGGGTCGCTTTTATCTGTTAGATGCTACTCGAGCTATGTTTAAGACGATCGGTACAGATAGTGAGGAGCCAGTCGGAGTCATTTGGACTTTTGACGGCAAAAACAATACTCCGACAAAAGACAATTTTAATCCTGGCCTGATCAATGCCCCTAACAATACCGGGTGGATCAGTCAGACCGCATCTTCTGCACATTTTAATTCAGGAGTGGCTTACGACTATTTTTTGAATAAACATGCGCGCAACTCGATCAATGGCAAGGGTGGGAACATCATCTCCCTCATCAATATTGCAGATGATGATGGGACTGCCATGGACAATGCATTCTGGAATGGAGAAGCCATGTTCTATGGCAATGGTAAAGATGCATTTACACCGCTCGCCAAAGCACTGGATGTGGCAGGTCATGAAATGTCCCATGGTGTAGTCCAGACTACGGCTAATCTGGACTATGAAAGTGAAAGTGGCGCACTGAATGAATCCTTTGCAGATATCTTCGGAAGACTGATAGATAGTGATGATTGGCTCATAGGCGAAGATGTAGTTAAAAAATCTGTATTCCCTACCGGAGCGCTGAGGAGTTTTATCGATCCGCATAACGGTGGTACTCGACTAGGTGATGCCGGATATCAACCCCGCACCTATGCGGAGCGATATCGTGGTACTGAAGACAACAGTGGTGTGCATATCAACAGCGGTATAGCCAATTGGGCTTTTTATCAGTTTGTTACACGAATCAATAATGACTTAAATAAAGCAGAAAAAATATATTATCGGGCATTGTCGAGATATCTGACTCGCAGTTCAAGATTTATAGATTGTCGTAAGGCGATCATCCAATCGGCTACAGATTTATTTGGTGCAACCAGCGCAGAAGTGACTGCTGCAAAAGCAGCTTATGATTTTGTAGGAATTCTAGAAGGTGCTGCGACAACGACTCAACAAGATGTCAAAACCAATCCAGGAACAGATTTTATAGCCTATACTGATAATGGTATGACCAAGGTGATCATCTCGGATGCCACAGGCCGAGTGGTCTCGGACCCATTATCGGATAAAGATCCTTTAAGTCGACCTAGTGTCACAGATGATGGTAGTGTAATCATCTTCGTGGGTAAAGATAAAAAGATCCATTATGTAGTCATTGACTGGGCGAAATCAGCGATCAAGGATGCGGGGATATTACAAAATGATACTATCTGGCGCAATGCCGTAGTATCACGCGATGGCAATCGATTTGCTGCGATCCAACATGTCAATGAAGACAAGATCCATGTTTATGATTATACTATAGGTCAAAATGGCGAGTGGAAGGTATTCAAATTATTTAACCCCACTTTTTCCAATGGAGTGACGACCGGAGATGTCAACTATGCCGATGCCATGGAATTTGATCATACTAGCCAGGAGCTCATGTATGACTCAGAGAATACTATAAATAATTCCAGTGGCGCAGATGTCGTCTATTGGGATATTTCATTTTTAAATGTATACAATGGTGAAAAAGGAACGTGGGCAGATGGGCGCATCAATAAATTATTTGGACAGTTACCGGAAAAAACGAGTGTAGGTAATCCGACATTTTCTAAAAACAGCCCGCATATCATCGCTTTTGATATGTTGATCGAAGGTGCTACCGCAAGTCAAACTACTTATTTGTTATTAGGTGGTAATGTAGAGACTGGTAAAATAGATACCATATTTGTCAATGGACAACTAAGTTGGCCTAACTATTCAAAAATAGATGATCGCGTGATCTTTAATGCAGCTACGAATACTGGCACTGCCGTCATCGCACAAATCAAAGTAAACAATACAAAAATCCGCAACTCTGGAACTGCTACCGTATTGGTATCAGGGGCTACCTTAGGTACATGGTTTGCTAATGGGGCCCGTAATCTAGGTACAGGTACCTATGACGCAATCGCTACTTCCTATGCATTCAGACTTTCACCCAACCCGGTAGCTACTTCACAGATCAATGTCCAATGGCATCAGCCCAAGACATCCATAAATAATCAATTTATAATCTACGATGTCAATGGAAAAATGCACTGGTCTTCTGCTGATAAATTCCCTTCCGGAGATCAACGGATGACCATTCCGATACAAGCTCTGGCATCCGGTATTTATTTTTTACAGGTGCAGATTGATGGTAAGGTCGGTAGTATTAAATTTATCAGGCAGTAATTTTTACTATGCCCGAGCATCCTGTTGTACGCAAAGTATTAATAATTCGGTTTAGTTCATTGGGAGATATTGTATTGACATCCCTATTGGTGCGATGCTTGAAAAAACAATTGGGTTGTGAAATCCATTATTTAACCAAAAATAGTTTTAAGGATCTCGTATCATCCAACCCGAACATTGACAAGGTTTGGTTATTGAATAACAAGATCGCGAACATCATACCTGTTTTGAAAGCAGAGCATTATGACCTGATCATTGATTTGCATAAAAACCTTCGATCCCTACTGATCCGATTTCATCTTTGGAATATCCCTGCAGTCAGCTATCATAAAGCAAATGTCGCAAAGTGGTTGGCTGTACAATTTAAGATTCATCGATTTCCAAAAAATCATATTGCGCTGCGTTATTTGCATACTTTAAAAAAATATAATGTGCAGGATGATGGGCATGGTCTAGATTATTTTATACCTACGTATGATCAAATAGATCTACAATCCATACCAGTCACCACACCCTATATCGCGCTGGTCATTGGAGCCGCCCATTTTACTAAACGAATCCCGCTGATTAAACTTCAAGAACTTATTGCATCACTGGATGTAATTTATCCCATACTTATCATTGGTGGTCCGGCAGAGTCGGCTGCTGGTCAGCTGTTGGCTTCAGATCGAGTGATCAATACTTGTGGTAAATATAATATCAATCAATCGGCCTCCTTATTAAATCAAGCAGCTTTCGTTGTGGCACCCGATACGGGTATGATGCACATCGCGGCTGCTCTAAAAAAACCGATTAGAAGTATCTGGGGTAGTACGCTTGCAGAGTTTGGATTCTGGCCTTTCTATGGATTTAATCATAAAGACTTGAATGTATCATTTGAAATAAAAGGGCTTTCATGCAGGCCTTGTGCGCGATTTGGCCGGCAATCCTGTCCTGAAGGGCATTTTAAGTGTATGATGCTCCAGGATATGAAAAGTGTGGCGGATATCTTGCATTAAGATTTAAACCGACAAAAATGATCTATTTCCTTCCAATTCAGAAATCTTATTCACAAGACTCATTTAAAGGGTTGATAAAAAAAATTTGATCCGATGTTAGATTGAGCTTATTGCGATTAGTTAATTTATTGACACTATTGTGGTCTATTCACTCCATACGTGCAACCTCTAACCTGATATCCAGATCATATATGTAATAAGCAATATGTTTTTATAAAAATAAAGTTAAGTCTCATTTTAAAGCAGATTATAGCACCATTCAGATTACATAAAAATTAAACACTCTATTGCTATTTCCAAAATTATACGAATTACTGATATTTGAGTGGTTATTAGTGCACCTGCCTTTTAAACGGTATTTTTCCGACCTTAAATTTTAGCATTATGAAGTCAATCATTTTATATGCCCTTGCGACGCTAATCACATTATCCTCTATGGATGCTCAATCCATGCATGGAAAAATCACGGATGCTACAGGTCAGCCCATTATTGGAGCGACTGTAGAGGCACTGCAAACGCCTGTGGGTACTGTTTCGGATATAAATGGGATGTATACCTTAAATCTGACTGCTGGTCAATTTTTAATCCGATGTACTTATTTGGGATTTACTCCAGTGACTAAAAACGTGACTATAGCCTCTGAAGGATTGGTCCTTGATATTCAGATGGAAGATGATATCCTTGGCCTGAATGAGATCGTAGTCGTCGGCACTCGCAGTGGTATGGAACGCACCCTGATTAATTCGCCTGTGCCGGTGGATATCATCGGCGCCAGGGAGTTAAAATCTTCCGGGGTAACACAAACCATACAAGCGATTCAAAATTTAGTACCCTCCTATAGTGTCACTAAACCATCTATTGTCGATGGATCAGATCATTTTCGTCCTGCGACTCTAAGGGGACTCGGGCCCGATCAAGTACTTGTGCTAATCAATGGTAAAAGAAGACATACCAGCGCGCTGGTACACACGAATGGGACAGTCGGTAGAGGTAGTACAGGAGTAGATATCAATGCTATTCCGTCTAGTGCCATCGAACGCATAGAAGTATTGCGGGATGGAGCTGCTGCTCAGTATGGCTCAGATGCGATAGCCGGCGTGATCAATATCATCCTAAAAAAAGATATTGGATTTGATGTTGAAATAAACACCGGGTCCCATTTTACACGTATGGAAAAAGGGTACTCCCCGGGAGAAGGACTGTATGATGGTATCACCAACAAAAGCTTGGAGGATAACAATGGCCCTCTATACTCCTTTGACTTTCTGACGAAAACAAAAAAAGAATTTATAGCGGATGGACAACGGCTCAATCTGCATCTGGGTAAGGGATTTAAATTAGGTAGAGGCAATTACTACATAAGTACTCAATACCGCAGGCAGGGTCGTACGAATAGACAAGGAGATGATGTGCGGTTTAATTATTTTGATGGGAATGCTAAAGAAGCTACGTTCAACAGAAGTAATAATTTCAGGTATGGAGATAGTCAGTTTAATGATTTTAGTCTGTTTGTGAACGGCGAAAATCCTTTATCCGCAAATACTTCATTTTATATATTTGGAGGCGGCAATTATCGCGATGGGCTATCAGGTTGTTTTTTCCGAAGGGCAAAAGATAATCGTACTGTACGTTCGATTTATCCAGATGGCTTCTTACCTCAAATCAATGCTAAACTTACTGATTTATCATTGGGAGCGGGGATTAAGGGCAAGCTCGGATCTAAATGGAATTACGATCTGAGTGAGGTCGTAGGGACTAATGCATTTCATCTGAATATGAAAAATACCCATAATACCTCTCTAGGTGGGATCAGTCAGTATACTTTTCCTGAAGCAGGTGTCCAACAAAAAACGGAACTGAATGATGGTACATTGCATTTTACACAAGCGAATACCAATTTTGATTTGAATCGATCTTTTGTTAGTTCATTTGCCAGTCCTATAAATCTGGCTATAGGTGCAGAACTTCGACTTGAAAACTATAAAATCACTCCTGGTGAAATATCATCGTATTATGATGGCAACCTCATAAGCAATGGAGTGCAAGATGGGCCCAATAAAGGCAATCGAGCTGCTGCTGGATGCCAGTGTTTTCCTGGTTGGAAAGATGATATCAGCGATAGCCGTACGAGTGTAGCTTTGTATTCAGAGATGGAGACGCAACCCGTCCAAGGTTGGTCCACTTCTTTAGCGGGCCGGGTTGAAAATTACTCTGACTTTGGACTTGCTTTGATTGGTAAGTTTGCTACCAGAATAGAACTGTCCAAAGTGATCGCACTTCGTGGTGCAGTCAGTACAGGATTTAGAGCCCCGTCCTTAGGCCAATCCAATTATTCAGCCATACAAACTACCACATTAGGCACTACGTTGATAGAGACAGGATTTTTTCCGGTGGGTACTAAGATTGCTCAGGCGCTCGGTGCCAATGATCTCGAATCTGAAAAATCAGTCAATCTCAGCAGCGGCATCACATTCAATGCTAAAAGTTTTGCACTCACTGTAGATGGATACCAAATCAATATCAAAGATCGGGTCATTTTATCAGAGCAGTTTTCTGGTATAGAGAAAAATGGAGTAGATCTCCTGGAGCAGTATCTGATCAGTCAGGGACTCAGTGCCGCACAGGGAGCCTATTTTACCAATGCTTTAAATACAAAGACACAGGGGTTGGATATCATCGCCCGATACGGAGTCGATGTCAATAAGGCAAGATTGCGATTTATATTAAGTGGCAACTTTAATCGCACAACGATCACAAACAAAGACAAGATCACTACGCCAGACAAACTCAAACAATACTCCGAAACTCCATTGTTAGGTGTGCTAGAGTTTAATCGATTTGAAAACGCTACGCCTAAGGTTTCCATTAATTTTTCAACGACTTATGATGCTGATAAATTTAATGCTTTGCTGCGGTTGGTACGATACGGATCGGTCAAGACAGGTGACTATAATGATTTTGGCAACATCGTGTACCAAACCTACCGAGCCAAAGTATCGACAGACATCGAATTGGGTTATAAATTGACTTCATCAACAAATATCTACATCGGATCTAATAATGTACTTGATGTATACCCTGACAAATCCAGAAAAGATCTTTCATTCAATGGCATCTTTCAGTATGATGGCACTTCGCCGATAGGATTTAATGGCCGATATGTTTATATCAGACTGGCGTATAATTTAAAGAAATAATGGGTATTCGTTTTTGCTAGGCAACCAGACTTTCTAAATTAGTCTCCTAATCAGTGCAAGTAAGACCAATTTAAGTTCATCGCACATCAGGATCTGCCATTTACTTCGTAATTTTTGCCAATGAGTCGGCCTTAGTTTTTTTTGTTTTTTTAAATTCTTCGTAGGTAAGCTCAGTAGTGTCTCCATGAAATGTAGGCACCACATATTGACCTTTATCAATAGTGGCGTTCGGAAATATGGATTTTAATACTTCAATTGAATCGGTAGAGATCTTTGAATTGAAAATATAAAGATTTTTAAGTTTGTCTAATGGCCTTAACCCACGCAAATTTTGTATAGTACAATCGGTATGGCTTAGATTAAGGGTCGACAAGTTTGGGAATGCATTTAAAAACTGTAGGCTTTTATCTTGAAATAAAACATGACTCAAGTCAAGTTTGATTAGATGTTCAAATGAACTAATGGTCCGTACGGCGGTATCGGAGATGGTCAGATAGCTAGCATTTAACCAGACCAGGTTTTTTCCAATCTGTTTAAGCACATTCCATTGAGAAGGCAGTATTGTTTTTCGATTCAAATTTACTTGAAGATAATTTGAATTTTGAGCTACTGGTAATACATGGATGCCAAAGGATTGTACTGTTTTTATGGTATCAGAGTCGGCAGGCGGTATCGGTAGCTGCGGGATGGAATATGACTCAACGGCCAGCCGACCTACGACCAATTCTTCTAATATCGAATAGATCTCTGGAGAAGTGGATACTTCTTTTATTTTTTTGTCATAAGGGGCATCGTTATTGATCCACCATGCTATAAGTTTGATTTCTGACTCGGTAGGTTGAGGTCTGCCTGCCGGTGGCATATGCTCATCGTCATCTTCCGGAAGATTTAATCGTTTATACATTTTGCTTCCTTCACTGGAGCCAGCTATAATTGGTCCATGTTTGCCACCTTTTAATACATACTTTACATCGTCTAGTCGCAGTCCACCTTTTTGTTTGCTGGAAGAATGACAGGACCAGCATTTTTGGGCCAAGATAGGTTCGATGACATCTCTATAAACAATAGCTTCCTCAATGATGTCAATGATAGGTTTAGTATAAGCTGGACTACCAAAACTTAAATAACCTTCACCATGCGTAAGCGTACCCCCTAGATGACCCGTGATCACTAATAACACAGTAGCCACTAGCCATGCTCCATTTTGTACCATTGCTGTACTTTTCTTGCGCAGCAATAAATATAATGCCCCTACGATGATCATCAGGAAGATACCGGCCCACTTATGATTATTCAATAGCTCCTCTTCATAACCACTACCCAATGACAATAAATATCCGCTGATGGTCGCTGCTAGTGCACTGATCCACGCGATAAATACGATTTGTGGTATTAAATCTTGATATTTGGTACTGCCGGTGTATGTACTCCATATTTTAAAGTATAGTCCTACCAAGAGGATACCTATTGGCAGGTGAACGATTAATGGATGAAATTGTCCTATAAACGAATTCACTGATAGCGCGCTTTTAAAAATTGGAGCATATGCGTATTGACTCCCCATTGATCAGCCACAGGTTGCTGGGTATATGGTAAAGCTGGTAAATAATTTGGCGGTCCGAATTCGGTCAAAAAAGTCATCCTTCTATCACCGGCCGCTTCCCGATGCTTTAATGCTTTATCCCACCAATCAACATGTTTTTTAAAGGAATAGTCCCATTCTGGCGCTCGTGGATCATTGACCTGCGGCCCTTCTTCATGGCCTATACGGGCATGAATATGTTTTGTACGTTGCAACGCCAGTTCAATACTGTCAGCTTGATCCTCCAACATGGATTCATGCACATTGGTCCAATGGGAGATATCCAGCGTCAAGGCCATGTCTGGATATTTTTCTAAAAACTGGCGGGTGATGTGTGCTGCAAAACACATACGGCCGCGATGAGTCTCATGCAAGATTTCGATACCCTTTTGCGCTGATCGATCTATCGAGTATTCAATCAATTTTCGATTTTGATCAAAACTAAAAAAGTCTTTTCCTGAATGGCAATTGATGTATAGCGGACGCTGCGGCAAGTCATCTGAAGCAGCAAACATGTTTTTTTTGAACGAATCAGCATGGGCATCATAGATCGAGCCATTCCCGCTGACTAAAAATCCCACCTGGAGCTGATGCTTTTGAAGGCCATCAAACAGTTCTTTTTGTGCTTCTTTGGTACCGGGCCACCACACCTCTATTCCATCATAACCGTGATCTTTTACTTTTTTGCAAAATTGATCTATTGTGCCTCCATAGCCCCAGTTGGTAGCGAGTACCATGATCTGGAGCTTGTTTTTCAAGACTGATACTTCGTTTATCAAGTTCATCGTCGGCAGTATTAGGGAGGTGGATGCTACGGTATTCTGAATAAATTTTCTTCTATCCATATCAAGCAAGGATTTGGTGGATTACTTTGCCGGCTACATCGGTGAGCCTATAGGGTCTGCCTTGAAATGGATAAGTAAATTTTTCATGATCAAAACCGAGTTGGTGTAAGATCGTCGCTTGGATATCAAATGGAGTTACTTTACCGCTGATGGAAGAATAGCCCATCTCGTCTGTCGCACCGTAGGTATGACCCTTTCTGATGCCACCCCCTGCCATCCACATCGTGAATGCTTCGGAGTGATGATCTCGACCAGGATATTGATTAGGTACTCCTTCGCGATTTTCAGCCATAGGAGTACGACCAAACTCCCCGCCCCATACGATCAAGGTGTCATCCAATAAACCTCTTTGTTTTAAATCCAATATCAGCGCAGTCATCGCTTTATCGATCGGTCGACACTTATTGATCAAACCTACATCGACGGACCCGTCGGGGACATTACCATGCGTATCCCAGCCCCAATCAAATAATTGCACAAAACGAACTCCATTTTCTACAAGTTTGCGAGCTAATAAAGCATTATTGGCAAAGGACGATTTATTGAGTTGAGTGCCGTACATCTCATGGATATATGCAGGCTCGTCTTTGATATTCATGACTTCAGGTACAGAGATCTGCATCCGATAGGCCAGCTCGTATTGGGCGATGCGACTCAAGGTCTCCGGATCTCCATATTCACTATATTCCTGGTGATTGATCTTATTGATTGCTTCAATGGAAGCTTTGCGAAGATCTCTGTTGATGCCTTCCGGATCTTTTAGGAACAATACAGGCTCGCCTACACTTCTGCATTGGACACCTTGATAGACAGAAGGTAGGAAGCCACTGCCCCAAACGCTTTTGCCTGCATCCGGATTTTGTCCACCGGAATTAAGTACTACAAAACCCGGCAAATCATTGTTTTCTGACCCAAGACCGTAGGTCACCCAGGAGCCTATGCTTGGACGACCCAGACGAGCACTGCCGGTATGCATGAGCAGCTGAGCCGGTGCATGATTGAACTGATCCGTAGTGACCGCTTTCAGAAAACTGACTTCATCAACAATGGTCTGAAAATGAGGTAGATAATTACTGGTCCATGCTCCACTCTGGCCATATTGTTTGAACTCTGCTTGTGATGCCAACATTTTGGGTACACCCCGGATAAATGCAAATTTTTTACCCTCTAAAAACGATTGGGGACAATCTTGGCCATCTACTTTTTTTAATTCCGGCTTATAATCAAATAGCTCCAATTGTGAAGGCGCACCTGCCATGTGTAGATAGATCACTGCCTTAGCCCTGGGGACCATGTGTGGAGCTCGAGGGATCAGAGGTCTACTCGAATCAAACGCAGCAAGGTTATGGATGGAAGGAACGGCTGTAGGCTTGCAACCTGCAAAGGAAGCGCCAAGGGCAACTCCCCCTAATCCCAAAAAGGTTTCCCGTAAAAAATTGCGTCGGGTATGTTGCATCAAATCCCTATGATACGCTTCAAGGGTTATACTTTTTTTATTCATGTCAGATTAGGTTTTGGTGATCACTTCATCCAGATTCATTAATGTATTGGCTACAAGGACCATCGCTTGTTTTTCAGGGTTCTTGCCTTTCACAGGTAATTTTGAATAAGAGGCTAAGGCTTCCGTATACAATTGTAGGAGCACAATGGCCCGTTGATCATCAATCTTTTTACCGGACAGCAATTGATATGCTTTGCTTATATTTTCTTCAGGTTTGGTCCAGCCTACACGATCTACCAGATGAGTCGCTAACTCAATAAATGCGGAATCATTTAATGTCGTCAATGCTTGTAGGGGTGTATTTGTGCGAATCCTTCTCGATGCGCAGATCTCTCTACCCATCGCATCAAAATTGGACATGCCTGGATAAGGACTCGTTCGTTTCCAGAAGGTATAAAGCGCTCGTTTGAATCTACCCTTTCCTTGACTCTTGACCCATTTATCCCCATTATAAGGAGATAGCCATACTCCTTCGGGTTGAAATGGCATGACCGGTGGGCCATACATTTCCATATTCATTATACCACTCACAGCGAGAGCCTGATCTCTTATCTGTTCTGCTGATAACCTGACTCTTGGCCCTCGCATCAGATATTTATTGTTTGGATCGGCTTTGAGTTGTTCTGCTGTCACTTTTGAATCCTGCCTGTAGGTGGCACTCATCACCATTTCTTTGAGTAGTGCTTTGAGACTCCAGCGATGTTCATTCATCAATCGCATGCTGAGATGATCTAATAATGCTTGATGAGTAGGGGCTGCACCCTGACTGCCTAGATCTTCTAGCGTCTCCACCAGTCCCGTGCCCCATAATTGCTCCCACAGTCTATTGACTATCGTACGTGCAGTCAACGGATGTGTTTTATCCGTCATCCACATCGCCATACCCAGACGATTATTGGGGGCATCCTTTGGGAAAGGGTTTAAATTAGCTGGCACATTAGCCGTCATGGTGTCTCTTTTTGATAACCAACTACCTCGCTCAAACAGTTGAGTCGTCCGGTGCATGTCTTTCGTATTATCCAATAAGATTGGGGTGTTTTCACACGGCTCGGTCAACAATGACCAGTAAAGCTTTTTGTACTCTTGACTGGAAGGGCCTTCTGGAAATTTGTGTGTGAGGTGAAAATAATCGAAGAGGATGCCAGTTTGATTAGGATCTTTTAAATCCGGGCTTGAGAATAACAACCAGATATCGTGGTTACCTGCTATCGGTTTTATTGGAACTTCGGTCAATAACCATTTATCAGTAGGCTTGGCGATGAACTCGGCCAACATAGGACCATCGATTTTATCCAATCTGATCTGGATTTTTCCTTTTTTAAGGACATTGGTATAATTTAGGATCAAAACATCATGGTCATTTAATGGGAAGTTGGGGATACGAGCAGAGGAGTTATTGCGCATACCCAGCCACTTCGTATCAGCCAATTCAGAATTCGTGTAGGTATTAGATTCTAAGGAATTGACTGAAGGTTGAAGGGTCTTTATAAAATGAATGATGTTATTGACTTGCTGTGAATCTGTATTTGACTTAAGCCAAGTTTCTAATGTACTTAGTTTTGACTTCTGTGCTGGTTTTAAATGTCTGATTATAGGATAGTCCGCCCAACTATCTACATCGCGAGTATCATTAAAATAAGCCATAAATTGATAATAATCCTCATGGCGAAACGGATCATAAGGGTGACTGTGGCATTGGACGCAGGCAAATGAAGTACCCATCAGGGTCTCCCAGGTGGTATTGACCCGGTCTATCACCGCTGCTACTCTGAATTCTTCATTATCAGTACCTCCTTCATCGTTAGTCATCGTATTGCGATGAAATGCTGTAGCGAGATATTGGTCCTCTGTAGGATTGGGCAATAAATCACCTGCCAACTGCTCTTTTAGAAACTGGTCATAAGGCATGTCTGCATTAAACGATTTGATCAACCAGTCCCTATACCGCCAGATCACCCTGCTATCGTCTTTTTCATACCCTTTGGTATCAGCGTATCTGGCGAGATCCAACCACATGGAAGTCCATTTTTCCCCAAAATGGGGCGAAGCTAAAAGGGTATCTACCAATCGAGCGTATGTGGCATCCGAAGGAGATTGAATATAATCAGATAGTATAGAATCTGAAGCAGGAAACCCTATCAAGTCTAATGCCACCCGTCGGGCTAGTGTGGCCGGAGCAGCCGGACCAGAAGGCTGTAGACCTAGTCCACTCGATTTATCAACAATAAATGGGTCGATGCTGTTTTTAGCCCATTCTGCCCCTAATTTAGGAACTTCAGGCTTTTGTATACTTTGATATGCCCAATGTTCCCCCCATGAAGCACCTTGTTTTATCCATTGAGTTAAGATGTCTATTTCATCTTGCGGCAGAGGTTCATGATCATATGGCATCCGAGATTCGGGATCACTATCATTAATGCGCCGGATCATTTCACTTTTTCCCGGCTTGCCGGGTACGATGGCATATTTTCCGGATTTCAGTTTGGCTTTGGCTTCTGATTCGAATAAAAATGAAAAACCGCCTTGTTTTTTTACGCCTCCATGGCAAGCGATACATTTATTGTTGATGATAGGCTTCACTTGAGCGCTATAATCTATAATTTCCTGTTGACCACAAGAACTGGAAGCGAGGCCATACAGAACTAAAATGAAATAAGAAAATGATTTTGACATGCGATAACCTTTTCAACCAATGTCCGAAATTAGATCAAATTTACGAAAGAAGAAGACCCGGCAGTATGGATTTTATCAGCATTTATACAGAACAGTCTTTAATCTCGAAGCATCTATACAGTGACATCGAGTTGTCTTGACCAATCATCCAATCGATGGATGGTTATCTTGCCCCAGGTCGTATCCATCCAAGGCTCGATCAGTTCAGGCCACTCAACGAAACAATATCCTGGCGATGATATCAAGTCATAAATACCTGCTTGGAAGGCCTCATCCAGGGATTGTAATCGAAAAAGGTCCAGATGAAACAAATCACCGTACTGGCTAGACTTATATTGATTTGCAATGGCAAAGGTAGGGCTCGAACCTTCATCAATGGATCCCAGCTTTTTGACGAGCGCTTTGATAAGGGTAGTTTTGCCTGCACCCATCGGTGCATAGAAGGCCCATTTTATGATATCAGGGTATTGAAAAAAGATAGTAGATGCGACCGCATCAATAGAATCTGCCGAATAAATGATTGATTTGCAGATATTCATTATATTAATAATAAATTATATATATAAATAATTAAAAATGTAAACTTTATATTATAGAATAAATAAGATTATTCGAAAGTAAAATACATAAAACTGGGTGATTTTTTGTACCTTTGCCTACCGAAAATCAAGACTTAAACATGACACAAAAACCAGGTGAATATACCGCAAAAAATATCCACGCCCTTGAAGGATTAGAAGCTGTCCGAATGCGGCCCGGCATGTACATTGGCTCTACGGATGCCAAGGGCTTGCACCATTTAGTGTGGGAGGTCATAGATAACTCGATCGATGAACATTTAGCAGGATATTGCTCGCACATCATCACCACTATTCATAAAGATAATTCCATCACCATATCAGATAATGGGCGAGGAATACCGACAGGCTATCATGAGCAGCTCAAAAAATCCGCATTAGAAGTTGTCTTAACTGTACTACACGCAGGTGGTAAATTTGACAAAGACACCTATAAGGTATCTGGGGGTCTGCATGGAGTGGGGGTATCTTGCGTGAATGCCTTGAGTGAATATCTGAAAGCTGAAATCCATCGAGAAGGCACGGTATGGACTCAAGAATACTCCAAAGGCAAACCATTGGCTGATATCAAGGTCGTGGGTGCATCTGATAAAACAGGCACCACGATTACCTTCAGACCTGATAGTACCATCTTTGAAGTACTGGAGTATAAGCGGGAGACCTTATCTAACAGGATTCATGAGTTATCATTCCTCAATCCCGGCCTCAAATTGGAACTGCACGACGAGCGTGAGTTGGATGATGACGGTCATCCCGTGCGCGAGGATTATTTATCTACGGGTGGACTCGCAGAATTTGTGACCTACTTGGATGAAGGGCGTACACCACTGATCGACCAACCTATCGTAGTCAAAGGCAAAGAAGATAATATTGAAGTCGATGTAGCTATGCAATACAATGATGGCTACAATGAAAATATCTACAGTTTCGTCAATAATATCAATACCCGTGAAGGGGGCACCCATTTAAAAGGTCTGCGTATAGCATTGAGCAAAGTGTTTACAGAGTATGGTGAGTCTAATGGGTATTTTTCAAAATTAAAATTTAAAGTAGTCGGCGAGGATTTTAGAGAAGGCTTGACCGCTGTCATCTCTATCAAGATCCCCGAACCACAGTTTAAAGGGCAGACCAAAGGTGAACTCGGAAATAATGAAGTCACCACTGTGGTATCGCGTGCGGTAGGAGATATCCTGAAGCACTACTTGGAAATGAATCCTGGTGATGGAAAAAAAATTATGGAAAAAGTGGTCCTCGCCGCGAGAGCGCGAGAGGCTGCGCGAGCCGCCAGAGAACTGATCATAGGTAAAAAAGGAATGAGTAGTATCTCTGTACCTGATAAATTTGCAGATTGCTCCAGCAGGAGACCTGAGGAGTGTGAGGTATATCTGGTGGAAGGAGAGAGTGCAGGAGGAACCGCCAAAACGGGACGAGATAGAAATTTCCAGGCTGTACTACCCCTAAAAGGTAAGATCCTCAATGTAGAGAAAGCCTTTGAACATAAGATCTATGAAAGTGAGGAGATTAAAAACATTTTTAATGTACTCGGAGTTCGTATAGAGGAGAAGGATGGGGAGCGTAAATTAAATACAGATAAACTGCGATTCCATAAAGTGGTGATCATGTGCGACGCCGACATCGATGGCAGTCATATCGTGACTTTGATTCTGACTTTTTTCTTTAGATACATGCGGTCCATGATCGAGCTCGGGTACATATATATCGCAGCGCCACCACTTTATCTTGTGTCCAAAGGCAAACAACAACAATATTGCTGGAATGAAGAAGACCGTAAAAAAGCAGTCGAACATCTGGCCAAAGGTGGCAATGAAGCCAATGTAAAGATCCAACGATATAAGGGTCTGGGCGAGATGAATGCAGATCAACTGTGGACGACTACAATGGATCCAAAAGAGCGCATGCTCAAAAAAGTAGATATTGAAGATGCCGCTACGGCTGATCGTACCTTCTCGATGTTGATGGGATCAGAAGTGGAACCCCGGCGTCAGTTTATAGAGGCAAATGCAAAGTATGCTAAAGTAGATATCTAAAGTTATTTTCTAGAAAAAAGATTGTATTTCAAGATACAATAGATAGCTCTGAACCCATCGCGCCATCCTATTTTTTTGCCTTCTGCAAACGATCGCCCATAATAGGATATACCGACTTCATAGATTCTGACTTTGGGTACTCTGCTTATTTTAGCCGTGACTTCCGGTTCGAATCCAAATCGCTTTTCTTTTAAGTGAAGTCCTTTTAGCAGGTCAGCTCGGAATAATTTATAACAGGTCTCCATATCGGTCAGGTTGATATTGGTCAATAAATCAGATAAAAAGGTTAAAAATTTATTGCCCAAGGTATGTAAGAAAAATAAAACCCGATGTGGTCTATCCCCAGCAAAACGAGAACCGTACACTACATCTGCCTTGCCATTTAATATCGGGCCGAGTAAGTGGTTGTACTCCTGAGGATCATACTCTAAGTCTGCATCTTGGATGATGATGTAATCTCCTGAAGCCTCCCGGATACCGGTATGTAAGGCAGCCCCTTTACCTTTATTGACTTCATGTTTTAAATACTTCAAATTAAGAGTTGGATGCGCTTTGGTAAAACGAAGCACTTCATCTTCCGTACCATCGGTAGAGCAATCATTGATCACCAGTACCTCCAGCTTACCGCCTTGATCCAATCTGACCGAATAGACACTCTCTAGTATAGTAAAGACGGTAAGGGCTTCGTTGTATACGGGTATCAGGACGGAAAGAGTATACTCCATGTGGTGGGATAAAGGGCCGAATATAGTGCTAATAATTGCTCGATAATACGCGTTTGAACATGAACTGCTACTTTGCGGTGCAATAGGCTGTCAGCTAGTAATGAAACATATTAATAATTTATTTAATTTTACACAATATTTTGATTTTTGATCATGCCCGACCGCACCCGACTCCTGATATTTATCGTTGCATACAATGCAGAACGGCATATCGAAAAGGTATTGACCCGGATACCCAAGACCACCTTAGGAAAGTATGATTATGAAATATTGATCATCGATGACCAATCTAAGGACTCTACTTTCGATCGGGCGTTAGATTATCAAAAAGCTCATCCTGAGCTCAACATTACCGTATTGTATAATCCTCAAAATCAAGGGTATGGGGGTAATCAAAAATTGGGCTATCATTATGCACAGATCAATGGATTTGAGGTAGTCTTATTGTTGCATGGTGATGGCCAATATGCTCCTGAAGAATTTGATCGACTAGTGTCTCCTATAGTAGAAGGTCAGGCAGATGCCGTATTTGGGTCCAGGATGTTGAATAAAAAAGATGCACTCAAAGGCAAGATGCCGTATTATAAATTTGTTGGAAACATTGTATTGACACAAATGCAGAACCGTATTCTGCATACATCGCTATCAGAGTTTCATTCCGGATACCGGGCTTATGCGGTCAAATCGCTCGCTAGGCTGCCGATTGAAAGAAATTCGAATGATTTCCATTTCGATACGCAGATCATTATTCAATTGGTGATGGCCAAGATGAAGATTCATGAAGTACCGATCCCTACACATTATGGTGATGAAATCTGCTATGTTAACGGTACAAAATATGCTTATAATATCATCAAAGCTTCGATACATAGTCGCATGCAACAGATGGGCATCTACTATAAGCGAGAGTATGATCTGGATCAGATGCATCATCCTTATCGCCTAAAATCAGGCTACAAGTCATCGCATTCCTCCATCATTGAAAAAATCGCACCAGGCTCTAAGGTATTAGAGATTGGCGTGGGCTATGGATTGGTTTCTCAAGAGTTGATCAAAAAAGGCTGTCAAGTCACTTGTTTTGGAAGCCTACAAACCGGAACAGCTGATCACTATACCCATTTTATAGCTTCGGATTTTAGTGATTTCTCCATATTGCCTGATGCAAATTCGTATGATGTCATATTGCTAGCTGATTTTCTGGAGACCTTGGAGCATCCCGAGGCTATGTTGGACTCTATTCGCGATTATGTAAAATTATCTGACCCTGATATTTATCTTTCTGCAGCTAATGTGGGGTTCTTTATTACCCGCTTTCAACTCTTGTTTGGGGGATTCAATTATGGCCGCCGGGGTATACTTGATCTTGGCCATAAAAGGTTATTTACCAAAAAGTCGATCCAACGACTATGTGAGCAATCGGGTATGGTCGTACAGGAACTGATCGCTATAGCTGCACCTTATCCTGAAGCACTGGGACTCAATATGTGGTCGAGATTTTTAGTAGGGTGGAATAGCTTTATGATCCATATTTCTAAAGGTCTTTTTGCATATGAATTTCTGCTCAAACTCAAAGCTAAGCCCGTCGTAAAACATTTAATTAAACATTCTATCCATGCATCGGATATTAGAAAACAAAAATCTGAACAACTGATCAACAATTAAGATACATGGCAAAATCAATAAAAGTCGTAGAACAAACTAAAACGACATCACAGCATACGTATAATATATTGGCGATTGGTGCCTCAGCATGGAGTGAGCAACAGCTACTTGATACAATACAATCCATTAAAAACATAGCCAAATCATCAGACACCCTTAAGTTGATCTATGATCAAGCGGTCGAAGGAAGCGCCATTCCTAAACAACAATTGATGACTTCAGCCCAGGTCGTGGAGGAGTCCTTCTTGCAAAAACCAATCCTGGTCATTCAATTAACCCATCCTGATTGGCAAACCGATTTAGCTCAGTGGGTAAAAGTCAAAAACCCTAAGACTGGGCCAAAAGCTCAAGTGCTAGCGTATATTGATCCAAAGGGAAGATATCAGTCCAGCCAAGCATCAATGACCTTATCTAAAGAAGTCATAAAAAACTACTTTGGTCATCAGGGTATCACCTACGGCGAGATGGAGCAATCCATTCATCCCTTGATCACAAATTCAGATTTGGTGAAGGAATTAATTTTGATCGACCGACCCGATGGAATTAATTTTTCAAAACCAGGACTAACTCAAAGGTTCAGTTCTTTTTACAATGATCATTTTTTAAAACCACTAAGTCTATATAAAAACAAGGCAGCACTGCCAGAGACCAGAAATCAAGGATTATACCGATTCCTGTATAGCACTTTGATTGCGGTAGGATTGATATATGCATTGATAGGAGCGATCAATGTAGGTATCAGTAGTGATGAAAATAGATATTTGGGCCAAGCTGAAAAGGTGTATAATTTTTACAAGACTTTCGGGGCCGATACCAGTGTCAATGTAAAATCCGGAGTTGATCCACAATATTTCAACGGCCAGATTTTTGACAACGTGATCTATACGCTAGGCAAACCGCTGGGATGGGAAAGGAATTTTACGTTCAGACATATTGCAGTCAGTGTCGTGGGGTGGTTGGCTATTTTGTTCGCTGGATTTATAGCATTGCGTATGGCCGGATACCGTGTGGCGCTGATCACCACCTTGCTGATGCTCTTGAGTCCAATATTTATGGGCAATGTATTTAATAATCATCGGGATATCCCATTAGCTACTTTTACAGTCATTGGAGTTTATAGTATTGTTCGATATTGGGATATTTACCCTAAAGTGTCCAGAAAGTATTTAATCTATGTCACGTTAGCATTAGCGTTAAGTTTTGCATCCAGACTTGCAGGAGGTGTATTGTTGATGGCGCTCATGGGATTCTACAGCTTGTTGATGATCTTGAAGACTGGTATGTTGCACAAGTCTTTTATCAAAGATCTTCAATCTTTGCGTCCGGTATGGTTGTTGGCCCTGGCAGTAGTCGTCTCTTATTTTATTGCATTATTATTTTGGCCATATGGCCTAGTTGCGCCGATCAAACACTCCATCGAAGTCATCAAAAGCTCAGGGAATCATCCGGTATCCCTTTATCAGATCTTTGAATCAAAATATCGATTGTCTTCCTCCATGCCTGATTATTATGTCATCAAATATTTGCTGATTACAATCCCACTAGCCTTATGGTTGGGCTTAGCGTTATTGGTGTATGCGATCTTTTCAAAAAAGGCTTTAGTGGAGCGATCGATTTTATGGCTGATGTTGTTAGCCTTTGGCTTTCCATTGATTTATTCTTATTTCAAATTGGGTAATATGTATGGGAGTTGGCGACATTTTATGTTTACATTTCCCTTTATAGCCATTACGGCAGGATTGGGATGGCATTTTTTAGTGCAACGCATACCCAGGTTGAATGCGTCTTTGTGGTCCATAGGCATTCCACTATTGGCCTTGATTCACCCGTTGCAATATGTGGTGCGCAATCACCCGTTTGAATACCTTTATTATAATGAAATCATGGGCGGTACGCGTGGTGCCTATGGAAAGTATGAATGGGACTACTCGCTCAACAGCACTAAACAAGGCGCTGAATGGTTAAAAACGTATATCCGAAAGAACCACCCAAAAGGCACCAAATTGGTGATTGCATCTAATGCTTCTAATGAGTTGACTCAGTATTTTAAAGGATTTGATGATAGTATTTCGATGGCCTATACCCGCTATTATGAGCGTGGTTCGATCTTGTGGGATTATGCTTTGTTCCCCAATATGTACATACATCCATATCAATTAAAAAATCACATATTCCCCAAAGCCGACTCATTGCATTTTATTAAACTCGATGGCGAACCCTTAGTATTTTTATACAAACGGACCAATCGAGATGATTATGAGGCAATGCAAGCCATTACTGCCAACGATGCCAATGGTGCGGTGCAAAAATTTAATGCTTTTTTACGGCACAATCCTCGCAGTGAATGGGGATGGTTTCAATTGGCATACATCTATGCACAAAGTAATAATTGGTCTCAGGCCCAGATCTATGTCACCGAAAGTTTTAAGCACCACCCTGAGTTTCTACCATCCAGAGCCTTGCAAGGCCTGATTTATCTCAATACCAATAAGCTCAAAGAGGCCCAACCCATCTTTGCCAAGTTAATAGAAGATAAATATGATCTGAACAATTGTTACAAATGGTATGGCATGACCTTCGAGTCTGAAAAAAATTACAAAAAAGCGTTGGAGCAATATGGATTTGCATTAGGCAATGGCAACAATCAGAAAGATACGTATGCTAAAATTGCATTTTGTTTCAGGCAACTGGGTGATCAAACTCAGGCTGCTAAATATGAGGCTATGTCTAAATAAATGTATGTACCGTTATCTAACGGATGTGTTCATGTAACAACAGTTCGATTCGATCGAATGCCGTATTCAACAGATCTGTATCGGCGAGAAAAACGATGCGTACATGAGCACTATCGGTGTGATTAAATCCGGTACCGGGCACGATCAATACTTTCTGTTCTGTAAGAAGTTTATAAACGAATTCATGATCATCTGCAAAGGCATAGTATTTAAAATCGATTTTCGGAAATACATACAATGCACCTTTTGGTTTGATACAAGATACTCCGGGTATTTGATTCAATCGTTCATAGGCGAGCATCCCTTGCTTATAAATCCTACCTTTGGGTGCTACCAGGTCATTGATACTTTGATACCCTCCGAGGGCTGTCTGGATAGCAAACTGTGCTGGTACATTGGCGCACAATCGCATACTGGCTAATAAAGTAAGTCCTTCGATATAGGAAGAGGCTCGATGTTTGGCCCCGCTGAGGATCACCCATCCGCCTCTAAACCCGGTTGCTCTATAGTTTTTAGAAAGTCCACCAAAAGTCATATAAAATACATCTTCATTGAGCGAAGCTATCGGCGTATGTGTGTGACCATCAAATAATATTTTATCATAGATCTCATCGGATAAAACAATCAGGTTTTTTTCCGCAGCCAAATCTGCTATTTGCTGTAAGATGGTGTCGGGGTAAACTGCTCCTGTTGGGTTATTAGGGCTTATGACGACTATAGCTTTCGTTTTTAAAGAAATTTTTTTACGGATATCTTGCAGATCAGGATTCCAGTCATTGGCTTCATCACATATATAATGTACCGGGACACCTCCGGCGAGCGCGACCGCCGTAGTCCACAGTGGGTAATCCGGTGCCGGTATGAGTACTTCATCTCCCTCATTGAGCATGGCTTGCATCGACATGACGATGAGCTCACTTACACCATTGCCTATAAATACATCTTCAATGGTCACCCCGGTGATCCCAATTTGTTGAGTATAATGCATGACCGCTTTGCGTGCCGGGAATATGCCTAAATGGTGAGAGTATCCTTGGGCATCCTGGATATTGCTGATCATATCACTCACGATCTCGTCTGGAGTAAATAGCCCAAAAGGCGCAGGATTACCAATATTGAGGTTGATAATGTTATGCCCTGCCAACTGCATTTCATGTGACTTATCAAAGATAGGTCCGCGTATGGCGTAGCTTAGGGTACTAAGTCTGCTGCTTTTCAGATACGGAGGTGATGAATCCACTGTGTAGGTTTAGAGAATCAATTTTGGGAGGCGAAAATAAGTCAAAAGTGTGAGAGTCAAGATTGAGAATCAGACTCAGACTCAGATTCTGATTCTGAGTCTGAGTCTGAGTCTACAGCAGTTTTTTTTAAATCCCATCCTTCAACTTAAAGGTCACCAGCGTAGGCACACAAGCTGCACTGGCTGCTGACTGGTCATCGGTAGTATAGACCAGATAAAGCGTATGCCTTCCTTTTGTAAATTTAATATCTGTAGCAAGGGTATATTGTTTAGGAGTGACTTGTATATCGCTCGGAGTGATAGAGATCTCGCCGACTTTATCACCACTTACAGGGTCATCTATTTTAAGGATTAGCTTACCGGCATGACTGGCCGTATAGGTGATATCGACTCCTTTGAGATCTTTAAAGTCAACATCTTTAAATCCAAGATGTGCATTATTAGCTAGGACACAGATATTCCTATTATTCACTTCAAACAGGGAAACTCCTTTAGATCGCAATTCTGCATCAGTTGCATTTAATGAATTACTCTTAAGATATATTATCTTTTGATTGGCGAGTGGGGGGACACCATTATAACCGCGATCTGTATAGCCGGCAGATATCACATAATTGCCTATACCGGATTCTTTGACTTGGATCACTCCACTCAGCAGATTGGTCAGTTCTGCAGTATTGCCTTTGGGTCCAGCCAGAGACAATACGTATTTGATCATTTGACCTACTTCGGCTTCACTGAGTTGAGGATGTGCGGCCATCGCACGATCACCCCAGTTGCCAGTACCGCCTTTGATTACTTTTTGTACCAGTGTAGCTTCGGCTCCGTCTTGGCCACTGTATCGCTGGGCTACTTGATTGTAAGATGGTCCATTGATGGCTTTATCATTGGCATGGCACGTTTTGCAATCAGATTTTTCTATGAGCAACCTGCCTGATTCAAATGGCGATTGACTCATGCCGGCGAGATGGCCTACAGCCGTAAGTTTTGCTAGGTCTTGCCCTTCCTGTATAAAGGCAGAGGATACTTTTATGTTTTCAGGACTGAGGGTGCCGGTTTCATTGGAGCCATCTTCTTTATCTTTGATCGTGATGGAGTATGGGATTTTACGCCCTGGCCAAAAGAAAGATTGATTTCCAAACACTTCAATGTTTACTTCGGGCATTTCGTTGCCAGCTTGCACTTTGGTATTAGTCATCGCTCGGCTACCACTGGCGTCGGTCACCTCTAGTGTTAGATCATAATCGCCCGGGGTGGCTATTTCGAGGGTGGTTACCTGACCCGATGCTTTTTTTATTCCATTGATCAACCAATCGTATTGCAATGTCTCCTGATCTGAGTCGGTCGACTCGCTGGCATCTAGGGTCAACGTGAGGGGCACGCTGCCTGAGTATTTATCCACTTTCATCTTGGCTACTGGTTTACGATTGCCCCCATTAAAGTCTATTTTAAACAATTGAGCATCTTCATTGCGGGCAAACCATTTGGTACCATAATTTAATACGTATAGCGTACCATCGGGGCCAAACATCATGTCCATAGGGTTGGCAAAAGTGGTGCCGGACATAAACTGATCGAATTTAATAAAATTATGGTCTTTGTCTAAAGTGACTACATAAATCCATCGTCGCATCCACTCGTATATAAATAATTTACCCTCAAAGTACACTGGGAAAGAGGTAGCACCTTGTTGGTAATCTGCACCATAATATACAGGTCCCGCCATAGGATTTTTGCCACCAATATTGACGAATGGAAATTCCTTGGATTGATCATATGAATACCAAAGCTTCGGTGCTGTATAAGGCGGTAGCTCCGTCATACCGGTATTGTTAGGTGAATTATTTATAATATGATTTGGATCAAATTTTTCACCACTTTTTTGAGTTGAAAAATTGTAATCATGATATTGATGTCCATTGCCTCTGATATAAGGCCACCCAAAAAAACCGCCACCTAGTCCAGCCTGTCCTATAAAATCATAGCCTTTTGGACCCCGACCTATACTATCTTTACCTGAGTCGGGACCTACATCGCCCCAGTGCACCAAGTTGCGTCGAGCATCTACTGAAAAACGGAATGGATTACGACAACCCATCACAAAAATCTCAGGTCTTGTTTTAGGGGTTCCTGGTTTGAAAAGATTGCCTTCCGGTATCTCATAAGTGCCATCGGCTTTGAGTTTGATGCGGAGTATTTTACCGCGTAGATCGTTAGTATTCCCGGAAGATTTTTGAGCATCCCAGGGAGAGCGACCTTCCCGTTCATCTATAGGATTGAAACCATCTGATGCAAAGGGGTTGGTATTATCCCCTACCGAGATATAAAATAGACCATCGCCACCAAATTTGATAAATCCGGCACTGTGACAACATTCTTGCCGTTGCACCGGAATTTTTAAAATGATCTTCTCAGAAGTAGTATCCAATTCTTTGTTTTTAAATCTAAATCGAGATACGTGTTGTACTGATTCCGTCCCGATCGGTGAATAAAAAAGATAGATAAAATTGTTTTCTTCATAATTAGGATCTATGGCTAGCCCCAACAATCCATCTTCATATTTATTATGTACACTTTTTTTGGCGAGATATTCGATCAAACCGGTATTGGGATTATATAATTTGAGATTTCCTTTCCGCTCGGCGATGAGTACACCGCCATCCTTAAAGATATCCATCTGCATGGGTTCATCCAGATTAGAGGCCAGGATTGTTTTTTCGAATCGGTCTTCATCGGGCAGGCTAGCTGTATACGCTTTGGAGTAATCCAGTTTTGTACTCATCGCATATTTAATGCCACCCAACAAATGTTGTAAGAACGGTTTTTCAACAAAAGAAGAATCAGTGTGACCTAAGCCGGTATAAAAAGCCTTGCCCCCATCATACTCGTGATACCAGGCTATCGGATGTTTGTCTTTCATATTGCCCCCTTCATAACTAGTCTCATCGAGTGAGGCGATGATTTTGAGGTCAGGTTGCACATCCCGATAATTATACCACTCATCCCATCGGGTCCATTCTGCTGGCAGATGGCCACACGATTTGTGACCATCGCAGGTGACTTTGATCTTTGCATTGGCTTGTTTGGGGTGACTATGGAAGTAGGCGCCACACAACTTGCCATACCAAGGCCATCCATACTCTGTGTCAGCAGCTGCATGTACACCCACAAAGCCTCCACCTGCTTGGATGTAGCGCATGAAGGCAGCTTCCTGTTGACTATTTAAAATATCACCAGTCGTGCTTAGAAATATGACCGCCGAAAATGCTTTTAATGAATCATCCGTAAAAATAGTTGGCTGCTCAGACAGCACCACCTCAAAGCCATTTTCTTTACCCAAAAGCCTGACTGCTTCCTGACCTTTTTCTATCGAGGCATGCCGATAGCCTTTGGTCAATGAAAAGACAAGTATTTTGGGCTTGCCATTGAGCTGGCAGGACTGCTGGAAAATGAAAATGAACAGTAAAGTAAAGGAGGCTAGTATAAAATTACGCATGTAAGGATTTTATTAAACAATGTAAAATTAAAGTTTATTTGCACATTGTAGAGCTACTCGGATAGATTGCATACTACGATCTATAGATAAAGTTAAATATTCGATCATGTACTGTGAGGATGCCCGGACAGTTTAAGCAAATCGGAAAACGGGCAGGATAAAGATTAGAAATGAGCTTTATTGAAACTGGCACGAACTTCAACTACAACCCCCGATCGACATCCTTCAAAAACTGAATCACCCCTTTAAAATATACTTCCTGATCATCCCACATCGCCATATGGCTACCATTGGGACAAAGTAAAAACCTTCCTTTGGGCAATTGAGATGCCATCCACTTCATATGTTCAGGATCCATCGTATCGTGCGTGGCACCGACAGTCAAAGTAGGTACCTTGATGCCAGGCAAGTCCTTTGAACGATCCCATTGCTCTAGTCGACCACTGATGCCAAACTCAGAGGGACCTTGCATGAGCACATAGATCGAACTATTCATATGGGCAAAACTGCGATTGACCGGATCTGGCCAATCCTCCAGTCTACACAGATGGTGCCGATAAAAATGAGGCATGAGGAGTTCCATATAACGGGGATGGGCATATAGACCTTTGGATTCGAGGAGCATGACAGAATCCAGGACTGTCTTATCCATTTGTTTAGCTAGTACTTGTTCTGCATATCGATCGTAGGCCACACAGTCAGACATCATATTGGAGATGATCAATCCTTTGAGGTGTTGCTGGTACTTTAGGGCATACTCAGTGGCGAGTATACCACCCCAACTATGACCCAACAGATAAAAATTATCTTTATTCAGACCAAGGGCCAGTCGGACTTGCTCTACTTCCTCTACAAATCGAGCTGTGGTCCATAGGGCACTGTCAGTAGGTTGATCAGAGTAATGTGAGCCCAATTGATCATACAGGATAAACTCGATGCCTTCTTGAGGGAAAAAACTAGCTGCACATTCCCAATATTCGTGGGTACCGGCCGGGCCTCCGTGCAACAACAAGACTTTGATCTTCGGATTATTGCCTACGGTTTTAGTCCAAACTTTAAAATCTCCATTGGGCGTATGTATTGGAATCATCTGAATACCTCCAGATTGAATGCCGGCCATCTTAGGTTTATGATATTGAGCCAACTCCATGACCTGAGATTCAACCTCGGATTTACACAAAATAAGGGTCATAGTTATCATCAATAGTGTGACTGCGATATAGATATACTTGAAGAGTTTCATACATATAAAATTAACACAAATTTTTCAGTTAGCTACCTTGCTTTGGACAAAGGGTTAAATATGAGTTAAACACAGGCTTTGGGGCTTTATCCATATCAGCTTAGCGTTGGTACATATGAATTATTAGAAGTATTTTGTCGTGCGAATGCCATTCAAATATTTAACCCTTATAATCTTTTGCATCACCGCTTTCACAGGTCGATCGCAGGGCTTTGCAGATAGCAATTTGGTACAGTTCAGCGGTATGGTAGTCACCGATCAGGTCAATGAACCGATGCCTATACCCTATACGCATATTGGTGTAGAAAATACCCGTCGTGGAACGTATGCCGATCGAAATGGATTTTTCTCATTAGTCGTACAAAAAGGTGAACGGATCGTTTTTTCTGCGGTTGGTTTTAAAAAGGCCACATATGATGTACCTACGGAATTGACCGACCATCGTTATTCGATCTTTCAGATTATGTATACGGATACCTTTACCTTGCCCGAAACCGTGATTTACCCTTGGCCCAGTCGAGAAAACTTTAAATTAGAATTCTTGGCTATGGATGTCTCCGATAAAATGCGGGAGATCGCCGCTAAAAACTTAGCGGACAATGTAATGGCCAATCTGCGCAATTCACTGCCACGAGATGGAGGTGAAAACTTTAGCAGCTATCAAAAACAATTGGTTCAAAGCTATTATTATGCCGGGCAATATAAACCCATCAATTTGTTTAATGTAGTAGCCTGGAAAAAATTCTTTGATGCCTGGAAAGAAGGCAAGTTTAAGAAAAAGAAGGACAAGGATTAAACAGGCTTATTCTAGCTGAATTTGCACTTCATTTTCCACTATTTTTGATTCAAATTTCATCACATTTATGCAATCCAAAGCCACCACTGTGGACGCTTATCTCGCTGAACTTCCGGAAGATCGCATCCTACCGATGACACAATTGCGCAAGTTGTTAAAGAAAAACCTGCCTAAGGGATTCAAAGAGGTGATGGTCTACGGCTCGATCGGTTATGTGGTACCTCATGCTATGTATTCCGCCGGATACCATACGGATCCTTCCGCTCCACTACCCTTTATCAATCTGGCATCACAAAAAAATTTTATTGCCTTGTATCATATGGCTATATCAGCTGATCCCAAGCTATTGAGTTGGTTTACAAAGTCGTATCAAGAGGCTGATATAGGTAGACTGGACATGGGTAAGAGTTGCATCCGATTTTCAAATATGGCTAAAATACCTTATGGATTGATAGGAGAATTGGCTTCAAAGATGACTCCTGAACAATGGATCTCAGTCTATGGACATATAAAACCTATATCTAAAAAGAAATAATGGTAAATCCTGAAGAGTTATGGGTTGGAGATTGGCTGTTGGCGGAGGAGCTGGGCTTAAAAGGTCGATTTCATGGTGTAGACCCTGAAGGCAATGTCATTCTTAAAACGAAGGATCATGTACTCCTTACATTTGCCACCAAAGAGGTCAGTGTGACCGAAGATGACATAGATTTGATCCCTGAAGTCTTTAAGCCTATCCATTTGGATGAACCTAAAGTTATAGATGAAGAAGATGATTTTGGGGATAGTATAGATTTGCATTACGAGATATTGATACAATCTATACCTCATCGACAAGGCAGCAAACTTGAATATCAACTCCAGATATGCTTCAGGTTTATTCAGGCGGCATTAAAGGCAAGACTAGCCAATATTCAAATCATCTACGGCAGAGGCCAGGGTATCCTCAAACAAGAAGTGGAGCTTATGCTCAAAGAATATCCTGAGATCACGATCATATCCGCCAATCCCAATATGGCGTCAGTCGATGCATGGCTGAACTATCACTAAATCTGATAGATGATCAGGGTCGAAAGACTAAACCCAGCATGCTGGAGCTACAAAATTTATTTAGCAGCCGGCATTCCCTACGATAAATTCAAAATCCTGTTTTACTCTTTTACCATTGGAAGTAGACGCTGGACTCCATCTAGGCATTTTGTGAATGGCTTCCAACAATAAACAATCCAATTGGGGATCATCGGAAGTTTTGGCTAGGGTCACATTGGTGATATCGCCCTGCTCGTCAACAGTGAATCGTACTATACTTTGTACAATTTTCTTATTATCCGACACAACAATTTTATCGATGGCGCTCTCTTTTAAATATTTTGACAACAGCTTGTAGCCTCCCTGGTATGCAGCCTCGATTTCAGGGACCAAGGTGACAGTAAAATATACACTATCAAGAGTCACCTTATCAGTCACTGAGTTCTTATTATAATATTTATTGTTGATCACAATATCGGTACCAAGGTCAGCTTTAGCTAAAATGTTTTTTTGGCCTAAAGTCAGCGATTCAGTGTTGCTTTCAGCTCGAATGACTTTACCATTGCAAGTAGTTGTTATTTCAGTTGAAAGATATTCTGTGATCCATGCCGAGGGATAACCCGGACTGAGATCAGCCATCGTGTGAGCACTATTTAGGGTTTCTTTTTTTATTGAGCGGACATGTTTTCCACGAACTTCATACATCAGATCTTGAGCATACCCTGTGCTCATTGCAAGCAAGAAAAACAAAACAACTGCACCTGATTTCATGGTTTAGATTTTGATAAATGTATAAAAATAAATTGATATTGATGTGGATTGCGGTAGTTGGTAGAGTCTCCTAAGCATTGTTGCAATACTTTTTTTACCTGAATGTGGCTATTCCAATTGGAGTAAATTGATTCGACGAGGCAGTAGCTTCTTTTTTGCTCTGAATCAAGCCTTAAAAGTTGTCTATATGCGACCTACTCGATTCTTGACGCAATGTGCCAATCATTGGGAAAGCCTGATCAAACTTCGCATATTAGTTAAGGTTAGTGTAGCCAAATCCCTTGCCAAACTTTCAACATAACTTTCCTATAATCCGCTTTTGAGTTTCCTTTTGCTCGTCTTCACAATTATTTTTCACCTTTGTAAGTGATTAAATCGAAATTAGCATTTAGCCTTGAACCATTTTCTGCCAACCTGAAGGAATATTAACAAGCTAATAAACGAATTGTAACAGACTTTGTATCCATGGTGCAAAATACATAAGTCAAATAATAGATTGAAGGTGGATGGGTGTCAGGCTGATCAATTATAAAAATTTAAAGTAAATTGGTGCGGTGATCCTGTAAGGTTTAATAACAACCTATTTAATACCTCTATTTTTATGGAACCTATCTCCAGACAAAAATTTTTACAACAATCAGCTCTCGCTGGTGCGGCGGTACTCTTATCATCCCTTGAAGGGTGGGCTCAAAAGGCGGACAAAAAATTAAAAGTAGCCGTCATCGGATGTGGTAGTGTGAGCAACCGATATATCCCTCACCTTCAGACTTCGGCAATGATAGAGATCGTGAGTCTTTGTGATATCAAATACGAACGGGCGATGGCTCAAAACAATCTATATAAGGTGAATGCTGCCACGTATCCAAGTATAGAAAAGATGCTCGCGGGAGTGCCTTTTGATCTTATGGTCACGTTGACTGACATGCAGCTGCATGGCGAGCTCAATAGAAAAGCATTGCTGGCTGGCAAACATGTATGGAGCGAAAAACCAATGGCTAATACGTATGCCGAGGGTAAAGCATTGCTAAATCTGGCCATATCAAAAAAGCTTAAAATTTGGGGAGCACCCGCCGTAGTCAATAGTCCTCAATTTGCATTTATGAGTAAATGTATTCAGGAGGGCAAACTCGGCAGAGTAGCTAGTGCTCATGGTCAATACGGTCATGTCGGCCCGAGCTGGAGTGCGTTTTTTTATGAAAAAGGCGGTGGCAGTATGCCGGATCTTGGGGTATACAATATCGCTACACTTACAGGACTGCTGGGACCTGCCAGATCTGTCATGGCTATGCTCAGCATCGTCAATCCTGAACGCACGATAGACGATAGGGGTAAAATAAAGGTGGAAGTAGAAGACAATGCCCACATCCTGATGATGCACGATAAGAATGTCATCAGCCATGTCATGTGTGGATTCAATTATTTTGATCCTCATGGGCATGTAGGTAAAGATCAACAATTGCATTCTATTCAAATCTATGGTGACTATGGCAATCTTAGGTTGATCGGTTACGATTGGGAGACTAATGGGGTCTATCTGGATAATCAATGGGATAAACCAGCCGAATTATACCATCAAGACTCAGAAGGCTACGTATGGCAAGAGGGTGCAACCCGAATCGGTGAGTCCCTGATCACCCAGGTAGAGCCGCGTATCAATGTAGAACATGCCCTCCATGTATTAGAAATCATAGAAGCTGCTCGAAAATCTTCAGCCTCTGGTACGAGAATTACCCTAAAAAGCAAATTTAAGTGGCCTATGGTTTGATCTCTTAAACGATATTTATCCGATACACACCTACAGTGATCGACATATGGGTGTCCGAAAGGTAGAGCCTTCCTCATGTACAAAATTGAAATTGATGGTCTCTCCTGATTTAGGTGACACATAAACGGAATTTGGCAGTTTCATATCCTCTAAGCAGTTCAAGATGGACGCAAAAATAATGGTCAATAAAATGTCTTATGATTGGATAAATTTATTTCTGTGTCATTGTGTACTTTTAGCACCTGAGCCTAGATAAAAATCATTCTAAAACAGCAGATTAGACAGCAAGCTTGACCTTATATGGAAAAAGACCCATATCATATAACCCTAGATACAATCAAAGAACCGCCGACCCGATTTGTAGACCGACTCAAGTTTTTAGGACCCGGATTTATCCTTTCGGCTTCTATAGTAGGCTCCGGTGAATTGATCGCTACTACGATCTTAGGAGCCAAAGCAGGATTTGCTGCTTTTTGGATCATCATACTCAGCTGTGTGATCAAAGTCGCCGTCCAGCTGCAGTTTGGCAAACATGCTATCCTCACTGGTGAGACGATGGTGATGGCGTTGGATAAAATACCAGGAGTGCGATGGGGCAAAAATTCCTGGGCGGTATGGACGGTCCTCGGTCTTACGAGCTTAAAAATTATTCAATTAGGTGGCATGGTAGGCAGCACCGCTCTGGTATTACAGATGTTGTTTCAATGGGGAAACCTCCCGTTTTGGGCCATAGTTGTGGCCCTAACTGCATCGATTTTGATTTATAAAAACTATTACCCCTTGGTCGAGAAAGGGTCGCTCGTGATGATCGCTTTTTTTACCGTGATGACCTTGGGCTCATTGATATTATTGAGTAAGACCTCATATGCTTTTACTGCTTCTGAGGTATGGTATGGTCTTAAGTTTAATCTACCACCTGATCTCATCCTGGTTGCGATCGGAGCCTTCGGGATTACCGGAGTGGCAGCAGACGAGACGATAGCTTATAACTATTGGTGTCTTGAAAAAGGATATGCGGCATATACAGGCCCATATGATCCGCTCAAAAACGATGCAAGGCGAGCCATTCGGGCACAGGGCTGGATCAAAGTGATGACTTTGGATGCGATCGTAGCCATGATCATCTATACTTTAGTCACGGCAGCATTTTATTTACTAGGAGCAGCCATCCTATTTAAGCGCGGCGAAGTACCGGAGGGCAATTCGTTGATTGAGAAACTGGCATTGATCTATACGGAATCATTAGGACCTGGAGTGAAAGTGGCTTATCTAGTCGGAGCGTTTTTTGTATTGTACAGTAGCGTATTTGCGACCCTCGCTGCGATGACCCGATTGTATAGTGATGGTATCGGGCGCATTGGTTTCTACGACTTTAACGATTTGGCTAAACGGAAAAAAGTGGTGGCAGTCCTTGCTTTTGTATTCCCTATCTTATGGGTGATCATGTATTTTACCATCAACCTACCCGTGCTGATGATCTTATCTGGCGGCATCGTAGGATCGATCCTGTTGATCATCGTAGGCTATGCAGCTATTCATTTTAAGTATCAACGCAAATTGGATCCAGGGTCAGGCATGGCGTACAATGTTTTTTTCTGGCTGAGTATCATCGCCATTTTATTTGTAGCACTTTATGGATTATATAGTTTATTTTAATTTAGGTCAAATATCAAATTATGCGCTTATTTATTTTATTTTTTATACTACCATTAAAGGTATATACACAGATAGAGATTCCACTATGGATGGGTGGAGCCCCGGGTTTTGAATCGAGGAAAGATGAACCTACTCAAGCTAAAGATTGGTGGGTAAAAAACATTCATAATCCATCCATAACTGTATATGCCCCTTCGAAAGAAAAAGCCAATGGCACGGCTGTCCTTATTTGTCCGGGCGGGGGACACCGTGAATTAGTGTTCAATGCAGAAGGTAAAGAAGCCGCTGACTATTTTACCGCCATAGGAGTGACCGCATTTGTATTAAAATATAGGCTAGCGCGAGAATCAGGCTCACCCTACAAATTAGATATTCATCCGCGTCAAGATGTTCATCGTGCTATGCGTATTATTCGTAGTCGTGCTTCAGAATGGGCTATCAGACCTAATCACATCGGCATCATGGGATTTTCGGCGGGAGGTGAGATAGCAGCGATGGTAGCTTATCTCAAAGATAGCATGCCGAGTGCTCTTGATCCGTTGGATCGGACCCAAAGTAGACCCGACTTCCAGATCTTGATCTATCCTGGACCTTACGGAATACCCGAGACTGTGCCTGCAGATGCACCTCCAGCATTCCTTTTAGTGGCCAATGATGATGCATGCTGCTCCACACCAGTCATCGATCTGATAGGCAAGTATCGCAAAGCAGGTAGACCCATCGAGGCTCATATATATGCCAAAGGAGCTCATGGATTTAATATGGGCTTGCGCAGCAAATTACGCACCCTCCACACGTGGCCGGATCGACTCACCGACTGGCTTATGGATAATGATTGGGTAAAGTGATCGGATCGAGGTAGATATCGTCTTGTTGAGAGCCTTCTGTAATGTCTTGACATGGCTATTAGCACCTAATTTGCCTACCTTTGCACCATCGTGGTCCTTAAAAAATCTCCTTATCTCCTTTATGCAGATGCCCAAGGCAATACCTTTGAAGATCGTACACTCTATGCATTGGGACGGTCCGGATGGGATGCTATGGAAGTTCCAATGGAGGAATGGATCGAGATACCCGACGGAGGTACATTATACACCCTGCCAGATCGACAAGGTATAGGTATAGATGTCAAAACTGGAGAAGTCAGAGTTTGTGAAAAAGGGCGGGCAGTAGCAGCTTTTGTACCCCCGGCATATACCGTATTGCGACTAGCTCCATACGTGACTATGCCCGAAGCGACACCGCTGCCATTGTACTGTTATAGTGCTGTAGGCTGGTCAGGGGGTAAAATCTATATCGCCGCTACCCGTATCGAACAAGATATTCGGCAAGAGGCCAAGGGGTACGACGAGGAAAAGATTAAAATCGGAGTAGCTCAGTTGACCGCAGCCTATCCTAATAATAGATTGGTCAGACATTTGGCTGAAAATTGTGCCATAAGATATACTTGTCCAGCTGCGCGCAATTTCTTTTTGGGCCGCTGGGAGTGTCCGATACCAATCTCTCCCGCTTGCAATGCCAATTGTCTCGGTTGTATCTCTTTCATACCAGATACAGAAGTATTCCAATCCTCACATGATCGATTGGACTTCAAGCCGACCGCCGCTGAGGTGGTAGAGTATACTGTACCTCATCTGGAGTCTGCTCCATATCCTATCGTGAGCTTTGGTCAAGGATGTGAAGGCGAGCCCCTGCTCATGTGGGAAACTATACGTGAAGCCATTCTACAAATCAGAAAATTTACAGACAAAGGATCCATTAACATCAATACGAACGGGAGTAAACCAGATGCGGTGCAGGCATTGTGTGAGGCAGGGCTCAATAGTATCCGGGTATCGATGAACTCTGCTCAAGAGCACTTATACACAAATTATTATCTGCCGAATAACTATAAATTTCAGGATATCCTAGAGAGTGCCAGGATTGTACGACAATATGGTGGTTGGGCATCTATCAATTATTTTGTTTTCCCGGGTGTGACAGATACTGAGGAGGAGTACATCGCCCTGTGCAGACTCATTGATTATACCAATATCTCTATGATTCAGTGGCGCAACTTTAGTATAGATCCGGATTTTTATCTACACAAACTAAATATAGCACCATCGGATGAGACCATGGGCATACTCACCTTGATGCGGCGGTTGCGCGAACGGTATCCAGATCTCAAATTTGGATATTTTAATCCCCCCAAAGAGCGAATGGCAAATTACGAAGCAGACTTTGCACACGGATAGCAAGACCCTAGCTCCCTTTTACAAAAAATTGCAACCCATTTATTTAAGCCTTATCTTTGGATGAAACGTAAAGCTCAGAGATGGTGATCTTAAACTATTGTGCAATCCGGAGTTGGTCTATAGCCTTGATAGCCTTTCTTTATGCTGCTCTCATACCTGCACAGAAAGTGACAGTATCGGAAGAGATCGTATTGAGAAATGATCTATCGTATGATCTGGTGGGAAAGATCGATAGTCATTTTGTATTGTTCAGAGATAGGGGCAATAAATTTGAAGCCAGGATCTTTGATCAAAACCTCAAGTTTAAAGAAGAGAAGGAAATCGTGTTGGCAGACAAGTCCTGTTCTATCTTGGCTACTTTAGCTGTTTCAAATTCATTTACGGTGTTTTATGGCTTTCGGCATCGAGGTAAATATTTTATTCAGGGCGATCAGTTTGATGGCCGCGGAAATGTTTTGAGGTCAGACACAATCAAGATTTTTAGCGATCTGCTGCTCAATCCTTCTATAAAATTTGCAAGATCAGAGGATCGTTCCAAAATATTGTTTTTTACCACAGAAAATGATCATGAACTCCAGGCCATGCTCTATGATGTCATCAATGGCAAAACGATTTATGATCGTAAAATCCTCATTCAAGAGACAGACCTGAGAGACGACTTCAGAAACATGTTAGTCACGAATAAGGGAGATATGATCATCGTGTTTGAGAAAAACAACTACCGGAGTAGAAAAGACAAACATATCATCGAAGTTCATCGTTTTTTTCCCGGCGTAGAGTCAACCCAGACTTTTATCCTGCCCTTATTTAAGTTTGTAAGTTTTCATAATAAATTTGTTTACGACAATATAAATGAACAATTGGTCGGTGGAGGAGTTTACACTGAAAAAAACCTTAGTAAAGCAGAAGGCGTCTACTATATCAAACATAATCTAGCTCCTGATAGCGAACATCGCCCGGAAGAATTTAGAATGTCTACCTATCCTTTTGAAACCCGATTTGACGAAGAGATCTCTCGGCGAGCCAAGGATAAAAACGAATTCAGCCAGCTCGAGGTCAGTGATATCGCGCTGAGGCAAGACGGTGGTGCTTTGCTGATCATGGAGATTAAAAAAGAATATGAACGCAGAGCAGGCTACGGCACCGGTGGTAGAACGATTGGCAACCCTTACTCTAACCGATCGCCGCTGCTGGTCGATTATTATTACGAAGACATGGCTTTATTTTCAGTACATAAAGATGGTACCATGTTATGGTCTGATGTATTACACAAAAAACAATATTCCCACGATGATGATGGTGTATTTTCTTCCTTTTTTTTATTTAAAAATCCATCCAAACTCCGACTTGTATACAATGATGAAATCAGCACAGAAAACACAGTGAGTGAGTATGTGGTCCCCAGTGATGGCCAATATCATCGCAAGAGCGTGCTCAGCACAGAATATGTCCGCCTTCAACTTCGATTTAAAGATGCGGTTCAGATATCTTCTACTGCATTTGTAGTGCCCTCTCAACGCAGCATGCGGCTCAATCTGGTCATGGTAGAGTATTTGTAAGTGCACTAAAATGAGACCAAAGACGAAAATTAATTTTCGCAAGACCCAAAGGGGACAATTATTACATTTCTAATGCATTTTTATGGTTTGGGATCTTACTGATTTGGCGGGCACTAACTAGTACAGCATGGTTTTTCTAAATATTGTTTTACTCCGCAACACATCCAATGGTTTTGAATCAATTTTTTGATGATTTTCAAGAGAAAACACTGTATCAAAACCCAATGATAAGGAGGTAGAAAAGTTCCTAATGTTGGTCCAAATCAGATCTATGCATGATTTCAAAAAATCGAAAATATGGACGGCCTTTTTAGAAATAACATTTATCTATGTCCTTTTGCATCAATTATCAAACCTTAAATTTCAGTTTAGCTACAAAAAATCTATTTTTACACCTGATTTTCAACCAAACTTTCTAAAAAATGGCAATTTCTAGATTTAAAGCCCTGGACCTGGCTCAAAACAGACCAACTCCGCACATCAAACTTCCGGACCAAAAGGTGACCGAGTACTATGGTAGCAATACGTTCAATGACGATGTCATGAAATCACTCCTTAGTCCTGATGCGTACAAGAAAATAGCCGAAGCTATTCAAGCGGGGTCTAAGATTGATCGAGAATCTGCAGATGAAGTCGCAGCTGCGATGAAATCATGGGCGGTCTCCAAGGGTGCTACTCACTATACGCATTGGTTTCAACCTCTTACAGGCTCTACGGCGGAAAAACATGATGCCTTTTTTGACATTGATTACAAAACCGGCAAAGCACTTGAAAAATTTAAGGGATCTGCCTTAGTACAACAAGAGCCAGATGCTTCCTCTTTCCCGAATGGTGGTATCCGATCCACTTTTGAGGCTCGGGGTTATACCGCTTGGGATCCTTCTTCACCTGCTTTTATTATGGAAAACCTAGGAGGTACCGCCACCTTATGCGTGCCGTCCGTGTTCGTGTCTTATACCGGTGAAGCGTTGGACTATAAGACTCCCTTATTAAAGGCCATCGCTTTATTAGACAAAGCTGCTACAGCGGTCATGAGAGACTATTTTGACCGGGATGTAAAACGGGTGATCGCGACCCTGGGCCCCGAACAAGAATATTTTGTGGTCGATGAAGCATTATTTAATGCTCGACCAGACTTGATGATGGCCGGAAGAACCGTCTTTGGTCACTCACCTGCCAAAGGACAACAATTAGAAGACCACTATTTTGGATCCATTCCTCCAAGAGTGAATGCCTTTATGGTGGACTTTGAGATCGAAGCACAAAAACTAGGAATGCCTGTGCGTACCCGCCATAATGAGGTAGCTCCAGCACAGTTTGAAGTGGCCCCTACCTTTGAGGAGCTCAATCTCGCTTGCGATCACAATCAGTTGCTCATGGATCTTATGAATAAGGTCGCTGCAAAACATAAACTTAAAGTCCTCTTCCATGAAAAACCTTTTGCGGGTATCAATGGATCTGGAAAACATAATAACTGGTCGCTCAGTACAGATACGGGGATCAACCTGCTAGGTCCTAGCTCAAAACCAAAAGAGAATCTTCGATTCCTTGCCTTCTTTGTCAATGTAGTCAAAGCAGTCTGTGACAATTCAGATCTATTAAGAGCATCTATCGCCTCTCCGGGCAATGAGCATCGCCTTGGTGCCAATGAAGCGCCTCCAGCTATCATGTCTGTCTTTGTAGGCAATACTATGAATCGGGTACTCAACGAATTTGAAAAAAATAAAGAAATCACCCTTGAAAAAGGAGACAATGTCTATATGAAGTTGGGTGTAAACAAAATCCCGGCTTTATTGCTTGATAATACAGATCGCAATCGAACTTCGCCCTTTGCATTTACGGGCAATAAGTTTGAATTCCGAGCCGTGGGCTCAAGTGCTAACTGCGCTCAGCCTATGACGGTGCTCAATACGATGATAGCAGATCAACTGTTCAAATTCAAAGCAGATGTGGATAAACTTATTGAGAAAGGGGCTAAAAAGGAATTAGCAATCTCAGAAGTACTGCAAGGATATATTAAATCCTCTAAAAAGATCATCTTCGAAGGCAATAACTACTCAGAGGAATGGGTGAAAGAGGCCAAAAAACGAGGCTTGGGCAATATCAAAGACACCCCTACTGCTTTAGAAATCTACCTGCGTAAAGAAAATGTAGCTCTTTTTGAAAAACACGGCATCTACAACGCTAAAGAACTGCATGCACGCGTGGAAATCGAATGGGAAAACTATACTAAGAAAGTACAGATCGAAAGCCGTGTACTCGGTGATCTGGCCATCAATCATATCGTATCTACTTCATTAAAATATCAAACCAGTCTGGTACAAAACGTAACTGGTCTGAAAAGTATAGGTATACCTGCCAAATCGTATCAACCTACGATAGACACCATCAAGAAGATATCTGAGTATACTGGCAAGATCATCACACTGGTGGATCAAATGACGGAAGCTCGTAAAAAAGCCAATGCCATTGAAGATGCACACAAACGCGCTGGGGCATATAATCAAAAAGTAAAAGGATTCTTTGAGGAAATCAGATACCAAATAGACAAACTCGAACTCATCGTGGATGATGATGAATGGCCATTACCAAAGTACCGGGAGTTATTGATGTTGAGATAAAGTACATTCTCCAAATATATTGCTTTAACAAAAGCGTCTTTGCAATCGTAAAGGCGCTTTTTTTGTTTTGAACCCCTAAAATTAAAATGAACTATATCGGTTGAAGTCGCGAGTGCATCAACACATCTAGCTGGACATGGCAGAAAAACAAATAGAGCCAGCTGAATATTTTATCAATCCATGGTGGGGCCTACTCAATAATAAAAGCTACTTGAAAATAATTATTGACAGCTCCCAATAATCGGGTCTTGATGTAATAGGATTCACAAAAAATCTTGAATGCCAAGAACTCATGATTAGGCACGCTAAATTCATCAAACATCAAGACATCCCCCTTTTTTAAATAAGGAGCGAGGCTGGTCAAGGCATACAATGTTGAAGTAAATAGATCTGCATCAAGGTGAACTATTTTTCTGCAACCATGTTCCAGGTTAATCTCTTTGATAAAAATTGGTTGAGTATCCTGAAAAAGCCCTTTATAAAATTTGACTCTGGTATCGGTGATATCAGGAATACCGGAAGCCAAAGAACCTTTTACGTAAAATCCAAAGTCCTCTGGCAAACCTTCGAACGTGTCAAATCCATAATAACGAGTATCCTCGTGTTTAGTATGGTCCACCCACCACTGCAGCGAAAGTCCCGTACTCACACCATACTCAAGATAGTCAAAAGCTTCCTGTTCGAGTTGTAACGTATCGACTAGATGCTGATACAGCGTAAGTCGTCTTGTTATAACCCGCTTAAATGTAAAAAAATCGTTGAAAGCATTTGAATGATGTTGCGATGCCATCCATCGGGACAAACTGATGGTGTTAGCTAAAAAGAAAAATGGATGCCTCAACCAGCCCAACCACACATGTGGTCTTGATAACCACACAAGCCCTTTGATGAAAGCATTGACTTTGACTAAAGAATAATTCATTCAAATATGTATTTTGACTTTACAAAATAAACAAGCGCTTCATCTGGCACTCACCTCAATCCGTATATGCAGTGCTCATGCAATTACAATATCCGTCTCGTCACCCAAACCGCATAGGAATCTCAAAGATAGGCACTGCCCATGCAGATCATACACTCAACAGCGCACCTTTGGCTGCATCTAATAACGCTCTCACTTTCTGACTATCTGCGGCCTGAGCATAGACTCTCAGCACGGGCTCTGTACCTGAGGGTCGTACCATGACCCATTGATCAAAACCAAAGAGAAATTTATACCCATCCATATCCTCCATGGACTCGATCTTGTAAGATCCAAAAGAAGAAAAAGCGTGATCTTTACATGCCTTAATGACGGCTTGCTTTTTGGCTTCATCGAGGTGGAGATCATCCCGATCACACTTAAATGCGCCGACGAGAGCGTATATTTCTTGGATCAACTCTGTTAAGGATTTTCCCGACTTGGCCATGAACTCTAAGATAGTCAGGCCTACCCAGACACCATCCCGCTCAGGAATATGGCCGGCTACAGCTATACCTCCAGACTCTTCGCCAGCTACGAGGATCGGTGTAGTCAGCATCAGCTCACTGATGTATTTAAAACCAATTTTAGTAACTATACATTCTACTCCAAAGATATCTGCTAGTTTTTTTACTTTATCGGTCACCGAAAAGGTAATCAACACTTTACCTTTCTGTTTTTTGAAATGATGTTGATAATACATCAATAATAATAACATGTGGTGGGAATCAACAAATGCGCCGTGACCATCCACCATGCCTATACGATCGGCATCTCCATCATTGGCTATGCCTATTTTGATAGCAGGATCGGATTTTACTGTTGCTATCAGTTCTGAAAGATTGCGTTCGATAGGTTCAGGTGCCTGGCCGTGGAAGGAGGGATTAAAATCACTGTGTAGATGAACTGCATCCGGAAATAATTTTTTCATGATGCGTTGGCCTGCACCATACATAGCATCAAAAGCAAAAGGCATCGCTACCGATTGAATGGCAGGAATATCAAAGGAGGCCCTCACTTTTGCCTCATACATTTCTTCGAGATCCACTAATTCTATTTTACCTATGGCTGTTTTGACAGCTGGAATGACATCGGGGATCAAATCTTCGATCTCAGCGACTTCACTAGGTATCATCGGGCCCCCATACGATGCTTTGAGTTTGTACCCATTATAGGATGGTGGATTATGACTGGCCGTGATGACTACACCCAGATCAGCTTTGAGCTCTGCCACGCCCATAGATATCATTGGAGTAGATGCATAATCATTGGATAGAAATACGTGATGACCCTCACCTGACAATAGATCTGCAACGGCTTTGGCAAACATCACTCCGCCGAATCGGGTATCATAGCCTACCACTGCTTTAGACATTTTCTTTTGGTGCATCCAAAGGGCTGTACCCATGGCTACCCTGCGTACATTATCCAGAGTATATTCGTCTGCGATGATGGCCCGCCAGCCATCTGTACCAAACTTGATCTTTAACATAGATTATTTGTATTTGATACAAAGAAACGAAAATTAGGTATTACAAGGCTAGAGTAGTTAGGAATCCGATAAAACATAAAGACGAATCAAATCGTCTGTTCTCGCCATAACTTATTTTTTTCTGCCTCCCAATCCTGCAGCGTATCGACATCCCTCAGCTGAGGTAGCAGTTTATACAGCAGTCTTTTCTGTTGCAGTATTTTAAAAGTCTCCAACAATACTTGATCGGTGCTCCAGGGTATATGTTCAAAAAGCTCAGGGATCATATTATTCATACCCAAGAGATAATAGCCGCCATCCGCTGCAGGTCCTATCACCACATCGTGAAAATCAAGGGCAGTATAGGCAGATTCGATAAGCTCAGGTGTAAGACCTGGACAATCGCTGCCAATGATGATTTTTTTATCATACTCAGTGGCTTGCCTGAATGCATTGGCCATGCGCTCCCCTAAGTCTGCGCCGGACTGCAAGCTTTTGCTGTATTTTTTTTCAGGCCACAGATCGTGTCGCTCCACTTTGTCCGAATAAAATAACAATCTGGCTGCGTCTATGTTCAACGTAACTATTCTCGTATGATCCAGAAGGCCTTTATACACCTCCAATGCAGCGACATCGCCTATAGATGCTGCAAGTCGGGTTTTTACTTTGCCTAAGACGGCATTTTTAATAAAGATGATAAGAGCCTGCTCCATAACCGCTCGTTTAAATTCATAAATGGGAACGCAAAATTAATGTTTAATTTAATATTGCAAACGCATAAAAACCACTTAATCTATATTTACGATTTTAGTTTCGTTGTTTTTCTTTATATCCTTTTTAGTCTCCTTCTGTAGCTTCATACCGGATTTGAGCTTACGGCTTACCGTAGCATATGGTCCGGTGATGACCTCATCAACGGTAGTAAGACCTGTGAGGATCTCTATAAAATTGTCATCTTGAATACCAGAAGTGACCTGCACCATTTTAGCCGTATCGGCGCTGTATAAAAACACATACTCTTTAAAATCATTCGATTTAGGTTTGGCAGAGGTCGCAGAGGAATCTTTTTGATCATCCTCCCTGGTGGTCACTGCTGAAATCGGTACGCTGATGGCCTCCGGATGTGCATCCGTAAAAATATTGACTGCGGCAGACATGCCTGGCCTAAACGGAAATTTACCTTTTTTAATCATATCTCTATAGGTATCCGCTATGATTCTGATCTTAACTACAAAATTGGTGACCTGATCCGATGATAAGGTTTGAATCGCCGTGCTGCCAGTATTGGAAGCAGAATTGGCTATTTCTGTGACGGTGCCTTTAAATTTTTTATCCAGATAAGCATCTACTTCTATTTCAGCAGTGTCGCCAAGCTTGACTCTCAAGATGTCATTTTCCGATACATCGACCTGTACTTCCATTTCATTGAGATTGGCGATACGCATCATTTCAGTACCGGCCATTTGGATCGTACCGACTACCCGCTCACCTTCCTCCACATTGAGCTTAGAGATGATGCCAGATGATGGTGCAAAGATGGAAGTCCTCGATAAAGAGGTCTTTAATTCTTTAAGTCCGGCTTCAGAACTTTTAACTGTAAACTCTGCCGCTTTGGTGCCTTGTATGGAACTATTGAGATTGGATTTGGCTGATCTAAGATTAGCCTCCAAGGCCCGTACATTGGACAAAGAAAGGTCAAAGTCGGCTTGAGAGATGACTCCTTGCTTTTTGAGTTCAATATTGCGGGTATGGATATTGGTGGCATTGGTAAGGTTAGCTTCTATCTGTTCGATCTGAGCTTTTGAGGTCTCTACTTGTGCTTGACTGATGGCTACTTGACTCTTAGCATTATTCAATCCTGCATTGCCACGTTCCACCGCAGAGACATAGGTATCAGGATTGATCTTTGCAAGAAGCTGTCCTGCTCGCACACTATCGCCTTCCATGACTTGAAGTTCGACGATTTCGCCGGAGACATCCGAGCTGATTTTTATTTCTTTTTCAGGGAATATTTTGCCGCTGGCAGATACGGTTTCACGGATAGTGCGTTTCATCGCTTTTTCCGTATTCACCTTTTCACCTTTCGGTTTATTTTTATTTTTGAAATAAGCAAAAGCCATAAGCCCTACAAATAATATAAGCAAAGCCCAGATCCACCATTGGATTCCCTTTTTTTTTGGTTTGATGATTCGTGATTCCATATTCGTTGATTACAATGAGTTATTTAATTGAGGGTGATGGTTTTGCCAAGGTAATAATCGATCACCTTAGTCCTGAAAATATAGTCATATTGGGCTACCAGCTCCTCGGTCACAGCGATATCCAGTCTGTTTTTGGCCGTCAAAAGCTCGAAGGTATTGGCCGAACCTACATCAAATTTTGTTTTAGTGTTATTATAAGCCAGTCGTTGAGCGACAGTGCTGCGCTTTGCTGCTTCATAACTGTTGGCTGCGGCGCTTAGATCATTCAAGGCCGTCTGGATATTGTTCTTAATATTTTCCTTAGTTTGATCATTATTCAATTTGGCACCTTCTACCGTGATTTCGGCTTGTCGTACCCCGGCTCTGGCCCTGTAATTATTGTAGATCGGGATACTGGCACTCAAGCCCAGACCATAGCCTACGTTTTCATTCAATTGAGTAAAGTAGGGGTTTTTTTCAGTGATTGGTCGGTCGCTAAATAAGCCCAATTCTGCAATCTGGCCATTAAAATTAATTTTTACTTTATTTTCCACTTCCCTTATCCCGATCACACGGATACCTCGCGAAGAAAACAAACTATTTAAATTGCCACCCAGACTGATAGAAGGCAGATAATTAGCTTTCTGAATTTTGACTCCAAACTCAGCACTTTTTATTTTTAAATCCCCTGACTTGACATCTGATCTATTTTCCAGCGCATAAGTATATATCTGAGCGAGGTCTTGATCTATCAGAGATGGCTGTAAACTATTGGCAGAAGGCCTTTCGATATCGAAAGGTTCATTGATCTGTAACCTCAGTAATTGCTTGAGCGATAGTTTGTTGCTGAGTACTGTATTTTGAAATACGATTATATTTTGTTCTTCTCGAGCTTGCTGAGCTAAGATCTCCAGACGATCACCTTCCGGTCGACTGCCAGCTGCTATCAGCTTGTCTACCTGATCCAATTGTTGAGTCGTAGTCTGTACCTGGATGCGGGCATTATCCAATCGATCCTGGGCAAACAAAATGGCGATGTAAAATTGAACGACATTGAGTGAAAGATCCTGACTAAACTGGTCGGCATCCAGTTTTGCAGTCTGTACATCTACCAGGGATTGTGAAATCGAATTGCGAATAAAGCCGCCATTAAACAAGGTAACTCCTGCATTCACACCCACACTATTATTACCAATGGAACTCGTCTCAAAATCGTTAGTCACTGGGTTGATCGTACGACCAAAATTAAGGCCATAGCTGGAGGACCCATTAAATCGTGGATATTGGCTATGGCGAGCTTGGATAGCACTTACCTCGGCCTGATCGACTCTAAGGTTATTCTGTTTGATTGCTATACTATTCGCCCGGGCATGTTCTACACATCGCAGCAATGACCAGGTCTGTTGACTACTGGCCGGGATGATGAAAATAAGTATCCATACCCCAAGGAAATAAAATCGGCTCACCGTATTATTAAAATTTAAGTAATTATAATGACAAGATTAATTGAAAATAAGGAGGTGGCTTCAGTTTTTCTATTAAAAAAGGCTGGTCATCGATGAACAAGTGATTCTATCAGTCAGTATCTTCCAGGAAAGCCTGATATATAAAGATTTATCCAATATGTGAGTACCTTAGAAGATCTAATAGGTATTTTATGCAAAAAAAGATTTTTGACTCAGGTATCTTGTTGTCAATACAATGGCCGGGGCTTTGGTTGTCCGCCGCTAAAGGAGTGTGCCTTTCTATTGGGCTCGACTGTAGCATTCGCTCGATAATCGGCTTGTTGAGTTCGGTATTTTTCACAGACTGCAGAAGCGCATGAAATCCTTGACCGATCTACTTATGCTGGGTGACCCTAGACTGTATCAAGTCTGCGAGCCAGTACTGAAATCCGAATTGACCATGGTGGCCGGGTGGGTAGCCGATCTGGATGCTGTCATGCTAGAGATCAGAGCTAAATACAATTTTGGTAGAGCTATTGCAGCACCACAGATAGGGATTATGAAACGATTGATCTATATGAATATAGACCAGCCTGTGGTAATTATCAACCCCGTCTTTACTTATCTCAGTGAGGAATACTTTGAGCTATGGGATGACTGTATGAGTTTTCCAAATTTGCTTGTACGCGTAAAAAGACATAAATCTTTGGTCTTGCAATATCTGGATGAACAATGGCAGCCTCGAGAGTGGGCAATGGTAGATGCGCTATCGGAATTGTTACAACATGAATACGATCACCTGGAGGGAATCCTTTGCACCATGCGAGCCGTGGATGATAAGTCTTTTCGGTGGCGGCTTTAGAATATCAGCAAGAGATTTTTCCCGCAGATAGCGCAGATTTACGCAGAATATTTGAATCACCATTTGTCATAACTCATAACTCATAATTCATCACTCACCACTCACCACTTTTAACTATTAATTTCTAATTTATAGCCTCTACCGTGTACACTGATCAAATTAATGTCTGGATCATGGGCCAATTTTTTTCGGAGTTTCGATACAAATACATCCAGGCTCCTACCGACGATCACGCCCTGATCTTCCCATACAGTTTTCAGCAAATACTCTCGCTCCAATAATTCGTTGGGCGCTTGAATAAATAGATTTAACAACTCAGACTCTTTAGCGGAAAGGGATGTTTTTTCATGCTCCCAATATAAAAGTTGATTTTTTAAGTCAAACTGATATTTTCCAACCGATTGTATTTGTGTTTCCTGCACAGCGTCGAGTGGCATTGTTTTTCCTTGGCGAGATTTTTTTTTGAGCCAGTATATTCCAAAAGATAGAATTAAGATCGACATCAGTACGATGCCCCACTTCAAATCAGCAGTATGAGGGTTAAATTTTATACGCATCGTATAACAAGCCAACGGTACTCTGCGCCCATCACAGGGTATAAGGTCAGCTCCCGGCTCACCCACAATATTAAAACTATATACGATATCACTGGTCTTGCATTCCAATACCTGGAAAATATATGGTCTGGTGAAGCTCGAATCTTCGAGATGGTCTCTCACGATCGTCACGATCGAATCCGGCGTAAAAGAAAATACATGTTCAAATCGGATAAAATATTCTTGGGCTGAGCGGCGCTCGATCGGCAAGACTCTAGAACTGTCATCCCCGATGGCCAATAAGATTTTATGACCGATGGTCCGTAATCTGACTTCATACCAATCTGAAGATTCCGCGGTATCTGGTGGTGGTCCTGAATGCTGGCTACCCACCCAAGCCAATGCCACCACACTCATGACGAGTATACCCAGCGTGAGCCACTTGGTTTTTAGATCCATAAAGCACAAATCTAAGCGCATTTCAAGCATTGATTAATGCTTTTACATCATTTTACAAAGATTTTACGAGGGCTTTACCACTCATATCGGCATCGTCATTCACTTTAGCGGCTTCGTTTTATTTTCAAAAAAATCCAATTTATGTTTCAAAAGGTAAGATTTTCATCCCTTGGCTTGGCCCTGATTCGGGTGCTCACTGGTATCATTCTAATTAAGGTAGGCATCGAGATCTTTTCCAAAGAGAGCATGTCAGGCTATGTACAATGGCTCACGGATCTCCGATTTCCGCTGCCTAAGATTATGGCTTATGTCGGCAAATTGGCTGAACTGATAGGCGGGGTAAGCTTTATACTAGGATATGGGGTGCGGTGGAGCAGTGTCCCCGTGATAGTCACGATGGCCGTGATTACGTTTATCATGGGTGAAGGCTCTATCACAGATAATGCCTTTTTGATCTTGATGTTAGCTGCAGTCTATCTATGCCTAGGGTCGGGCAGCTGGAGCATCGATCACATGATAAATGGGCGGAAAGATGCATAAAATAGCAATACTTACTTTGTTTACCGGCTTTCTAATGATGTTGGGTAAAGAATGCCATGGACAATCTAATGCACCGTGGGTCACTCAACCTACACATCTATGGCCTCCTATTGCAATGATCAACGAAGTATGGTATACGACCGGTGAACGTTATGTACATCCATCTTTTGAATATGTGGCGACCGGGTTTCTGATAGATATCGGTACAGATACCATCGCTGCTACCGTTAAACATTCCTTGTGGGTGGCTAAAACAAAGTCAATGCAAGCTGTAGATTTTAATGGTCAACTGCAGCGCTGGATTATGCATCCAAAACGAAATCTTCAAGACTCTGTCGTGATAGATCAAATTATAAATCGAGATCCTGAAGAGCTACTGAGTGGACCCCAATCGAGCATCACCGAGCGGGACTGGCTATTGTTTACCACTTCCCATGTTTCACAACGGATACAACCCCTAAAACCACGATATACACCCATCAAAAAAAAGGAACTCATATGGTTTACCGGATGTCCCTATCAGGACAGCGTCTGTGTCACCTACCAGTCAGTCATCCTGGATGTGCAAGGTGACAGGATCTTGTTTAGTACACCCCCTGGTCTTCATCTAGGCGGCGCGAGGGGATCGCCTATCATAGATGCCCAGGGATATTTGATCGGCATCCTCGGAGGGTCAACGGTCGTAAAATATACAGGGACAGGGGCATTGTATGGCATCTCTACCCAATATTTAAAGAAGGTATTGACTTATGTAGAGCCGCTCAATGTAGCACTCCTGCCCAGTCATCACAAAATGGAAGCTGATATTTTAAAATGTGGTTTAAGAAAAAGCATCCATCGTTACAAAAAATTGAGCTCCCAAAACAAAAATCATTTTAAATATTCCTTCTCTTTTGAAGCGCTCAATGTTTTAGCTGCTTCATTGGTAAAGGAGCATAAATTATCAGATGCATTGGCAATCTATAAACTAAGTGCAAACGAGTATCCTGTGCCACAAACTCTGATGCATGTGGCGACCTCCTATCGCAGCTTACATCGGGATAATAAGGCCATCAAGCTCTATACAAAAGTGTTGAAGATGCAGCCGGATCATCAAGAGGCAATCAAGGCGTTAAATGAATTTAGCTTTAGATAATGGTAAATATGCTGGGAACCCGATATTGAAAATGCAAATGGTTGACTGTAGATAAGGCTCGCATAAAATCATTTAGGATAATGTCTTGGGTAGCAAAACTCATTTTACAACTCATCATTTTGGACATAGAAGAATCTTTTTTAGAAATTAATTCAGATCTACGTGTTCTTGAATACTATTCGTCATTCGGAATATTCGAATCATTCGTCGTTCGAAAAATTCGTCCCATTCTTCATTCAGATTATTCGAATAATTCGTCATTTGATGTCTCACTTACACCTACTACATTCCTTTCTTAGCCCCAACCTTATGCAATCGAGGTATCTCCATCAATGCGGCAGAGCTATACCATGGATGCATCTCCATGATTAGTGATCCCGCCTGGATAGCAGGATCTGTCTCAGTCAGTTTACGCGCTTCTTCGATCGTACGTACATCAAACAGGTAGATTCCCCGAATGTCTTCATCAGTCATCATGGGTCCAGCCATTATAAGGCTACCTTGTGCTGCTAGTCGATTGATGTTGGCCATATGCGCCGCTTGCAGTTGAGTTCTGGTCGTAGAGTCCTGAGGTCGATAGGGGCCACGTTTTAAAAATACAAGCACATACGATTTCATTCCATAGTCGTCGGCACCCCATGATTTTGCTTTGGTACTATCAAAGGTGGTCTGTGTCGATGGATCGGGATTAACTTGTGCTTCTGTCGTTGGTTTAGATGTGCATGCTATGATAGCGCATAGACAATATATGACGAGATATCGCATAAAAAAAGATTAAAGAGATTTTACGAATAGATTTCTCCAGCGCACTTTGATCCCACCACCATCATGAATCTGAAGAGCCAGCTGGCCACTCTTGCTACCAATCTTGGCGTCGGTGAGGGTGATCATCTTATGGCCATTGAGCCAGGTAGTCACTTTATTGCCTTTGACCAGGATCCGCATTGTATTCCAAGCTCCTTCTTTAAGATACTTGGTGTCTTTACCCCCGGTAGGCTTGATAAGCCAGCCTCTACCGTATGATTCATAGATGCCGCCAGTGCTATGACCTGCAGGAGCTACCTCAGCCTGCCAACCACTGACGATGGTCCCTTCAAAGGAGGAATGAAAAAACACCCCACTATTGCCATCTGCCTCTTGTTTGAACTCTAGGCGTAGATCAAAATCTTTATATTGATCGGTAGTGCCGAGGTAACCATATGCTTTGTCGGGGCCACTTTCACAGACCAACTCCCCATCCTGCACATACCACCGCTCAGTACCATATACTTTCCAACCATCTAGATTTTTGAGATTAAATAATTGTTTTTGGGATTGGGCTTGTAGATTGATGCCTGAGAGCACGATCAGGAGCAGCATTCCAATAAGTTTATAGTTCATGATTGATTTATTTAATTGTTTTTTGATCCAACGTTATTTAAATGCATTTCGGATTTCTTTAATACTCACACCCAGGAGTTTGATCGCTATAATATCCAACGCGGCATCATCGCCTGAAAAGTGCAACGTTGCATGCTTATGTTGTAATGTCTCCTCTGGCATGAGTGCGGCGGCAGGAGAGGATGATTCTATTTCATAAAAGGGACCCATTTGGGTACCGTTAGACAGAGGGCCATCATTATAGGCATTGACCACATCACCGGCAAATGGTTTTTCCTGAATTTTCCATTGAGAATTAACATAATCTCCGGCTGTATCCGGCTTGCTATATTCTACGATGGTGAGTACATTTCGTTCTTCATCAAAACTTCCACAGATGGTTTTTGCTCTGAAGGTATTCATGCCGATTTTGCTCCGCATGCGACCATCAGCCTTGAGGTAGACTACTTTTGGATCTACGATGAGCCGATCTGAAGGTACTTTTTCAAAATAATCGTCTGTGACTACATTGCCCATAGAGGCTTCGGGGCCCCCATGATATGGCATCACCACTGTCGCTGTAGGACTGGGTTTAAACATACCCAGGATCCAGATCGATGGCATGCCGGTCTCTTTATTCCACGGTGCTTTGCCAGTATTGCGAATGATATTATTGCTTTCAAATCCCACGCCACGGACTTTTTCATTGTAGGCTATACCATGATTGTGCAAAAACGCTGCCGGAGATAACAGTTTGATCTGACGACTGATGGCGATAGACATTTTTTGGTTGGCGTAGTTGACGACTTCGACTTTTTTAAAGAGCGAAACCTCATCGGCACCTATAGATACGATTTCAAATATATTGCGATCTAACTCTGCCGGGACATTCCAGTTTTCAAATTCAAAAGTCGAATTGGGTTTAAAGAACAATGAAAACTGGCCACCTTCAGGGCCAAGCCAAATACGATCCTCGCCACCAAACGGATTGAACTGGGGTTTATACTCTCCAGACCCAATCAAATCATAATTGACCCAACCATTGCTATAACCCAGCAAGCCATCGGCAGTGCTCGTAATGACCCTGCCTTGATATTCGGGACAAACCAACACCAGATTTTTAAATTTTTCATCGTGCAACAATATCGGAGTCTTGCGTTGCCGGATAAATTTGAGATCATAACCAAAGGTATTCCGCTCATAATCTTTGGTGGTTTCATCCAAGATCCATTTTCTAAGATCATTAGGTGTCTTAATAATCGGTATCGCAGGTTCTTTTGAAGCTTCATTTTTGCAAGCGATTATGGCCAAAAAGAGGCATAAAAAACTAAAAGTATATAGTCTAATTTTCATTAATAATGTTTTCATCTGTTAGTAAATAAAGTTCGTGTTAGAACTTATTTAAGTTCCCATTTCATAAAACTGCTTTGTGCAGAGGTCGGTGGTGCAAGTCCCCACTTCAGAGTCTGGTGATCTGCATTGGCGCGAGCATTTTTGACTGGTGAAGGAAATTTTTGTTTAAGGCTTTTAAATTGTAAACCGTCGGTGGCATACCAAGCATTTTGAGTGTCTGTAAATATAGCCATCACACCTTGTTCTTGTTTTTGGACCAGGCTGGGAGTACCATCCAGCACGGCTCGATTGCCATTTTGTTTGACATGACCTTTATTGATGTCTGCCGATACGGCCAGACCGGTGCGGGCGGTGCCATGCCATTTATCATATCCTGTGTAATACAACCAGACCTGACCATTCATATTGATCGGATTGGGATCATCGATGCGGTAGGAATCAAATCGGGCGGCTTGCGGATCGCTAGGTTCGAGTACAGGCATTGCACTGTTTAATTTGATGGCTATCCGGATCCCACCATCTTCATTAAAAATCAGTTTTGACAAGCCTATGCTGGTTCTATTTTGAGGGCCTTCGGCAGATTCATCGAATCCATCCCCGACCCCGACATAATACAAGTAAAAAAAATTATCATCTGTCGCTTTGATGATAGCAGGCTTCGCCACAGCAAAAGCATCAAATTGCCCAGGAAGGCCTACACTGATCAGCAGGCCCTGATCAGACCACGTATTGCCATGATCCCGAGAATAGGCATAATGAATAGTCCCTCCATATCCAGTGCCGGCATGTGGCCCTTGAACAGGCTCCTTGACATAAAAGACATATGTATAACCATTGTTAGTGATTACATTGCTGGGGTGTGACAGAACAAAGCGGTCATCCGGTATCCATCCTGCTGTACCTGAAAGAGTTACAGTTTTTCCGGTCAACACGGTTTCTGCATAGACGACTTCTTTATTTTCAGTGCAACCGCCTGTCCAGACCATCATGATCCATAACCCACATAACAACCAAATAGCTCTAAAAACCATAAGACGCAAAAATAAGGAAAAGGGCGGAGTTGTCAGAAATGAATAATACGGGCGGGAGTGAGCCAGATAACACTGCTAATGCGAATTAGCCCCGAAAGCTTGAATAAATCCTAAAGTCATCAGGACAGCCGTACATACACAAACTTCGTTGTCAAGCGGTAAAAAATATTTCTATATTATTTCATTTAACCAATCAAATCCATTATAGAACATTAGTTTTGCATTTTTATTCTGAAATCAAATACAATTTTTAAAAACCATGAATATTCTTGAAACGCTACAAGCACAGATGAGTCCACAAATATTGGAACAACTGGGTAATCAAATAGGGGTCAGTGACCCGCGGCAAGTACAGGCTGCCTCTAATGGGATTTTGAGTACGCTTATGGCTGCCTTATCAAAAAATGCATCTTCACCTAGTGGATTAAACTCGCTAGTATCTGCATTGGATCGAGATCACGATGGCAGTGTAGTCGATGATTTGATGGGTTTTGTGACAGGCGCTATGCAGCCTTCTAACGGAGCAACTAATAATGGTAGCGGTATCCTCAGCCACATCTTAGGTGGGTTGCAGCCTAATGTCGTAGACATGATATCAAGATTGAGTGGACTAGATAAAACAAAAGTAGGACAACTGGCTAGTACTCTTGCACCAGTACTCCTGGGATTGTTAGGTAAACAAAGACAACAAGCCGGCGTCAATGTCGGAGGTATCGGAGATCTTTTGAAAAAAACTGTTCAAGCTCCCAATCAACCTCAGATGGGATTGATCAATAAATTTCTCGATAGAAATGGGGATGGCAGTGTCATCGATGATATCGCTCGTATGGGTATGGAAGCTTTTTTGAAAAAATAGAGTTACCAGGATTACGACTTTCAAGTCTCATGAGTCGGGTTCCTTAAGAAATAAAACGAATCGGCCTTTTACCGTATGCTGTTTTGTGCCTACGACACAAGTCAAAGCAACATACAGAGTGTGTTTACCAAGATGATATGCCTAACGGCATAACTCGAATAGGCCGATTAAATGTGTCAGGGTTTTTTCCCGCAGGACTCGCAGCTGAACTCTGAAAATGAGTCATAATACCAATTTGATTTGTTAGTAAAAACCAATGCGAAAATTATCCACATCGTGTCATCCTGAAGGCGGAAAGGTCGATTCTTGCCCGTACACTATTATGCATGCTGGAGGCTATTTTGATTGCAAAATCATTACCTTTTCCGTCACACGGTCTACTTTTTCTTTTGAGTAATACAAAGGGAAATATTGGTCTCTAGCCCAAAGGTCAAATAAATCTTGATAGTGTGTGCTGAGTGGATTTGCACTTTGCCCGGGAGTATTGGAGGCCTTGGCGAGGTCCCAATCTGCACAGTCTACCACAATGCGGAAGGATGCCCCTGAAGCCTGATTATCAAGATCACCTGTGGATCCGACCGTATTGCTATTGCCGCCTCTTGGCGCTGATCTTATATTGACCAATTTACGTTGAAAGTCGTTCATAATTTTATACAACGGATGATGGATGACAATATGTTTAAAGCGATCATCGCCATACTTCCAATATGTAGATTGATGACCAAATAAATTTTTCATTTTTTCTATGGCGCGAATAAAGGATGTCTTAAGTATATCTTCGCGATAATAGATTTTGTTTAGGACTTCAATGGAGCGGTTGTTTTGCAAAAGAGTTATCATCCATTCAGTAGAGATAGATAGAATAGCCAGATCATTATCAAGGCGACTATCGGAATTCTCCGGTAGATACAAGTTTAAAATTTCTTCTTCCAGATACCGCTCGAACCACACGTAAAGGCCTGCCATTCCACTGGAGGCCATCAAAGATTGATCCCATTGAGATAATGCTAGTTTATAGGATTCTGCTTCAGGGTGATCAAATTTTATGTTCAAAAGCATGGGGATGAGGTCCCGTGCAGGAAGAGAAACATAATCCGTCTGAAGAGCTTGAAAATCTTCGACATTTAATTTATTTTTTGCGGCCAATACTTCCCGTGCACGGCTGCCTCTATACGAATCTGCCCAACCATACCCAATGGTATTCAGATAAGGATATGCGATTGGGGTTAAATTTTCATTGGCGGTCACTATCATTCCGTTTGGTGGATTGAAGCTGCCCGGCCTTTTTAATATCGGCAGATAGCCAGCCCATTCGTTTTTAACATGATTCATGACTGGTACCATGCCCGAATGAAATGTACGAATAGGGGCTAGGCCTACGGTTTGCCATCCGATATGTCCATTGCGATCAGCCCACACCATGTTTTCAGCGGGTACAAAGGCATACTTGCACGCATTTTTAAATTCCACCCAGGATTTAGCTTGATTCATCCTCAAACTTGCTAAGTAAGGTGCTCCACCGATATCTAACCACGCGCACCGCACTGCATAGGCCAATTTTCTTTTATGGTCTATAAAGGGTACTGGGCCATCTATGGTGTACAGGTGGGTAACAACATGATCCTGTAATCCCTTAACGGCAATCGTATCTTTTATTTTTTTAAAGGTCAGCCATTTATTTTGATGCCAATATTGATTCGAATTTTGGGGATTGATGTTGTACACAATAAGATCTTCGATATCTGTTTCAAAAATGGTAAGGCCCCAGGCACCATATTCATTATGTCCTATGCTGATACCTGGCAAGACGGGTTCACCGCCCCCGATGACATTCCATCCCGGAGCATGCAGATGCGTAAGGTATCTCAGGGATGGCACGACGATGGCACGATGCGGATCATTGGCCATCATAGGGTGACCACTCTTTGATTTTGACCCATTGATGACCCAATTATTGCTACCTTCTTGTTGGTTATACATCGTGGATACAGGAGAATGCAATGGCGGGTTCCATTTTTTAGGATCAAAGATCGCTCCCGATAGATCTTCTTTAGCAAATAGAATAGGTCTGCGGTAAGCATTGTAAAGTCCTAGGATATCTTCTTGCAATGCAGCTTCGTTCAATAAAGGATCCATGGTCAAATCAGGTTGTTGCGGATGAAAATTCATCAAAGCAGCTACTCGATCTTTACCTATCTGATGAATCCACCGAGCCAATTGCAATTCTTTTTGAACATTACCCAGTAATCCATTGTGTCGCGATATGACTACTTCAGGCGTCCAATATCCGGGCTTGATGCCCAACCATTGAAACTCAATAGGAAGTTTTTCCTGACCGTTTAAAACAAGTTTGATATAGGCATTGATACCTTTTACGAATGAAGTAATTATAAGCGCTCCTCGTGGATGATAATGATTCATCTCTTGAATGATGTTGCCCCTGAATTTAAAAAGTCGAGCTCCGATATCCCGATTCAATTCTCTTTGCCCTAGGATTTCCGCAGTGGTACCGGTAGCTTGTCGACGCCAACATTCATATTGAAATAAACGATCTCTCGCAGCTGAAAAACCTTGTGTAAAAAATAAATCTTGTTCATTCTGAGCATAGATGTGCGACACACCCCACTGATCTGTTTGTATAGAGACTTTTTGTTTGAGTCCGGGCATTAAATGATGTGAAGTATCTTGAGTAGGGATAATGCCTAGTAATAAAATAATGATCGTATACATCTGACTACAGCTTTATTAAAGATGTTTGATTCAATAAATTTAGGCCATTTAAAAATTATTAAACGCGTGCGATCACTACGGCATAACCCATACCTACGCCCACACACATGGATATCAACGCATACGTTTTTCGTCGTCGGATCAGTTCATTCATAGCTGCATGAATGATGCGAATACCAGACATACCCAGAGGATGACCCAGAGCGATAGCTCCACCATTGGGATTGATCCTCGCGTCTTCATCACGTAATCCCAGCAGTCGTATGACCGCAAGACATTGTGCAGCAAAAGCTTCGTTCAACTCGATGACATCCATATCTTCCAATCTCAAACCAGATTTTTTTAAAGCTTTAAGACAAGCCTCAACCGGCCCGATACCCATGATCCGAGGCTCTACACCTACGACAGCGGAGCTAATAATCCGCGCTTTGGGTACCAATTGATACGAATTAATAGCAACATCAGACGCGATCAACATAGCGGCGGCACCATCATTCAAACCCGAAGAATTGCCGGCAGTCACTGTTCCATTATCCTTTTGAAAAGCTGGTTTTAAACCAGCTAACTTTTCAAGGGTGGTATCAGGCTTGATAAATTCATCTTCAATTATATTTATGGATTGCGCTTTTCGTTGGGTGATTTCGACGGGGGTTATTTCTTCAGCAAGGATACCCTTTTGTTGTGCGGCAGCAGCTTTCATTTGCGAACGATAAGCATAAAGGTCCTGGTCTTCTCTGCTGATCTTAAAAAGGGTTGCCAGATTTTCAGCAGTGACACCCATTGCATCCGTCCCATATAATTCTTGCATCCTGGGATTGATAAATCGCCATCCAAAACTAGAGTCTTCCATCTTGGCATCATTGCCATATGCTTTTGTCGATTTTGAAATTACATATGGGCCTCGGGTCATATGTTCCATTCCTCCGGCAATGATAAGATCAGCATCATTTGCTTTTATGGCCCTGCAGGCCTGCACCACGGCGGACATACCGGAAGCACATAACCGATTGACTGTTTCACCAGGTACTGAATAAGGAAGGCCAGCTAACAATAAGGCCATTCGCGCAACATTGCGATTATCTTCTCCAGCTTGATTGTGACAGCCCAGGATGACATCATCTATAGCCTCTTTTGGAAGGTCAGGATACTTATTCAGTATTGTTTTGATGGGTATGGCAGCAAGATCGTCTGCTCGAATGGGAGACAATGCACCTCCAAAACTACCGATGGGCGTGCGGACAGCATCGATGATATAAGTTTCTTTCATGGAATAATAAGAGAGGTTATTTAGTATTCACAAACCTAAGTGGTTTAATTGTAAAATACAGACAAACTATGGCAACCATTAATTTTTTAGTTGGGCTACTGACTCTTTACACAACCTGGTAACGACATAAAAGGAGCAACTTTTTCACATCGGTTGCCAACTTCTGACCCACATCAATTCAATATTCCGGCTTTAGCCATGACACTTATCAATAATCTTTCTGGGTGCTAGAAATGGGCTTATGGCTAAAGCAAAGAACAGATCAACTTAGTTTTTATGGTAAAACTTAGAAAAACTAGTACATTATCCGGCTTCTTCTACCAATTTATTCTACAAAACCTCTTGAGTCCATATTGCTTTCATTAGACCGGAAAGTACAAACTGCTTTCATTGGCTACCAATGCTGGACTGACCGGGCAAATTGGGACATATACCATTTTGTGCAATGACGGTACAGAGAAACTAGCAATCATTAAAAGTGACACATTATAAAATGCAATATTAATCATCCTTCCTTTGACTTACATGCAACTGCACCTTAACGGTGATTGAGGCAAAAGCATGCGAAATTCTATTAAAGGTAGGAGCTAGACATAAATATATTCAGGGTAGATTTACGCTACTTTTCTAAATGTTTAGCGGCTTCCTTGAAGTCGAAAGAAAGCTCTTATTTAAGTTTTTTAAACTCTTGTAGACCTAAATAAAATCCAACTCCAAACAAAAGAGTGATCAGTCCAGCGAAATAAGGTAATATTTCAATCATTTTTTTGGTTGTTTATGATTTTTAAATAAATGCCAAATGCCAAAATTGATGGCACCCAAATGCCAACAAAAATAGCTGCATTTGCTTCTCCTTTGAAATACAATGTTTCAGAGAAAATCAGAGAAAGAAAAGCAGCGATAAATAGTAATTTATCTGATGTTGTGAATTTTTTAAACATGATTTTATTGCGTTTAAAGTTTTGTATATTCTTAATGAATAATCTAACCTAACAGAAAACTATGGTTTTTGTTCAAGTATTATTTGTGTAGTGAAATGAAAAAAATGTATGCGTTTAACGCCAAAAAAAATACTGCTGGTAGTGTAGCCCAAAAAGGGTCTCTAACTTTTATCCTGATAGCAACACCCAAAAACATTAATATGGCAAGTCCTGCTGCTGAAACTAGTAAAATAATTGGGTACTTTAATCCTACGAGCAAGCCAAGTGAGCCCAATAATTCTAAAACTGCGATAAGTGCTCCTGCTTTTTCAAGTCCAAATCTTTTGAACTCAGCCTTCATTTTTATTGTTTTAAAATATGCAATTCCATAAACCATAAAAGACAGGCTTGAAACAAAAATCAGGACATTGAGTAAATTCAAGCTATACTAATTTTAATGAAACTGCAGCAATGAAAAGACAAAGTATCAGCAGCAACAGTGAGGGTATATGCTTTTGCCATGGATTGCCGTATTTAAAGTGAAAATATTGTGCTGATACCATAAGAAAAGCCAAAAGCAGGGCTGGAATAAGCACTAAATCAGGATGCCAAATTCCTGCAATCAGTAAAGTTGATAAAGCAATTTTAGTAGCCCCTACTATGTTGCGGATTAAGTCACTTAAGTGATAGTGTTTAAATTCTTTTTCAACATTATAGAATCGAAACACCCAAACAATTACTATCGACAATGCAACTAAAATTTGAGCGATGATGGCGTAATTAGTCATTAGTTTTAAGATGTTATAATTGTTTATTACTTTTTTCTATTGCTTTAGGGTGCTGTTTGTCCCACTGCTGACGCTGGAGAATTTATGCAAAAGGTGTACCAAACACAAAGAAACGCCTTCTGTCTATTGATTCCCCCCCATCTTTGGGTTAAAAGTAGCGAATAAATTTTAAAGTGGAAATTATTTGCGACTATTAAATAAGATCTATAAAGCTCATTCAAAAATCACGCTGAAAAGTCCAACAGATTACACAAGCTCTCTTCGAAACAAATCATGGCGTGATCTAACCTTGGTAGACAAAAAAGCAAGTTTGGAATTGGCTGCAGACAATGAAAGTCTAAGATTTGCATAGCCGTCTAAGTCAATAATTTGAAAATACTGGTAAATCACAATTTGCCACAGTTTAAATTGATAAAAGCTTCGAGCCCATAATTGGCCTTCACATTATTTTATTTGAACCGCAAACTTAGCACTAGTCTTGGCACTAATCTCTTCCAATGAACTACCGGGCATGATTTCGATCAAGGTCAAAAGACCATTTATAAACTTAAACACGGCTAACTCCGTAATGCAGATATCTACACAATGATTAACAATAGAAAGACCGCTATACAATTTTTTTCACCATATAGACAGCACTTGATGTACACATTCCTTTAAATTCGGTGGTATTTAAGATACTTTCTGGAGCACTGGCACGATCAGTCAGTACAAAGCCTTGTTTACCAAAATAGTCCTGTGCTGTTGTCGTCAATAAGTGCATCGTATGTATGGAATTCGACATTGCATAAGCTTCCAATCGGCCAGATAGGGCACGGCCAATACCCTTATTGCGCCAACGATCTGAGACGGCAAAAGATCTCAAAAAACCATCACTGCTGTAGCGCTCAATACCTATACACCCTATGATCTGTCCATCCAATTCTGCAATGATAAAATCAATAGGAGTCGTTATGAGATCTTGAGTAGGCAACTTATTATCTTCTAATAGTTGGCGAATAAATCCAAGATCAGCAGCATCTGCAGGAGAAAAAACTACTTCTGCATCCATTTCTTGCGTCATATTGGAGTTTTTAAATTCATGCAAATTAAGCTAATCAGCTTTAGCTTTCAAAATTTTGTATTTTGCCCAAATTAAACCAACCACATTTATTCAATTTTAGTTAAAATCGTAATGAGATTAAAAATTCTATCTGGATTAATATTTCTTATCTGCCCATTCATATCCATATCTGCTCAGACATCAGCTCAAGGCAATTGGCTCATCTATTTAGGCAGTCAATCGTTCCATAAAAAATGGAATTGGCACAATGAAATCCAATATCGCAATTACAATGTGCTAGGTGATCTTGAACAATTGCTTCTAAGAACAGGAATAGGCTATAATCTTACAGAAAATAATAATAATATACTTGCAGGGTATGCCTTCATACATACTGAACGGTATGCGTTTGGAACTCTCCCAAAAATCGGATCTAATGAACATCGGCTTTATCAACAATATATCTACAGACATACTTTAAAAAGAATCTTTATCCAACATCGGTATCGATTTGAACAACGGTTTTTGACAGATGATTTTAAACTGAGACTCCGATACTTCCTGGCTGTCAACATTCCCATTAATCACGCCGTACTTTCAAAAGACACCTGGTACCTCTCTGCGTACAATGAAGTATTTATTCAACCCAAAAGTACCGCCTTTGACCGGGATCGCATCTATGGCGCTCTTGGGTATGTGATCAATAAATCCGTGCGTTTGGAGTTAGGATATATGACGCAATTGTTAGAAAGCCCCAATAAAAACAGAAGTCAATGGCATCTCCTTTTTTTTAACAATATCCCGATTTCAAAGTTATAACGATCTACATCAATCTAGGGAACTCTATAGGGCGAGAACAGTAACAAGATTTAATCGATTTTAAAAAAAAATATACAACTTCATTCTAGCCACACAAAATCCGAATTGAGAGGCATGGAATTAAATAATTCTTCAACTATTGGAGGTGGTATAGTAAGTTTCCTGTGAGTCAGATCCAACCAAGCACCATCGAATGTAATGATAGCTGATATGATATCCGGCACTTTATAGATCGTGTGACGGATAGACTATCTGGAAAAATCTTTTTTCGCCTGTGGTGCCTTGTAAATCGATGAAAACCTTATCTCCAAAATGAAGCTCTTTGTGAAATACACATCTTCCCTAAATAGAATGGGCCCGATGAAATGCTGCTGCATATACGACATCGTCAGGCCGTGCTGATTAAAAAACTAGACTCTACTCAATGCACCCCAATAGTAATAAACGGAATGTCTCAGGTGGGTGTTGGGATCCAGGCCAGACCATCTGATTTGAATCGGGGTAATAAATTACAACATCTTAACGAGTCCCAAATATTACAAGGGAAAAGCAAAAAGTATAACAGATTGGAAAAAGTATCTTAAGCGCGAAAAGTCAAGATTCGATTATTTATATGCGGTAATCGTCTGAATGGTGCCGTCGGCATTGAACTTCAGCTCTGTCACCTTTACACAATGCAATTTAAGGTTATATCGTCCTCAGGTTAAATGGAGATCACTCGATTTAGTATTATTCATCGAGATGTACATCCACGGCCGTGGTATCTTTGTACAGGGCTTGTAAATTTATCATCTGGTCAAACAACGTTTGGGTGATTTCTTTATAACCCTCCTTTCCATATAGATTGTTTACTTCCAAACTATCTTGCATCAAATCATACAACTCCCATTGGTTTATATCATTATAAAAATGAATTAATTTGTACCTATCTGTTCGGATCCCGTAATGCCTTTTTACATCGTGAGGACCGGGATATTCATAATAATGGTAATAAATTGATTTTCGCCAGTCTTTGGTTTTTTTCCCAGTCATTAAATGAAGAAGAGATTTGCCCTGCATTTGATCGGGAATTTTAACTCCGGCAAGGTCAAGGAAAGTTGGTGCATAATCGATGTTTTGAACCAATTTATCTATTCTGCCTTTTTTTATCTTTGATGGAAGTTTCATAACTAGAGGTGTGCGAAAAGATTCTTCATACATAAAGCGCTTGTCAAACCAACCATGTTCTCCTAAATAAAATCCTTGGTCTGATGTATAAACAACTAATGTGTTTTCAGCCAGATCGTTTTCTTCCAAATAATCCAGTACCCGGCCTATATTATCGTCTACTGAGGCAATACAACGCATATAGTCTTCCATATAGCGCTGATAACTCCATTTAAGTAATTCATTACCTTGGAGTTTTGCTTTTTTGTAACATGCTATTTCCGATTTATAGGCTTTATCCCAAGCAGTTCGTTGAGCCGGATTCATTCGTTTTAGCTGACCTTCAAAAGATCTTCGTAGAGGACCTTGGACTTCGCCTTCTTCATCACACATCTTCAAATCGTTTACCGGACAAAAGTCTTTTATATGCATCTCCTGGCTGGCAGCAGCCTTTCTGCCTTCGTACGTATCATAGAAATTATCCGGAAGAGGAAATTCTACATCATTATATCTATCTAAGTATGATGTATCCGGCATCCAAGCCCGATGAGGGGCTTTGTGGTGCAATAAAAGGCAAAATGGTTTTTTCTTGTCTCTTTTGTCAAGCCACTTGAGGCTGAAATCAGTAATCAGATTGGTAACATACCCTTCAATTTTATTTTTTTTCCCCATTTCAATAAAATCAGGATTATAATAATCACCCTGTCCTGGCAATACATTCCAATAATCAAAACCAGTGGGTTCACTCTCAAGATGCCATTTGCCGATCATAGCAGTTTCATAGCCAGCAGCCTTCAACAATTTGGGAAAAGTCACCTGACTGCCATTAAAAGCCTGGCTATTATCCAAGTGACCGTTTACATGTGAAAATTTGCCAGTAAGCATTACTGCACGGCTTGGAGCACAAATAGAATTGGTGACAAAGCTGCGTGTAAAAATCACTCCTTTCTTTGCAATCCGATCAATGTTTGGAGTTTGGTTTAGCTTGCCATTGTAACAACTTATGGCCTGGTAAGCGTGATCATCCGACATGATGAAAACGATATTAGGAGGGCCTGATTTTTTTTGTTTTTTACGCAAATTGAAAGCAGTTAACACCGAAAGCAACACGACTAAGCTGACAGAGAATAAATTGCGGCTGATTTTCATTTTCATTTTTTTAATCTAAGATTTATCATTCAATTAATGAAACGGTAACTAAATACTCCCCTGCGCCAAGTTCAAAATTACCCGAAGACAACTTTTCTGTTTTAGTTAAATTTCTATTTTCTAGTTTGATAGTAAATTTTTCTGATGAGTGTATTGGTAATATAATTTTGGCTTTGCATTTTAAAGGGATTTCAAATTCGTATACGGTGGTCCCTAGTTCTAGCTTCTTCCAGTTTGAAATAATTTTCCCATAAGGAGAAGTATAAGTAGAATTTACATATTCAAGGCCTTCGGGTGTGGATGGACCTAAAATAAATTTTCTAAACCCTGGATTTTCCGGATCGGGTCTTATTCCTGCCAGCCATCTGTAAAACCATTCCGTGACAGATCCAAACATGGGATGACAATTGGAATAGATATTATCGCTTTCCTTCCAGGTTTCCCATAGGGTAGTGGCACCATTATCAATCATATGCCCCCAGCCTGGATAAGCAGTACTGTTTACGATATTGAATACATTATTGGGATCGGTATATTCAGAAACAGTTTCTAGAATATATTTGGTACCATAAATGCCAGTATTAAAATGACCTGAGGGACCATTCTCAACAGCTTTTAATAATGAATCTTTTGCAGCTTCTAATTCATTCGTAGGAATCACTCCATGGTATAATAAAGTAGAAAACATAGTTTGTTTATTGATTTGTTTAGTCACAGGATTGCGCCAAAATTCGGCAAGTAATACATTCTGTAATTTTTCAGCCAATTGAGAATATCTCTTTTCATTCTCAATATCACGCATCACACTTGCAAATTTTTGCATGATTCTCGCACATTGCAGATAATGGGCTGTCCCGGTTAACTCTACAGGAACAGGTATTAACGATTCATGGTCAGCCAGCCCTTTATCCACAATCAATCCAGGGTGAATTCTCGCCGCCTTATCCATCCATTTCTTGTCCTGTTCATATAATTCTTTGATGAAGGTAGTATCATTATAATACAAATAGAGATAGTACTGTGTAGTAAGAAATGCTGACTCCCAGCTTATTCCGCAATATTCAATACCGGCGAAAGGTGCTGTATCAATAAAAGACGAATCTTTCATGGCATCTACCCAATCATAAATCGTTTTCCGGTAAAATGATTGCATATCGTAATTGTAAATAAAAGATTCGTTAGTGGAATTTAAGTCACCACCATAGCCGAATTTTTCTCTAGCTGCACAATCAGACTGCACACTGATTATATTGGCCTGAAATGTTCGTTTAGTAGCTTCCTGAATGGAGTTTAACAGGGAGGAAGAACAAATAAAGTTGTTTTCATTCTCGACATTCGTATGAATAAAGAGGCCTTTTATATCAATGGTGGAAGGTTTATAATTCAATCCTTTAATTTCCATATATCTATAAGTATGGAAGGTAAAATCAGGAGTAAACCATTCTCCGGATTTATCACCGATAATATACGAATCGGTTTGCCATGCAATATCTGGTGCCCCGGGACCACCGACTCCTTTTCGTTTTATTTGCCCTGCTACCACGGTCATGGGGTTCAATTTTCGATCTTTATAAATTCTTTCTCCGAATCTAAAAATCACCGTATCACCTGGCTTGCCATATAACTTTATTTTGTAGGTGCCCGTAAAATTTACACCCATATCTGCAATATATACTCCTTTTTCTGGGGAATAAATTTGTACAGGGGTAATTTCTTCTGTGACCTGCACCGGTGGGAAAAAAGCTTTTTGTAATTGACCACCCGGGCCTTTTCCTTCTATTGCTGAATACCAATGCTCATCGTTGTATTCAGCTTTGTTCCATCCATTAAGTTCTTTGCGGGCATCGTAAGTCACACCGAGGTAGACATCATTTTTAATAATAGGGCCATAGGCATATTTCCAGGTACTATCAGATACTATCGATTCTGTTTTACCATTCGGATAGGACAATTGTAGTTTGGCCAGCAAAGTTGGTTTGCCCACTTTTAAATCATTTCTTAAATTTCTGCGACCCCATTTTCGCATTGGGAGGGGATTGTAAAATCCATTACCTAATGAAACAGCCAAACAGTTAGTGCCGTCAGTAATCAATGAAGTAACATCGTATTCAGTATAATAAATCCGTTTACTATACGTAGTCCAAGCAGGATCCAGTTTGTTTTTTCCGACTGGTTCACCATTTATAGTAGCCTGGTAGTATCCGGCAGCAGTAATGATAAGTATTGCTTTTTCAATTTTGTTTTTCAAATTAAATTCTTTTCTAAAAATCGGCGCCGGCATATCAAGATAAAATAATGAATCGCTGGTAGGGAGGGCACGGCTATCGGTGATCCACATTTCTTTATCCGATAAATGGAATCCAATAGTATCTGTTTTTAATATATGTCGGGTACAGCAAATGTATAGTAATAGAAAGATCGATATTTGAAGTTTATAATTTTTCATTCAATTTTTATTTTTTCAAAATTAATTCGTGATTAATTCTGGCAGTTTACGCTTTATCATGTTTTTCTCTTCTGTATTTAATTCCTGCAGATCTATCGGTTTATCCTGTGGGCGGGTTCCTTTCTGATTGAGCCTGTTCATTAAACTCCAATTGCGTGTAGTTTGATCGGGTCCGGGGTTGATCGGTTCCCTAGCTTTAATATCGTACCGTGTGAAGTCTATCAATTTTTCAGGAGTATTTTCTTTCCAGTTTCTAAGCAAAGCCATTCTGAACTCTTTATTCATAAACCAACGGATTTCATTTTCAGGTTCAGATCCGCATACACCCGACCCGCGGTGAACAAATCGATAGTTTAGTTTGTCATTCGTTTTAAATTGTTTACGCCAGAGTAATCCAAACTCACCATGTGTAATAGCTTTTGCATCTGGCCATCGACGACGCATTTCAGTAAACCAAATATCCATTGCTTCCATGCCATTGCGACCTTTGTATCCACCATGTATTTTAAATGCTTCCACCAGGCTTAATTCCCAAATGCAGGTGACCCAGGCAAAACCATTCAGCTCAAATCCTTTTTCAAAATGAGATGAAGTGGTAGCCAACATCTCTTTTACACCGAGCTCTGTCCCTTGACGAATTGCTGTTTCGATTGGTCCCACTCCTTGACGGCTGCCGCATCGAATACCATCAATGAATCTTGCACCAGGATAGCGGGCATTCATAAAATCAACGGTCCATCCATCGAGATTGACACAATCGATCTTGTCTTTTTTGCTTTGAGCAGGTTTGCAAAAATGTTCAGTCGATGGATAGTATGGGTACGATATAGATCCTTCACCATCGCCATTATCTACAGCATATTGGCTCCAGATATTACCCTGGCAGACATGTATATTTTCTTCTTTAGCGAGATAATTTAAATTTTCAGCAGCTAAAAATCCCGCAATGATGGCTTTGGGCCTGTATCCCCCTCCGACCAAATCTGAAACCATTTTTAATCCTTCGTGTATGTCACGATTTACCTGCTCCCTGGTATTATACATATTAGCAAAAAAGCCTCCAGGAATAAAAGTAATTTCATCGCCATATTTTTTATGATATGAGACTATTAATTTTCTTAACTCAATATAATTCTGCCGTTGATCATTAAGTGCGAGCCAGCTAAATGCCCAGGTCATTCGTGCACCTGGCCAAGCTTTTTCAACAGCTTCTCTAAATAGACGAGCTGATGCAGGATTGTGAACAGATGATTCATCTACACCTTGGGATTGACTGCGGGAGGTCTCAATCTGATTTACTCTGACTATAGTAGCGAAAGTAAAAAAGCGATTACCCATTAGATTTAACTTTTTTTCAGTCGCATCATACAAATCGTTGCTTTGCTTTAGCCCTTCCGTACCAACTGTAGTCAAGCTAAGTATGAGGAAAATTATGATGATCAAACCTATTACGGATGGAATCTTGTTTTTCAATTTCATATTCCTATTCTTATTCGCGTTTAGTAAACCATATACTTTAATCTAATTCGGCTGAACAAGTTGATACTTCGAATCATAAAATTTCAGATGTCGTATCCTCCAACTTGCTGGCTCCAGAAAAACGGGATGCGGTAAATGTACCACCCAAGTACCCAACTTTTTGAGCATGGTATTGGTACGATCCATATTTTGTATTGCAACATCTTTTTGTTCTGCAATATCGTCTGCAAGATTATAAAGCATGGGCAATCGATCGGGCAAACTTATAAGTTTCCAATGTCCCTCTCTAATGGCGGTAGACACAGTATATCCCCATTCCATTGACTCGTGAGGAAGATTATTTTTTTGTCCAGTAATAAATGGAATCAGATTTACACCTCGGTAATTATCTCTCTCGGAAATAGCACCACCTGCTGCTGCGATGAATGTCGGACAGATATCCAGCGATGATACCATGTCATTCATTTTTTTTCCTCCACCAAACACTTTAGGCCATTTAAATATAAAAGGTACTCGTATACCACCTTCAAGTAAAGTGGTTTTTTGCCCCCGATATGGTGCGTTTACAGATCCGTTAGATATTGATTCTGCTGATGGTCCTCCATTGTCGCTTAAAAAAACTACAAACGTATTTTCTTCTAATCCTTCTTGCTGAAGTGATTTTAAAATTTTACCAACATTCTGATCAAGTCGATAAACCATAGCGCAATACATTCTCCTTAATTCATCTTTGATATGACTAAACAGTTTTAAATCTTCTGGCAAGGCATGCATAGGAGAATGAGGAGCATTAAATGAGGCCAATAAGAAGAAAGGATTTTTTTTATTCCTTTTAATAAAATCTACAGACTCATTGCCAATATCATCAGTTAAATACGTGATGGGTTGGGTCGTTTTATAATTGCATTCAATAGGGCTTTGCATTTCATCCGCACCAAGTTTAGCTGTGAAATAATCATGACCACCACCCAGAAAACCCCAAAATTGATCAAAGCCTCTTTGGGTCGGATGAAACTGTGGCTTTTCACCAAGGTGCCATTTTCCAACTAAACCTGTAGTATAACCCAAAACTTTTAGTTTGTCTGCTAAGGTTTTTTCTGCAACCGGTAAGCCTTTAAAGTTTGCATCGAATCCGGTCTGATCCGGTCCGGTATTATTATTATATCCAAAACTTAATTGATTTTTCCCGGTAAGAAGGCCTGCCCGTGAAGGACTGCAAACAGGTGACGAAACATAACCGGAAGAAAAAACAATACCCTCCATACCTAATTGATCGATATAGGGAGTTGATATTTGTATGCTCCCATGCATACTCAAATCGCCAAAGCCTAGATCATCTGCGAGTATAATGAGTAAACTTGGCTTTTGGGTATTTTGCATTCCCCACATGGACGAGGAGGTAAAACATATAAAAACACATACTAAATAGTAAATATAATATTGTAATCTAATCAATACAGATCCCCTATCCTCAATACTATTCTGGTGTTTTCTATTATTCATCTCCATCCTTGTAAATTTTAGATAGCCCATCCTGATCTGAATTCAGGTTTGATTACTGCATTAGCTGCCTCAAAATTGGTGACCTTCATATTAACATTGTCCCATTTCAATTCCTGGTTTCTAAATAAAGAGGCTGTCGTACCAAGCAATACTGTTTCAGTGAGTGGACCACCATAATTAAAATTTGAACTGGCAGGTTTGCCTGTTTTTATAGCATCCAACCAATCCGTGTAATGCCCCTTGCTGCGTTCGATCAAAACAGGTGGTGTTTCTATTTCTCTATTTTTATCGAAAGGATATACTTTATAACCACCTGCGCCATGAGAACCATGCATGATGATTCCTTTTTCACCGATCAGGAGAGCCCCACAAGCCGGGTATTTCAAGTCTTTTAATCTTTCGTCGTATAGAGGCAGTATCCCACCATCATACCAGGTAAGTTTTACGGAGCTTGGATTATCTCTTTTAGGAAATTTGTAGGTAATGATAGAAGAAGTAGGATATGCATCATACTTATAATCTGGAATCAGATTGGTAGTACTTGCAATTACACTTTCGGGACTTCCTAGATTCAAAGCCCAAAAGGCGGGGTCAAGGGTGTGACAGCCAAAATCCCCCATTGCTCCGCAGCCAAAATCTATATATCCCCGCCATTTAGCTGGATGATACACTGGATGGTAGGGTCTTTGTTTTGCAGGGCCTAACCATAGATCCCAGTTAAGATAATCAGGTACATTGAACTCCCCGGTCGGACGAGCCTCGCCGTGAGGGAAAGCCACTGTGCCCCCACCAGCTGGTCTGTCGCACCACGCATGCACTTCAGTTACTTTGCCAATAGTGCCGGCCTTAATATGTTCATAAAATTCACGAATTTCTTTATAGGAATGCCCTTGATTGCCCATTTGAGTTTGCACACCGTATTCTTTTGCAGCTTTAGTGATTTCGCGGACCTCGAATACGGAGTGAGCTAATGGCTTTTCGCAATAGACATGTTTGCCCATTTTTATGGCCATCATGGCTATCACCCCATGAGTATGGTCTGGCGTAGAGATTACGACAGCATCAATATCTTTTTGCTTTTCGAGCATTTCTCTAAAATCTCTGTATTTTTTTGCATTCGGATGGGCATCAAAAATAGGTTTAGTTCTTTCGCCCCAGTCCACATCGCATAATGCAACTACATTCTGATCGATTAAATTTTTTATATTATTAGCGCCTTTTCCCGCAATACCTACAAATGCCAGATTTATTTTATCAGCAGGAGTTTGCATGATTTTGGGAGTATTAGATTCTTTATTTCCAAATGATCCCGCACCTAAGAATATGGTTCCGGATGTCCCTACGGAAATAATCTTTGTAAATTCTCTTCTTGATTTCATAATGATTTATTTTTTTTTACCATCTTATCCGATTAACGGTTTTTTAGTGTGATTGCACGGTATGCAATTGGGCCATGATCACCCTGGCACATCAATGGTCCTCGTGGTTCTTCTATATTATCCAAGGAAGAAGCGGTGGGCCCTGTAACTTCTGTATTTTTTTGTACGAGGATACCATTTAGCTTAACTTTCTTAAATACGGCATTTTTTACTTTTTCTCCTTTTGAATTAAATCGGGGAGCGTTAAATTCGATAGAGAGGTGTTGCCATTCGCCATGTTTTTTCGAAGCATTTAATAAAGGAGGTATTCCCTCGTACGTTTTTTTCCCATCATACCTGGCATAAATGCCACCACAATCTCCCGACCCCGGATTCTTACGGCCATAACTATCTAAAATTTGAACCTCATACCTTCCTTGTAAATACACTCCCGAATTTGAACCTTTTGAAACCATAAATTCTAATTCCAATTGAATATCGCCATGAGTTTGTTTAGTAACCAGGTTTGCTGTCTTTCCATGTTCACTTATAAATACTCCGTTTCCAGTCTGAGCTGTCAGTTTTTTTTCTTCGGTTGTACTAAGAGCTGCATTTCCCGCTTCAAACCATGCACCAAGTGGCTCATTAAAATCTCCAAGGCCTAGGAATTTTTGTTGGGACCAACCTGTGGTTTGCATCCCTAAAACTACCAATCCAAAAAGTATAGCTTTATATTTCATAAATTTTGCTTTTAGAACAACTTATTTTCTACTTAGATCAATTGACTCTCACTTCCATTAACTTCCCTACGATCGAATCACACATAGACTTGTAATGTTTTATTTGATTTGCATAAAAAATGTTACTGGCAAGGTTTGTTATTTCATATGGGTCTTCTTTATGATTGTATAATTCAAAAAAATCTGGATGATCATCATATCTGATGAATTTCCAGGTATCGTCCCGATAGGCATCTGTTTTAAGGAGTAGTGGGTTCCCTTCAAGTCGGTGTTCAAGAAATACAGATTTTCGCCAGGGACTTGGTTTTTGTTTGTAGAAAGCCATGAGACTGGTACCATGATAGTCTTTTGGAATTTCGGCATTTACCAAATCAAGTATGGTAGCAGTAATATCAAGATTTAATACCATTTCAGTCACCGTTCTTTTCTGTTTTGCTCTTGTCATCCTTGGGTCAAAAAGGATCATTGGCGTACGAATGGATGTTTCGTGCATAAGCCATTTATCTGCATAGCCACGTTCTCCAAGAAAATATCCATTATCGCCTGCAAAAATAATTACCGTGTTTTTTTCTAATCCCAATTCTTTCAAAGAATTACGCAGTCTACCGATGACAAGATCCACTCCACTTATCATTCGGTAATATCCTTTTACCATTTGCTGATATTTTTCAGGAGTATCAAATCGCCAATACCAGCGTTGGCGATTCATAGTAGTTTTTAAAAAATCAGGAAGTGCATTAAAAAATCCCGAATCACCTGTGATAGGTAATGGAATCTTGTCATGGATATAGAGACTATCTACGTTCTCCGGCCAGAAATATTGTTCTTTTTTGTCATCTTCTGCATGAGGAGACCAGAAAGATAAGGAAAGACAAAAGGGTTGACCCTGGCTGGATTTTATAAAGTCGACAGCGTGATCACCATTTATATCTACTAAGTGCTTGCGTGTTCCATTTAATTCTTTCCAATAGGGCAGATATGTCAGTTTATGCCAATCAAACAAAGTATCCACCATGCCTTCATTCACTTTGACTCCAAACTTGCCCACAAAACCGGTACGATAGCCTGCTTTTCGAAGCAAATAAGGATAACTTTTAAGAAGATATTCATTTTTCAGATTTGGTCTTCCAAAAGTATAATTATGGGTACGCTCATATAGTCCTGTTAATAGAGATGCTCGGCTGGCTGCACAAATGGGTGTGGATGCAAAAGCGTTTTTAAAATAAAGTCCATTTCTTGCCAGGTCATCCATGTTCGGCGTTTTGATGACGGGATTTCCTGAATAACCAAGGGCATCCCAACGATGGTCATCCGTAAGAATGAATATGATATTGGGTTTCGGTTGCTTCCTATCATAAGTCAGGGCTAAAGAAATGCCAATTATGAGAAGGAAATAAAAAATGGTTTTGGGCAGATTGTAGAAGTTAGTATTAAACAAAAAAGTGGGGAAAGCCAATTTCATTAACCTTAGCTTACCCCATCTAAAAAAGACCTTTTGCATGATAAGAGATTTACTATTTCCTGCATTGAATGTAAACCAATTTGGTAATTTATTAGCAACCGGCTTCAAAATCGGGTTAAGCAGGATGTAGGAGAGCAAAATTTTAAAATAGTCCGGTATTGTCCGCAAAGCCTTATAAATAAACTATTTATGAGGCTTTATTTTTATCATCATGCCTACTTTGAATTCTCTATCTAACTTAATGACCTCTGGGGACAGCCAGAAGAATGTATTTAACAAGATCTTTGGGAATACGTAATGCTGTAAGAACTGTTTCCAACTTTATCGTACACGGTGAGATGTTGGAAGAATTATTATGTAATTGTTCGCGTTTTTACCCTCTTCCTGATCGCACACATTGCATCGGTTTTTCACTTATCATCATATGGTAAAATCGCCTGGTTTCGGAACTGTTCAGGGGTCATACCAGTTCTTTGTTTAAAAAAAACATAAAAATGATTTGGGTTTTCAAAAGTTAATTCATAAGCAATTTCCTTTATGCTCAATCTGGATGATGATAAGTACGTTTTTGCCCTGAGTAATTTTAATTGAATGATATACTGAGCAGGTGAAAAACCGGAGTAAACTTTGAACATTCGGCGAAACCATGAATAACTTACATTGAGCTCGGCGGCAATTTCTTCAATCTTGATGGACTTAGCAAACCTTTCCCTCATCAGAAATTTTGCTTTATTCATTTTATTGCTTATTTCCTTGTCAGCAAAATGGTTATTCTGTTTCAGGTAATAAATTAATCCTAACATATTTATTGTAATACCTGAAAGTACTTGCTGATAGGATATTTGCTCCTGGTCTGCGAAATGAATCGCCTGATTATAGAGTTCAATTAAATTTTCATTCAACCCAATTTTTAATACGGGTTCTTCTTTTTTAAAAAAATTATTTTTGATTATACGGTCAGCGAATACTCCTTTAAAATGAATCCAGTAACATTGCCAGCCAATGTCAACAACTGGCTCATAAGAATGCCACTCCCCTGGAAAGACCAATGCCAGGGAACCTGGTCCAACGCTTACATTTTTTTCATACTTGCAACTGAACACTCCTTCGCCATCGATGAAGTATATTAATCCATATTCAGGCATTACCCTACCTTTCTTAGGGTCATATATGTAGCCTTGTGGATGTCCAGCCGGAGGGAATGTAGCGAAAGGCTTTACCACCTGAAATCCAACTGTCGATACAGATAGTCCCCAGGATTCATCGAGTTCACTAATTGTTAAATACTTTAAACTTTCTAATAGGTTTCTACTCATATCACAATAGTGTCAAAAAACAAAGTAATTGAATCAAATTTAGGAGTTAAAGTTATTTCTTGGATCATACCTTCACAAAATAGCGCGTAAGGCGGACTTAGTCAAAAAACAATCTAAACCAATTATAGTGAAAGGTCTTAAAAGTAAAACGGGGGTCGTAACTGGAGGAGGACCAGGTTTTGGTCTTGCAACGATTTTAAGACTGTTTGAGGAAGGATGTCATAGGAGTACTTAATTATAGTGATTAAATACTTCGGATTGAAAATATTTGAATTGCATAATTGTTGATTGAAGTATGCATTATTGAGTAAACTTAATATTATTATGGTAAGAATAAAAAACATAATATTTATAAACGATTAATTGCCAATATATGAAATTTAAATTACTATCTCACCGTTGGTTTACATCTAAAAGCACTCTGTGCCTATTTGTTCTGCCATGTTTTTTTTGTACTGCTTTGTTGGCGAATAACAAGCATTCCACCTCTAACAGCAAAGGAGATCCTGTTATTCTTAATGTGTATGAAACTCACCATTTCGATGACCTCGTTATAACTGGTATTATAACAGATGAAAATGGAATTGGGTTGCCTGCTGCTACTATTCTGGAGAAAGGCACTGACAATGGTACTGTTTCAGATGATGGTGGGAAATACTCAATAAAAGTCAAAGACGAAAATAGTATATTGATATTTTCTTATATAGGGTATTTGAGCCATGAAGTGAAAGTGGGTTCTCTCTCGATCATGGACATCAAGATGGAACCAACTTCACAAAGTCTTGAAGATGTCGTTGTAATAGGATATGGAACTCAAAAAAGGATGAATCTAACGGGAGCAATATCGACCATTTCCTCAAAAGATATAACATCACGACCCGTATCTAGTGCTCAGCAAGCTTTACAGGGATTAATCCCCAACCTAAACATTTCTGTTTCAAACGCAGGTGGTGAACCTGGTGCAGCTTTGGATATGAGTATCCGGGGCTTGCAATCTTTTGGAGGAAGCAACGCTCCATTTGTCCTGGTAGATAATATCGTGATGGATATAAGCAGTATCAATCCCAATGATATTGAATCTATAACCGTACTCAAAGATGCTGCTTCTTCTGCCATTTACGGAGCACGAGCAGCTTATGGGGTTATTCTGATTACTACAAAATCAGGAAAAAGCAGTAAAGGTCGTGCGAACATATCTTACTCAACAAATCTGGCCCTTTCAAAACCCGTTCAAGTTCCTAAGTTAGTGGATGCCATGACTTTTGCCTTAGTAGCAAATGATGCAGCCAAAAATATTGGTGGTACGCCTTGGTACAATGCTGACGCACTTGATCGCCTTTCTAAGAATATAGCCAATCCCGGAAGTGCACCTGTAATGTTTGGTCAACCTAATGGACTGACCTGGAACATCGGATCAATGGGGCTAGGTGCAGCCGCTAATACAGATTGGGTTGATGTCTTATATAAGGATTTTTCCTCACGGCAAAAACACGATATGAGCGTTTCCGGTTCGACTGAAAAGATGGATTATTATTTGTCAGCCGGATGGTATGGTGAGCAAGGACTACTCCGACATGGTAACGAATCATTTAACCGCTATAATTTCGACGGAAAAATAAATACACAAGCCACTTCTTGGGCTAAAATTGGTTTATTATTCAAGTACAATTATGGAGTACAAGAATTTCCCTGGCAACAGGATTTGGGTCGGGGTCGTATCTATGATATGATGTCCAAATTAAAACCAACGATGCCTGCAAAATATCCTGGAACAAATATCTGGACAGAGGAGAGTCGGATAGCCGAGTGGCAGGCAGAAAGAGATAATACTATAAATACTCAGATGGTACTAGCTCCAAGAATTACCTTAGAACCCATCAAAGGCTGGGTAACTAACCTTGAATTCAACTATACAGCCAGTAATAACCGGCAAGTACTTTCCGCAAAACAATGGTTTTGGCTTCGTCCGAATGGGGATATGGCCAATGGGCTTGCTAAAATAGCGACTTCATTCAGGCCAAGACTTTATACAGACACCTATTTATCACCAAATCTTTATTCTACCTATACCAAAAGCTTTGGAAATCACAACTTTTCTGCTTTGGTTGGTTATCAACAAGAAAAGTATGACTACTTCGCATTGAATTCCGATGCACTTTACCTACTCAGCGACAATGTACCGTCTATAAATACAGCCGTAGGAACAAAAACCGTGTCTGATGGACAAGGTTATTGGGCTACTCAGAGCGGATTTGGAAGGCTGAGCTACAATTATTATGAAAAATATTTAGTGGAGGCCAATTTCAGAGCCGATGGTTCCTCAAGATTTGAACCTGGTAAGCAATGGGGATATTTCCCGTCTATTTCTGCTGGTTGGGTACCGTCTAAAGAGAAATTCTTTCCGTTTAAAAATGTGATCAATTTTTTCAAGGTTAGGGCATCTTTTGGAGAACTAGGTAACCAAAATGTGGCTAACTACCTCTACATACCAACATTGGGGATCAACCAGAGCTCCTACTTGTTCAGTGGCCAGCGATTATGGGCAGTGTCTGCTCCCAATATCTCTAGTGTTAATTTAACTTGGGAAAAAGTGAAAACTTTGGATTTTGGAACGGATTTAGCTTTTTTTGGCAATAGGTTTTCCACCAGTTTTGATTGGTATGAATCCCATACTACCAACCTGGTAGGCCCTGGTCCAGCGGTCCCAGCTGTGTTGGGTACCGGTGTTCCTAGGGAAAACTCTGGCGAAATCAGGACACGAGGTTTTGAACTGGAAGTCAGCTGGAAAAATAATATAGGAGATTTTTATTATCAAATAGGTGCTAATCTGGCTAATAATAAAAGTGTGGTAATGTCGTATAATAATCCTACACGAATATTGAGCACTTTTTATCAAGGGCAGAGGTTGGGCGAATTATGGGGTTATAAAACATCAGGGCTTTTCCAAACAAACGATGAATCGGCGAATTGGCCGTCTCAGTCCTTTCTCTGGGCAGGAAAATGGAATTCGGGAGATCTGAAATACCTGGATGTTGACAAGAGTGGAGCTATAAATAACGGTAAGAACACCGCCGATGAGCATGGTGATATGGTAGTAATAGGAAACCAGCTTCCACAGTACCTGTACGGAATAAATGGTAGTGCCACCTGGAAAGGATTTGATTTATCATTTTTCTTTCAAGGAGTTGGTAAGCAGGATCTGTACATATCAGAAATCTTTAATGGAAATATATTCAGAGGACCAGCTAATGGTCCCTTCCATATGATGGTATATCCTGAGCACCTTGACTACTGGCGGGATGCTACCAGTCCATTGGGAGCTAATCCTGATTCCTATTATGCTAAACCCTATTCAGTTTTTGATGGTGACAATAGCAAAGCTTATGGGAGGCCCACTGATAGATATTTACAAAATGGGGCCTATTTGCGGTTAAAAAATCTCAGAGTGGGCTATAGCATCCCGACAAAACTTACAAATAAGGTGCTGATCAAGAAGGCCAATTTGTATTTTTCAGGAGAGAATCTCTTCGTACTCAAAAATATAGATTTGCTGGATCCTGAACAAACTGGGGGAAGAAATGGCGATGGCCGTACCTATCCATTGTCTAGGGCATTCTCGTTAGGATTAAATGTCAACTTCTAAAATCAGGAAAAATGAAAAAAATATTATATATATCTATATTATCCTTGGCCATTGCATTAGTAATCCCTTCGTGTAAAAAGGATTTTCTGGATCTAACTCCGGCTGATCAGATTTCAGACCCTGAATTCTGGAAATCAGCTCAAGACATGGAACTGTATGTTAACGGGCTATATTCGGTCCTTCCTGGTTGGCTAGGAAGCGGATCAGGAGGTAACCCTCTACTTGATGCCGGTACGGAAATGGCCATTTCAGTCGGATTGTGGCTACCTACCAAAAATCGACTGGATGGAACAATAAATGTTGCCCCTAGCGGCGGCGGGTGGGCCTGGACGCCTGTACGTAATGTCAATTATTTTCTTGATAATGCTAATCGCGTTCCCGACGGAGGATTGAAGGATCACTACATTGGCGAAGCCTATTTTTTCCGGGCATGGAATTACTTTACTCTTCTCAAACAATTTGGAGATATACCCATTATTAGTAAAACACTTTCTGTGGGGGATAAAGACGCATTATACGGCCCACGCAGTTCAAGAACAGATGTGGTAAATTTTATTATCAGTGACCTCGATTTGGCTGTTTCCAAATTGAAAAAAAAGAATGAAGTTCCGGCGCAACGAATAAGCAGGGATATTGCTTCTTTGTTCTTATCAAGAGTATGCCTTTATGAAGGCACATGGGAAAAATACCATCAGAATGATGCCTTTAAAGGAAAGACCGATGGAAGTGCCTTTCTTACTAAAGCGGCTCAGGCTGCCAAAGCGGTAATGGATGGGGCCACTTATACACTGGCTACGGGAAATCCAAACCAGGTTTATTATGAATTATTTAATCAAATCAATTTAAGTTCTAATCCGGAAATATTGCTTTGGAGGAGTTATAGTACCGCTCAGGGAGACGCATTTACTAATCAATTGTGGAACTGGCCACATGGTTCGGGATATAGTCAGGATATGGTACGCACATACTTATGTACGGATGGATTGCCCATCTCCCTTAGCCCACTATATGTAGGGGAGAATGATATCAGGGATGTAATTAAAAACCGTGATCCTCGATTCGTACAAAGTGTCATGAATCCTGGCGATCCGATTCTGATTAATTTAAAAAATGACACTACTAAGTATACACTTCCTGTTTTAGGAGGTGCGCAAAACAACCCAACAGGGTACGAATCACAAAAATTCCGTCGACCACAGCTTGATCCTGCAACAGGGAATCCCTCTGGGGAACTAGCATATATTATTTTTCGATATGCAGAAGCATTGCTTAATTATGCAGAAGCCAGGGCTGAATTGGGCTTATTGACACAGGGTGATCTCGACTTGACCATTAATAAATTAAGAAGCAGAGTAGGCATGCCCAACATGATACTAGCAAATATTGCTAACGACCCTAACTGGCCAGATTATGGTTATTCCTTGCCAAATTATTTGCACGAAATAAGAAGAGAGCGAGTAGCAGAACTCTTAACGGAAGGTTTTCGTTTAGATGACTTGATGCGATATGCAGCCCATAAACTATTTGTAGGTAAAAGACCTAAAGGAGCTTATTATTCTGCAGAGTTAAAAGCGGCATTTCCAAATTTATCAGTCGATGCAAATAATTTTCTTGATCCTTACAAGACTGCCCTCAATGGTGCAAACGGTGGGTGGGGATTTAATCCGGCCAAAAATTATTTGATGCCACTCCCAACCAATGAATTAACCATAAATCCGGCTTTAAAACAGAATCCAGGTTGGTAAAATAGAAACCTGATTTTTGTATTTTTAAATCTATAATCTTATGATTACACAGCAAAGCCTAAGTGTATATTAAACTTAGGCTTTGTTTGTTTTCTTGGTATATTTTAACCAGAAATTTACGTTTGTCACATGGCCTTAGGCAACTTGGGCGGTGGAAAAATGCCTGTCCTATATCCTTGGAATTTTGTTTTTGGTAAACTAAAATGGTCATCAATCATCAAAGGAAAAAAACTGGCATGCTTAAGGGAAAAATTATTTTTATTGCCCCAAAATTAAAACAAACTAATTCATCATTTACGATCATTTGAAATGAAACATAAAATATCAAAAACATTGAATTGGCTCAGTTACCTCTTAACCATTGGCGTTTTACTTTTCACCTCAACTTATTCTCTCAGGATCTTCGGACAAAATATTTCGGCATCAGATTCCCAGTTGCAAAAAATGAAACAGGATTACCGGCAATGGTTATCAAGTAGGCCTTCATCAGATCTCTTAGTTGAATTCGATCCATCTCCTGTTGCCCTGGATATCGCCAAGCCACGGTTTACCTGGATCTTGAATATGGAAGGTAGAGGACGCAGACAGTCCGCTTATCAGATATTGGTAGCTACAAGCAGGATAATGCTGGATACGAATGTAGGAGATATGTGGAATCCTGGCATGCTGACTTCGGATCAATCATCGCAAGTAAGATATGGTGGACTTCCCTTGGGTAGCAACAGGGAATACTTTTGGAAGGTACGCATCCGGGATGAAGCCGGTAAAACATATCCATATAGTAAAACAAGTACGTTTAATACCGGATTGTTTAATGAGGACGAATGGACGGCAAACTGGATAGGCAAAGGAGATGCCCACGAGGTAATTTCAGATGTCGATGCCTTTTTGTTCAAAAAATACTCAAAAGAGATTCAAAAAGTCATTCCCGAATCCCGGTCACCTATGTTTCGACATGAATTCAAAGTTGAAAAAAAAGTCAGGCGCGCGAGGGCGTTTATCTCTGGACTTGGATTATATGAACTCCGGTTAAATGGGAAAAAAGTTGGCAATAATGTCCTTGCTCCTGCAAGGACCGATTTCCGAAAACGCATTCTTTATGATACGTATGATGTAACATCTGAATTAAATTTAGGGATCAATGCGGTGGGAATTATGCTGGGTAATGGTTGGTTTAATGGTCAAAAAAAATACTGGGGCTGGCAGATGCAATGGTACGGCTCTCCACGAGCTATACTTCAGCTTGAAATCGAATATGTTGATGGCAGCAAAACCCGGGTGGTCACAGACGATAATTGGAAATCCTCTTGGGCGCCTATAATCTTTAATTGTTTATTTGACGGTGAACATTATGATGCGCGTCTTGAAGAAAAGGATTGGGATAGACCTGGATTTGATGAAAGAAGCTGGAACGCTTCTAATGTGGTACGATCGCCGGGTGGAAGGCTATGTTCCGCAATGCTTGAACCTGGAATGGTAACAAAAATCATCCAACCCTTATCTGTGAATGAACCAAGGCAGGATACTTTTGTATTTGACCTAGGCCAAAATATTGCCGGATGGGTACGACTAAATGTGCAAGGACCTGCTGGTGCTAAGGTTAAATTGCGTTTTGCTGAGCGAATTCACTCCAATGGAATGATTGATCCATCTAGTTCGCGGGCAGCACTCCAGGAAGATCACTATACGCTCAAAGGACAAGGTCCTGAAATTTTTGAGCCACGTTTTACGTATCATGGCTTTCAATATATACAGGTAACTGGATTTCCCGGAACACCGGTATTGGAAACTCTTGAAGGCCGATTCATACAAAATGCTGTGTCCCCGGCTGGAAGCTTTGAGTGTAGCAATGACCTGATCAACCGGATCCACCTGTGTACGGTTCAATCTCAACGTTCCAATATACAGATGGGAGTGCCCACGGATGATACCCAGCGGCCTGAGCGGCAGGGTTGGGGTGCAGATGCTCTCATGACGGCGCAGGAAGCCATGCTCAATGTGAATATACCAAGGGTATATACAAAATGGTTCCAGGATAATCGGGATCAGCAGGATCCTTTTGGTCGTATCGGATGCATCGTACCCAGGGCTGGTATTGAGGAAGATTTGGTATGGAGTTCTGCTTTTGTGATCATGCCCTGGTATCAATACATTTATTATGGAGATACTGTGGTACTGGAAGAAAATTATAACGCTATCCTACGCCACGTAAATTTCTTTGCTAGCCAAGGCCGGTCTGACATTAAGCCGAAAGAGGAAGGAGGAAATCCTCTGTTTGACATGGCAATTCCCCAACCTCACCAGATCGGTCATCTTCAGCAATCACAATGGGGTGACCACTTGTCATTAGCTAAAGGTTATAAAGGAAGATCCGGTTTACCCCTTTCAATCACTACTGCATTTTATTATCACGATATACAAGTAATGGAAAAAATAGCCGGTGTACTTGGTAAAGGGAACGATCAAGAAAAATTTCAATTCCTTGCTAGTGAAATACGGAATGCGTTCAATACTAAATTCCTAAATAAACAGGAAGGTTATTATGATGATCGGTCCCAGGCTGCACAGGCATGGCCACTTTTTTTTGGGATGGTACCTAAAGACTCAGAAAAAGCGGTAATGAATACCCTGCTTAAAGACATCATTGAGCTCAATAATGGTCACCCCACCACCGGTTATATGGGTACGAAATATTTATTGGATGTGCTGACAACGAAAGGAAGAGAAGACCTGGTCTGGGACATGGCCTTGAAAACAGATTTTCCGAGCTGGAGCTATTTTCTCAGAGATGGCCGTACTACAATTACCGAAGCATGGACAGGTGGAGGTTCGCAGAACCATTTGACACTCGGTGCGGCTATTGATCCCTGGTTTTACACTGTACTGGCTGGAATTAAACCGGATGAAAGGGCACCGGGATTTAAAAAATTCACTATAAAACCATTTATACCAGAGCGTGAACTCGAATGGGTGAACGCATCAGTTCACACCATGCATGGAACCATCACTTCTTCATGGCAAAAAAAGCAGAGTGGATTAATGGTGGAAATTAAAGTGCCGGCTAATACTATTGCGACCGTTCATCTTCCTGTGAGTGCGGGTAGTTTAATTACTGAAGGAGGAAAAACTATATCCGAAATTAAAGGCATCAAATTCGTAGAATCAGAAGCCAATGAAGTAGTCTTTGAATTGGGTTCGGGATCGTATTCGTTTTTTATACCAAAACTTAAATAAAGAAATGGAATGCAGCGGTTGGAAAATTAGTTTATAATAGGAAAATTGGAACATTGATGATAGTGCCATCAAGTTCAAAATTGTGCGCGTGTCACAGTTTTGTTGAAAAATTGTATTAATCTAAACTGATAATAATATGAATAAGAGGACTTTTCTGAAAAATGCAGCTTTTACAGGTTTAGGAGGAATGTTGAGCTTTGACGACATCGCTCAAACCGTCAAAAACGTTCCTGCCTTGCCTTTAACAGATTTATCCGGAGATGAGGATTTCTGGGCTACTGTACGTAAGGGTTACAAGCTTAAACCTGATTATATTAATCTTGAAAACGGATATTACAATTTTGTACCTGAACAGACCCTGGAAAAATTTATAGAGCATGTGAGACATGTTAATTATCATGCTTCGTATTATATGCGAAACTTCCAGGTAAAAACCAGAAGGGCCATGGCGGCAAAACTAGCTGAAATTGGAGGTTGTTCTCCCGACGAACTTATCGTCACCAGAAATACTACGGAATCCCTCGATATGATTATAAGTGGATTCGATTGGAAAGCGGGCGATGAAGCAATACTGGCCGAACAGGATTATGGTACTATGCGGTTTATGTTTGATCAGGTGGCCAAAAGGCATGGTGTGGTAAATAAATTAGTTTCAGTACCAAATCTACCTAAATCTGATGATGAAATAATAAATCTGTATGCATCAGCCATTACAGATAAAACCCGACTGATCATGGTGTCCCATATGATCAATATCACCGGGCAGATATTACCGGTGCGGAAAATTTGTGATATGGCTCACCAGAGGGGAGTTCAGGTTATGGTCGATGGAGCTCATTCATTTGCACATTTTAAATTCTCTATCCAGGATCTGGATTGCGATTATTTTGGAACCAGCCTTCATAAGTGGATGTCTGTACCATTGGGTTGTGGACTTCTATATGTAAAAAAGAAAAATATAGAAAAGACATGGCCATTGCTGGCAGGCGGTCCTAAAAATCCAGATGATATTACACGGCTTGGCCATACGGGAACACATCCTGCACATACCGATCTTGCAATAGATGCTGCTATTGATTTTTATACGTTATTAGGCGCAGAAAGAAAAGAAACAAGATTGAGATATTTACAAAATTATTGGACATCGAAAGTGCGCCATATGCCCAATATTGTAGTCAATACACCAGATGACCCTGCTCGTGTATGTGGTATTGCCAATGTAGGAATACAAGGAATGAAACCAGCGGCCATGGCTGAAACATTATTTAATAAATACAAAATCTTTACCGCTCAGGTAGATGGTGCCGAAGTGCATGGATGCCGTGTCACGCCCAATGTATATACTACTACTGATGAATTGGATGTCTTTGTACAAGCATTAAAAGAAATGTCATAAAATAAAATAGAGCCTCAGAAGTATTAAAAATTTATTCATATGAAACTAGTTAGATCTTCTGCATTTATTCTTTTCTTTTTTATTCCATTTTTTGCGATAGGTCAATCAGAAAATATTGACCAGAGCGTAATGACTAAGATTAGAAATGAAGGATTGCAAAATTCCAAAGTAATGGATATTGCATTTCAAATTACTGAAGTATGTGGCCCAAGGGTTACCAATTCACCCGGATTTGTGCGTGCTGCCAATTATGCTATTAACCAATTTACCCAATGGGGATTGGTTAATTCCAGATTGGATCCCTGGGGTGAATTTGGAAAAGGATGGGAATTGAAAAAATCTTATGTAGCTATATCATCACCATGGTACAGGTCTCTGATTGCTTATCCTAAAGCCTGGTCGTCAGGTACAAATGGGCTGCAAGCTGGATCAGTACTTTTAATCTCTGCAAAAGATTCTGTAGAACTGAATGCATATCGCGGAAAACTTAAAGGTAAGGTTTTGATAGTCGATGATTTGATTCATTATGAACCAGACTTTAAACCAAATCCTGAGCGTCGTACCGATGATGAATTGCAAAAAATGAGTGAAGTGACAGAGGCAGAAGATATGGCTACTTTGCGCAGAAGGATGGAAAGAAACAGAGCTCAAAATGGGAGTATTTCAAGGGAAATGCTCACCTCACTAAAAAAAATGGCTATTAAGGAAGGCGCGATAGCACTTTTAAGCTCGGCAGCAGATAATAATGGTGGGACCGTTTTTGTACTACAGGCCGGACCTTATAAAATCTCTGATCCGGCCAATTTTTTGGACATTGCCATTGGCCTGGAAGACTATAATATGATTGTTCGTTTATTAAGAAATAATACTCCCGTGAAGATGGAAGTAGATGTAAAAACAGCACTCCAATCAAAAGATATTAAAGGATACAATGTGATAGCAGAAATAACAGGTGTTGATAAAAATTTAAAAGACGAAATAGTCATGCTCGGTGCGCATCTTGACTCGTGGCCTGCAGCAAATGGAGCAACAGATAATGCTTCAGGAGTCAGTGCCATGATGGAGGCAGTACGTATATTAAAAGCTATCGGCATAGCACCTAGAAGGACTATTCGCATTGCATTGTGGAGCGGAGAAGAACAGGGATTATTGGGATCAAGAGGTTACATAAAGAAAACGTTTGGTGATTTCTCCACTATGAAATTATTGCCGGCATATGATAAATTATCTGCGTATTTTAATTTAGATTATGGCACAGGAAAAATTCTTGGAATAAGCTTGCAAGGAAATGAAGCAGCCCGCCCAATTTTTGAAAAATGGTTTGTTCCATTCCATGATCTTCGGGCCAAAACGGTTACCATTCAAAAACTCGGTAGTACGGATCATGTCTCCTTTGACGCGATAGGACTACCGGGATTTCAATTTATCCAGGATAGATTAAGAACCCAACATAGTAATATGGACAGCTACGATCATTTGAGTGCAGATGACCTCAAACAATCTGCTACTATTGTGGCTGCATTTGTATTTAATGCTGCTATGCGGGATCAGAAATTACCAAGAAAAGAGTTACCAAAATCGAATTCGATTGATCCGACATCAGGCTTTAAAAAGCAATGACTTTCAATTTATTTATACTGGTGAAAATAGATTTAAAATTTGAGGGACTAAGATTTAGACCTTTAAATTTAGTTCATGTAACGAAAATACCTATTTGGTTTTTTATTAGTAATAGCGAGGCTAAATTCGAATTCTCCATTTTTTTTATTCTGACCGAGTCTTTCTATCGACCATTGTCCTATATTCACATTCTTATCCATGTGGAAAAATAAAATGCAAGTATGAATACTTCGATATCCCCAGCCCAGGTCCAGTCCTATCGTAGGGATGGATTTGTAGTTATCGAAGACTTTTTATCTGCTGTAGAATTGGATTTTTGGCGGGAAGCAGTCAGTGAGGCTATTGCACAAAGAGGGGGGAGGAAAATGCCCAATAAGGACATTAAAACGGGCGAAGATGATGGCATCAATAAAGACAGCGATTATTACGCAAAAGTTTTTGATCAGCTCATAAACTTGTGGCAAACGAATGATAAAGTCAGGCAAATCATGTTGGACGAAAGAATCGGAAAAATGGTTTCGACGCTGGCCAGCTCCAGTGGTACCAGGATCTGGCATGACCAGGCTCTGATCAAAAGGCCCTGGGCCAATCCCACTTCCTGGCACCTCGATACTCCTTTTTGGTCATTTAGTGATCGCCGCGCTTTATCGATATGGGTTGCATTAGATGATGCTACCTTAGAAAATGGTTGCCTTTACTTTATACCAGGGTCTTTTTATCAGACCGGTTTTGAAAATCCTGGTATCGGAAAGAACATGGACGCCATTTTTGACTTTTACCCAGCTTTAAAATCATCCAAATCAATAGCAGTACCGATGAAGGCGGGCAGTTGTTCATTTCATAATGGACTTACGATCCACGGTGCAGGAGCTAATATGACTAACGGATTCAGGAGAGCTATGACTTGTGCTTATATGCCTGACGGAGTTACGTTCAATGGCATTCAAAATATCCTCAGTGATGAACAATTTTCAGCATTAAAAATAGGAGATATACTCCACGATGAATTGCAAAACCCGTTAATCTATACGGCATAATACGCTTTTTGAAACTGCATGCCCTGGATCTGATATAAACACCAATAGTTTAAAATATAAATTAAGGTTGCCAGTAAAGCTTATCTATTATGAAGGGTGTATAAATCAACAAGATGCTACTATGAGAGAAAAATATTTAGGGTCTGCTGAAAGACATTTAACACATTGTGTATTATGCATATATAACCATAACTTGGGTAATAAATGCAAGGATAAATGGCAAAAGCACAAAGAAACCGTGCAGCAAAGAAAAAATACCTTAGTCAACAGCAGT
>JANOWJ010000042.1:0-21329 GCA_031417835.1 Saprospiraceae bacterium | reverse complement strand
GATCAACTACGTCTAATTTTATCAATTTGTTATATATTTCTTCTGTAAAAGGGATATTGTTCATAATGCTGTCGGCGTATGTTGCCTGTGCCTTAAACCAACTAATTACTTCGGTATTTTTTAAATCTTCTAACCAACGATAAGGGTCTTTAACAGTCACATTATGCCAGGTGTCGGTACTGTCCACAATTTTGGAGTAGGGGTACTTGTATTGAGCTTGTAACACAATTCCATTAATAAGTAGTAAAAAGGTGAATAAAGATTTTTGCGTCATAGCTTTTGAGAATTTAGTGAGTGTCCAATAACATAGCAGGTAACGAACAGGGCTTGGCGTTGTTGGGATATTTGAAAACGTCAGCCGACAACTGAAGCCCAATATTGTTTTAAAAGTTGAAGATATGAACTAAAGCTAAATTATTAACGTCAAGCTGAAACCGAAGCTGATAGAGAGCTACAGCCGAAGCTAACAACCTCCTGCCCCAATAACGCCAAACCCCTTGTTACCAGCCGTTTTTTTAAGCGAAGTTTTGACTGTTAATTTTATCTTGTCCGACTTTTACAAACATACAAACCGTTATAAAAGTCAAAATCATACCAGGTAACCCTCGATACATAAAATCAGCATTTACTAATTCTTCAATTTTTAAGCGGGAATAATTATGTCCCAAATAGCCTTGTAATTTGGAAGCAATATAGATTGCTGAAATAAAGAAAATCCAAAAAATAACTAATCCATAAATGCCTACAAAATACCTTGGAATACTTTTAGGTCGCAACCAAAACATAGGAATTGTTAGTAACATAGGTGTAAAAGCCAAAATTAAAAAAATGAAAAATAAAGAAGGTAATATGGCATTTCTGAATGCCATCCAATCAGTGGCACCAACGGTTGTGTATAGCTGAAAAGCTACAGTAGAATCATAGTTTGTGTTAATTAAGGTAAGCGAAAAAAACAAAATGAAAATCCATCTGCTTATAAATTTTATATGGCTTAAAAAACGGTTCAATAACCAAAAACTAATTAGTATTTGTAAAAAGTTGGGGATGATTTGAAAATAGTGGCTAATGAGCATTAATTTTTGAAATAATGCTTCATTATAACCCGAAACCCACAATGATAACTGCAATGGCATGATAAAAAACAGTGTTGCAATTGTAGATATAGAAGCTAAAACTATCAATATCCAAATTGCACTTCGAGGAAAAGAAGTTGGTCGAAACCAAAGTAATAAAACGGATGTGAACACCAAAGCAACTGAGGAATAAGTCATTAAAATTCTGGTACCAGTATTGAAAACTGCTAAATATGTGTCATAATGTTCATGAATTTGCGGTAGCGATGGATAAATAAAAAAATAGTTGGCAACTATGGTTGAAAAAAAATAAAATATAACCAAAAAATAAGCGGTTATAACAGCAATCGTTTTTATCGTAAGCGTATTTTGAGCTCTCATATTTAACTGATTTTGATTTTATTTATAATTTCATTTTGTTAGTAAGTAATTCTAAAATGGCTGGTAACGGGCAGGGCTTGCTGCTGTGCTGGTATTTTATAATGTCCTGCCCGGAACCGCTGCTGATTTAAAAACCAAGGTTGAAGTTAACAACAAAAAGCTGAACAATGAACGTCGAGCCCGGGCTGCTGCTGATAGCGAACAAAAAGATGAGAATATATTCGGAAGCCAGCCTTGCGGCAAACCGCATGTTAGTGGCAGTTTATCTACTTTTCAATGCGTCAAGTATTTCATTTATTGAAATTGCATAGACTTCCTTTTTTATAATGGAGTCAGGTGGTAAGCCAAAAGACATTAGTCCAATTACTCTGTTCTTATAAATTAGCGGCCCCCCAGACATTCCAACATTAGCAACAAAGGAGGGCTGAATCAACATTTTGTCAATTATATTAAGGTCATTACTATGAACTGTACCTTTTTTGATTGAAAGAATTTTTCCATTTTTATCCGATTTGTTATTTTCCAAAGTATAATCGTCAATTATTAATTTATCTGACCAATGTGCCTTGGTAATAGGCATATTGCTAACATGTCCAAAATTATATACTAAGTCACCTAGCTTAGGATTTTGATACGTTATTTTATGTCCAGATTTTATCTTTTCATCTAATTTTATTAATGTCGATTCTATTTGAGTTAGAGATTTAAGATTTTCTTTTTTCAGTTCGATGATTTTTTTGCTATTTCTTCTTAATAACCAATACTGAACATATTTATATCCAGGATTTGGTATAAAGTTGGCCTTATTTAAGACATGGTTTGCGGTAATTACCGTTGAGTCATTCAGTAAAAATGCTGTGCCACAAATACCTCCTTCGACTGGAGTTTCGCCTATTTGATTATAGGAAATTTTTACTATTGCAAAAACGGAGTTTTCAAAAGTTAAGTTATCAATCTTATCATTAGACATCTTGACTGAATTATTAAAACTTGATAGAATTAGTCCAAGAAATATCAAATTAAACTTACTAATCATAGTAGGTATTGTAATTGCCACCAACACGTAAATATATGATATTAGACGCTGCTTTCCAAAAAAAAGGCACCTGATTATCAACGATTTAGCGTTATACATTTTGTATTGTCGGTAGGACAATTCACTTTTTTGGAAATTCTAAAAAGGCAGAGGTTAATTACGCTTCGCTGTGTTAAATGATGGATTCAAGTACTCAAAAATGCGAAGAACCTAATTTAAACCTAATTGTGCAATTAAAGACACGCTTAAAGTCTAAGGGAAAAAAAGCACTTCTTGAATTACATTAGCCGCGTCGCGCTCTACATTATATTCACCATTATTGATCACCTACCCCATAGCCCATTCTTAACAATTACATCAGCCATTCGTCCACCTATAGCCCAACTTTTAGGCTTCCTTGGTGGGGTCAAGTTTCCCCGGAATACTGGGTTCAGATTCAAACGGAATTGGGGGGTCACTATGCTCCGTAATCTACATCCATCTATGCTCCGGAATCTATATTATGAAAGACATTTCAAGCAAAGTTGGTTTTATCATTCTAATCGTCACTATATTTCTTACTTTAAGTTGCACTAAGAAAGAAGAATGTATACAATGTACCCTAATCGGCACGGAAACTATCTGCGAAGACGGAATTGATGTTTTCAATGCTCAAAACGGAACAAAAGCTCAATCTTTAGATGATATAAGGGGCTTAGTTCGGACATTAGGTGGTACTTGCAAATAAATAAAACGGTTCAACCCATTTTCCATACCGGGTTTTACAAACTTATTAAACCGTTCACTTTTTCTGGCACTATTGGATAGATATTGGATGAAAGAGGAGCTTAAGAGCCCTCTGTAAGTGCTTTTTTCAGATTCCAACTTCAATTCACATTCCAATGTCTGTAGAGTCTATAGCATTATCTTTAAATATTAATATTTATGCACGGTGAACTACAGGTCCTTTAACACCCTCCCCGGCAATATTCACTTTTTTCGGATATCCCCCCGCTGCTTTCGATATTGGATTTTTGGCGATCTGTCCTAACTATTATTGATTTTAGCAGGTAGGTATTAATTTCTTAAAATAAAAACTGTAGGTTCATTATGGGCATGGTTCCTTAAATTCTGGTTTGTTCAGTCTTTTTGGTGATGAAGTCTTTTTGGGCAAAATTCAAGAGAAGTCAACTTGACATGGATAAGGATAGATTACTCTCTTTTCAAAAGCTGAAAGAGGGTTTACGGCCTTTAGTTAAGGGCGATTCGACAACTTAGGCAACAACTAATGATTAAAAAAGCCTTGCAATCGATTGATATACAAGGCATTAAATGATTTAAAATGCGGAGAGACAGGGATTCGAACCCCGGGACGACTCACGCCGTCAACAGTTTTCAAGACTGCCGCATTAAACCGCTCTGCCATCTCTCCATTACTAAATGAACGCACACCTTTGAAAGTCCCCCTTGCGAGGGTGCAAAGATATCTTTTTTACTGAAAATTCAAAACTTGGATATTATCCATAAGTTGAAGCTATTTGGGATAATTATACCATTAAAAAAGTACCAATATGTTACAATTGACCGGTTTTGAGTTCATTGATTGCATATCTAGCGGCTCGGGCTGTTAATGCCATAAACGTTAAGGATGGATTCTGATTGCCTACGGAAGTCATGCAAGCTCCATCGGTCACAAATACATTTTTGCAATGATGCAGTTGATTCCATTGGTTTAACATAGAGGTCTTAGGATCTTTGCCCATCCGTACGCCCCCCATTTCATGGATGTCTAGACCAGGAGCTTGATGATTATCGTAAGCAGCTGTGACTTTGCAACCGGAGATTTCCATCATCTCACTACCCTGAGCTATAAAATCAACAATCATTTTTTCGTCATTTGGAGTGTAGCCGATAGAAGTCACGATTTGAGGTATCCCCCACTGGTCTACCAGCGTGTCACTTAGTTTGACATGATTTTCATAGATAGGTACAGTCTCTCCCTGCATGCCCACTGCAATTTGCCAGGGACCTGGGTCCTTGATCGTAGCCTTTAGGTCCTCACCAAAACCACTTTCACTATAATTTTTATGCCACCCCGGTCTGTAGGCAATATAATAACCCATATAACCACGCAAAAAATCTGTGTCTTGTTTATACACATTTCTAAAAGCCGGAATGAATGCTTGAGTCGGGCGCCGTCCATAGTAGTATTTATCGGTAAAGCCTTCGATCTCGGCAGAAACATTACCTCTATAATTATGAAAAGCTACATAATGCCCCAATATCCCATGATCATTGCCCAATCCTTGAGGAAATCGTCCTGACTTAGAATTGAGTAGAATCAAGTTGGTATTGATCGTAGCTGCATTTACAAATATTATTTTAGCATAAAAGTCCTGCGTTTCCATAGTCTTAGCATCGATCACTTTCACTCCAGTGGCCTTACCAGATATTTCATCATATAGTATAGAGTGCACTACTGAATCGGCTCTCAATGTCAAATTGCCCGTTTTCATAGCCCAAGGTATGGTGGATGAAACTGAACTAAAATACCCACCATATGGGCAACCACGCTCACACAAGGTGCGGCGCTGACATCGGCCTCTACCCTGCTGGATATGGATATCATGAGGCTCTGTCAAATGAGCACACCGGCCAATAATCACATGTCTTTTGCGATCATATTTCTGATGAATTTTTTCTTGAATATGTTTTTCTACACAATTCAATTGAAATCCCGGCAAGACCTCACTATCAGGCAAACTATCTATACCATCGCGGTCGCCACAGATGCCTACGAATTTTTCAACATGAGAATACCAAGGCGCTAGATCTTTGTATCGAATAGGCCAATCCACTGCAAATCCATCTCTTGCCGGCGCTTCAAATTCGAAGTTGCTCCATCGTTGGGTTTGCCTAGCCCATAATAATGACTTGCCCCCTACTTGGTAGCCCCTGATCCAATCAAAAGGCTTTTCTTGAGCATAAGGATGATGAGTATCCCTTACAAAAAAATGTTCCGTAGTCTCATTATATGCATAGCATCGATTGACTATAGGATTATCCTTAACATCTGACACCAGCATCTGACCCCGATGTTGTACCTCCCATGGATCCCAATTGGCTGTAGGGTAGTCGCCATGTTTTACCATTGGCCCTCGTTCCAACACAAGAGTCTTGATACCTGCATCACATAATTCTTTAGCTGCCCAGCCGCCACTCATGCCTGATCCGATGACGATCGCCTCGAAGGTTTGCGATGGAGGGGCCGTTTTAATTTGAAACATATTTAAAAGTAATGAAATCAAACAATATAAAAAATAATTGAACTTTTTTTAATACCATCATTAAACCTGTTATAGATGGCAGAGTCTATCTATCACTTAGCAGATACTATAAATCTATAGCTCACCAAAAGGAGTACAAAAAACGAAACGCTTTTTAAGGCTCTGAGTCGGTAAATCAATACGTAACTTTTTTAAACATTATAACCATGAAAAGCAAGTTTTTATTGGGCTGTATAGCCATGGCCTCACTATTCATCGTGAGCTGCGACAAATCATCTGATACCGGCTTCATAGAAGCTGATACCGTACTAAATGCATTGACCAATACCACTGCCGAAACACAAGATGCCTTTTCTTCTATTGAAGATCTAGAAAATGAAGTGCTAGAATCTCGGGATGCAGGCACCTGCCCGACGATCAAAAGCACATCTCCAAAAGGAAGTTTTCCCACGACCATCACTGTAGATTTTGGCGCAGGATGTCTGACCAAATCCGGACGATATCATTCTGGTAAAATCATTATAGAACAGTCGGATAGCATGAAAAATAAAGATGCCACTCGTAAAACCACATTTGTAGACTTTGGTATCGATAGCTTAAGGATGAAAAATGGTACCGTCACTTTAAAAAATGAGGGCAGAAATGAAAATGGCAATCCAAAATTTTCAAGGAAAGTCGGTGATATGGTCATTGAAGGCCCAAATGGTCAGGTCAACATCAAATCATTGCACATCCGGATCCTTGTGCAAGGCGGAGGTACAGACACCCGACTGGATGATGTATGGAAGATCGATGGTGAGACCATAGGCACCTCTGATGACAAAGTCGTCTTCTCTGCCTATATTAAAGAATCATTGATCCGCAAAGGAGATTGCCCTTACATCGTGTCTGGCAAAGAGGCTGTAACTCGAAAAGGCAAAGTGGCGCTAATAGACTACGGGGATGGTCGATGTGATCGATTTGCCACCGCTCACTTGGAAAATGGTGATAGCAAAATCATTAAATTAAGACTAAGAGATTAGGATGCTTTTGTAAAGCTATCTTTCTATCTATCAAGGTGTATTGCGATGCAATACACCTTGATTTTTTAATTTAAATAAAGAAATTAAAACACAAGGTCGAGTCTTCTTTATTTCACTTCCAATAGTTGGATCTAAATTGACAAGGACTATTTGATATTGCTTTAGGATCATTCTTCAATACTTTCATCTTCAAACACATCAGGCAAAAGCTGCTCATCATCTCCATACTGGTGCATTTTTTTAAAGGCCTGAGCCCAACCCTTTCGTGGACTATGTTTTGGTCTCAAAACAATACAATCCTTTTCTAAAATAAGCTCCACCGATCCAGTGATTTGATATTTTTTGAGTAAAGTTTTGGGTATACGGATACCTTTGGAATTGCCGATTTGAATGATTGATGCTTCCATATTGTAATTCCAAAGTAATTACAAATTTATTAATGCATATAAATATTCCGCTATTTACCTTTCTTTACCCAGGCATCTTTTAAAGTCACCGTCCTATTGAACACCAGATGTCCAGGTTGGCTATCCGTGTCTAAACAAAAATAGCCCAATCGCAAAAATTGATATCGATCTCCCGCTTTGGAATTGATAATATTGGGTTCTGCTTTGGCATAGGGTATGACTTTCAACGAATCAATATTTATAAACTCTTTAAAGTCTTTATCCGTATGACTATCAGGGGCTTCATCTGTAAATAGTCGATCATAGATCCGCAACTCTACATTGACCGCCTGACTTACGCTTACCCAATGGATGACTCCCTTGACACTGAGACCAGATGTATCGCTTCCACTTCTACTTTCAGGTACGTACGTAGCTTGGATCTCTTCTACGACGCCGGTCATCGGATTGGTGACCGCTTTTTCGCATTTTATAATATAGCCATTTTTTAAACGAACCATACCTCCGGGATATAACCGAAAATAGCCTTTAGATGGTATTTCCATATAATCGTCTCGTTCGATATAGAGTTCATTGGTAAATGGTACTAAACGCGCACCCATCGTCTCATCCTCAGGACTATTCTGGATGTGCATGAGCTCCGTTTTACCTTCCTCATAATTTAATATCCTTAACTTGATGGGGTCCTGGACGACCATATATCTCGGAGCAATTTTATTCAAATGCTCTCGAATACAAAATTCGAGTAATGATACATCTATTATATTTTCTCTTTTGGCTATCCCTATTCGATCTGCAAAGTCTCTTATCGACTCTGGAGTATACCCTCTGCGCCGCAATCCTGAGATGGTCGGCATGCGAGGATCATCCCACCCGGTCACATATTGCTCCAGGACTAATTGCAGCAATTTGCGTTTACTCATAACCGTATAATTAAGATTGAGGCGGGCAAACTCATATTGATGGGACGGAAATATGCCTAATTCTTGAATATACCAATCGTATAAGGGCCGATGGTTTTCAAATTCAAGGGTACATATACTGTGCGTGATGCCTTCGATGCTATCGCTTTGACCATGTGCAAAATCATACATTGGATAGATCACCCATGCGTCGCCGGTACGATGATGATGGTCTTTTTTTATGCGATACATGACAGGGTCCCGCATATGCATATTAGGTGAGGCCATATCTATTTTGGCACGAAGCACACATGTTCCTTCATCAAACTCTCCAGCCTTCATTTTTCCAAAAAGCTCAAGATTTTCGGATACAGATCTGTCTCTATATGGGCTAGCGATACCTGGTACTGTCGGTGTTCCTTTTTGACTTGCTATAACTTCTGCACTCGATTGATCGACAAAGGCTTTGCCCTTTTTGATTAACTGAACGGCATAGTCGTACAATAGACCAAAATTATCAGAAGCATAAAACTCGCGGTCTTCCCAGTCAAATCCAAGCCAGCGCACATCGGCCTTGATGGATTCTACATACTCGATTTCTTCTTTTTCAGGATTGGTATCATCAAATCGCAGATTGGTCTTGCCGCCAAACTTTTGAGCAACACCAAAATTGAGACAAATCGATTTTGCATGTCCTATATGCAAGTATCCATTGGGTTCAGGAGGAAACCGAGTTAATACCCTACCCTGATGTTTGCCTTCTGCAATATCGTTAGAGATAATTTCTTCTATAAAATTGAGTGTTTCTGACATGGTGCGGTTTACATTCTTTCCGGCATATCGATGCCCAATAAATAAAATGAGTCTTTTAATATGTGACCAACTGAGGTAGATAATACGAGCCTAAACTGTAAGGCTGCAGCATCACTCGATCGGAGTATAGGTACCTCATGATAAAATCGATGGTATGCTTTGGCCAATGCATAACTATAGTTTGCTATTTCAGATGGATCGTAGGTTTCAGCAGCTTTGGTCACTATCTCAGGATACGTTTCGATCAACTGTATAAGTTCCTTTTCTTCAAGTTTAAGATCAGAGTACGTATTATATTGATCGTATGTGACTGTATCAGATTTTCTCAAGACAGATTGTATTCTGACATAAGCATTTTGAATGTACGGCCCTGTCTGACCTTGTAGATCGAGAGATTCCTTTGGGTTAAATACCATCCGGCTTTTAGGATGTACTTTGAGCATATAAAATTTAATGGCCCCCATAGCAATATGCTCTATAGCTTTCTGTTGATCTTCAACACTCAATTCATTAAATTCAGACCTTTCTTTTGCAGTGTCCAAAGCATCTTGCTGTATTTCTGCAATCAGATCATCAGCATCTACTACGGTGCCTTCCCTGGACTTCATTTTGCCTTCAGGCAATTCAACCATCCCGTAGGATAAGTGGAAAAGGCCAGAGGCATAAGGCTCTTGAAATCGCTTTAATATTTCAAACAAAACTTTAAAATGGTAATCCTGTTCATTGGCTACAACATAAATCAACTTATCCATGCCGTATTTATCATACCGCATCTGAGCCGTACCGAGATCTTGAGTGATGTATACTGATGTACCATCGCTCCGTAATACGACCTTTTGATCCATTCCTACATCAGACAGATCTATCCAAATGGAGTGGTCAGGTTTTTCATAAAAAATTTGTTGCTGCAATCCTTTGTTTACAGTCTCTTTGCCCAATAAATAAGTGATGGACTCATAATCGGTGTGATCAAAACGAACGCCCATTTTAGCGTACGTGAGGTTAAATCCGTCATAGACCCACTGATTCATCGTAGTCCATAGAGCGAGGGTCTCTGGATCGTGCTGCTCCCATAGGATAAGCATATCTCGTGCTGCTATACCCAATGTGCTATATTTATTAAAATAGGTATTCTTAAATTCTTTAAAAAAATCTTGTTCCGATTGAGATTGGTCTTTTCTAAGATTATATTCTTCAGACCCGAGGGCGGTAGATTGCCAGTTTTGATATTCTAGACCAAATTCTTTTTCAAATAACACATAATATTCCCCTACAAAGTGATCGCCTTTTTTTCCTGTAGATATCGGAGTAGCCCCATTAGCCCATTTTTGCCAAGCGAGCATCGATTTACAGATGGCGATGCCCCGATCATTGATGACTTGTATTCTTTTTACTCGATATCCATGCCATTCCAAAATGCGGGCCGTGGATGATCCTAACAACATGTTGCGGATATGGCCTAGATGAAGTGGTTTATTCGTATTGGGGGAGCAGAACTCTACCAACACCGTTTTATCTTTTGGAATACCCCGACCAAAATCTCTATCGGTATAAATCTGATGCAGCGTGGCGACCCATGTATCATCATTCAAGGTCATGTTGAGAAATCCTTGAATCACTTCGTAAGCCTTAATAAGGCCTTTATCGACCATGCTGCGCCCAATTTCAGCAGCAGCTACTTGTGGGGGCTTTTTTACTCTCGAAGCAATGGGGAAAACTGTAAAGGTGTAGTCTCCTGCAAATTCCTTTTTGGTAGGGACAACTAATAGATCTTTGGGCAAGAGATCTGCACCATATTCATCTCGAATGATGATGCTGAGATCATGCTGTAGTCGTTCTTTAATCATAAAAAAGGATCGCAAAGGTACGATCTATAGGCCGGATTTCGGTGTTATCCGGGATCTATACTTCTATGGTCGGGATACTCGAGGCAGAATTATGATCTTCATGCCATTTGAAAAACGAAAACATCGTAGATCCGTATTTGCGGATTTCGACAAAGTGCTTAAACTTCGAAAATTCGTATTTAAAATTATGTTCTAGTATAAAAAGTCCATCTGCTGCTAGGAGATTATTGGCGAAGATCAATTGAGGAATTTGGCCTAATTCTTTGAGCGGATACGGAGGCCCTGCAAAGATATAATTAAACGGCTTATGACCTCTGGCGATGTACTTCAGGACATCATCTTGGATAATACGAATGTTTGATTCTTTATTCCATTCTTTGGCTTTCGCTTTCACAAATTCAATACACCCTTTAAAATTATCGACATAAGTAACATCTTCACACCCGCGGCTGATCAACTCAAAACTGTGACTGCCGCTACCCCCAAACAGGTCGAGCGCCTGCAGAGATTCGAAATCGAGTCGATTATTCAAAATATTGAACAATCCTTCACGAGAAAAGTCTGTAGTAGGACGAGTTGGCCACGATCGCGCCGGGGGATCCAGTCGCCTCCCTTTTAATTCTCCGGCTATGATGCGCATGATTTTTGTATAATTTGATGAAGCAATGTGAGCGTAGGAGCAGTTTCTACCTTGATTTGGGCAATAAATCTACTTAGGATCTGGTGATTCATAGGATCACTATCATTTGTCCATAAAGTCATGGCCTCCAGAGCTGGAGCATATGGTTCTAATAACTTGAGTATGAGGTAGCTGCTGTCATCAGGTGATGCAGCTTTTATCCTATGAGCTCCATAGAAACTGCCATTGATTTTAAAAAAAACATACAGTGTGTCTCGAACCCGGAGGGCCCAAATCCCTGTTGGATGTTTTAAGAAAAAATCTTCATTATACTGGGCCAAACACGACATCCAATGCTTGAATTTCAATGGTTTGTGCTGAAATACCATGTTAGGGAGGTAATAGACACATTTAGCATATAAAGACCACCAGGTGTCCACGTGATATCTATCCTCATTGGTAGTCAAATAGGGGTAGCTCGAATCTAAAATAATGGATTGGTACCCATCTTCATACATCAGTTCGGGTATGATTTGATATGGCGTATTGACTATGATGGTACCTACTCCCTGTATATTCGATTGAGCATTGAGGTCTAATATAGATTGTGGCTTCACTTGATCCTGCGAAGGATGGAAGGTATAAAAGATGTCATCTAAGAACATCGTGCACCTCTGGTCAGTGCCATTTAATGTACTTCTATTCACATGCTTCAGTTCAAATCGACTATTTTCGACTCCAAATAATATGCTTTCTAGCGCAGACCATCTGATGTTAAACACTATTCAAGATCGTGCCAACATTTATTTGAGTTTGCTGGCAAATTTACCCAATAATTGTTGATTTATGGTCTAAGAGGGACCTGAGTCCTCTGTCATTGATTTTTCGTAAGATGCTTTCCATGGGATATACAGACTATAAATCTTTATTTTGCACCCAAATTGACCAAAATACTTGCTATAGAATCTAGCTGTGATGAAACTTCTGCTGCCATTATCGATGATGGTCGAGTGTTGAGTAATCTTATAGCCAATCAGACTATCCATGCCGAGTATGGAGGTGTAGTACCTGAGTTGGCTTCACGGGCACATCAGGAAAACATAGTACCGGTCACCCAGGCTGCATTGACCCGAGCAGGATTGACCCTTCAAGATATCGATGGTATCGCAGTGACCACAGGGCCTGGATTGATGGGGGCTCTATTGGTTGGAGTCAGTTTTGCTAAGAGTCTGGCGTATAGTCTTAGTATTCCATTGATTGAGGTACATCATATGCAAGCCCATATTTTAGCTCATTTTGCAGAGCCACCATTTCCTTCTTTCCCCTTTATTTGCCTTACTGTATCAGGTGGCCATACCCAATTGGTGCTAGTCCGGGATTACCTCGATATGGAGATTATTGGCCAGACATTGGACGATGCCGTAGGAGAAGCATTTGATAAAGGAGGTAAGATTTTGGGGTTGGGCTATCCTGCAGGACCCCAAATAGATAAATTGGCCGCCCTAGGCTCACCTTCTATTCCATTTGCAGAGCCTCGGATCCCAGGTCATGATTTTAGCTTCAGTGGCTTCAAAACTTCCGTGTTGTACCATATACAGCGTCAAGTTGCTCAAGATCCAGATTATATCAAAAATAATTTAGCCAATCTCTGTGCCTCTATCCAGGATACCCTGATCCGCATTCTAATCAAAAAACTCAATGCAGCAGCTTTAGAATACAACGTGACAGAAATAGCCATAGCAGGTGGCGTAGCTGCTAACAGTGGCCTGAGGTCCGCCATTCAGGATTTAGGGTATAAAAATCAATGGAACACTTATATTCCGAGGATGGAGTATTGTACGGATAATGCCGCTATGATCGGAGTGGCAGGCTATTACAAATACTTAAAAGGCGAGTTTAGCTCACTCTCTATCACCCCACAACCTCGATTAGTTTTCTAAAGAACTGTATTTTATCAAAATACAATTGCTATAGCAAGCAGTAACCCTAGTGCTATGCTGATCAGTTTTCTGACCTGGATGCCGTGGTGATGTTGGTTTTCTGATTCAAAAAGGATAGTAATAGCCACATGTAACAAGGATCCTCCTGCAAATCCTAATACCCATGGGATGTGATTTAATAGAGCAGGCATGAATTGTATGGCCATCATACCCAGCGGTGTAATCAATGAAAATATGCTTAAATATAACCAGGACTGCTTTTTGCTAAAGCCTAACATACCCATCACTAAAAACAAGGTGAATCCTTCAGCAATCTTATGGAGTAGGATACCTGTGTAAATACTATGGTGATGAGTAACGATATGTGCACTCGTGTTTAATCCGATGAACGGCAAGCCATCCAACAATGCGTGCAGACCAAGGCCTGCAAATAAGGAGATAGCCATGCCTTTATGTGCAGGAACAGGAAGGTGTAAGTGACCATGTTCGATACCACGAGTCCAATAGTCCATACCAATCTGAAGGAAAAATCCTCCTAAAAAAAATAATCCCGCCAGATGATCATGGTCAGCAAAAATAGTCGGCATCAGCTCCAGGATCAGTATGCCAAACAAATATGCACCACTGAATGAAAGTAGATCCTGAAGGACTCTGTTGCGATGTCTCTGGATGATAGCAGAAGCCACCACAGCTCCGATCAACAGTAGGAGGATACATATGAGGGCATACCATACTAAACTCATCTTAAGAAATTAAATCTATGAAACACTTGATAATATGACCAGCCTATCATCATACCTAAAATACTTCCAGCGACAACATCAAAAGGAAAATGTACACCTACATACACTTGAGCATATGCTATACTAGCCGCCCAAATCAAAAACAAATATCGAAACCTACCTAAAAAGGTGGCTCCTCCTAATACCAGAAACATCGCGACACTAAAATGATTGGTCGCATGGGTTGATGTAAAACTATACCCTGATCCGCAATGCACTATAAGTCTGCGTTGACCTTCCAAAGTGACTTGATTACAAGGTCGTATACGCTGAACATTTTTTTTGATCAATTCACTACTGATAAGATCAGAGGAAATGACAGTCAATATAATAAGCAAACAAAAAAAAAGACCTCGTTTCCCATAATTAAAAATTAAAAAGCTGATTAAAAACACATACAATGGGCCCCAGATATATTGGTTCCTTATAAAAGAAAAAAGGCCATCTGCCCAGGATGAGATCCAAACTTGGTTGATGAGATGAAATAATTGTAAATCAAAACGAAGTAGGGATTCCATGATAAGTCAGTAACAAATTTAATTAAAAATTTCACGATAGTTAATAGACCTTAGTTATTGGAGATATATTTGTAATCAAATGATTACAGTATTAGTCACCGGAGCATCAGGATATATTGGAAGTCATACCATTATAGATCTTTTGTCACAAAACCATAAAGTAATTGGTTTGGACAACCAAATCAATTCTACCCTAAAAGCCTATAAGCGCATCGAATCAATCTCCGGTAAAAATATAAAAACGTATGAGGTCGATCTGAAGGAAAAAGAAAAATTACGCCAAGTTTTTATAGAAAACCCTGATATCCAAGCCATCATTCATTTTGCAGCGTTGAAAAGTGTAGATGAGTCTGTGGAGCAGCCAACATTATATTACGAAAATAACATCGTTGGCATGATTTATTTACTTCAATTGCAAGTAGAATATAATGTACCCTTCCATATATTTTCTTCTTCGTGCACTGTCTATGGCAATTCAAAGGATATGCCAGTGACTGAATCCTCCCCTTGGATGCCAGCTGAATCACCTTATGGACTCACTAAACAAGTAGGTGAGCAGATATTGGCAAATCTTGCAAACTCCACTCAAAATTTCGGAGCTATATCGCTTCGATATTTTAATCCAGCCGGTGCTCATCCTAGCGGTCTACTGGGAGAGGCTGCCACAAAGACGGTCCGCAATCTTATTCCTTTGATTATGGAAGTCGGTGCTGGCAAAAGACCTCTTTTGCAAGTGTATGGTGATGACTACCCTACTCGAGATGGGACTAATATCAGGGATTACATTCACGTTATGGATTTAGCCCGTGCGCACACCTTGGCATTAAAACATTTAGAAGAGCATCCTGAAAAGCTGCCATTACAAGAATTTAATATAGGTTCTGGACAAGGGGTCAGCATCAAGGAGGCCATTCAATCCTTTAACCGGGTGACGGGGTTAAAATTGCCTTATCAAATAGTCGCCAGAAGACCCGGGGATGTGGTAGCGATCTATGCAGATTTTACCAAAGCTAAAAATCTACTTGGCTGGCACCCTATATATACCCTAGACGATATCCTTTCCTCAGCGTGGGCTTGGGAAAAAAACAAATCAGAGTTTCTCAGTTAAAGGTGTATTTGAGGCCTCCATACCACCGTAAACCCATATTTGGAGCATATAGGCGGGTCGCATCAAAAAATCGGGACCCTGTAGCGGTGTTTCCTACGATTTGAAAGGGTTGTACGTAATCAGTAGCGTTTTCTATACCAGAATACAATTCCCAATCTCCGATATTCCTGCTAGCATGCACATTGATGATAATATAGGAGGGTGATTTTGAGGCCTGGCTTGCACTACCCGGTATAGGGTAAGAAGAGATATCCAACAGTCGCTGACTGCCCACCCATTGCAATGTAAAATTGCCGATCCAGATATTTTCATTAGAATTGAGGTCAATAGTAGCCAATGCCCGATGTTTTGGCAAATACATTTTTTGTAAAAGCGGACTTTGATCTGCCAATCTGTATTTGGCATCGGTGTATTTGTAGGCCAGTTTGAATCCAAAATTGGAGTTCAATTGAAACTGGTGTTGTATCAAAGCAAAATTTATTCTGGACCCTTTGGACAAATACGAGCTCGTCACATACCGAACGGCGGACTCAATGTCTTGAATATTCTGATATTTAAAAAAAGTATGGTATAGATCCAACGAGATATTCCACTCTGCCGGCCCACCAATGAAAATCTTTTGATTATAACTCAGGCCATAATTGTTGGCTATATCCAAGCCAATCGAGGGCACTTGATAGTATCGACCTAAGCCAATAAAATGAATGTTGTCAGATATGATATTGGGCATTCGATAAGCTCTGCCTGCAGATGCTCTAATGGTCCCATATTCTTGTACTTGATAGCGCATAGAAAATCTAGGTGTCCCTTTTATACCGTAATCCCCATATCGATCTACACGCATGCCTATGGTGTAGCCAAACAAGGATTCTTTGACATCTGCATTATAAGAATATTCACTGAATGCGCCCGGTATGAATTCCCTCCGATTAAATAGAAAATCTGAAAAACCCTCTTCCGTGATGCTTCGTCTCATACTCAGTCCACTTTGCAGCGTATGCTTTTCTGTGCCAAACTTTTCTTGAAAAATCAAATTGGCATAATATGATTGATCATCTCCATTTGCGTTGCGGGCATAGGCGGCGTCATACTGATGCTTTTGTACATGCCACTGGAAACCAATGGACCTACCTGGATCCTTAAAACCTATGTACCCTACATTTCCAAACAGTTCCAGCCGTTTAGTAGTTTGATTATATTGTAATAAATCTTCCAGATGATCGGGATTTGGGTGATGCGTTTGTCCACCTTCTCTTTGATCCCAGATCCCATGCACATTGACCTGTCCCTCCCACTTCAATCCATAGTAATGAAGGCGTTGCATCACATTGACTTGCTTTTTTCGCGGCGCATCCAAAAATGCGTCATTGTTTTTATCCTGGTGATGACCATCAGAGCTCAAATGAATCAAAGTACCGGTGCTCCATTTTTGATTCAATTTTCTGTTCGTCATGATATTGGTTTCATATCGGGATTGGTGATTGGCATATGCACCTACAAAAAGTCTTGGCCCATCATGAGGGTCTACCAAGTCTACGTTGATTTGCCCGGCTAGTCCTTCTGCGCCATTCACAACAGTGCCTGCACCTTTACTAACCTGCACTCCCTTCAACCACGGGCCAGGTATAAAATCAAAAGCAAATGGCGCTGCGAGATTATACATCGTTGGCCTGGAGTCGATCATAATCTGGGAATAAATTCCTCTGATGCCTAACATTTCAATCTCGCGAGTACCGAGTGCAGCATTTGTATAATTTGCATCAATCACTGCACTGGTTTCAAAACTTTCAGAGAGATTACAACAAGGTGCTTTTCGCAATTCTTTTAATGTAATGATTTCTTTATTCTGATTGCTACTCAGTGGCGTATATGTATCACTGCGTCTAGCTCTCACTTCTACTTGTCTAAATTCAACAAATTCGGACAAGACTATGGTTACTTCGGATGATGTCAGGGGTACTATATATTCAAGAGATTTAAATCCTAAATAATCAATGATCAAAATCGAATCCATTTTGGTGCGCGCAATTTGAAAAAACCCGATTGAATCTGTTACGGCATGCACAGTTTTGTTCTTCCAATGAATCAGAGCACCTTCGAGGGTTTGTTTATTCTGGCTAGCCACGTTTCCTTTTAACTCGTTCTGTGCAACACTATAGATAATGGAAACTATTACTAAAATTACAGTTAATAAAGGAGTTTTATACTGAGCATAGGCCATAGCGACAAAGGTAAAGGAATTTCAAATTATCTCTTGCGTTACAAATATTCCTATTTTTAACCCCATGAGGATGCTGGTCCTAGTTTTTTTCTTTGGTACACACCTTTCATTGGCTCAATATTGGCAACAGCGAGTAGATTATGTGATTGATTGTACGTTGGATGATCGACTTCATCAATTATCCGGTGTGGAAAAAATCGTTTACCATAATCACTCTCCCGATACGTTACACCTACTTAAAATCCATACTTGGATGAACGCCTTTGGGTCTCATCCATCACCTTTTGAGCATCAGCTAGCCAAATTAGGAAGTTATAAAAAACAAAATCTCACCAAAGCAGATGAAGGTGGCTATATCACGCTGCAATGCGAAGATCTTGGCCAGGAGCTCCAATACTCTTTCGATGATCCTGCTCATGAAATCATGACGCTGCATTTGCAGCGGCCTATACTGCCTGGCGCGACCTTGGAATTTGAAATCCATTTTAAACTAGACATCCCAAAGAATATTTCCAGAGGCGGACATTTAGGCCAGTCATATCAGATGACCCAATGGTATCCTAAAGTAGCATTGTACGACAGCATTGGATGGCATACCATGCCATATCTTGAATTTGGCGAATATTATAATGATTTTGGGGATTACGAAGTGACTATCCGTATCCCATCCAACTATATCGTCGCGGCAAGTGGAGTTTTACAAACCGCCGGCGAATACCAGCAGCTGATGTCATATGCTGATTCATGCGCAAAAAAGATCCTCCCCTACTCTACAGCAGCTATAAATTATACACCTACATCATCGACAAAGACTAAAGCCTTACAATTTAGCGCACATCAGGTCACCGATTTTGCATGGTTTGCTGATAAACGATTTCTGGTTAATCATAAAACTATTACTATCGAAGAAAATCCCGTGGATGTATGGACTTATTTTCTTCCCGAAAAACTTTCACTTTGGCCGCAAGCTGTGCACATGACAGCTAAAGCAGTGCAATATTACAGTAAACTGGTAGGAGTGTATCCATATCCACAGATCTCCATAGTAGCTTGCGATAGATACGGTACTGATGCTACAGGGGCTATGGAATACCCGATGATCGCCATGTTTGATGGGCTAATGTCCGATCCTGTTGACCTGGAAACTACAATTGTACACGAAGTGGGCCACAATTGGTTTCAGGCGATATTGGCCTCAGACGAGCGTACGGAACCCTGGATGGATGAAGGCCTGGTCACCTATTATGAACATCGATATTTTGGAAACAAAATTTCAAATTCATTTCTTTCAGGTGGTAGTTTTTTTACACAACATTCAGATTATGTACCCATACCGGATTTTTTGTGGTATTTACAAGCTTCCTTCGACGCAGATGCGCCATCCAATTGGCCAGCCTTAAAATATTCGTCCAAAGGTTATGCGCTATCCATCTATGAAAAGCCGGCAAAAGGCTTTCGCATGATAGAGAAATATTTGGGTATAGAATCATTTGATAGGATGATGCGACAATTTTTCGAAACTTGGAAATTTAGACATCCCAGACATCACCATCTCATTTCTGCATTAAAAACTCATAACATCACTTGGTTTGACTCACTATATATCTTTTCTAATGCTAAGCAGGATATCAAAATTTTAGCGACCGATCATCGATCCATATATCAAGTCCATCATAGCTCAGCTTACGCAATACCTATTGAGATTGCAGGATATCATCAGGATAAATTAGTATTCAGCCATGTCAAAATGATCAATAATCTAGATACGATCTTGTTGCCCAGTGATAGCATACAATATCTGATAGTCGATCCTAATTTTCTTTTGCCTGAGATTCGGAGGGAAGACAATATCATACGCATAAGGCCTACTGCATTTGCACCTCGTAAAAAACAATTTCATTTTCTGACCGGCATTGGCCATTCATTGATCCAGGATCATTATGTGACGCCTGCGATGGGCTATAATTTTTATGACGGGTTGATGTTAGGAGGAGTTTTGCATAATCTCACGTTACCCCTTGCTCCGTTCACATATGCCGGAATGATAGGATATGGTCTTAAATCCAAAAAACCAGTTTTATTGGCTTCTCTCGAGTTTGCGCCAAAGTGGGGTCGTAACCATTCTAAACAACTTTCATTTGGAGCAGAATTACGCAACTTTTCCTCTTACCGTGATTTGAATTATAATTTTCAAAATCGGTATTTTAAGTTCGCTCCAAAACTTCGATGGTCCTCGCCTATTAAAGATCAAACGGCTTCACTTACAGAATGGACCTACAGACCCATTTATATCAGACAAACCTATGGTGAGGGTATCGATTTCGATGCAAAAAAATTCGAATTAAAATCCTTAGCAGTTCTCATACACGAATTAAAATGGCATCGTCACCTGGATAAAAGTATATATGCATTTGATCTACAGGTGGTGGCAGAAAAAAGTAAAGGCATGGCCAAACTATGGACGCAATACCAAGTACAAATACCCTATGGATGGGGTATCAAAAAATATGGTGAGGTTAGGCTTTTTGGAGGTATACAGTCCAATAATGGTAATGGCCCATTAAATACCAATTTTTTATCCAGTGGTCTCACTGGTGTTCGACAATACCAAAGGGATTATAAAATGGACGAACTATTTTTGGGTCGTAGTGAAGAGTCTAATTCTTTGTCCCAACAAATTTTCGTAAAAGATGCAGGTTTAAATTCAGTAGCCGATGGGCTCGCTTCCGACCGATGGATGTTGTCGGCATCCTTTCGATCGATGATCCCCGGTTTTTTGCCTTTAAGGCCTTATGTACAAGCCGCTCTATTTCCATCGCCAGAACATAACATCACATTAAGTTACACCTCAGGTGTCAGCCTGGTGGTACTAAAAAATATTATGGAAATTAATTTCCCTGCACTTGAAAGCAAAAACATCACTCAAAGCATGGCGTACCAAAATCGATCATCGTACTTGAAAAAATGCACTTTTACCCTGAATTTAACTGGCTTCAACCCATTCAATTGGCTAAAATACCTAAGCCGATAGGCCTGAGTACGATCCTTAATGATTGAGCTCATAAAATACCAGATGGATTGGGTAAGTCTGAAGCTTCAGCTACCTTCGCGGCATGAATATCTTGATATTAGGTGGTGGGGGTCGAGAGCATGCGTTTGCTTGGAAAATCAGACAAAGTACCCTATGTGAAAAGTTAATTATTGCTCCGGGCAATCCAGGCACCGCTCAAGTAGGAACCAACAGTACTGTATCCTTAAAAGACTTTGAAGCTATTTGTAGTATCGTTGCTGATCATAAAATTGATTTGGTATTGATCGGTCCTGAAGAACCGTTAGTCACAGGGCTGACTGATTATTTGGAGAAACGATTTGGTCCAAATTTAATTGTGATAGG
>JANOWJ010000041.1:0-94678 GCA_031417835.1 Saprospiraceae bacterium | reverse complement strand
TTTCCTGCTTCTTCATATTCTCGTGGATAGGTAGATGAATTGATATAACCTGTACCTAAGTCGACCCACATATTCACCACAGCTTTATTGCCTACGGATTCAATTTTGGAGTAGATATCTACCGGTGCACCATTAGCTATGGAAGCGACCTTGCTGTCGTCACTAAACCATTCATTCGATTTTTTATCCTTTTTGGTTTTACCTTTAAAATCTTTGATAAAATCCTTGTATACGCTTTCCGTATATTCTGCAGAGACATCCGGAATATCTATTGTGAGGCTGCTTTGTTGTCCTTTGCTCATTACTTTAGTTGACTCCATGATCTGGGCGTCAGAGGTGAATACCCACAGTAACGCAAGCACGCTATAATAAAGGGATAAAGGGAGTGAATTCATTTTTTTCATAGGTTTAAATTTTGTATAAAGTTAGGCTTTATATCAACGCTATGGAGCCCAAATTTTTATTGCCTTCTTTAACACCTTAAATCTAGCAGGCAATCTGCCTAAAATTTCTCCCTCGGCTTCAAGTTTTATAATCTCATTTTTTAATTGAGGAGTGATATAAATCTCATCCGTTTTGAACGCTAATGCTTCAGGCTGTAGATGCAGCCGACCACTGTAAAAATGAGGTGTCATCAATAATACTTTCAATTTGTTGATCGGTCTGACCGCGGTCACGGCGAGTGATCCACTATCCGGACGCGCATGTGGCACCAATAGTAGCCCTCCACCTGAATATGGACAGATCCCAATATTAATAGTATAAAACCGATCACTCACGCGCTGATCACCCCATTGCAGGCTACTGCCCTGAAGCTTATAACCGAATAAACAGCGAAATATAAACCAGAGATATTGGATCCCACCTACGGCCATTTTTTTCTTTTTTGATTCTATAAAATCAGCGACATAGGCATCATACGCCATACCCGCTACATTATTGAATATGGCCGTCTGCATACTCCCATCGACATCGGTATATTCTATATGGCCAAGATCATGATCATACGGTCGACCGTGCTCGATCATCCTCAGCCATGGACCTATTTTATTCGGAATTTTCCAATACCTAGCCCAGTCGTTTCCGGTGCCCACGGGATACGCCGTAAAAAATGTACTTGGACTCATCGCTTGGAATTTATAAAAATATTGCAGGATAGAATGAATCGTACCATCTCCACCCAAGGAGATGAGCCAATTGGGTTTACGTTCCAACGCATCTCGTACGGCCTCTTCTAGCTGACTTTTAGATTCTGTCCAAGTAATGGCATAAGTACAAGGTATGCGTGCTAAAGCTTTCTCCAACTCTGGCCAGACTCGCACCGTTTTACCTTTTCCGGCTTTACGATTGCCTATAAAAATCAGAAGCATTCAGGTTTAGGTTTATATTTATAGTGAATTTAATAAATATAACCGCACTGAGTCGATGCTATAGATCAATCATAGGTATGGAGCAAATTTCTGTATTCGACATTTTTAAGATTGGTATCGGTCCAAGCAGTTCGCACACCATGGGGCCATGGCGTGCGGCATTACGATTTGTAGAGCATTTGCGGGTGCATCATGAATTGGATCAAGTGATCCAGTTAAAAACCTATTTGTATGGTTCATTGGCCAAGACGGGGATAGGCCATGGTACTGATATGGCTATTTTGTTGGGCTTAGCAGGTTATGATCCAGAGTATGTGGCCGAAGACGCTATAGCCGATATTCTAAAGACCATCCGATCGAATCAACTCATCAAGCTCGGAGGTATTAAAGAAATAAAATTTAATGAAGTCGGTGATCTTTGTTTTTTGAATCATCAAAGTCTTCCTTTCCATCCGAATGGATTAAAATTTGAAGCTTGGTTGAAGAATGATCGAGTCATCACGAAGACTTATTTTTCGATAGGCGGGGGTTTTGTCATTGAAGAACATGAAGAATTGGCCTCCTCTTCTATACGGCTGCCTTATCCTATACAGTCCAGTGCAGAACTAGAGCAGCATTGCGCTAATTTGAAATTATCTATAGACGAAATCGTATTGCAAAATGAACTATGCTGGCGCACTGAAGCGGAGATCCATCAGGGATTGATCAACATCTATGAAACCATGGTGAGATGTGCATTCAAAGGGTGTCACAGTTTTGGCTTATTACCAGGAGGATTGCATGTCACCCGTAGAGCTGCCGCGATCAATAAAAAACTATTAAGCAATGCATTGGATTATACGGACGAAAAGGAATGGTTGGAGGCGATCCGGCACAGCCCGCAAGATTTTCAAGCTATCAATAAATGGATTAGTTGTTTTGCATTGGCAATCAATGAGGTCAATGCATCGTATGGTAGAGTAGTGACTGCTCCTACAAATGGTGCTGCCGGGGTGATACCTGCCGTATTATTGTATATCGTTTGTTTCCAATCTAAGTCGACAGATCAGGATGTCATCAAATATCTATTGACCGCAGGAGAGATCGGAAGTATTTTTAAAAAAGGGGCGACGATCAGCGCAGCTATGGGTGGCTGTCAAGCCGAGATAGGAGTATCATCCGCCATGGCTGCAGCAGGATTGACGGCCATCTTGGGGGGTACCTATCAGCAGATTCTTATGGCGGCAGAGATTGCTATGGAGCACCATCTGGGCATGACCTGCGATCCTATCGGCGGCTTGGTACAGATCCCCTGTATCGAACGAAATACGATGGGTGCCATCAAGGCTATCACTGCAGCTCATATCGCGATCGAAAGCAATCCTCAAGATGCCAAAGTATCTCTGGATGCCGTCATCAAGACGATGTGGGAGACCGCTCAGGATATGAATAGCAAATACAAAGAAACTGCGGAAGGTGGACTAGCACTTAATATCTCTGTGAATCTGCCGGAATGTTAGTCCGAAATTACTTTAATGCCAATATTTCTAAATCGATGTACTGCACCCGGACGCCACGAATCAATAGGCATCAGTGTCGATTGTGCCTCTGTTGAAAATAATGAAGTCCAATGGCATTGGAGTCCAATCATGCCCTCGACGGCCCCAGCTATAAAATCATTTTTCGTCTGTTGGACCTCATACATCAGTGCATTATTTATCCATAAGGAGACCTTGGGTACTTGGCCTACCATTCTTACCCTAAACACATTCCAATCCTCAGGCTTCCAAATTTGTTTTATACCCTTTGCTCTTCCAGATGCACTGATCCCGATGCGTTCACCGATGAGATCCCCCAAACCTCCTGCCAAATCCAATTCCACCTGATACGCAGCTCCACCTTCATTGGATCTCAAGAAAATGCCGCCATTGGTAAATGAATCTATTTTCACTTCGAGATATAATTCAAAATCTTTATACTTTTTATCTGTCAACAATACTCCGCCCTGACCAAACGGATATTGGCGCATCACTATTGCGCTTTCCTCCACTCGTACATCCGGGGTCGTCCCCTGGTGCGTGGTGCGACTGATATGCCAGCCATGAAGGTTTTTACCATTAAAGATTTTTTTAAAGCCATTGGGCAGTTGTGCTAAACCAGTCATCTGCTGGCTTAATACATAAATCAGAAAAACGAATCTGGCCATCATAGCCTAGTTGCTTTTAATTCCATGACCACTCGTACCCCCACATCATAGCCGCTACCCGGCCCGGCTGCATGGGTCATATACGTAGCATTTTTTACATCTCCAAAAAATGATGCCCCTTTGAGTACATGTTGTTTTCCGGAAGTAGGAGGAATGGGATCTGCAAATATTTTTTCATTGTAATAATCTTCGACCCATTCCCATACATTGCCGAGCATATCGTAGATGTCCCAGGCATTGGGAGTTTTTTGCCCAACCATAGCAGTCGTATGCGATGCCAGAATAGCGGAGGTTTGAATTTGAGCCCAACTGATATCACCTTGTACGCCTGCACGCGCCGCGTATTCCCATTCGATTTCAGTAGGTAGTCTGTAAGTTGCCAAAGGATCCAACTGATTTAATTTTTTAATAAACTGTTTGGCCATTTTCCAGGATACACGCTCTACAGGATGTGCATCTGCATCATCAGATACGTTAGAAGCGGTAAAAAAAGAAGGATTATGACGCATGATCTTTTTCCATTGCCCTTGAGTCACTTCGTACATTCCAATGTAATATGGATTTTTAATAATGGCTTTATATCCTGGTTGAGCGGCTTTGTCAGCCAATTGGAGAGCCTCCTGATAGACTGTCTGATTCAATGGCGCATCAGATCCCCATACTGGCATTGTGGAAACAGTGGGTTCAAACTTACCCATGATCATTTCACCCGACGGAACTTTAATAAAATGCATACCAAATGGATTGATATACTTTTCTTGCCCAATCAAGTGAGTAATAAAAAAAATTCCAACTATCAGAATGCGGATCTTCATTTAAAAATTTGGAAAAGAGTTTGATCTATTTAGTTATTTTTTTTTTGAGGCTATCGTTATTCATAGATCTAAAATGCCCACCCCACTTACTACCATTGCTGCCAGGTTTACCCTTAGACCAGTTTTGAGCTTCACCGCGACCCAATTTGAAGATTTCTAATAATCTCAAATCAGGTATACCATTATCAATAGCTGCCGTAGCGCGGATATCTTCCACTTCTTCTTTAGTGACTACGGATGCTTTATTGCCTAGATCACTGCTATTGCGTACGTAGGATAGTACGGAGGCGATCCACTCGTCGCTTTGATGTTTATTGGGTAGCATGACGCCTGCATAGGTCCTCTCATCCACGGGTCCTTTTAATCCATATAAAGCGATTTGAATCAATAAGATCTTATCCCCGTTGACTCGCGGTGATCCTGATAATGGGGGTGCTGTCAATGCCTGTCCTTGTAGTATTCCTTTACCATCTTTACCATGACAGGAAGCGCAATATTGTTTGAAAATCACCGATCCCTTGGAGACTAATAATTGGTCGGAAGCACTTAATTGATGTATTCTTTTTTGCTCTGCTTCAGCTCTTGCAAAAGCCTCCACAAATACCTCGTGAGAGTATTGAATGGTTGCTACATCCTGATATTTTTTTAAAAGATAGGCTACTATAGCTTTTGCCTGGGGAGTCTGATTCATGCGCAACGATAGATACAATTGGCTCAGTACATCAGGATCTTGATCATTTTTTAAGGAATCTAAGGATTGAATAAATGATGCATCGTTTTTTGTAATCCATTGCTCACTCATCCATACTGCAGCCTTGCGGACTTGAGGATGTGGGCTGGACATAGCTTTGATGACGAGGGTCTGATCCAAAATATCCAGACCCTCCAATGTCCACAACGCATGGATCGATGCCAGGTGATGCGTATTTGAAGCGACATGTGCGGTTATTATATTTTCCAAATCTTTTTTGACCGTGGTATCCCCTCGGACGATCATCAATTGTTGCGCCATATCCCGCCACCAGCCATTGGTATGTTGGAGGTAAGGAATTAATTCGGTTGAAGTTTTTTGTAACAAACGAGGTCGTATCTTATCCGGTTTAAAATCTTGATGTACTACGCGATAGATTCTGCCCATGCTTTTATTTTGTTCGAGTCCCAGGGCTTTTATTTTTTTATTTAAATATGAATCTTCCTCTGCAAACTCGCCTTCTTGAATAATGCCATGGTACATGTCGACGATATAAAAACAACCATCAGGTCCTGTGTATGTATTCACGGGTCTAAAATTAAAATCGGAGGAAGCCAACCATTCTTTTTCCTGATATACATTTTCTACAAAACGTTTACCATTTCTATTGATGACTTCGCCTCGTTTTATGATTCTTGCCACAGGTTCTGCTACAAAATAATCTCCATATAGATCAGGAGGCATACGATCTCCACGGAATATGGATTGACCGCAACCTGAGGTAAATCGATTTAAAGTGCTGTCCTCACTGCGCAAGTCATGTGGACCGCCTTGAGCATCGATCGTGCTGAGTATAGGCCATGGAATGGTAAAATCTGCTGGATACTGATCACTAAAATTCAAAGAGCCATAAGCCGGCATCTGATTAAACTGCACCACTGGAAGACCCGGACCAGCTTCAGAATAAAATAAACGACCATAATCGTCGGTGGTCATACCCCATTGACCGATCATGTTATCGATCATAGTATCCACTGTAAACGTACCGTTTTTGTATTTGAATCGAAGATTGTCTCTGCTCGGATAAATCCAGTTATCCAGATTCCAGATCAGGCCGCCATTTTGATGCTCCATATTGCGGGCATCGATGGCAGGGTTTTCAAATACGATCCTTTTTTGATCTGCACGACCATCCCCATTGGTATCTTTATAAGCATATAGATGTTGCACATTGGTGATCCCTACGATCAATTCATCACCAATAGGCAGGATCACTCTAGGCAGAACCAGACTATCGATAAACACGGTAGCTACATCCATGACTCCATCCCAGTCTTTATCTTCTAACCGGATGATTTGACTGGTAGGTGCATTTTGGTTAGTGCCTTTTGCATCGACCATATAGGTATTCATCTGAATCACATATAAGCGACCATCGCCATCCCAGGCCATCGCTACAGGTTCTTTGACCATAGGTTCGGCAGCTACCAGCTCTACCCTGTAACCCGGAGGGACTTGAATTTTTTTGATACTTTCAGCCGGAGATAAGGGGCTAGGTGATGGGTGGAGGTCGATGGCGCGTTTGATGAAATCTAAATTGGTAGAGTCCTTTTGTTTGCAGGAAACTTGAAAAATGAAAATAACAATCTGAAAATAGATAAACTTTAATTGCATCTTACTTCATTATGTTCATCATCGATGACTCAGTTGATTTCACCAGCATTCAAAATTAATATTTATTTATCAGCCGCACTAATTTCTCAATATCTTCCAGAGTTTGCAGGGCATTCAAAATCACTCTTGTATATAGATTATCCTGCGGACTAGGATATGCAAAGTGAGAAATCTTAACTTGATGATTTATTAAATATGCGGCCAAATGATGCTCTTGGGTACAAAATATTGAAAAATCATCAGCATATTGAAACCGATTGAGAGCATGCACTCCATGTTTAAACGATTTAATATTTTGAATTAATTTATGGTATGATGTTGCATAAATATCATCCGCATTCAAATAAGCATCTGCATAAGCAGGTATCATTGGTGAGCTACCTCCAAATAATGGATGTTGCTTTACTTTCGAAGTATATTCTATCGGTCCGGCGATCAATCCTGCAGGTAGACCCATAGCCTTGCCCAAAGATGCTATCATTATAGATCGATCATGCAATTTTTTTAATTCCGGATATACGCCGCGACCCTCTGGACCCAAAATGCCGATGCCATGACTGTCATCCAGTACGATGATGACTTCTTTGGTTTTGGGTAATTTGCCCGCCCATGACAAATCTGGTTTAAGGGCAGTCAATGCATCGATACTATTTAAGGTGATCACATGTTTGCTTACATCTGCTTGATGTATATCTTCTAAAGTTTCTTCAATCCAGGATTCAAATAAATGAGGCTGATGCGACTCGTATAGCGGATTAATCGCAATGTGCGCATTAGGTGAATAGTGGTATTGATAGTCATCGCCCAATACCTCTAAAATTAATCTACCAGCTAAAGTGCCGGATGACACGACTACGGTGGATGGCGCTTCTAACCAAGCTGCTAATTTTGATTCCATCTGATCAAAGACCGGGATATCGACACCGAGTCTACTCGCTCCATAGTTGGTCCCATATTTTTGAATCCCGGCAGTCACTAGTGCTCCAAAATCAGGATTAGCATGAATACCAAGATATGAAGTACCACCAAAATAGAGTGACTCTTGATGATCGATTTGTATGGTTCTAGCTGGAATTTTGTCTGCGTACATATTGATTGAATAAAGCGTATAAGAGTGCCGATATAAAATATTTTTACATAAAATTCGGAATAAACAATGATATCCACAAAAGGATAGGGAACACGACCCATCATGGCTAAAGCCGATGTATCAGAAAGCCTTAACCCCAGCCTTAATGCTGGGGTTAAGCAAGTATTCTGTACACTTGGTTTTAGCCTTGAAGCAATATCTGCCAGGGTATGAGAAAGCATTAACCACGACCTTAAAGCTGGGGTTATGAGAGTATTTTGTTCACTTGGCTTTAGCCTTGAATTACTTCCGCCTCACACATTTGATGTTGCCGCAACTGGAACATTCGAAATTCAATTGTACATTTAGACTAGGATAGAGCTGACGAAATTCTATTCCGATAGCTCTCGCTAGCTATTGGGACGGGACCCCACCGCAGCAAATATCTGTCGCCTTTTTATTACTAACTACATTAAAGTTCAAATACAATGAATTCAAAAAAAATGTCCATACTATTTTTATTGTTCCTGGGATTCTCCGATGCTATATTTGGACAAAGTGTTACCAACAATGCCAAGAAGAGTACAATACTAGTGCATATCGCGGTGGGAGCTGAAAATCCAACCCGGGCTGCACTGGGCTTCTTGGTTGCTAAAACGGCCATCGAAGAAGGGCATACGGTCAACCTGTTTTTGGCTGGTGATGCGGTGAAATTATTGCAAGATTCTGTTTTAAATACCATAATCGGTTTGGGTACAGGAAAACTTCGTGACCACTATGATGCTATAGTAAAAGGAAAAGGTAAATTCTATTTATCTGGTAACTCCAGCAAAGCAAGAGGTGTGACTGAAGAAGATATTAAAGGCAAACCAGCGGAATTTGCATTGCCGACAGTATTAGTAAGAATGTCACTGGAAAGTGATCGAATGTTTACTTATTAAGTCGTTTGATAAAAACTGTAATCGATATTTGGGAGTACGGGAGATTAATCTCACTTTTTTAATATTATGTAAGTGAATTTGAATAGCAGAATCGTTTCGTGTAAGCTGAAAATGATTCAATAGTTTATTCTTCTTAGTATACCTTATAATTTTAGCCTAGTCGATTTATTCTTATCAATTGATTTTCAGTATTATTGTTTAGATCCAAAATTGCTTGATGAATTCTACGGGCTAATGCTAAATTGTCCTTGTCTTCTGTACAAACGATGATTCCAGGATGAAAGGGTTTTTGATAATGGAGTTGAATAAAGTCTCTACGATTAAAGGTCAGAATAATCCTATTGTTATTTCGTACAAAATCTAAAACTTGGGCATCGGAAACGCCTAAATTGGCGTTGTCAGCATCATAGGATGTTAATACATCGTGTCCTAATTCAATCAATGCCAACACAACGCTAAGTCGAAAGTTTTCATTAGCATATAGCCTAGACATTTTTTATGGTTCTTCATTTGATTTGATAAGATTATTTATTTCATCTTTATGTGCTCGAAAATAATTCCAAGCATTAGATAGATCTTCTAACCGTAGTGTTGGGTAATCACTCAAAAGTTCATTTTCGGATAATCCTAATTGTTTTTGCCTCACGAGTAACCACACAGGTATGCGAGTGCGAGCTATTCGAGCCTCACCTCCGCAAATCCCGAGGGTCTTATCGATTCCTGTATAAATACCTCCTAAGTCGCTTACAACCCATTGGAGTACAATGGCTTTTTCATAGGATGTTATTTGCTCCAATAGCGATTCAATTTTTTTTAATTCCCCGGTCATTTAGATACGCATTATTATTTGCTAATTTAAGTTTTTTACGAATAGCATGCAACTAAAGCATCATGTCTCGACATATTTCTAGATTTTAGCGTTAAGTTAATTTCATTCATTTATAGGATTGTATACTAACAATTCCGCCCCAGTACCAGCACCCTCCGGATAATGAGCCACCCCGTAATGTAAGGAAACCCCTCGGGCGGGATCATTGGAGATCAGCATCGATCCATCCATGTCAGCATAATCTACCAACGGCAATATCTGGCCCAATGCAGAGATGCCTACTGAAGTCTCTGTCATACAGCCGATCATAATCTTCATCTCGTATTGCCGTGCCATTTGTATCATAGCTATCGCGGGTGTGATCCCACCACATTTCATAAGTTTGATATTGATGCCATGAAATAGATCGGCACATTTTTCTACATCCTCCGGGATATGACAGGATTCGTCCGCAAAAAGAGGCAATGCACTTTCGTCATATACTTCATGCATCTCATGATCCAAAGCGACAGGCAGTGGTTGCTCGATATATTCAACGTTTAATTCAGCCAACTCCTCTGAGTACGCTATTGTTTGATCCTTTGTCCAACCTGCATTGACATCTACTCGCAACAGTTTATCCGTATGCGCTCGGATGGCGCGCATAATCTCCATATCATGGTCAGTGCCCAATTTGATTTTGTAGACCGGCCAGGGATTTTGATCAATATGTTTCAGCATGGCGGCAGTATCATCGATACCGACAGTGAAACTTGATAATGCACAATTACTGGTGTCGAGATCCCAGAGATCGATGAGGCGCTTGCCTTGCATCTTGCCATATAAGTCATGATACGCCATATCCATAGCGCACAATACAAATCGGTCTTCACCAAATCGTTTAAAAAACTCCTTATACATCCCGCCCGGCGGTATGATGTCCAATCCCTCTATCCAAGAGGCATTTGATTTTGCCAGATGGACCATACGCTCCAGATTTTTACCATAGTATAAAATCTCAGTGGCTTCACCATAGCCCGACTTTCCTTCATGCTGCAATTCGATGATCATACAACGACGGAAGGCAGCACTGCCATGTGCAGTCGTAAATATTTTTTTGGTCTGGAGTTGAAAAGTATGAATGATTAATTTCATGGCAGTCGCAGGCTAAGTGTGGAAGTCGAAGTATTTAATGTCGCTCTTGCGCCAATCGGTAAGGTGCATTGATTGGAGATATGCCCGAAGGAAAACCCATACAGCGATGGTATTTTTAATCGACCTATACACTCCATCATCACTTCTTTGAGAGTAAGAGATGGAATATTTTCTTTACGCTCACAACCTTCGAAGACTCCACAGATCACCCCTTTCACCCTATCGATTGGTATCACCTGGAATAATTGCGTCAACATTCGATCGATTCGATATGGAGCTTCTTCGATGTCTTCAAGGTACAGGATACAATCTTTTTTAATTTTAAAATAAGGGGTACCACATAGCGCACTGAGTAGGGATAGATTGCCCCCTATCAATACTCCTTCTGCTATGCCGGGATGTATCGTATAGCGCTCAAAAGTTGTTTTTCCAGATGCAAACTGACCTTCATCGTCTATACACAATCCCACCTCTATCTGTTGCCCGGAGGTACCAAAAATGACTTTTTTAAGTTCTTCTACAGTATACGGCGTAAAATCAGATGCTGCTACAGGACTGTGAAAGCTGTGTTGATGGAGTCTGGTGTAGAGTCCATTGTGAAATGCAGTGATATCGCTATACCCCAATAAGAGTTTTGGATGTGATTTGATTAGATCAAAATCCATCAGTGGTAATAATTGGGTACATCCATAACCACCACGGATGCACCAGATCGCGCGAATGTTATCGTCGCGATACATGTCATGTAAGTCTTGGAGTCGGTACTGTTCTTTGCCGGCCAGATAGCCATGAGTCTGCATAATGTTTTTCCCCAAGATGGGTACCAGTCCCAGCGATTCTATATTTGCCTTGGCCTTGGTGAGTCGTTCTTCATTGATCAATCCTGCAGGGGCAATTAGGCCTATACAATCGCCAGTTCGGAGATAAGGCACTCGTTTTTTGGTAATAACTGAAGGAGTAGATAATGCCATGCTTGAGCCCAATAAGGTCTGATGAAATGTGCGTCTATCCATAATAAAAAAGCTCTTTGATCCGGAATTCAAATAATTGGAGCACAATATGGTGAACTCTGGTCGATATTTAATTGAAGTTAATCTGTACCGGCTCGCCAAGTAGGCATTTTTATTATTTGCTTAATAGTAGTCCGATTACTTTTCGGCTTTTAAAGAGTGAGTCTTTTCATAAAAGCCCTTTGATGGTAAACGTACTGATCAAGGGGTTTTCTTATTTTTTCCAACTCATCACGGACTCGTACTCTTTTTGGAATTCTATCCGAATCGAGTCAATCTGTTGATCAGTATAATTTAGCTCAGTTTGTAAAAGTCTTAATAGAGGTTCCTGGAATTTTAAGATGTGTTCCCGACCAAAATATAGTTGTCCGGTCCTTCGTACAAGATAATCGGCTAAGGTATTGACCATCTCTTGCTGCATGCCATACATCAAACCCCCATACTCCAATCGCAGATATGGATCAGATTCTTTTTCTCTAAAAGTCTCTGCTAGTGCTATCACCTGCTCTGTATTGGTACCGTAGCGTCTGAATAGCTGATACATAGTGGCCTCTTCCACCTGAAGATGGCCTTTGAGGGAGATACAATAGGATAATATTTTTTGAAATTCTTCCTCGGACTTGAATTCGGATCCGCATACATTAGATAGATCAGTCAATGCCTCTTCATGCAACACTGGCACTGCTTTATATTCTTGTTTTTTGAATTCTTCGATGATGGTTTGGATCACCCGCTCACCCATTTTTCGATAGCCGGTCAGTTTACCTCCTGCTATACTGATCAGACCCGATGGACTGATAAAGACTTCATCTTTACGGGAAAGCTCAGAAAATTTTTTCCCCGGCTGATTGATCAAAGGTCGCAGTCCGGCCCATGTAGAGCAGACATCGTTTTCACTTAAGTGGACAGTGGGGAATATGGCATTGGCGCTTTGCAATAGGTAATCTATATCCTCACGGATTGCTACAGGTTGATTGATATCGCCATCATACGGAGTATCTGTCGTACCTATATAGGTGTACTGCCAATGAGGTATCGCAAAAATCATCCGATGATCTATCACGGATTCAAAATAAACGGGTTGTTTTAAAGAGAGTTTATGAGCAGGTAGTACAAGATGCACACCTTTAGATAGTATGATTTTTTTGGTGGAGGCGGGCTCCAGTTCAGCTACCTGATCGGTCCAAGGTCCAGAAGCATTCACTACAAAATCAGCGTAGATTTCATATTCATCGCCTGTCATCTTGTCCACGGCTTTGGCTCCGGCGACTTTTCCATTTTCATAGATCAGTTTAGTGACTTCTGTGTAGTTCAATGCTGTAGCTCCGCTTTCTACCGCTTTCTTGATGATTTCAAGGGTCAGTCGGGTGTCGTCTACTTTGTATTCGTAATAGAGACCTGCTCCTTTGAGTTTATCTTCCTTGAGCAGGGGTTCTAGTTTTTTGGTAGTTTGTTTTTTGAGCATCAGTTTATGCTCATTTCTGGCCACCTTGGCCAGATAGTCGTAAAACCACAAGGCAAAAGATGTAGTAATCGGTCCCATCACCCCGCCTTTGTAAAAAGGCAGCAACATTTTACTCCGTTCGACCAGATGGCGAGCATTATTATATACGATAGCTCGCTCCGCGCCGGTCTCCCGTACTACACCAAACTGCAATTGTTTTAAATATCGCAGCCCGCCATGGATGAGCTTAGTAGATCGGCTTGAAGTACCACTAGCAAAGTCCCCTTTCTCCAATAGTGCTACCTCAAAACCCCTGTTGACAGCGTCCAATAAGATGCCGGCCCCGGTGATACCACCACCGATGACTAGGATATGGACTCGCCGACGCGTCAGTTTGTCCAAGTAGATTTTACGATCTGTTGCTGCAAAAGGAATCATAGAATAGAGGCCAAAAGTAGGGTAATTATATTAATTAAAAACATAATGTGTGTGGTGATGGGGTGTTAAATAAAATGAATATTAAACTGCAAATTATTTCTGAGCATGGATTGTTTCATCCTTATTATGTAGCTTGGCTTTCTAATTTTTTAAGCCAATGTCTACCGAACGATTTATACTAGCCCTCGATCAAGGTACCACCAGTTCTCGTGCTATTCTTTTTAATAGTCGGGGGATTATAGCAGGCGTTGCTCAACAAGAGTTTACCCAGATTTTTCCACAGCCGGGGTGGGTAGAGCACGATGCAGATGAGATCTGGACCACTCAATTGGCTGTGGCCAAATCTGTGCTACAACAAAATCAAATAGATGTAAACCAAATCGCAGCCATTGGCATCACAAATCAAAGAGAGACTACAGTAGTATGGGATAAAAACACCGGCGAGCCGATCCATAATGCTATCGTATGGCAAGATAGACGCACAGCACCTACGTGTGAGCAACTCAGGGCGGATGGTCATGCTGATTATATCTCAGAGTATACTGGTCTTGTCATCGACGCCTACTTCTCCGGCACCAAATTAAAATGGATTCTGGATCAGGTACCAGGAGCCAGGACCAAAGCTGAGGCAGGGGAGTTATTATTTGGTACTATAGACACCTGGCTGATCTGGAAGCTCACTGACGGCAAAGTACACGCCACAGATTATAGCAATGCCTCCCGCACCATGTTATTTAATATCCGCACGTTGCAATGGGACGAAAAAATGATGTCCTTATTGGATATACCGATTAACATACTACCAGAGGTCATGCCATCGAGTGGTGTATTTGGAGAAACCCAGATCGATCTGCTTGGGGCGTCCATCCCCATTAGTGGTGTGGCAGGAGATCAACAGGCAGCGTTATTCGGGCAAGCGTGCTTCACTCCGGGCATGGCTAAAAACACCTACGGAACGGGATGTTTTATGCTTATGAATACCGGAGATAAATGTATCCGATCTCAAAAAGGATTATTGACTACGATAGCCTGGGGACTCGATGGCAAGGTACAATACGCGCTGGAGGGCAGTGTGTTTAATGCCGGATCAGCAGTACAATGGTTGCGCGATGGTCTTGGTATCATCCAATCTTCCAGTGAAACCGAAGAAATGGCAAGCTCAGTCCCGGATACTGGTGGGGTGTACCTAGTGCCCGCTTTTACCGGGATGGGCGCACCTCATTGGGATATGTATGCTCGAGGTACCATACAGGGTCTCACCCGCGGTACTACCAAAGTACACATAGTAAGAGCTACCCTCGAATCCATGGCTTATCAGACTAAGGATGTTCTGGATATCATGACCGAGGAGTCGGGCATTACTTTAAAAGCATTGAGAGTAGACGGTGGGGCTTCGGCTAATAATTTTCTAATGCAGTTTCAAGCAGATCTTTTGTCGACTGATGTGGAACGGCCTACCATTATAGAAACGACCGCTTTAGGTGCCGCTTACCTTGCTGGTTTAGCCATCGGATTATGGACTAAAAAGGAAATTTCAGAACAATGGCTGATAGAAGCTGATTTTCATCCCACCATGCCGTTGAATCAGGTTACCCAATTGCAGAATGGCTGGCGAAAGGCGGTTGAACGGAGTTTGGGTTGGGAGGAAGCTGGGTAATAGTGCTGGAACTTAGTGCTTTCTTTCAGTCTTAACAAAAGAGATCGGGTTTAAAATCCAGCGACTCGGTTTGACGCCTGACATCTAAATCAGTGACTCGATCGTCACTCTTAATTGAAGAATTTTTTTAATTTCACTACGAAGTAGGTAAATTAATTACAAATTCTGTACCTGCACTTCTTTTGGATTCTTCTGATTTAATAGGCATTGAATCTCCTTCACCAGACCCATGGTCACGAATAGTTCCAATATCATTTAATAAACCGGACTCCCGATAATTTGAAATTACTTTAATGGAACCTCCGTGCGCTTTTATGATATCATAAGCTAAACTCAAGCCCAATCCAGTACCTAGCCCAGTTGGTTTAGTGGTGAAGAAGGGCTGAAAAATTTTGTCTCTGAGATGACTCGGTATACCTGGACCATTGTCTGTTATTCTGATTTCTACATGGTCTGCTGAGGATGGTTCAGACTCACCTGCGAGCCATTTTTTAGTCGATACCGTTACGACAGGGGTATAATTGGATTCAGGATTCTGGCCTTTTATTTTCTGATCTTCTTCCGTGACGGCATGAAATGCATTCGTGATTAAATTGAGTAAAACTCTGCCGATATCTTGCGGTACAGCATAGACATCACCGATGCTGGGATCCAGATCCGTCTTAAACGTTGCATTAAACGATTTATCCTTAGCACGAAGTCCATGATAAGCTAATCGTAAATATTCATCTGCAAGAGCGTTAATATTGGTTGGTTCTTTCTGACCGGTATTTTTGCGAGAGTGCTGCAACATGCCTTTTACGATGGAGTCGGCTCTACGGCCATGATTGGTTATTTTTTCAAGATTGGTTTTAATGGTATCTGCGAGCATCAATGCTTCAGCTTTGCGATCTGCATGTAGTTCTTCCCGCATTTCTTCAATCAATTCGATATTGATATCTGAAAAATTATTTACAAAGTTCAATGGATTTTGAATCTCATGGGCTATGCCCGCGGTGAGTTCACCTAACGAAGCCATTTTTTCAGCTTGCACCAGTTGGGACTGCGTATTTTTTAAGGTCTCATGTGACTGCTCCAATTGTACATAGGCTTTTTCGATTTCTTTAGCTTGCTCCAACTCTTTGAGTTGGGATCGCTCTCTTTCTTTTTTGATTACACGTTGTTTGAAATAGGTATTGGCTAATGATCCTAATCCTGCTAAAGCAAGAAGATATAATACATATGCCCACTTCGTTTTCCACCAAGGAGGGAGTATCACAAGGTGCATCTTGGCAAAAGTATCAGACCAGGTGCCATTGCTATTGGCCGCTTTTACTGTAAAAGTGTATGAGCCAGGAGGTAGATTGGAGTAATATGCAGAGCGTTGCACTTCCACCTGCTTCCATTCGGGATCATACCCTTCGAGCTGATAGGCATATCGGGTCTTGAGAGGGTTATTTAATTGAATACCCAGGTAGTCAATAGATATATTGTTTTGATCATGTCGCAATTGGATCAAAGTGTCTTTTGATATATCTCCCTCGCCCATATTGTCACTAGTGGAATAAATAGATTGATTGGCTACCTTAATATCCAGGATCGTTACTTTAGGCGGTATGGAGTTATTCTTTATTTCTGCAGGGTCGAGTATGTTTATGCCCTGACCAGTATACAATAATTTATGATCTGTCGTCTTGATTGCAAAATAGTGTGCATTGCCAATCACCCCATCTTGTGCAGTCAAGGTATTGAAGGTTTGGTTGTCCAGATCAAACTTTGAAATGCCTTCACTCGTGCCGATCCAAAGTGCATGGGCACGGTCATCGGGCTGGATGGTTTGAATGCTCATACCGGGCAATCCATCCTCTATGGTGTAGATTTTATATTTGTTTTGTGCCACATCATAACGTATCAGGCCACCTTGCCAGGTACCTACATATGCTACGCCATGGTCATCTTCATACAGCCCAGTGAACTCCTGAGTAGGAAATGCAAGTTTGGCATTGCTATGATAACCATGTCTGGCGATTTTTTCGGTGGTATAGTCGTATAAAAACAAACCATTGGCAGTGAGTATCCAGAGCCCTAGCTTTTGACCTTCTACTAGCATCGAAATTTCGTTACTCTTGTCATCACCACCAGGCATCCGACTCAGATCTATGGCTTCAAATCGATCCCCAGACTTTAGTTTTTTGTATAAATAATTTCTAGAGCCCAACCAATGATTTCCTTTTTTATCTTGTAAAAATTGCGTAATGCCTGGATTGTTATCAGGGAATCCAAGTATGGATATTTTTTTAGCTGACTTTGTTTTTGTATTAAATGAGTAAATGCCCAGATTGGTACTTAAATAAAACTCGCCTGGACTTTGTTCGGCAAAACTGATTACATAGCCACCTTTGGGTAAAAAAGTAGCGAACGGAATCCGTTTAAAGGTATAATCGATAGGATCCATGATCAAGAAGCCCGATTGTTCCAGTTCTATAGATTGATGACTCATCCAAATCTTTCCATCGGTGATGGATTGTAAAGGACTGATCACAAATCCTGTGATAGATCGCGTACTATCTGTTTCATCTGGTCCGAATGTTGTGACAACAGATTTGTGATCATAACGATAAAGCCCATTGCCAGTGCAGATCCAAAGATTTCCAAATGAATCTACATGTAATCCGAAAATATAATTTCCATTAGATTTTATACCTAATTCAAGATCTACCGATTGGAAAATCCTTTTTTTTCGATCAAAATACAGGATACCTTGATCGAGAGCTAGCCATACTTTTTCATCCTTTTCAAAAGCAATATCTAGGGCATAAAAAACGCGATTAGGATTGGGCAACAAGTGTTTAAAGGAATACCTGGGCGAAAGAATACTATCGGTCCATGCAAAATTAGTCAAATAACCTTCTTGACTGATATACCATGCGGTATCGTGTTGATCTCGTTCATAAAATGGTACACCGGTTTTATCAAATTTGATGATATGAGCCAGGGCATTACTTGCCTTTAAGATGTTTGATTCATCCAATTTAAAATTCCGTTCATGATACCCTTGTATTAAAAGTGTTCCCGATTTATCAGCTGAGATCTTATAAATTCCTCCTGGCTCTAATTCACTCGGATATGGGAATAACTTGATTTGATCCGTTTTTTTATCCAGATAAAGCAGCGACTTGGTCATATGGTCGCCTGCTGGCGAGTTCACACCAAGCAATAAATCACCTATAATGTTTTCTGCTATCGTAGAGACAGCGGTAAAGTTAGAGACCGGCTTGCCGACTAAATGAGTGTAAGGATAGGCTTTAAATTTTTTTGACTTGATATGGTATCGATATAGTCCTTCTACGCCCCCTACCCAGATGTGGCCATTCCGATCTTCATATACTACGAAGATGTGTAAAATCTTGAGTGTGGTTGAATCATTTGGATTGAAATAGAATTTTTTAAATTCATACCCATCATATTTATACAATCCATTTTGCGTAGCAATCCATAACAGGCCTCTGCGGTCTTCATATACCGATTGGACAGCAGTTCCTTTCAGTTCGGGTATGAGGGTCAGGTTTTTTGAATTTTTTTGTGCCTGGAGTTGAGCAAAAAACGAAAAAAAGAAGATAAAAAAGCAGGATGCTAATTTATTAAGTTGGCATAAATACATGCCTTAAAAATACTCAAACCTTATCAGATTTTGTTTATACCATCTCATTATAAAGCAGCATATTTCATGACGCATTGAATACAAAATTAAAGGGAAAAAGGCTTATAAAACGTTCCACACCGCAAAAGGGAGGAATCAGCTTGTTTTATCACCACACCCTTATTGGGATGCCTTGTTAGGGTTTTCATTTTTTTTACTAAATTACCAGCTCAAAATTTTAGGATATGAAATTCGTTGCCCTATTCGTATTTAGTTCATTAGCTCTTATTTCATTGGCTCAAACCAAGAAGGGTGCCAAACCTTCTGCGACTACCCCAGTGAGCATGTCTGAGGTTTCGACTCAAGACACCCTCAAGTCGGATGTTTTCTCCGGTCTGACTATGAGGAGCATCGGCCCAGCGTTAGTATCTGGCCGTATCAATCAACTGGTAGTCAACCCAAAAAACTTCAGCGAATATTATGTGTTGGTCGCTTCAGGAGGGATTTGGAAAACTACCAATGCCGGAACTACATATGCTCCTATTTTTGACTCGTATGGCTCCTATAGCATGGGTTACCTGGCTATGGACCCTTCCAATAGTGCAGTGCTGTGGCTGGGTACCGGTGAAAACAATAACCAACGCTCTGTAGCCTATGGCGATGGCATTTACAAATCCGAAGACGCAGGCAAAAGCTGGAAGAATATGGGCCTAAAAAACTCTGAGCATATCGGATCCATCGTAGTAGATCCTCAAAATAGTGATATCGTCTACGTTGCGGTATACGGACCTCTATGGACCAGTGGCGGTGAACGTGGAATTTATAAAACCACCGATGGTGGCAAAACGTGGAAAGCCATCTTGACTGTAAGTGAACATACGGGCTGTAATGAGATTTTAATGGATCCTCGTAATAACAACATATTGTATGCCACAGCACATCAGCGTCAGCGCAAAGTGTTTACCTACATCGGCGGCGGCCCTGAGTCTGCCATGTATAAAAGTACGGATGCCGGGGCCACTTGGAATAAAGTCGGGGGGGGATTCCCATCAGGAAAAGACCTAGGTCGTATCGGTATGGCCATCTCTCCGGTAAACCCAGATATGATTTACGCCATCGTAGAGGGCGAGGAGGCTGGCTTATATCGAAGTATGGATCGTGGTGCAAGTTGGGAAAAAAGAGGCCCATTTCAGACTAGTGGCAATTATTATCAGGAATTATTCTGTGATCCTAAAAACGAAAACAGATTATGGGCTGCTGATACTTACCTGATGGTATCCGATGATGGAGGAAAGACTTTCAGGAGGTTTGGTGAAAAAAACAAACATGTAGATAATCATCATGTGTGGATAGACCCTACCAATACCCTGCATACGCTAGTAGGATGTGACGGCGGTCTATACGAATCATGGGATGATGGTCAGAATTGGCAATTTAAGCCCAATCTTCCGATCACTCAATTTTACAAAGTGTCTGTAGATTACGCACTTCCATTTTATAATGTATATGGTGGTACCCAAGATAATTTTTCATTGGGCGGTCCATCGCGCAGCACCAGTGAAAATGGGGTTGCCAACAGCGACTGGTATATAACTTGCGGTGGTGATGGGTTCGAATCGCAGGCTGATTATAAAGACGATAATATTATCTACGCCCAATCTCAGTATGGGGGGTTGATTCGATTTGATAAAAAAAGCGGGGAACAGACCAGTATTCGCCCTATAGAATTTCAAAATGATACCGCTTATCGTTGGAATTGGGATGCACCGCTCTTAATCTCACATCACGACCATAAAAGATTGTATTTCGCTGCCAATAGAGTTTTCCGTACCGATGATCGTGGTGATAGTTGGAAAGTGGTCAGTCCTGATCTTACTGCCGGAGTCGATCGCAATAAACTGCAGGTCATGGGTAAAGTATGGAGTGTAGATGCTGTGGCTAAAAACGGCAGTACAGATATCTATGGCAATATCGTCGCTCTAGCTGAATCAAAATTTGATGCGAATATATTATGGGCCGGTACAGATGATGGCTTGATCCACACTACCACGGACGGAGGAGCACATTGGAATAAATTAAATGCAGTAGCTGGTGCTCCGAGTCAATCGTATGTGAATCAAATCATAAGTTCATCACATGATAAAGGCACAGCCTATGTCGCATTTAATCATCATCGCTATGGAGATTTTAAACCCTATCTCTTCAAGACGACTGATATGGGTAAGACCTGGAGCTCTATAGCATCCAATCTACCCGTACGAGGTAGTGTGTATACGATAGCTGAGGATCATGTCGATGCAAATCTTTTGTTCGTCGGTACCGAATTCGGATTGTTTATTACGGTGAATGGAGGTAAGACCTGGACCCAAATCAAAAACGGATTACCGACTATAGCTGTACGCGACCTGGAGATCCATCGTACAGAAAATGACTTAGTTTTAGCCACGTTCGGTCGAGGTTTTTGGATTCTTGAAAATTATGCGATATTAAGAAATTTTGATAAAAAGAATCTTGAGAAACCAGCTTATATCTATCCTATCGAAACGGCTATAATGTATAATCCTTGGCAGCCTCTGGGTTTGCGGGATAAAGGTTTTCTAGGTGAAACGCACTATGCCTCAACTAATCCTATACCCGCTGCGACCATCGTCTATAATGTAAAAGAAGACATCAAGACCTTAAAAGAAAAACGTAAAGACGCAGAGAAAGAAAAAATTAAAAAAGGCGAAGCGGTATTTTATCCAAGCATCGATAGTTTACGTATAGAAGACAATGAACCCGAGCCCTATGTGCTGGCGACTATCACCGATGAGTCTGGGGAAATAGTGCGCCGAATAAAATTACCCGCTAAAAAAGGCAATAAACAGATCGTGTGGGATCTGCGCAGCGCGCCCGTCAGTGCAGTTACTGTAGGTGCTGTGGAAAACACAAATATTTTTGGTAGTGCTGAAAAAGGTTATCCAGTGTTGCCAGGCAAATACAAAGTAGAGTTAAGTAAATTTGAAAACGGCAAATATGTAGATCTAGGTGCATCTTCGGCCATCCTAGCTACCCCTCTGAAAAATGCCACACTCAATGCAGAAGACAAAAAAGCCGTTGATGCATTTAATAAACAAGTTGCCGAAATGCGTAGAGTATCCAGTATGACCCAGCGTTATTATGGCGACTTGATGAATAAACTTCGATTTATAAAAGCTGCATATCTGCAGACACCCAGATTACCTCTGGCTGTCAACACTGATGCTCAAGCCCTCGAAGACCGACTGAAAAAAGTAGGCATAGAAATGAATGGTGACCAAACAAAATCATCCAGAGAGTTTGAGACTGAGCCAGGTATCAATAGTAGAGTGTTTAGTATCATCGGCAGCTTATGGGATATCTCCAGTGGACCGACCACTACGATGACAAAAACATTTACCGAGACAGATCGCGATCTAGATAAAGTGGTCAACGAAGTCAATGCCATCAACGAAGAAATAGCTAAGCTGGAAGCCATTCTTGAAAAAGCAGGTGCTCCTTATACCCCAGGTAGAATGCCAAGTATTAAAAGGCCTAGACCTTGATGATAAATTGACAATTGACGATTGACAATTTTACAATTGATTGAAAATGTAAAATAACGGTCAACGTTTTTCAGACATTGACACAATCGTCAAATTGTCAATTGTCAATCGTCAAATTGTCAATTTCACCAGCTACCGCCTCCGCCTCCGCCAAATCCTCCGCCACTCGATCCACCACTTGATCCACTGCCACTAGAACCGCCATTTGTAGGTTGAGGGTATGCACTGAAGGCAGAGTGAATCTCTTTAGGTTGAAATTCCTGACTAAAATCCTCCATACTCCTATTAGAGGTCATACCAACCATGCCATAATAACCGTACCACATAGGAGCTTGAGAATAGTACGGTTTGACTCTAGTGATAAATGATTTATCTAAATTTAATGCTACAGCATAAGGATATACTTTGTCAAAATAATTTGGGTCGTTGGCAGTGACTGTTTGTAAAGATGTCGGGTCATCACCTTTGAGGAAAAGATAAAATGCTCGTAGTCGGCGATGCAATTCCTCGCCTCGTAGCGATAACACCTTCGACTGAAAGATCAGGACCATTCCTATTACTATACCCATGCCAAAAAACAATGCGCTCAACCAATAACCCATGATCAGGGCAACGACCCCTAATACAACAAATCCAAATAGCACTAGCCATGGTCTCCAGGAATTAAACCAAAATCGATACTCCGGGTCATACAATTGTTGACCTATGATCTCATCATGTATCATTGATTTTACCTGTGCATGGGTACTGTGAAAATGTTCTCGTAAATTCGATAAGCTTACAATGGTGCGCCCTGCAAACAAATGATTAAATAAGAGGTCCTCATATGGTGCTCTGGTGCCTTCGAGGTTGGAAATTTTACTGAGATAGGTATCCTTTGAGTGCTGGTCATATTCCATTCTGATGTGACCCTGGCCTGCCCAGTAGGGTAGTAAAGAGATTACATCCCGATCATTGACGACATGATCGTAAAATCCACCTACCTCTGCAGGATTCATGTGATCCGGTGGGTAAGGGTTAAGTTCATTGATAGGTGTCAGGTCCTTTGGTCGTCGCAATCTATTCCAGAACCCTACGAGCAGTGAGATCAAAGCGGCAGGGATCAGGGCTAGTGGCCATTGGACTTTTAATGCTTTCGTGAGCTCTTGTGTTGGTGTGGCAAGAATGTTGACCGCATGAGCAGGATTGATATAACCCACCGGTAGGGCCAATGATATCGTAAGACCTTCTCCGGGCAACAACGGGGCTATACTTTGTCCGGTGATGTGCTGACCAGCTTGTTGAATATATGCACTATCCAATTTCGAACCTGTTTTGCCGGTAAAGACTTTGATGGATTGGTAACTTAGTGGTGTGTCATCTGGTAAAACAATATCGAAACGCACTTTCTCTATGGTCGATTGCCAATTATTGCCTGTGATATTCCAATAAAATTCATCATAGGTACCTGCTGTTATAAAGGGACCTTTGACGCGGTAGCTGATGTCATAGGTCTGCGGTCCATTGACCCACGTATTAGCATCTCCTATTCGGATGGACTTATTGCCACCCGACTGTGAGATTTTAGCAGGAAAGTTTTTGACTTTAACATCTGTAATAGGTGTAGAATATTTTTTACCCCCAAATGTATATCGATATGGAATGTCTCTATAGAGGCCATGCCGCTGAGTATAAAAATTGACTTTAATGATTTCTTGGACCTTGATATAGCCTTCTTTGTCTAGCTCGATTTTCACTTCAAAATCGTTGATGATATAGTCTTGTGCGATTAGGGGAAGGCATCCTAAAACGATAGTACAGACCGTAAGTAAAATTTTATTCATACTGCAATAAACAATACTTTTTTACAAATTAGTTCCTTATCTGACTCAATCGAGTCCACTATAGTAAAGGACCGTTGGTAATTAGAACTCTCAAATTTTATTTAATGCCTTCAGACCGTGACCTTTATATAGCCACGTTATTAATATGTTAGATCTTAGTCTACAACATCACTCGGCGAGATGTTGACCCATTTCGGGATGGTGAAATGGAATTTAAACAATAAAAAGGGGGGATAAAGAATCTCGATTCCTTTAGCAATACGTATCAAAAGCCATTTTTAAATTGGCTGCTACGATGTCAGCATTCCTGCCCTCGATCTGGTAGCGCTCGATCATGTGTACTAGTTCTCCGTTTTTAAATAAAGCAATAGAAGGAGAGGATGGGGGGTAAGGAGCTAAAAATTCCCGCGCTTTTGCGGTAGCTTCCCTATCCACTCCGGCGAATACAGTATATAATTTATTTGGAGTCTTAGCAGATTGCAGGGCTCTGGTGACACCAGGGCGGGCATGGGCAGCAGCACAACCACAGACACTATTGACCATCAGCAGTACAGTACCTTCTTGATTTTTAAGAGCTTGATCTACTTCTTGCTCATCTGTCAATGCCTCAAAACCCGATTGAAGCAGTTCGTTTTCCATGGGTTTTACTAATTCGATAGGATACATTTAAGATTGTGTTTTCTATAAAACGAAATAAAGGTCAAAAAGTTTAGTGTACAAAAGTACGTTTTTCTTTGCAGAGTTTGATAGTTATAACCCAGATATTATGAATGAGATAAATTACTGCCAATAATTTAAGTATTGATCAATAGGAGATTAACTGCCCTTTCTCCAATATTAGGAATTTAGATTCCAATGCAAATTCTACTAAAACTTGATTAAAATGTATCTCAATGTGATTGTATAACTGCCTATTTGAAATATTTCCAAGCCTCAATAGCAATACGCTGGGTGGAGCGCCTTTTAAGATATAGTTGTCCAAAAAATCGGAATCTTTAGTGATGATGATTAGATTTTCTGAAATAGCCAACTTTACAATTTGGTCATCATTAAACAGATGCCCATTTCGATAGTAAGTTGAATGTTTAGAATCATGGCCTTTGTTTCTCAAATACCGCGCTAACAGTGGCGGTAGCTGAGTATCTATCAGAAATTTTGCCATTTCCGGTTATTCGGTTGCGATCGGCATGATGTTTTTCGTGTCAGCGATTTTTGAAGCATAAAAAAGGCATGCAAGAATATCTTCTTTTTCTAAATAAGGATAATCGTTTAAAATTTCATCAGTGGTCATTCCACTAGACATTAGCTCCAATAATTGTACTACAGTAAATCGCATGTTTCTGATAGTTGGTTTGCCTTTACATACGAGTGGATTTAAAGTAATTCGCAATTCTAAATCTTGCATAATAATGTAAAAGTATTAGAAAATTTTAAAAGCGGCAACGGTATTATGTTTGATCTTAGTAATCAAACAAATGCACAATCACCAAGCGCAGCTATAATTGATTACCACCCAATCCCGTAGTCATCACCATGATTGCTAGCTCCACCCCACATCGATTTCAGTTTCTGATCAAAATAAATAGCTGTGATCGGTCCGGAGGTTCTGGCATTAAATTCTAGTTTATAGCCTTTTTTGATCAGTGCCTCCCGGACATCAGGCATCGTGACACTGTTTAACAATAGTTTGCCGGGCACTCTTTCATGTTTGCCAAAAGCACTTTTCATTTGAAAGCTATTGATATTGGCTGCCTCACACGCTTGCTGGATATTCATGCCAAACTCCGTCACATTGAGGATCATCTGCAGTAAGTTTTGATCTTGAGAATCGCCACCTTGTACACCACATGCCAGATAAGGACTTCCGTTTTTAAGGGCTATCGTCGGAGTCAGTGTCACTCTGGGTCTTCTCCCGGGACCTACGACATTAAATGGGCATTCCAAAGAGTCCAATACAAAAGACTGCATACGTTGACTCAGTCCGATGCCGGTATTCCCGGCTATACAAGAAGGAAGCCACCCACCGCTAGGCACCACGCTGACTACCCAGCCCTCTTTATCCGCCGCAGTGACCGATGTAGTGCCGGCATAAAAATTCTTCATGTGCTCCTCCATCGAATTTGGAATGGAAGAAGTTGCTTTTTTCATTTTCTCTAAGACTTCCAGATATGGATTTGTTTTATTTTCATAGGGATAAGGGTCTCCAGGGCCGACTTTGGGATTGTTGTTGACCGTGTCCATTGAGTTTAATCGCTGCGAGGCGTATGCTTTGGATAAAAGGCCTTGAATAGGTTCTACAGGCCCAGTGTAGGGATCACCGTAATAAAAGTCCCGATCAGCAAAGACATGGTTCATGACTTGATATAAGGTGTGTATGTAAGTAGTACTATTGTATTTCATTTTTTTTAAATCCAATGGCTCCAACATATTTAATGCTTGCAGGAGCACCGGACCTTGCTGCCATTCTCTCAGTTTATAGACCTCGATGCCTCTATATGTGGTAGACAAAGGTTTCTCAATCAGCACTGACCACTTGGCGAGGTCAGATTTGGTGATAAGGCCGCCTTGTTCTTGTGTGCCACGCACCAGTTCATCGGCGATATCGCCGGTATAAAACCGATCATAAGCTGCCATTATCGCTTCTTTCCGGGACTTGCCTGCAGCGACGGCATCTTGCTCCGTTTCTACCAGTTTTTGTAAGGTTTGTAATAAGTCGGGTTGACTAAATATTTCTCCCGGAAGTGGAATATGATTGTTTTTAAAAAAGACCTTTTTAGAATAAGGCCAAGCCATCATCTCCTGCATGTTTTTTTCAATCTGACCAGCGACATCGATGTCCATCGGATAGCCATCTGCCATTTGCATGGCCGGGGCAAGCACTTCTTTGAGACTCATGGTGCCATAGTTGGCTAGCATCACCATGATACCTCCTGGAGTACCAGGGGTCACAGCAGCTAATGGGCCAGTGGCGGGAGGATATTTATAACCTTTGCCTTTAAAAAAATCTACGGTGGCTCCTGTGGGAGCAATACCTAAAGCATTGATACCCAGCACTTCCTTTGTTTTTGGGTTGTAGATCAATGCTTGCGTCTCACCACCCCAGCTCAGCACATCAAACATGGTACAACTGGCTGCGATCATAGCGCAGGCTGCATCCACGGCATTACCTCCACGCTGAAAGATAGACGCTCCTGCAGTTGCTGCTAGAGGTTTACCTGTGATTGCCAGCCAATGTTTTGCATGTAGGGCTGGTTTTTGAGTTCTGATGGGTATAGTACCTCTGTCATTGGCTTGAGCGCTTAGGCAAAGGTTAAAAAACATTAAGATGCTTACACAGGAGAGGACGCGTGGAGTATTCATATGGATCAAAATATAAGCGTGATGATTTTATAAAACAAATATAAGGATTAACGGCCGAGAAAATGATGGTGGCTTTTGTCTTCCCATTAATACTAGGCAGGGATTTGATTTTACATTTAGACCCATTACATTTTTGCAAGAGTAAAAAATTAACTTTAAAATAGCGGAGTTGGAATAATAAAGGAAGGCCAAATGAGACTTTGAGGTTTTTTTATCGAGCACTTCCCAGCACGTTGCGTGCATTTTGTCCACGCCCATCATTTACCTATATTTGTACACATGAGTGCCAAATGCATCGAATGCGGTGACAAAATCGCCGGCCGATCAGATAAAAAATTTTGCTCGGACCAATGCCGCAGTGCATCCAACAATAAGCTCAATAGCGATAGCAATAATCTAATGCGCAATATCAATAACACCTTGCGCAAAAACCGCCGGATCCTGATGGAAGCCAATCCTGAGGGTAAAAGTAAAGTTTCAAGAGATCAACTGGCGAGGAAAGGATTTAAATTCGATTATTTTACCAACCAATACCATACGAAAAACGGGCACACCTACTATTTTTGTTATGATCAGGGGTATCTGCCACTGGATAATGATTGGTACGCACTAGTGCGTCGTAAAGAATATATCAGTTGAGATGACGATTTTATAGTTAAATCTTAAACCAGGATAGATTAAACTTCGTTAGTGTACGGAGGTCTAAGTTGAGAAGATATGAAAAAAACATTTTTTTTAGGGTTGTTGTTAAATGCTTATGGTTTCTTATCTGCTCAGACACCTACTTGGTCAGGTAATATAGCTAAGGTCATTTATGGCAATTGTACGAGTTGTCATCACAGTGGCGGGGCTGCCCCGTTTTCCATGATTTCCTATGGGCAGACCTTTAACAATAGATCGCTGATCAAAACATTTGTATCTCAAAAACTTATGCCGCCATGGCCTCCAGATAGCAAATACAGCCAACACGCGTTTTCCAGAGAATTATCCGAATCTGAAATTCAGTCCATTACTTCATGGGTCGATGCAGGCGCACCTTCCGGTGACCTGACCAAAGCACCTGCACCACCAGTATATGACAATCTAGGATTTATTAAGAACCCGGAGTTGACGATTACAATGCCTTCGTATACCGTAAGCAGTTCAGTGGATGAATACCGTTGTTTTCCGGATAGCACTCGACTTGCTAAAGATATGTGGATGACCGCATTGGAATGTATCCCTGGCGATCCCAGCATTGTACACCATGTACTTATATTCAAGGATAAAGGCACCAGGAGCTATACCTTAGATAAAAATGAAGCAGGTCCGGGCTATGTTTGTTTTGGAGGTGCTGGTACCTCCGATGCAGAATTGATTGCAGCTTGGGTGCCGGGGTCCGGCGCGTTTGTGTTGCCAAAAGGATTTGGAATGAAGATTCCCGCCCGTAGTAATATTATCATCCAGGTACATTATCCTGCCGGTGCAAAGGGCAAAAAAGATCAGACCAAAGTCAAAATGCAATTAACGGATAAACCACAACGAGAAACTTTTCTGGCTCCCGTACTAAACCATGAAACAAGCATGACTAACGGTCCACTTAAAGTGCCGTCCAACACCAAAAAAACATTTAATCAACGATTTGTCATTCCATTTAATATTTCTCTGATCGGTGTGGCGCCACACATGCACTTGATAGGCACATCGATCAAAACCTGGGCAGTTCAAGCTGATGGCAAAGAAATACCCCTGATATCTATTCCGCATTGGGATTTTCATTGGCAGGGCATTTATCAATTCCCTAATCCGATTAAATTAGCGCCATTCACTGCATTGATGTCTGAAGCAGTGTACGATAATACGGAAGCCAATCATCATAACCCCAATTCTCCCCCAAAAGAAGTCACTCAAGGTGAGTCGACCACAGATGAGATGATGATCACGTATTTTTTGTTTGCCGCATATCAAGCCGGTGATGAGCGTATTATTATCGACTCCAGCTACTCCCTGGTATCCGGTATCAAATCAGAAGCGGTGATTAAAAAGGATATGTACATCTCGACCAATCCCGGTGCAATCAATCAACCGTCTAATCTTTATATTCAGTCGGAATCCAATGATAAAGTGAAGGTTTCTATATTCGATATCCGAGGTACTTTGATCCAGACTGCCGATCACCTATTTGCGATCAAAGGCCATCAATCTATAGCTTTGTCTAAGCGCACATTGATCCCAGGTATATATATCGTCAAAGCTCAAGGCAAAAATTGGACTGGATCTGCGAAGTGGATGATCTTGTGAGAATCGCTCACAGCACACAACTCACTGTTTTTTCAAACCCGGTACCACAATATTATCCGCCTCTGTGTTGCGCAGCTCGATTCTCGTAAAGGACTGATCGGCTTGGAAGAAAAAACCAGTTCCTACTTCTTTACCACGCGTATACTTACAGAATTTATGGGAATAAATGATTTGGCGATTTTCATCCCAGATCAGTTCTTCCGTCTCCAGCTTGGAGCTATCAGCTTGAATCAAGACTACATGATCTCGGGCGGTCATGATCCGCAGATCATCGTTTCGGATGGCATATCGGGCAGTAAGTTTTGCTTTGAGTTTGGAAGAATCATCATAAAACTCACAATTGATGCCTTGAGTAAATTCTCGTATCGCGGAGTTTCGGTCTACCGTGCCTTTGATCAAAGGAGCCTTGAGCAACACTTGGAGCCTACCGGAGTCGGTATAATGTAAGATCACATCGCCTACGATCTCCTCGTCGCCTTTATTCCGCACGACCTCATGGATGAGATTGACTTCATGATCACAACCCCACAAGGCTATGAGAATTAGGATACTAACGAAGTAACGTGACATCGCCTTTTATGATTCTTGTGACTCGATCTACAAATCGCACAGATGCCGAATACACATACACTCCGGAAGGTAAGACCTCGCCCTTATACGTACCATCCCAACCATTCGTCTCATCTCCGATGTCAAGATTAGTGGCTTCATACACTAGTCCGCCCCATCTATTGAATACTCGTAGATAATCTATAGCCTCGATAGCTCGACCCCCATAGAGTCTGAATCGTTGATTGGGCCCGGCTCGATTGGGGGTGAATGTATTAGGTGTATAAAGCGCACGGTCTAATGTGACATCTACAAATAAGGAATCCATACCAATACACCCATTTTCCGTCACGACGGTAAATTTGTAAGTAGTACTCCCGGGAGGTATCGCCTCGGTACTAAAACAAGAGTCGCAAACGATCCCATCCGGTGGAGTCCATCGTTGAGACTTCAACCGCACCTGGGGAGCATAAGAGGCATTGAGTCGTACTTCATAGCCAAGCTTACCCGAGATATCAGGCCCTACATCGACGACGATCGGTGGGGGCTCTGTCAGTGTCACCATCGTAGAGTCTCGACAGCCTCTGGCATCTATGACTTTGACTAGGTATGTTCCTTTATTGAGATTTCTATAATTAAACTGCCGCACAAATTTGTTATTGCCTAGCGCATATTGGTATTCAGGTGTGCCACCCTGACCCTGTATAAGTATAGAGCCACTTGGGCTACCATTGCAGACTAAGTTGGTAGGTACCGGTACAGCTCTTAAAGTAGCAAGATCTTCACAACAGGGTTGTACATTTATCTCTCTTGAAAAAGAATATGTACAGCCCTTATCTGACTCCACCACCACGACGATGGTTTTTAAACCAAATGATCTATAATTGACTTTATGCGGACCTTTTACGAAAGATACCTCACTAGGTACGGCTCCATCGCCAAAATTCCACGTGTATTTGACTATTCGACCGGCGGCAAAAAAAGTACTGTCTTTAATGGTAAATTCCTGTTCGCACTTTAGGCCGGTCTCAGGAGTTACTTCGATTTTAGTTTCGGGTCCAAGAAATTCCCCTAGTCCGCCGAATTCTATAAAAAATCCATGATTCGTCGAAGTAAAATTATTGATCATCACCCCATAGCTCATTCCTTTGACCATGTCCAATTGGCGGAGAAAGCCATCTTCGCCGGGATCACAGTTTGGACTTTCTTCTAAATCTCGGGCAGTACTGTTCAGCCCTGTGGATCCCAGACAAGCGGTGGCCATACAACGTACCAATCTTTTATTATTACAGTTGTCCAAGCCATTAGGGTATTCAAATACTGCAAAGTCTATATCGTCATTGGCATCATCAGGTCTGATGGTGAAAGTAAGTGGTCCATCATTCATCGCAGTCCACCGATACCAGGTGGAGTTAGATTCAGAATTATTATTCCGAGGATCTGCATTATTAAAGTCCAGACAAGAATTATCAGCTTCATCATTATCTCTACCTGCTCCTACTACACTTTCCACATGGAATGCATCTTTACTACAAAGGACTGTGGCGGTAGCACAGTCACCATTGGCGGTAGCTGGAGGATTATAGTTATTGATACAAATCTGAAAAGTGCCAACATTATCAGCAGCCCCATCTATTCGGATAAAATAGGTAGCCCCTATGACTAATCCTCCTTTGTATAAAGTTGCAGAGTTTAGATTGCCTGGTGTAGTGACGCATGGAAAGATCTCACTCATAGTGCTACAGGTACCCGTATAGATCGACAATTCGGGTCTTTTTAAGGTAGTCCCATTGACGGTCACCAAAACATCCGAGGCTATGGCGACAAATCTAAACCAGACATCATGTGATGCATTAGTCCAGCAAGTAGCCTTGACTATATCCCCATTATTGGGGTCATATGTCGCCCCTACATTAGTATATTGACCTATACTGGAACAATACTTCGTCACATCATTGAGTCTTGTGGCATCTAGACAAAAATCATTGGCTGGTTGAGCTATCGCAATCTCTTGAAAACCAAGGATCAAAAAAAGAATTAAATAGTTTACTTTCATTTCAGTACGTACCTCACTATAACGATGATTTTCAGTGAATTGGTTGCATCTAGGTTGTTTTGGAAAACTTAAATTTTAATTGGAATTGGAGGTTGGGTAAAAATAATGCTTTTTAATCTTGTGGACTTTGGCGTCAAAACATATTTATTTTAGTTATTTCTAAGGCCATTAGTTTTTCTGAATGTTAACATTTTATCGTATGTCTGGAGTAAACTTAAACTATAATCAATTTCTTCAATTATAATTCTTTGAATAGATTGAGCTTAAAATATATTTCAATAGTCGATAAAATTGAAATCTCTTTTAGAATTTCGTTTTATTATTAATTGATTCTTTCAATATTGAAATTACTGCTGGTAAATAGTTTTCTTTAATATTCCAAACGATCTTCAAATCTATTCCAAAATAGTCATGTATTATTCGGTTTCTAAGCCCTTTGATTCGAGCCCAGTTGACCTCTGAATGGTTATTTTTGAATTCGTCAGAAAGTCTTGTTCCGGCTTCGCCAATAATTGCAAAATTTCGGACCACTGCATCCACCGTTTTTTTATCCTTAATAAAGTCATCAAAACTAAGCCCATATGTATATTCTTGAATTTTTTCGCCGCTTTCAATCATATCCTCCACCAATAATCGAACATCCCTTTTAGACATAAATGACTTCAGATTGAATTTGGGAAAGGTACTTTTCTTTAACACCATCTTTAGAGACCAGATCCACCCTAAAATTTAATTCCAGTTCAAGAAATTCAGCGAGATCTATAAATTCCACGCCTATAGGCCTACTGAAATCCACCAGAATATCGATATCACTGGTTTTGGGATTAAAATCCGGCCGTACGATTGATCCAAAAACCCCGACCGACGACACATGATATTTAGTCGCCAAAACTGTTTTGATAGCCATTATTTTGGCTAAAATAACCTCAAGATGCATCATGATTACAAAGATACTTTAAAAAATTGCACTTCATTTTGCAAGCCACATTTGACTGAATAGACGCTATATTTATGCCCATGGTTAGAAATCTGATCCCCAATCTGCTCACGCTGTTTAATCTGTTCATGGGGTGTATGTCTTTATATTTTGTTTTCACTCAACAATTTCAGATCGTATTCTGGCTTATTATGGCTGCAGCGATCGCCGATGTGTTCGATGGTCAGGTGGCGCGATGGTTGGGTGCTGACAGTGACTTGGGTAAGCAATTGGATTCACTCGCTGATATCGTGTCATTTGGGGTGGTACCTGGTGCCATCCTGTTTCAACTCATACGATATGCTTATGATGCAGCACATACCTTGAGCTCAGGCAGTATGGGCCTCGTATTGGCTTTTTGTGGGTTTATCTTTACGATCGGTGCGGCGCTGCGCTTGGCTACATTCAATATCGATACCCGCCAAACAACAGGATTTATCGGGCTAGCGACTCCTGGGGCTACCGTGATGGTCATAGGACTCATGTTGATCCATATCCAGGGCGACGGTGTGTGGTATGAATGGCTCCTTAATCCTTATTTGTTGCTGGGGGTGACTATATTATTATTTATGCTGATGTTGGCCCCGATCCCAATGTTCAGCTTAAAAACCATCACCTCAGGTTGGGCTGATAATAAAATACCAATCCTGTTTACGGTACTCAGTATCCCGGCGATGATCATCTTTAAGGGTCCGGCTTTGGTATTACTTCCATTGGTTTATGTAATTTTGTCGCTCTTAATTTATCGACCTACATGAAGTACAATGCACAGATCCGTGTGATGCCCCATCGAGTGCTACTCGATCCTCAAGGCAAGACTGTCACTAACAATCTTAAGCGCATGGGACTGGATTCGCTCTCCAATGTCCGCATTGGCAAAAATATTCAATTAGAAGTAGAGGCGCTGGATACCGCAGCTGCAGAAGCACTCGTGCGCTCCGCTTGCGAAAAACTCCTCACCAATCCCATTATGGAATATTTCGAGTATACCTTATCTCCGGCTGAGGCCTGACCTCAATGCTCTATTTGGTACCCACCCCGATCGGCAATCTGGACGATATCACCTATCGAGCCGTAAAGGTCCTGAGCTTTGTAGATTATATTTTGGCTGAAGATACCCGGACGACACAGTCGCTATTGACCCATTATAGTATTAGTAAAGATATCCGATCCTTTCATGATCATAATGAGCATGGCCGCTTGCCTGCTGTGATCGCAGATCTACAGGCGGGGCGCAACATCGCTCTGGTGTCTGAGGCTGGTATGCCCGGAATCTCTGATCCTGGATTCTTGTTGGTACGAGCCTGTAGACTTGCAGATTTAGAGCTGACCGTGCTCCCAGGAGCCTGCGCACTCGTCAATGCCCTTGTGGCCTCCGGTATTCCCACAGAGCCCTTTCATTTCGAGGGCTTTCTACCGCATAAAAAAGGTAGACAGACTCGATTAAAATATATCGTCGAGCTGCCACATACCTTTATATTGTACGAGTCGCCGCATCGATTTATGCGATGTTTGGAGGAATTGATTGAGTTTGGTGGACCTGACCGGCAGGTAGCGGTGTGCCGCGAGTTGACTAAAAAATTTGAGGAGGTGCGCGTTGGCACTTTGGTAGAAGTGAAGACTTATTTTGAGGGAGAGGGAGTGGTGAAAGGGGAGTTTGTGATTGTTGTTGGGGGGAAGGGGTGACGAAAGGAGTACATTAAATGGCACACCAAAAAAGAATTTCACAAAATTGAAAATGGAAACATCATCTTTATATATGGACTTAAATAGCTCAATTTCTATAAGGTTGAATCAGGCTAGATAAATTGTGCGAGTACGTAATAATTGCGTCCTATAAATTTAATCGATGTTTTACAATTATAGGCCCAACAAAATGGTGTCCTTAAAAATTATTAAATTTGGGGATGGACTGGCAAAATTATATCGTTTCTGACAATGAGGTGTTGTTAGGTAAGCCTACGATAAAGGGGACTAGGATTTCTGTTGAGCATATTGTCGGTCTATTAGCCCAAGGTTGGACTGAAATCGAAATTTTAGAAAATTTTCCGCGTTTGTCAAAAGATTCACTTCAAGCGGTTTTTTCTTATATCCAAGATTGTATGACGGTCGGACTTTTATATACGCCTACAAGACAGTCTGCATAATTGATTCATGAAATTCCTTGCTGACGAAAACTTTCCATACAAAAGTGTACTTTATCTAAGAAGCAATGGTTTTGAAATTACTTCCATTGGGGAAGAAAATCCAAGTATTCAAGATCGTGAGATTATGCGTATTGCGATCGATGAAGAGCGAACAATTTTGACTTTTGATCGTGACTATGGTGAGCTCATATTTAAGTATAATTTAAAGCCACATAAAGGTGTCATTTATTTGAGGCTTGATACTTACCAGGCTGACGAACCGGGAAAAATTATTGAAAATTTGATTCATGAAATGAGATTGGACTTTGATAATACATTGACCGTTTTGGACAAAAACGGACTTCGACAAAGAAAATATTGATGAGTATAATCTCAACAAACCTGGACTTCAATCAATAAGAATAATTATTCCTCTACCTCCTCCCAGGCAGGGTTTGCAAATTTAATTAACAAAAGTAAAACTAATGTATTACATTTACATTTGTTAAGTATATCTCTATGAAGCAACATTCGCTTGGTGAATTTGAAGAACTCGTATTGCTGATGGTAGCCGCCCAACACGATGAAGCCTATGGAGTGGCTATTCTAGAAGGCCTAGAGGAAAAACTAAACAAGAAAGTAAATATTAGCGCTATTCATGTGGTCCTCAAGCGCATGGAAGACAAAGGCTTTGTCAACTCCCGATTTGGTGGAATAACCGAAGCTCGTGGGGGAAGGCGTAAGAAATACTATATCATCACGGTCTTAGGAAAAAAAATGCTGGATAGCCAATATGAATTGAGGACCGGTCTCTATCAACAGATCCCTAAAATATCTTTTGGATGATAAAAATAGTGCCACCCAAAAGATTCATTAATTTCCTTCGGTGGTTTTGCCACGAAGATTATCTCGAAGAGATTGAAGGAGATTTGACGGAGGTTTTTATAAAACAAGCTCAAATAGATCCTCAAAAAGCAAAATGGCAATTCTCCTGGAGTGTTATAAAATATTTCAGGCCAGAGTTTATGAAGTCGTTTAATAATTTCTATAAACCTATTTCGTACGGTATGTATAAAAGTTATTTTAAAATCGGGTGGAGAAACCTATTGCACAACAAAGGATTCTCATTCATTAATATTTTCGGATTGTCAGTGGGTATGACGGCCTGTGTCCTGATCATGTTATACGTAGTGGATGAAAACAAATATGATAAACATCATAAAGATGGGGACCGCGTATATCGTGTGGCCACGGATATAAAAGGCAAGCGATCGGTAGGGGCAGCTGCACCAATAGCAAATGGATTGAAAAAAGATTTTCCGGAAGTAGAGCAATCTACCAGGCTACTCCGATTCCCTGGCGCAGATAAAATGCTATTGAAAGATGAAAAGAGTCAAAAGCAGTTCTTCGAAATAAATGGATTTTATGTGGATTCGACCTTCTTTGAAGTTTTTACTTATGATTTAAAATTTGGGGATGTGGCTACCGCACTAAATGGCCCAAACACAATAGTTATTTCTGAAACAGTGGCTACGAAATTCTTTGGAAATGAAGACCCGGTGGATCAAGTGCTGAAAATAACAATACCCTTTGGGGATTTCAATTACACGATCAAAGGCGTATTTCGCAATACAAACAAATCGCACATACCTGCTCATCTCCTCCTCTCTTTGCACAACAGGGATGTAGGGACCTGGCTTGATCAAACGAACTGGGCAACTAACGATATCTATCACACCTATTTTAAATTGAAAGAGGGTAGTAATCCCAAAAACTTTGAAAATAAGTTGGAAGAATTTATGAGTCGCAATGGCGGTAAGGACATGGAGGCGGCGGGATTCTCCAAATCACTTTTTATACAACCTTTGGAAGATATTTATCTTCATTCGAGTTATGATTTTGAAATTGCGCCCAATGGAAATGTCAAATACCTTTACATTTTCGCATCCATAGCGGCTTTTCTACTGCTGATAGCCTGTATCAACTTTATGAATTTAAGTACCGCCCGAAGCGAGCGCAGAGCCAAAGAGGTCGGCATGAGAAAGGCGATTGGGGCCACTAAATACTCTTTGGTCAGTCAATTTATAATTGAGTCTTTATTGATGAGCATGCTGGCGCTGTTGTTTGCGGGTTTGTTCATTGGTCTTGCTATTCCAGTATTTAATCAGCTTACCCATAAACAATTGTCTCTGCTGCAATTGCCTTATGTTTATTTGTGGTTAGTGGTATTAGCTATCGCCACTGGTTTATTGGCTGGTCTTTACCCTGCCTTTTACCTTTCCTCATTCAAACCAGTAGCAGTGCTGAAAGGCAAATTGGTCAACACCATTTCATCGATCTCTATTCGGAAAGGTCTTGTGGTTTTCCAGTTTACGATATCTATTGTTTTGATTTTGGGGGCCATTTTAATGAGCCAACAAATGTCATTTTTAAGCTCTCAAAAATTAGGATTTGATAAAACCCAAAAAATAATTCTACCTCTGCAAACCAAAGAATCCCAGAAAAATGCCAACGCCCTGAGAAGTGAATTATTAAATAACTCCCAATCCATCTCAGCGACCAATGCAGATGCTTATCCTGGTATCGAAAATTTTGGCAATATCCGTTTTTATGCTGAAGGTAAAACCAATCATGAAAACGTAGATATCATATTGGCCGGCACTGACGGGAATTACATTGAGACCCTCGGTCTTGAATTATTGCAAGGTCGTGGATTCTCTCAACAGCTTACAAATGACAGCGCAACGCTAGTGCTCAATGAAACAGCTGTGAAAGAACTTGGTTATACTACAGACAATGCTGTAGGTAAAAATATTTTTTACGAATGGCAAGGTCAAAAAAATGCCCTGAAAATAATTGGCGTCTTGAAAGACTATCATTTTCAAAGTTTACACCAAAAAGTGAAGCCTATTGCTCTTACATTGCCGCTCTTTTTTGGCAATCCTAACAGTTATCTTATTGTCAGTATAAAGAGTAAAAATTATACCGAATTGATAGCCGAATTTGAAAAATCCTGGAAGAGTATCAATAAAAATTCCCCATTTGTTTATTCGTTCCTGGATGATGACTTTCAGAAAAATTATGAAAAAGAAGGACGCACACTAGTGCTGATAAAATATTTCACACTCATCGCTATTTTGATTGCTTGTCTAGGCTTATTTGGGCTGGCAAGTTTTACGGCCGAACAACGGGTGAAGGAAATAGGCATTCGCAAAGTATTGGGCTCCAGTATCTCGCAAATTGTAATATTATTATCAAAAGATTTCTTAAAGTTGGTCATCATCTCTTTCGTCATAGCCGCTCCTATTGGATATTATGTAATACAAGAATGGCTTAAAGGCTTTGCTTATCATGTGCACATTGGATGGTGGTTATTTGCAATGGCAGGTATCATTTCAATATTGATTGCGTTGATCACAGTTAGTTTTCAGGCCATCAAGGCGGCCATCGCAAATCCGGTGGCTTGCCTGAAGTTGGAGTGATTTTGTGGAACGGACAATAAAGAATTGGGATACATTTTTGATGAAATTGAAATTGATAGGATCAACTTGTCATGGAAAACTAAAACCAGAATACAAAAGAACAATTTTCTTCACTCTACCTGCACCAGAACTGTGTCAGAAAAATAACTATCCCGACCATTCGCCATGAGTGCTTTGATCCGATAAGTATACGTTTTGCCTAGCCCAACATTGGTGTCTGTCCAGGCATGGATGACTTGGTCTAGCGTCAGTAACAAGGTCAATGGCTCTGTGTTTTCACTTCTGTAGATCCAAAATTCACTCACTTGGTCCACGGGATAAGACCAACTCAATAGTGCCGCAACGGAAGAACTATCGTATACAATTTTGAATTGTTCTATAGCAGGATATTTTAATATTCCTAAGGCTCTTGCAGTGACAGACTCTGAACGATCACTCGCATTGCCACTGTGATCTACAGTGATCAAGCTATACGTATACAAGCTATCAGGATGGATATCGTCATCTATGAAAAAATTGTCTTTTTCACTTGGTTCCGTAGATTGTAAAACTTCCCAAGTTGCTAAGCTGTATGATTTACGCAGTAAAGTAGTATATTTTACATCTGATGATGAGCTTGGATGCCAGTACAATTGAATAGATCCTTCGTCAGGTATCCATTTATAAATCTGAGGCGATGAAGGTGCGATCCTGTCAAATTTTGTAATTTCTACAGGAGTAGATAGTTCGGACATATTACCGCTAAGGTCTTCAGCTGCGATTTTATAATAGATGTAATTATTGAGATTATTTAAATCAATAGAGTCAGTGTATATCGTGTCATGAATCGGTTCATAAGTCAACTGGCTGTATTCATCGTGTATATTATTTGCTTTAAAGATTCGATATCCTTGCAGGTCCCTAGCCTTGATAGGTGGCCAGCTCAGGTACACTTGGCCGACACTATCGACATATCCCATCAGATTTTGCGGCGAGGCAGGCGGGGTATTATCTATGGGCGTTACCATAATAGGAAATGAGTTTATACTATTTCCTTCAATTCGTACGAGTGAGATACTGTAAAATAGGGTAGTGGTAGGAGCGTCGATCATTATGGCTCTTTGTGTTCGTATAATTTGATCTTGAATTAATTTTTTCGGTCCTTGGGAAGAATCGGCCATCCAAAGTTGAAAATGACTGATCTGAGTTTCAAACTCAACAGGAAAATACCAATTCAATTGTACTCCCTGACTCGTAGATTCATAGTCGATAGCGATCGGTGCAGGTATTCGTACAGGATATCTAATTTGTATAGCCGGCCCTGGATTATTTAATTCCCCAAAATAGTCCATACCTCTCAGTCGATACCAGTGATGAAGTCCTGGATAGATCGAGTCGTGCCAAAAATAATGATCCCGATAGCCTTTCTCTATTTTATTCTCTACATAATTATGCACTGGATCCGATGATATTGAGGTATACCGATTGCCATCTTTCGATAATTCTATTTGGTAACTATGATAGGTATCAAAGCGGGACTTACTTTCCCACCGTAGGTAGGTACCTACATCATCGATCTGATATTCCGGACGGATCGGCAGTAATGCTGGTGCTGAGGACTTGGGATCAAATCTTAAAGTAAACGAATCTTTATCAGCGACGATGACATATTCGTACGCACGATTTCGACTTATGTCCTGGTCTTCATATCCTACACCCTGAAGGAAGGATGCTTGAAAATTTTGATTGGCGGCTCGAAGGCTCAATAAGTATCTCGTCTCTCTAATCTCTTGGACCGTATAATCATAAGCGCTGCCATCTGATTTGACAGGCATTTCTTTTATAAGCGCTTCGTCCGATAAATAGAGTAGATCATATAAAGTCTCCGTGATAGACATAGAGTCTCGAGTTCTGACCCACGATTGTTTCGAGACCGGGAGTATATGTTTGCTCCATTCCATAGCTCTGCGGTCTTGATCGATCAAAAATCTTTTGAGGGTATAGCCTTTACTCAACCCAGTATACCATTGATCTTGATCATAAACGACCCACCTTAGCCAGAGTTTGTTTGATTTAAATTTGCCCTTTAATTGCAGGCTGGGTTGAACAATTATTGTTTGACTGTGTGCGAAGGATATACCGCCAATAATAATTGCACATAAAAGAATTGTTCTCATGTAGCCTTATTGTACAAGATGGCACGGCTCTCCGGATTCGATGCCAAATTTGATGCCGATGATTTTGAAATCTGCTTGAAATTGATTTGGATTGGGGATATCAGCTTGAATCAATAATGCTAAACCTGCACTACCTCGGATAAATCGCCATCTCGCTGAGACATTGGCAAAGGCATATATTTTACCTCCGGCTCGCCACCCATTAGCTCCAATAGGTCTGTCCTCACTGGATAGATTGCTACAACCCGCCGTGCGTCCATAGTCAATACAGTAAATCTCAAATCCTGCCCCGGCAGCTATATGCACTTCAGTTTTGCCTTTAGCATAGTGGTAGATGATATGGGCATTGGCGCCTAGTGCAAAGCCACTGCCGCTCACCAATGAAGCTGCGCTTTTATTCCTATCCTCACTGAGTTGATTCGAGGTTAAGCCCAACTCCCTAACTATTTTAGCATCCAAAGGTGGAGGTGCACCCAGATCATTGCCCATCATAAAATATGCCCCCGCATAACCTTGTAGAGCGCCCAACTGCAGCGCTATTGAAAGTTTTTGATCCCAACTGCCTAGATAAATATGCCATTTCGTATCCGACAGATATAAGTCGGCTGCACCAGCCATGCTACCGCCCTCTTGTGCAGCCCCACGCATGGTGCCCTTGGCCAGATCTACATAGATCGCCATATTGCCCTGTATGACATCAGCAGTATGATCTATATTAAAAAATACGGTGGCCCTCACAGCGCCAGTAGCGCTAGTCACACTGACATTATCATCTTTGACTAAATCCTTAATACCCAGACTTACTAGTTTCACTATTCTTGCTTCAATCTTATCTAAAAGGCCAAGATTAAAATCAACTTTTGCGATAAATTCTCCCGTGCCTCGTATCGACATTTGATTGAGGCCTCCGGAGTTATTAAATGCCATCTCCAGTGTGGCGGTAGCATTAAAAGCTGAGGGATTGATAAAGTTGAGATTGACCACCGCCAGGATGCCAAGCCCTATCGATGCATCGGGTATATATTTTATGCCGGATGTAGTGACTCCTAAGCCACCGGCCTGTTTGGCATATGAAGCCATTTTCATTTTTCGGTATGCTCCGCCCCCGAGCCCTGAAAGCCGGAGGCCACCTCCGAGGTTGATACCAGGGGTGAGACTTACTAAGCCATCAGCATACCAATATCTAAAATCAGTCGTACGGCCAAATAAAGCCGTACTGCTCATCTGTACTTTTTTATCTAGGGTGATGGTAAGTTCTGCGGCCAGATTGCCCTGGAATCCCGTGCCATAATCTGGATGATCTTCAAATATATAAACACAACCATCCAGCTTAAAGTTTTTTATGGCCATATGAAGACATAGCGCATCCAATTCAAACTTTTTAAATTTCCATTGTTGTGTCCCTTCTTCGATATCCAGGTCTCCAGAGATTTTGGCTACAGTTTTCAACCCAAAAGCAGTTTCTTTTTCCGGGACAAGATTTATCGCCATACCAATAGTCATGGCAGATCTTGTACCTTGAACATCCAATTTAAAATGACTAATCGTCACTGGAAATTTTGCAAGCATCGATCCCGTGCTTAGATCAAATTTTGATACGGTCAAATAAGGTAAATCAGTCCTTAAGTGTAAGGATTCAAATCTTACTTTTCCTATGTAAAATAAGGCGTTGGTATCCGGACTTTCCAATTTATCTCCTTTTGTAGAAGCTCCGATGGTCAGATCACCATGGAGGATGGCTTCAGGATAAAAATCCTGTTTATCTACCGTCACATGGACGATTGAATTTTTTTCTATGGATACTCGACCTGCTTGAAATACCGGGAACTGCAGGTGATCTTTGATGCTTGCATTGAAAGTGAACTTGCCGCCTTCATCCATAAAGGCTCCATAATCTATGCCTTGCTTTTTTTTGTTGTTGGCGATGGGAATACGAATAGTCCCGTCAAATCCAAAACCTTTAATTCTATTTTTTACAAAACCGGCAAATACCGTATCAAGGGAATATGACCATTTATTCATAGCACCTTCGTCACTAGTCATCAGATTGCCTGCAAAAAACTGACCACTTACGCCACTGTGATCTAACAAGAGATGATTGGTAGCAAAATTTAATCGTCCTGCGGCCCCACGTTTTTTAAACGGAGGTGGCAATATCACCGAAAGACTATTTACATATACGCCTCTCCAGGTCACATCGATGCCACCGAGCGCAGGATCTGTATACGCATCAGGAAAAACTACAGCTCTATCATTTCGGATATCACTAAGATCGATCACTGCAGTATTGAGTTCGAAGGCTATATCTCGATATCCCGCCATCGCAAAATTGGGCAGTTGAATTGAAGTAAGGATATCATTCCAGTCTGAACAAATCAATGAAAATCGACCTTTAACCCTCCCGGTTTGACGGGGATTACCAGTAGCGTCGACAGGTATCACGAGATCTCGACTAAACAATACTTCAGCATCCAAACTCAAATCTTTAAATCCATCACAATCGATCCGTACAAAACAACCTTTATCCTTTGCCTGACCATACATGCCTTTGAGGATTAATAACGATTTATGGCCACCCAGATGGATGGCATAGTCTGCCAGCAGCCCTAATCGAGCATCTCCAACGATGCCTCCTGTATTTGAAAACTTTATATCTGGTGCCCCAAAATATAAGACTTTGCCTTTTTGTGGGATTTGTATGCCCACGTATACACTGGCTTGTATGAAGGCTGATGTCAGGAGCACATCACTCACTGCCATGGTGTACTTGACATTATGTATCGTTTTTTGCAGCATAATTGGTAAACTGAGCCAACTTCCACTTACGATTTTATCGATGAATTTGGTTTTGTCTAGTGCGCCTGACAGTAGACTTCTGGCTTTATTCAATTGTTCAAAATCTGACCCTAATTCGATGGAGTCTTCTTTAAGTTGATCTATTAGGACACCTAGGTCAGGATTTGGATTGAATGGTAGTGTATCCTGAACTTGAGGCGATGTATATGCATGGATAGTATACGGGGCAAAGAATCCAAGTATACTGGATGTCAATACTATAATCAGGCTTTTAAAAAACATGGTTTCATAGTGGTTGATGCAGGTGAACTTTTGGAAAAGGTAAAAAGAAAAGTTTATTAAAAATACTTTTTATGATAATATTTAAATATTTTTAGTCAGCGTTTTATGAACATCACCAAAATATGTTTTGCCAAACTTAGTAATAAGCCTTGGTTTTGTTTGACCTTTGTTTTGCTATGGAGTTGGTTATGGACTTCCGTTGGTTCAGCACAGACAGATGTCACGCAGACGATAGCCGGCATCAACTCAAGACTACAAAAAGACCCTATCAAAGTCTACGGAGGTCTGGATATTTCGGGTCAATACTATAGGAGTAAAAATAAAATTGTTTATTTTCCAGAGTTTACATACAGGGCAATGGCTAGTCTACAATTCGATTTTTTAGGAGTTCAAGCTCCTTTTACATTTATGCATTCCAATGGCAATTCGATTTACAATCTACCCTCTTACTCTTTTGTGGGGATCAGTCCTAGTTATCGATGGGCTACAGTGCATATTGGCGATCGATCAATGGAGTTCTCGCCATATACCTTAAGTGGTCATCAGTTTAGAGGGCTAGGGTTGGAGTTGAAGCCTGGGCGCTGGCGATGGAGTGGCATGTATGGCCAATTGAAAAGAGCGGTGGCTGAAGATTTTTTGGCTCTACAAGGTATCGATCCATCTTTCAGAAGGACCGGTTGGGGTATAAAAGCTGGCTATGAAACTGAAAAGGAAAAAATAGCATTTACGATATTTCATGCCAAAGACGACAGCAGTTCAATTCCATTTTTACCTCATATCTCGCAAGTACAACCCGCTGAAAATCTTGCAGGGGCTATTCAGACTTTTAAAAAAATTGGACCATGGTCTGCTCAGTTTGATTATACCTACAGTTTGTTTACAAGAGATACACGATCCGTGATCATGGATCAAACTGCCTTTCATAGAAATGTTTTGGGTCTATTCACTCCCCGGTTTTCTTCAACCTATCGCAATGCGTTTCAAACCAAAATAAACTTTACTACTAAAAAAGTAATCTGGGGATTCAATTTTGATCATGTAGATCCTGGATTTCGAAGTCTAGGTACATTGTTTTTTCAGGACGATTTTCAGAACTATACGTTCAACGCTCGATTTAGTGCTTTCAAAAATAAAGTGAATGTGTCATTACAGACTGGGCTGCAACGCAATGATCTGGAGCAATCGGAGAGCAATCAATTTTGGCGAGGTATTGGCTCGATGCAAGTCAATTATGCACCGATACAACGCCTACAGTGGCAGTTGCAATGGAGTAACCTGACTAACACGGTACGGTTTAGAAATAATCTCAATCCCAACCAACCTTTAGATTCATTATATCTGGTAGCCACGCAAAGTCAAGCTGGCAGTACGATACAATACTCCTGGGGGGCAACGCAAGAATCCGGGATATTGGCTATGATCCAATATCAGAAAGGAAATACAATAGTCAATGATGCCATCCATAAAGATCAGACCAATTTTCTTTTTACTCAAGCGAGCTATACTTATCGGGCAGGCAAAGTTTGGAGTATGAATGTTGGGTTCCAATTCACTCAGAATACCTTGCAGGATCTAAGACAAAACACGATAGGCCCTAGCATTCAATATCAGCGAAGCTTATTCAAAGAAAAAATCAAAAGTTCACTTTCTGCGATCGATCAGGAGATTTTTACTAATGATCGGCACACTCATCGCGTGATCAATTTGCTGTTTATGAATAGCTACCAATTGAATATCAAGCATGAGGTATATTTTCGAGTGAATCACAGAGCACGTAAGGCTTTGAATGGAGTAGGGGTGGGTAATGCTGCTTCTTCTTCATCAGATTGGATTACAGAGTTAGGGTACTCTCTGAAGTTGTAAAAGGAAAAGAATAGTTGGATCAGCTATAAATGATTAAGACTACTCCACTGAATCACTAGGGAGTTCCTCTTCCAAAAAATACATATTCACTTCGCCTTTGTTTTTTGCTGGCAAAGAGCCTCTGGGAGTGAACGTAAAATGATGTTTAACTAATTCAAAGGTATCTCCACTGATATTGATCTGACCGGGTGACCCATGTTGTTCCATCCGTGCGGCGAGATTGACGGTATCTCCCCAAATGTCATACGCAAATTTTTTGCTACCCACCACCCCGGCCACCAGGTTGCCACTATGAATACCGATTCGTAACTCAAATTTAGATTCGCCATGCTTTTTAGATTCATTGACCTTAGCCATATAATTTCTAATCATAATACCGGCGGTACAAGCTTGTAATGCATGATCATCATTGTTATGCAATCCAGCGACACATAAATAGGCGTCGCCAATGGTTTTTATTTTCTCAATACCTAGCTGAGTGATGATTTCATCAAACTTTTTGAAATAGGTATCCAATTCGAAAACCAATTGTTCTGCATCCATTTTTTCACTAATCTGCGAAAAATTTACAAAGTCAGTAAACAATACTGAAACATTTTCATGCCTTCTGGCCAAATACTTACCCGAATTTTTTAATTCATCAGCTACCTGAGCCGGGAGTATATTTAGCAGCAGCGATTCTGTTTTTTCGGTTTCACTTTGTAATTGTTGTGTACGCTCTTTTACTTTATTATCCAATGTGATATTGGCATTTTTCTGGATTGCAATGAGGGCTTCTTGCGCTTTTTCTTTTTCAGCTTTGATCAGGCTATACTTATCTGCTAAAGCAAGTGATAACAAGATGACTTCCAGAGATGATCCGATACTGGCAAAATGACTGGTAAACGTATTGGCAGGCAGCACGCCGAGATTGCGCAAGATGAGCAATAATGCCCCCGCAAGATAAGCAGCCCACGCCAATACAAAAAGGCGTGCTGCACGATTGCCCTTTGCCCATGATACGATACCTGCCACCAGCATGGCAATTGCATTGAATAAAATGAGTAAAGTCACCATTAAGTTGACGGTATGCAGATCCATATAAAAATTTGCAATGGCCAGAAATACGCCGACGACCATGATGCCTCTAAGTGTATAGAACAACCATTTGGCAAAATTTTTCAATTCCAGAAACACAATAGCAAAGGCGGCGCTAGCCGCACTGAGCAGACTCATGACGACTTTCATCGAATGTTGATTCCATTCAATATTGTCCGGCCAAAAAGCATATCGGGCATGACCGTAAAATATCGTAAAAAAACATAAACTGAAAAAAATACAGACTGAGTAATAGACATATACAATCTCCTTCAATGAAAAAAAGATAAATAGATTGTAAAAAATCATCACCAACAGTATCCCATAATATACACCTTGCAGCAGACTGATCTCTCCACCCGAATGAATGAAGCTGGACTCTGTGGCTATTTCTAAGGGCACTTGAAAAGAACTATGTGTCCTCACTCGAAGTAGTATTTCAGATTCAGTGCCGCTGGCTATCGGCAAATAAAAAAGATAAACTGGATATTTAATTTCTGATACGAACAAATTGTATTTAAATCCATTTCTTTTATGTACTATGGGCACTCCATCCTTCATAATAAATAGATCGATGGAATCCAAGAGGGGGTAGCCAATTTTAATTGCCAATCGGTCTTCCTTGGTTTGATTATGTACACTAAATTTTAACCAATAGGTCGATCTACTCAATCCAAAATTTGCATTTCCTTCCTTTAAGTTTAAAAAGCGCTGCTGATATACTGTGATAGGAGAATAGCTTGAATGGATATCTTCAAAATACTGTAATCCACTTACCGGTTTGACGGAGCTTTGGCTCGCAGAAATGACTATGGATTGTCCACTGATATCAAAGTATCCAAATAATATCAGGAACAGGATAAAAAGGGGAAGTAAATGTTTATGCTCCATTTGACGATTTAAATATCGGTTTTGGAATAAAAACAAAAGCTGCTACCATAGCTGCTAAGGTAGGGGCAGCAAAGTACCACTGGATCAAATGATTGAAATATAAGAATAGCGTCAACAGCATGATACATACCAAGCGTGTAGCTTCATGAAACAGCAATAAGGCATTGAGGTGGTCATAGCGTAAAGTGGCACTGACCAAGGTCCAGCCTATAAAAAAAACTAAAGCAGTCTTGATTTCCAATGTCAAATCATGTCGATTGAGAATAAAGAAAAAAGTAATGATACTGGCTAGTACGATCTGACACAGTACATATCGGATCAGTTCAGTTCTGATTTCAAACTGTTCAACTTCAGGTTTAAACGCAGCATCGACACCTAAAGGCACATAAGAGGGTTTTGAAAATAAATAACGCCATTTTTCACGCCATGCCAAGTTGTAATTTTTAGGCAATATCAATTGACGAAATCCATAAAGGTGGGCTTCTACAAAACTTAATGAGCCGGTACGATCAGTGATGCCATATATTACTTCCTCTTGTTCAGGAGCATAGGTTCCAAACAAACGATCCCAAAAAATAAATATTCCACCATAGTTTTTATCAAGATATTGAGCATTGATGCCATGGTGTACCCGATGGGCACTGGGCGTGACAAAGATATACTCCAACAATCCTAATCGTGGTGCTACTCGAGTATGCAATGGAAGTTGATATAATCCATGAAACACAAGCACGGTTAATATTAGATCTGGATGAAATCCAAATACAGGTAGCATAAGCCAAAATACCCCACGCAGCATCGATTGGAATATGGAGATCCTAAAACCAACCGAGATATTAAATTCCTCGCTTTGATGGTGTAGGCTATGGACGGCCCAAAACAAACGGACTTCATGGCCTAACCGATGATACCAGTACCAAATAAAATCGACGACCACTAGACACAGGATCCATGACCATATCGATTGTGGTATTTTTATTATAGATACTACATTATACAATTGGGACCATAGTATAAATTGAAGGGTATCCAGAAAAATATTGAATACTCGATCGCTGAGTCCACAGGCCGCATTGGTCACCGTATCAGCCATTTCATAGATGTTGACCTGATTTATCTTTTGATACCTACGCTCGGCGATCAATACGATGATGATCGCGAGCACTCCGATACCGATGAAAAGATTATAGATCATAACGGCTTTTGTAGGATAAAAGATTTGTAATACCTTTTCCTGGATACAAAGTCATTATACATTTGACTGCCTTGCATGCCTGCAAATTCTCTGAAGTAACGTTTAAAATAAATAGGCACATTAGCCTGGATCAGCTCTTCTTTGAGGGGTTGTTGTTCTATCAGAGATTGTATGACTTTTGCGGTAATGTCTTGCTCGTGGAGCAAGGTAAAGCCCGGATTCAGAAGGGATTGCTTCCATTCATCCACTCGCTCCGCCGTCCTATTATCCGTAGTCATGAAATAACCACCCGGTTTTATTACTCGTAGGACCTCATGGACAAATTTATTAAAATCCGGATATGCATGCGATGATTCGGCATTGATCACGATATCTATACTGCCAGCTTCTAAAGGCAATTGTTCCGCTGATGCAGTGATATATCGGAGTTTTTCTGATTGATACGTACGCTGACAAAATTCAATAGCCTTATTTGATAAATCTATTCCCGTGACAGAAGCAGGGTGGTAGTATTTACTTATAAAATAACATGCACCGCCTCGCCCGGAGCCTACCTCCAGCACATGGGACTCAGCTCCGGGCGGATAAAGTCTCAGCATATGCTCATAGATCTGCCATCCATATCGCTCATACTGATCTGCTGATTCTAAAGCGACGCTCGGGATTTCTTGACCTGAATAAGCGAATCCAAAATTCATGAATCGCCATTTGCTATTTGTAATGTTTCGGGCAAAGAAATTGTACATCGTTTTCCAGAAATAGGTGCGAAGCACTGGAAATGTACTAGTTATATATATAAATAGTTTGGTAAGCAAAAAGCGAGTATTTGTTGGTTATTTGGTTAAAATTCAAACAAATATAGAAACTTGGTGCAAGTATTCAGCTTTTCTCGAGACGATTTAATGAACGCCACATAATAAGCTGAACATGTCAAGCACCCTGATTAAAATTTATCTGGAAAGGTTGAATGCAAATTCTTACTGAATTATCGTGGGTTGAATGTTGTATCATACTGGGGCAAAGCCTTGAAACAAAAAGGGCATTGCTTTTGCAATGCCCTTTTTTCATTTTTATTCTACGTTAGATCAGTATCCGGGATTCTGAACCAAAGTTGGTTTGCCATTTAATTGACTGTTCAATATTTCGTCCTGAGGCAATGGATAATAATTATTTTTAGAAGTAAATATTTTACCGGCCATATAACCACGTTTATTGAATTTACGACCCGAAGGCTCAGTACCGGGCACTGATTCTTCAACGGCATACTTGTTGAGCACTTTTTCAGCTATGCCCCACCGTACTAAATCAAAAAAGCGATGACCCTCCATAGCAAATTCCAACCGTTGTTCCATACGTACAGCATTACGGGCGAAGTCAGCACCCATAGCAGCCAAGGTACCATCGGCATAAGGTTCTACTTTATAGGTGACGGTAGGATCTTGTTTTGAACCACTTTTGGCCCGATTTCGAATTTGATTGATATGACCTTCTGCTGCAGCTAGTTTATTTAGTTCTATCTCGCACTCTGCAAGCCAAAGGAGCACATGTGAAAATTTGAGCAATCTATAATTGTTATTGACACTGCGTTTACTCGTAGAGTGCGTAGTACTTCCTTCTTCTGCTAGGTAATACATCCATTTTTTGCCGGTGAATGGTCCTGCATACGCTTGATCTCTGATCCATGTCGAGCCCGGCATTGGTCCCCAATCTAAAAAATTGACCCCTCTGCGGCCCACGGTCCAGTCCAAACGTGGGTCTACTGGCACGGTTTTATCCAATGTAAATGCAGCACCAGCTCCGATGCCTTGATCATTGGGTAAGTCTACTTTGTTATAGGTGTCTTGAGTCCCATCTGGTGCAGATCCGATCAATGGTAGACCTTTGTCGTCCGTCTTGAATGCATTGACTATATTATGTGATGCCTGATAAAATCCGCAACAGCCCCTGCCTGGGGCAGTAGCAGAATAAGGCCAATTGAGATTATCTCCTGCATTGCCATTGCCACCATTCGTACCATCATTTACAGAAAATTGTACTTCAAATATGGATTCTGCATTATTGTTTCCGGCAGTTCGAAAATTGTCGTGATAATTTGCCATCAATTTTTTACCAGAATTATTTACAATGTCTAATAAAATAGTTTCGGCCGCAGCCCATTTTTTCTGAAACACCAATGTCTTAGCAAGATATGCTTTAGCAGCCCACTGCGTAGCTCGACCTTTTTGAGCTTGGCTTACGGGAAGGTTTTTAGCAGCGAAATCAAAATCGGCCTCTATTTTCGACCAAATATTTTCTGTATTTGGTATTTTGGTAGAATTAGGGTCAGTGGACACATAGATCGTTTCATCAATATACGGTACATTATTCCACATTTTCTTAGCCTCAAAATGATAATGTCCTCGTAAGAAGCGTGCCTCTGCAATGACCTGAGTTTTTTCGGCAGCCGTCATGTCTTTCACATCCGGATTATTGACAAGTTGAATGACCTCATTAGATCGAGCGACACCATCATACGAATGCCACCACTTGCCCAAAAAATAAGTATTGTCCGCTATCCAATTGTATTGTTCTATAAAAGACTGTTCAGGTTGATCTCCGGCATCAGTACCCTTCACCGCATCGTCACTACTTATTCCACCAAATACATAGTTGGAGATGGTTGATTGACGGCCAGTATTGCCAGCGCCTACTCCATCCATGAGCGAATAAGCCCCTATGAGCAATGCATTCACCCCATTTTTATTACTCAATTGAGTAAGTGAGGCCCGACCTTGAGGGTTAAGATCGAAAAAGTCATCCGAGCAGGATATGTACATCCCGACGAAGCATAAAATAAAAATATATTTTTTCATATTCAATTAGTTTAAAGACTATAGTTTATTAAAAAGTTAAGCGTACACCAAATAAAAATGATTTTGATACCGGGTAGGCACCTTCATCGATACCCATGTGTATATCTTGATTGTCGTTACCAGAAGTTCGAAGATTGATGTCCGGATCGAGGCCGGTGTACTTCGTAAATGTAAATAAATTCTGTCCCTGTACATATACCTGTGCATTGCTGATACCTATACGTTTGGTAATTAGGTTAGGAATGGAATAGGTCAATTGTGCATTTTTTATCCTCATATAAGATCCATCCTCAATAAAATAAGTAGAGATCTGTTGACTGGTCGCGTCACCAGAGTTGAGTCTGGGAAGTTTAGCGACATCGCCGGATTTTTTCCAGGAATCGTTCAATATTTCTATAGATCTATTCCCTTGAAACGTATTGAAATCAGTCCAATATCGCACATAATTGAAAATCTCATTTCCCTGAGACCCTTGTGCAAAAACTGTAAAATCAAAGTTTTTAAAACCAAGATTAATATTCAAACCGTATGTAAAGTCTGGATGAGGATTTCCTATAATAGTACGATCTGCAGCGGTGATGACATTGTCACCATTTACATCTCTGAATTTGAACGTACCTTCCTTAGTATACGTACCAAACTTTGGAGCCGCATCGGCTTCGGCCTTATCTTTGATCACACCATCCACGATATAGCCATAATAACTTGCGATAGGCAACCCTGCTCTTGTAGCAGATATAGCGGGTAGTCGAGTTGCAAAACCAAATACAGTAGCCAGCGGATTATCATTAAGTTTTAGAACCTCGTTTTTGTAATGTGAAAAATTTAGACCTATTTGATATCTGAAATTACCGACCTGATCTCTAAAATTTAATCCAAGATCAATACCTCTATTGCGGATTTCTCCGATATTAGTATAAGGTACAGTTCCACTACCCGCTGTACGAGGGGGTGCAATCTGTGTCAACATATCAGAGGTAATACGATTATACCAGTCAAATACTACTTCTAATTTATTATTGAGTAAAACTGCATCTATTCCAATATTAGTAGAAGTGTTCGTTTCCCATTTTCCGTTTGAATTACCAAATTGTACTAAGTCAAAACCACCAACGATCGTAGAGCCGGTACCATTGATATCGTATGCATTGTTGATAGGATCTGGAGCATATAAAGTATAGGCATTGTATACATTAGGAATCAATTGATTGCCGGTTTTGCCCCAGCCTGCACGCACTTTCAATTCATTGACTAAAGGAATGTCTTTCATGAATCCCAATTCTGTAAGCCTTAATCCTACAGAAAATGCAGGAAACGTAGCCCATCGGTTGCTGGCAGAAAACCTTGAAGATCCATCTCGCCTAAAAGTGACATCTGCTAATAGGAGATCTTTATAAGCATAATTTACTTTACCAAACTGTGAAAAAAGCGCAGTAAGCGTAGCACCTCCACCTGAATTACTCAAACCTGCAGAAGAGCCTGCATCAAGATAGCGGTAGTCTAAATCATCAAAAGCAAAGTTGCTTCTGCTGGCGACAAAGCCCCGTGCATCGGTAGTCACAGCTTCTGTGCCTAACAGTACTTTAATATTATGAGATCCTAAAGTTCGATCATAGGTCAAGGTATTAAACCAAGTAAGAGATCGATCCGTATTGTTAATTACATTAAAACTATTGGCGTTTCTTGGCTCCGCTGCCTCAATGTCTCTATGAAAATATTCTGATCGATTAAATAGATTGTATTCTAGACCTAAACTGGTCCTTGCTTTCAAATGTTTAAGAAAAGCGACTTCACCAAATACATTTCCAAAGATGTGCGAGCCTTTTGTGATATTATCTTTTTCTCTATATAGACGAGCCAGTGGATTGGGTGCATTACCTAGATTTACTCCTCGGCTACCTGCAAAACCATTGTATGGAGAAGTATTACTTCCTCCTAATTCGACTGGGCCTCCGGTAACATCAAAGACGGGTATAATAGGATGTACTCTGATGGCAAACATAATCGGGTTAGATTCATTATTGTTGGCTATACCTTGTCGTTCATCATAGGCATACGTAAAGTTTTCTCCGAATGTGAAACTACCCTTTGTAAACTCTGTATTTGCTCTTACCGAATAGCGATCATAATTGGTATATCTTAAAATTCCATCTTGTTTAAAGTAATTGGCGGAAATAGCGAATTTGCCATTTTTGGTTCCTCCACTGGCGCCCAATTGATAATTAGCTATAGGAGCCGGATCGAAGATCACATCTTGCCAGTTAGTACCATCTTTATTTGCCTTGGTCGTATTGTAGGCCGTTTTGCCTAAAGCTGGATCAGCTATGTCGTTCGTATATGTAAAATTGGCCGGTAAGGTTCCAAATACATTTGGATAAATGAAATCGGCAATGGTTTGCTCACCATTTGGTCCAAATTTATATTGAGCAGAGGGTGAAGATACAGATGGGTTTTTTCCAGCCCCGATATCAGCTAAGTATAAGTACTGACCTAATTGTTGTGTGTTCAATAGCTCGAGCTGCCTTCCTGGTTTTTGAGTGCCTGTATAATAGTCGAAGGTGATGACGGGATCACCTATTTTTCCTTTCTTGGTCGTGACGATGACTACACCATTGGTCGCTCTGGCACCATAGATAGATGCAGCCGATGCATCTTTGAGGATCTGCATAGATTCAATGTCATTCGGATTTAATTGATTCAAGGTGCCCTGAGTCGCAACACCATCGATTACATACAATGGACTATTATTATTGATAGACCCAAATCCTCTGATCCGTACCATCGTACCTCCTCCCGGTGAGTTGTCGTTTCCAACCATAACCCCGGAAGCTCTACCTTGTAACATCTGAGTCACACTGGCTGCTGGCAAAGCGGTAAGTTCTTTAGCGCTGACTACAGTGACTGCACCTGTAATGTCCTTTTTCCTTTGTGAAGCATAGCCTGTGACTACTATTTCATCTAGAGTGGCAGCGTCAATGTTCATTGTAATTTCAACCGTATTAGCAGTGCTGATATCTACCTCCTGGGAATAGAAACCAACCGATGAAATGACTAAGACCTTGGCATCATTTGGTACAGACAACGAAAAATTTCCATCTACATCTGTAGCTGTACCAAGGAGAGAACCTTTCACCGCTACCGTAGCGCCGATCACCCCGGCATTGTCATCACTGGCGATAATCTTGCCAGTGATGGTCCGCTGGGCTTCAGCCACATTGCATAAAGTCACTAAGGCAATGGAGAATATCCATATTCGTGCCTTTTTAAAGCTTTTAAGTATTAACATATTTTAAAAAGTTGAGATTTAATATTCAGTAAGGAGTTATTTCAGCGAGATTATATGACTGGTGGCCAAAGTCAAATTACGTTTAATACCAACTTGTGCCATATTTCATCCAGGGCCAGGGTATACTTGCCAAGATGATCAACAAAGCGATTGAATAAAACCAAAAAATCGTCTTGAAACTACCCCCAGCGATGCCGCGTTTCCCTTTGATATACCCTATGGTTATCAAAGTGATCGCGATCAACATCATCAGAGGATGCTCCATAGCAAAAAATCGTTGAATAGCGTCTTTCATCAAGCCAGGACCAAATACTATCCTAGGGGTGATAAAATAAATTATTAAACCCACCAGTGCCTGAGTATGAGTCAGATTAAATGCGATAAAGGCAGCTTTCTTGGTATCCTTATTATATGGACTATTTTGCTTCCACTTCGTGTATGCATCATAAACGGCGTAAATCAATCCGAGTAGTACCAACCACCTTAAGCCAGAATGAAGATGTTTAATGATTTCATACATAGCAGTAAATATATAAAAAGTTTTAGCTGGATTGTACTATCCACGGTCGAAATTTGTATTAATTCATCATGACCTCATTTTGAGTCTCGGACTTTGATCTCATCCATCGCATATTCTGCGAGAGCAGTGATGGTCAGACTAGGATTGACTCCAATATTAGCCGGCACGATACTGCCGTCCAAAATATACATTTGGGGATAGCCATACACTTCAAATCGATCATTGACGACACCTGTATCTAGACCATCGCCCATAGGACAACCTCCCAAGATATGAGCTGTAGTAGCTATATTAAATAAAGTCTCTGTCAATGCATGCACAGCGACTCCGCCGGAGTTTTTAGCCAATCTATTCATTGCATCATATCCAGCTGGTATAAATACAGGAATAGGCTCATCATTAGGACCAGTAGACAAAGTCAAGCGCGACCCGGTCCACCGCATAGCCAATGCATTTTTAAGACTTTGCATGACGAGCACGACCACCCCATATTTTGCACTATGACCCCTTTGAATCCAACGTAGGAAGTCCATAGGATGAATGAATGCATTAATGAATACTTTCAAAAAACGAATAAACGGATGGCCACCACCCACAGCCAGATAAGCCATACGGAACATGGAGCCTGACCCATCAGGAAATTTACACAATTCGATCTGAGTGTTTTCATCTGCTTGTATGATAGAACTAATGGCTACGCCATGATTGAGTTTTTTGTGAGCACCTATCACCCCACTGATAGACTCAGAATTACTCAAAATGTGTTGACCCAATGTATTCGATAATCTGGTCATAGTCTTGTACACATACTTTTGTCTGAAGAGTAGATTCAATGTGCCTAAGACTCCACCACTGATCACCAACCCATTTGATCGAAAGGTGTAGAGGTGGCTTTTATTGGTGGAGGATTTGGTCAAAATAGTATATTGTCTGTCTGCCTCTTGATATTCAATTTTTACTGCCTCTGTCTCAGCTAAGATCTGAGCACCATATTTTTGAGCAAACCACAAATAGTTTTTATCCAATGTATTTTTGGCCTCATGCCGGCACCCCACCATGCATCCAGCGCATTCTATGCAGGGTTTGCGCAGGGGTCCCTCGCCATTAAAATAGGGATCTTTTGGGGTAGGATCGGTGCTGTAATATACACCTACATCTACACCTCTATAACTCGCACCTTTGCCCATCTCTTCTGCCACTTGTTTTAAAAGCAAGTCATCTGCGTAGTGATTTTTAGCACGCGTGACTCCTAGCATATGTTTTGCCTTATCCAGATATGGTCGCAAGATTACCTTCCAATCTTTAGTTTGAATAGGGATATGCGTGTAAAATGCCTCGGTGGGTTCCATCAATGTATTTGCATAGACCAGACTACCCCCGCCGACACCCACTCCGGATAACACAAATAGTTTTTTAAAGAGTGTGAGTTTTAAAAACCCATAAAACCTCAGTGAAGGCACCCATAAATATTTTCTAAAATTCCAATTGCTTTTTGGGAAATCTTGTGCTTCATATTTTTTCCCTTTTTCCAAAACAAGCACAGAATAACCTTTTTGAGCCAAACGCATGGCTGATACACTACCACCAAAGCCTGAGCCTATGATTATGTAGTCATATATATCTTTTTCATTGGGTGATCCTTCCTTTCCATTCATATTGAGGTTTAAAAATACTTAAGATGGCCAAATAACTTAGATAAAATGGATAAATTAAAGAAGAAACCATAAATGGGTAGGCATTCAATTGATATTGGAAAAATGGAGCCAATCGATATAAGTACATGAAATCAATACCGAACTTGATGATCCATACTATCCCTCCTATAGGCAGTAATGACGAATTGAATAACATGACAAAAGTGATAAATCCTAACATAAGATTAAAACAGAAAGGAATGGCAAGAGCTATTTTGATGCCGGGGTCACGCATTGCTTTATTTTTACTACCCCAACGGATTCTTTGTTTAATAAAAGAAGGTATGTCCGCACAGGCATCAGTCGTGACGATGGCTCGTGGGTCAGCATGAAATAGAATCGGGTCCTGAGTTGCTTTTCCTGCCGCCTCAACTAGAAACATATCATCACCTGAAGCAAACTGATGCCCCGTCCCTGAATGATTTGTATGCTTGAGGAGTTGGGTAGGGTAGGCCATATTCGCCCCATTGGCCATTGCCCACCATTTGGTCTTTAATCCGGCCGATGTCATGCCCATCAAAGCCATCAAATCCATTGCTTGGAAATGATCTAAAGTAGTCCTTGGCTTATGAATAGCCACCGGTCCTGTGAGAAATGCACTAGGATGATGAATCAAAACCTGATAGATTGAAGTCAACCAATGAGGGCCTACTCTGCAATCTGCATCTGTTTGTACGATATAGTTTGTTTGGATCAAATGCAACCCCGATGTAATGGCCGCTTTTTTACCGTGCCCCTGGGAATGGATAAGCTTTTGATTCGGTTGGAGCAGAGCTTCCAGTATCGGCACACTTTGATCTTCAGAATGATCATTGACGAATAAGCAATTCCAGAATTGATTATCCAGACTTTGGGCTTGCAGGTCCTTTAGAAGATAGGGGAGATTAGATCCTTCATTTCTAAATGGAATCAATAAGGTAAAGGCAGGTCTTGTAGTACTCGGCTGAAGCTTTTTATCAGTGGCATCTTTTGTATTCCAAAGATAAGTGGCCATACCGACCAATAAGACATAGGCTCCAGTTAGAATAAATACGATCCAAAACACGATGACAAGATAGTCATCTTCATGCGTTTACGAAAAGTAGCCTATGATCAAATGGTATTACTTTTTTCGTAATAACTCATCATATTCAGAGGTGGGCATAGAAGAGATCTCCCTAAAGTCTGTAGGTATACCATCTCGCTTTTGTCGCTCTTGTTCCATAAATCCTTCGGCTTTTTTATTCATTATCGCCAGCCCTAATAAGATGGCCGCAACAATAGGAAAAGTAAAAATGGTAAGCAATAAAGCGATAATACCCATGACCGTATTTTTCTGCAGTAAGGTGATCAACATCTTGCCATAACTCAAGACCACTTTGTGGTTGATTATGAGTGCTGCTATGAAAAGAAATGGCGCAGCCCATGCCAACATATTGAAAATGCTTTTAAAAACGATGAAGATTCCCCAGATGATGACCAATAAGATAACCAAGCCAAGGATAGTTTTTGTAGTAGAATTCTGACGAGTTTGCATGATAATTTGTTATGTATATGATGAAACAAAATTTATTGGTTCATAAGTTTACTAAAGATCCAGATTATCGACCAAAATTATATTAAATCCGCCATAGGTCCATCGTCTGCATCGGAATAGAGCGCTTTAACAACACAGTGCCTGCTGCAAAATGTCATTTTTATTCGCTTTCCACATATCTAGAAAATTGATATTCATACAATTTTCGGTAAAGTCCGTGTGGATCTTCTAAAAGTGCTTCATGGCTGCCGATTTCTTTTACTTCTCCGTGATCCATCACCATCACTTGATCAGCATGGCGTATCGTGCTTAGTCGGTGTGCGATGATGATAGAGGTCCTTTTTTCGATCAGTTTTTCTATGGCGTATTGGATTACAGACTCAGTCTCCGGATCAATGGATGATGTGGCTTCATCCAATATCAAGATGTCAGGATTAAATACAAGGGCCCTTACGAAAGAGATTAATTGTCGTTGACCCATAGATAGGTTAGAACCTCGCTCAGAAATTACAAAATCATAAGCCCCGGGAAGTTTTTCAATAAACTCATGGGCTCCGATTTGTACAGCGGCAGCTCGTACTTCAGCGGAGGATATTTGATCTTGTCTAAATGTGATGTTTTCCATCACCGTGCCACCAAATAAAAATACATCTTGTAGTACCACACCTATACGTTGTCGCAACGAAAACAATTCATATTGACGAATATCTTTGCCATCGATATAGATAAATCCGTTTTGAATGTCATATAATCTGTCCAGTACGCTGATGATGGTGGTCTTACCAGAGCCCGTACTACCTACTATAGCCAACGTGCTATACGCAGGCACGTTAAAGCTGATACCCTTGAGTACTTCTTGTCCCGGGATATAACTGAAATGCACCTGGTCAAACGAAATATCACCTCGCAATCGCTCTGCTTTTACAGTACCCTCATTCGTGATCTTACTTTCATTGTCCAACACTGCAAATACTCGCTCAGCAGCTACCAATCCCATTTGTAAGGTATTGAACTTATCAGCCATAAATCGAATAGGCCTGAACAACATCGTCAAGTAGATGGGAAAGGCAATTAAAGCACCTAGCGTGACTTCGCCAGAGAGTACCCCGCCGGATCCATACCATACCATGAGGGCAAGAGAGGTGGCAGAGATCAACTCGACCACAGGAAAAAATACCGCATAATAAAAAATGCCATCGATATTTGCCTTAGTATACTCCCGATTGATCGTTTTGAATTTTTCAATTTCCTGATGTTCTGCGTTGAAAATTTGTATGATTCGCATCCCGGATATGCGCTCTTGCAGAAACGAATTCATCTTGGCGATATGACTCCTGACCTGTTGGAATGAGATCCTTACTTTTTCTTTGAATAGATAACTTGCATAGATCAGAAAAGGTAAGGTCGTCAGACAGATAAGACTGAGCTTCCAACTTACGACAAACATGATGATCAATACAGCAATCAAGCCTAAGATATCTGCGAGTATAGTGATCACTCCTTCTGAAAAAACTTCATTGATCGATTCAATGTCGTTGATGGTACGAGTGGTCGAAGTGCCTATCGGCGTTTTATCAAAGTAGGTAAGATTGAGATCAATGACATGATTAAATACCCGGGTACGAAGATCGCGTACGATCGATTGTCCTAATCGATTAGTTGCCAATATAAATACGTAGCGCAACCAAACCGTGCCGACGAGGACTACCATGTACCAAAAAACGAGCATACCCAAACCGGATAATACATTTTTCATCACATGATCATCCACCATCACATTGATCAGATGTGGCCGGAGTATACCGAGAGGAGCCTGAAGTATAGCAAGGGCGATCGTCCATATAAATAGTTTTTTATACGGTATGGAAAGTTGAAGAACTCTCCTGAGGAGTGAGTAATTAAATTTTTGTCGTGGTTCCGCCATTGAGAAGGGCAAAAATACGGAACTTGCTAGTAGTAGGTGAATAAATTGAAATTGATTGTTTTACAGCATACCCGCATCAGCAAAGCTATAATAGCCTTGTTCAGTGATGATCAAGTGGTCTGCGAGGCGGATCTCAAGTAGGGCACCTGCTGCCTTGAGCTTTTCGGTCATATCGAAATCACTTTGACTGGGTTGAGGTACTCCGGATGGGTGGTTGTGCGCAATAAGGATAGAGGTAGCTCTATATTCCAGCGCTATGCTCAATATAATCCGTTGATCTGATACGACCGAAGTGATGCCACCCAAATGTACCCTCGTGACAAATTTTGGTATCAAAGCTCTATTCAGACAAGCCAGCCACATTTCTTCCTGCTTACTCGTTTTGAGATGATCAAATAATGCCGCAGCTGTTGCGCTGGAGTTGATTTTTTGTTTGATTTCTTTGGGGCCGGTAGAGCGTCGTCTACCCAATTCGAGCGCGGCGACTATGCTTATCGCCTTAGCTTCTCCTATACCTTTAGTCTGTTTCAATTCAGTTAAGGTCAATGCTGCCAGATTGCTCAAATTAAAATTTGCTCGTGCTAAAAGGTTGCGGGCCACATCGATCGCACTTTGATCTTTGGTGCCAGTACTGATTAAAATGGCTATCAACTCAGAATCTGTGAGGCCTCCTGCGCCCAAAGCCATCATTTTTTCTCTCGGTTGGTCTTGCTCAGACCAATTTTTTATACTTCTTTTGGCATCATCCATGGGTCAAGGCTTTGTCTAGATCTGCAATGAGGTCGTCTACATCCTCTATACCTACACTCAACCTTATCAGCGAGTCAGTAAGCCCCGTTTTGAGTCGTTCTACTTTTGGAATGGAGGCATGGGTCATCGACGCGGGATGCCCTATCAGCGACTCGACTCCTCCCAGTGACTCAGCTAAAGAAAACAACTTCGTACTGCTCAAAACTTTAAAGGCAGTCTCTTGATCGTTATTTTTCAAATCAAAAGAGACCATGGCTCCAAAATCCCGCATCTGTTTTTTTGCTACGGCATGATTAGGGTGAGAGGCAAAGCCTGGATAAAAGACTTTAGCTACTTTGGGATGATGTAATAAATGATGGGCAATACGTGCGGCATTCTGACAGGCCCGCTGTACCCGCACATGCATCGTTTTGATCCCCCGCAGTACAAGAAAACAATCCATAGGACCAGGTACTGCACCGGTGGCGTTTTGAATAAAATGCAATTGATCTGCCAACTCTTTTTCTTTTACAATCAACGCTCCGTGCACTACATCGGAGTGGCCATTGATATATTTAGTAGCCGAGTGTAATACGATATCAGCCCCATAATCAAGTGGATTTTGAAGGTACGGCGATGCAAATGTATTATCCACACACACCATGATACCATGTTGTTTAGCAAGGCCGCATACCAATTCAAGATCTATGATATTCAACATAGGATTGGTTGGCGTCTCTAACCATAACAGTCTGACACCCGGTTGGATAGCTGATTTCGCAGTAGCCTCATCCGATAAATCGACAAATGTGGAGGTGATCCCATATTTTTCATAGACTCTACGCATCTGACGAAACGAGCCTCCATACAAATCATTAGTAGAAAGTATCTGATCGCCCGGGTTTAAGAGTTTCATTACAGCATCCTGCGCAGCTAGACCACTCGCAAAACATATTCCAAATGAGCCATTTTCAAGTGCCGCAAGATTTTCTTCCAGTACGGTCCTAGTCGGGTTTTGAGTACGAGCATATTCATAGCCTTTATGTTCTCCCGGAGCGGCTTGTACGTATGTGGAGGTCTGATATATCGGGGTCATTATGGCCCCCGTACTCGGGTCAGGTACTATACCCGCATGGATGACTTTGGTAGCAAATTTCATGAGGCTAAGGTAGGGCTAGTTTATAAGCCTCAATTTATTAGAGCGAATTATTTATACAATAATTTCCCGATCCATGCTTATAAAATGAGTGTCTTCATATTTTAGTACATATATAGGTATGGCATTCTACAGGTATTGATAATCTCAATTTTTTATGTAGGGTATGACTTACTTCCTCTGGCAAATAGTGTCCAAAAAATTCCATTATTGTTTTTCATCGGTTTAATGGCATGATATGAGGCTTATATTGGTATAAGGAAGCAAAATTTAGCAAAAAAAGATTTTTTTAGTAGACTATTGTGGATCACCATTGTAATTGTTCTTTTGATACTTTATCTCTACTTGAGTTAAAAATATAGCAAGCTCTCAGGAGTTTTTTTAATTATGAAATCAAGTTTGGCGTAAATTAAGTGACAAACTGAGTCGTTTTCTCAAAAGGAGTCATTCGCCAAAACATTAATTATTTCATAAATTCCCGCCGATAGAATGGCTTTTCGCATCTAAAGGGTAATTTGATTTCGCAATTTCACTCTTTGTAATCATACTCCAATGAAATATCTCAAAATCATCCTCCCCGCCCTGCTGCTGACTATTATTTTGGGTTCTATATTCTACACTCGCAAACAAAATAAAGTAGAGCAGTCCGGTGACCTTTTGGGTAAGGTCACCAAAGGTCCTTTTAATGTATCTGTAGAGGCGAGTGGTGAGTTAAGCGCTAAGCGGTCGGAAGTGATCAAGGCCCCTTCTACGGAGATGCAGACTGTCGGTATCTTTCGCACTACGATCACCAATCTTATCCCCGAGGGCACTACCGTCAAAGCAGGGGATTTTGTTGCAGAACTCGATCGCAATGAAGTGGGCAATAAATTGAAAGAACGGCAGACGGAGATCGATAAAGTAATGACTCAGCTAGACCAAGCTAAGATCGACACCGCGATAGAGTTGCGGGGCATCAGAGATCAGATCATCAATCTCGAATTTGCAAAAGAAGAAAAACAATTGTTAGTGCAACAAAGCAGTTATGAACCTCAATCCGTCATACGCCAAGCGAACATTGACCTCGAAAAAACAGATCGGGACTATATCCAGCTTAAAAACAAATATAAATTGACGGTTGAAAAATCTCAGGCCAAAATAGCAGAGATAAATGCTACGATGAAACAAACCCAAGCTCGATTGGATCAATTGCAATCATTGGCATCGAAATTTACCATTAGTGCACCTAAAGACGGAATGTTGATCTACTTTCGCAGTTGGAATGGTAAAAAAGGACCTGGAGCCCAAATATCCCCGTGGGATCCTGAAGTAGCTGAATTGCCTGATTTAACTTCCATGATCTCAAAATCTTATGTCAATGAAGTGGATATCAGTAAAATCCAACTAGGCCAGGATGTAAAAATCAAGGTAGATGCTTTCCCGGATGAATTGTATGAAGGTCAGGTCATCAAAATCGCTAATGTCGGCGAACAAATGCGCAACTACGATGCTAAAGTATTTGAAGTGGTAGTCAAATTATTTAAATCAGACTCTATCCTTCGACCTGCCATGACAACGAGCAATGCAATCCACATCGAGGAGTATAGCGATGCTCTGTCTGTACCGGTCGATGCCATATTTAAAGACTCACTCACTTATGTCTATCGAAAAAACAAGAACAAAATTTTTAAACAAGAAGTCCTAATCGGACCATCTAATGGCATCACCATTATGATATTAGGTGGATTACTTGAAAATGATGACTTTTTACTAAACCCGCCTACTGCTTCCGAAGGTGATGCATTCGAGTTTATACCTATGCAAGAAGAAGACAAGTCTAAAGCATTAAAGACGCACGATGAACTTCGAAAATTGCGCCACCAAAAACTTGCTTTAAAAGCGGATGAAGCAAGAAAAGATGGCCAAAATCTTGCACCAGGTAAAGGGAGTAATGATTTCGTCATCTTTTAAGAAGCGGTTCCGGGAATATGAAATCTTTTTTACTTAATCTAGGCCTTGCTTTTGATGCGGTCCTAGTCAATAAACTTCGAGCACTGTTGACTGCGCTTGGTATTTTATTTGGAGTAGCGGCAGTCATTGCAATGTTGGCCATAGGCAACGGAGCTAAACGGGCTATTTTGGATCAAATGCGACTGATTGGTACTAATAACATAGTGATCAAATCTTCTAGTAGTTCAGGTGGGATTTCTGGTGAAAAAAATGAAGCTGCCGCTGGGACAGATGAAACTACGCCTGCGACTGCTGGATCCAGCGAAAAGAAGAAAAAACCTTGGTCTCCGGGATTGACTTTGGCTGACCTTAAAGCGGTGAATATATCGATACCCGGTGTAGTGCGTACCAGTCCGGAATTTAGTCTAAGCAGCACTATGTTGTATGAGGGTAAATCCCAGAGTATTACATGTATAGGCGTTACAAATGATTTTTTTGCGTTGAATAACTTGACATTGGATGATGGCAGTTGGTTTTCATACATGCATCTCCAACAAGCCAGTCCTGTATGTATACTAGGACGATACCTAAAAACTAAATTTTTTCAAAACCAAAACCCAGTAGGCAAATCGGTAAAAATCGGCAATGTATGGATGATCGTTATAGGTGTACTGGATAAACGTAATGCTCAAGGCGAAAGCCTCAAGAATCTAGGAATTCGGGATTATAACAATGATATTTTTATTCCGATCCAATCTGCACTGGTGCGTATCCAAGATCGATCCGTAATCGACAAGGCCGATCTGGGTGAACGGGGTGAACCAAATGCACCTATTAAAAACCATCACCAACTCGATCGAGCGGTGATCCAGGTTGGTCAGACCCAGGAGCTCCGCGCTACTGCTGAATTCATCGGTAGAATGCTTAAACGAAGGCATCGCGAACAGACCGATTACGAAATAGAAATTCCCGAATTGCTCATTCAGCAGCAGCAAAAAACGCAAGGAACATTTAATCTCGTGTTGGCCGTCATAGCCGCTATATCCCTGTTAGTAGGGGGTATTGGAATTATGAATATCATGCTGGCGAGCGTACTTGAACGTATCAAAGAAATCGGCTTGCGCAAATCACTCGGTGCTAAAAAGACGGACATTATCCAACAATTCTTATTTGAAGCGATCATTATTAGTTTTATTGGTGGTGTGGCGGGCATCATATTGGGAGTGATTGCATCCAAATCAATAGCTAACTATGCAAAAATACCTACCGTGATCTCCACTTGGTCGGTATTGATGGCTTTTGGTGTAGCTTTTTGTATCGGATTGATCTTTGGTTTATTTCCAGCTCAAAAAGCAGCAGAGCAAGACCCCATCAAATCTCTGAGAGCAGAATAATGTTTATAGTCATTCTTAAATAGCATACTTTATGAGAATCAAACTAGCAGCTCTATTTATATTAATTACGGTACAGGCCCTATCGCAGCCTGAAAAACAAACTTTGACCCTGGATCAGGTCATCGCACTAGCTCAAAGTGAGGCTCCTGAAGTCTTATTGGAAAAAACTAGACTGAGCAATCAATACTGGCGACTCCAGCAATACAAAGCAAGCTTAAGGCCACAGATAAATTTGAATGCATCCTTGCCTAATATCAATCGGACCATCGATCTCATTACCCTACCTGATGGGAGTAGTCAATATGTCAATAGGTCATTGATGAATAATGACTTGGCCATTTCGCTCAATCAAGTCATCCCTATGACGGGAGGTACCATTTTTGCTGCGACGGGTTTGAATCGTTTAGATATATTTAAAACTTCTGTAGTTGATCCATCCATTTCTTATCTCAGTCGACCGTTTTTTATTGGGTTCACTCAACCGTTGTTTTCTTTTAACAGCTGGAAGTGGGATAAATCGATCCGGCCATTACAATTTGAAGAGGCAAATAAAAAGTATACTGAAAATCTTGAAAATCTTGCATTGCAAGCTGTTACTTATTTTTTTGATTTATTAGTGGCACAATTAGAAGAGCAAGCGGTAAAGTCCAATAAGGCTAATGCAGATACTTTATTTGAGTTAAATAAATCCAGATTTCAGGTAGGGAAAATCGCCGAAACAGAATTATTGCAAAGTGAAATAAATGCAATGAATACTGATGTGGAACTTTCACAAACCGCGTTGAATGTATCTACCTCAAATGAAAAACTGCGAAATTTTTTGGGTATTCAAAGATCAATTTCCTTTGAACTCATTACTCCAAATGAATTGCCTGATCTCAAGATCGATCCGACTCAAGCCATTGAATACGCAAGACAACATCGAAGTGAGTTTATATCCCAACAAGTAAATCGTCTACAAGCGGAGCAATTTTTGGATGAAGCTAAAAAAGATCAACGTGCAAATGTAAACTTGACGGGCAACCTGGGATTTACGCAAACCGGCAAAACTATAAATGAAGCTTTAAAAAAACCACTCGACCAGGAAATCGTGCGGCTAGATATCGGTATACCGCTTGCAGATTGGGGCAAGTCAAAAGCAAGGCGAGAGATCGCAGGCTCTAATCTCGCATTGGTCAATCAAACCATCAGTCAACAGAAATCAAACCTCGAACAAGAGGTTTCACTGAAAGTAAAACAATTCGATTTAAAAAAGGAGCGAGTCAGAATTGCTCTAAGAGCATCTGAGGCCAGTCAAAAACGTTATTTTTTTAGCACACAGCGGTATCTCATCGGAAAAGTAGGTATTGTCGAACTCAGCCAAGCTATTGAAGATCAAAGCAAATCCCGCAAAGCCTATTTTAGTGCATTGAGCGAATATTGGCTAGCTTATTACGAGATCCGCAAATTGACTTTGTTCGACTTTGTCAACAATCAGAAGATCAAGAACTGATTTCCTTTATTTGTCATAGGAAGTATGCGCGCAAAGCCGCAAAGACGCAAAGAAATTCGAATAAACATCTTTGCATTGAAGTACATAACATATAGGCATGTTACCTCGTAGGTTGTACATTGAACATGATACGTTGTACGTTGTACGTTGTACATGGAATATTATCCTTTGTATATGCTCAATCCAAATAGTCAATCGTCAATTGTAAAATTGTCATTCGCCAATCGTCAATTGTCATTCATTTCGTTAAACTTCCAATTTATACCCATTTTCATACCTATTCATCAGATACTTGGCATTTACTCCTTCATCTGTGAATCTTTGTTTGCCAGCATCCCAAGTGAGTTTTTTGCCACTTCTGTAAGCGATATTTCCCATTTGACACACTTTGGCGACTAAAGCGGCTTGCTCGATACCACAATTTAAGGTTTCAAATTTTCGATTTCGAATTACTTCTACAAAGTTTTCAAAATGTTTTACTACACCGTTGTCTTCTCTGGCGTGATATGGTTCGATTACTTTTGAGGCGACAGCTTTTTCCTCCAATACCTCCCATCCTCCTCGATCAAGGACTAGCGTACCATTATTCCCGATAAACCCTATGCCGTGAGTACGCATGTATGGACCATTATCTATAGCTAAGGCGTGCTCCCAACTCAAAAGAAATTTATCAAATTCATAGATGGTAGTTTGGGTATCAGGGGTTTCGTGACTCAAATCCGGGTATGCAAATTTTCCGCCTAATGCAGAGACTGTTTTGGGCATGGTGGCTTTCATTCCAAATAATGCATAATCAATGATATGGACACCCCAATCGCACATGAGTCCACCCGCGTAAGGCCAAAACCATCGAAAGTTAAAGTGAAAGTGTTCATTTTTAAATGGCCTTCTGGGAGCGGGACCTTGCCACATATTGTAATCGACACCTGCTGGCACTGGGAGCACATTACCCTTAGCCGCAGGTTTCATCCAGCCTTGAAAGGCCCAGGTTTTGACCATGCGCACATTGCCCAGTTTGCCGGAATGCACATATTCTATAGCATCTCTAAAATGTTTTTGACTGCGCTGCCATTGGCCTACCTGGATAGCCCGATTGTATTTTTTCTGAGCCCGCTCCATGGCTTGCACTTCACCTATGCTATTGGCTATAGGTTTTTCACAATACACATCTTTGCCCGCCTGGCATGCATGGATGGTCATAAGTGGATGCCAATGATCCGGTGTACCAATAATCACAAAATCGATATCCTTTTGATCTAAAAGTTTTCTATAATCTTTAAAGACCTGCACTTTGGTGGCATCGACATTTAAGTCTTTGAGTTCACCCATTCTTTTATCTATAACGGATTGGTCTATATCGCAGATAGCTACCAATTGCATATTTGGGAGCGTGATCGCCGCTTTAGTATTGGCCCATCCCATGCCGTTGACCCCAATGGTCCCAAATCGGATGGTATCGGAGGGTGGATTTTTTCTTTTCAGGATTAAAAATGGGTTGGTTGAGCCCTCTGTCAATAATGAGGTGCCAAGGAGGGTGAGTCCGGTGGTTTTTAAGAAATTTCTTCGTTGTATCATATTCAATTTTTAAGTACAGGAGCGGAAAACGGGACTCGAACCCGCGGCCCTTAGCTTGGGAAGCTAATGCTCTACCAACTGAGCTACTTCCGCTTTTAGGTTTTCATGAAGTGAATATAAGTCGATTTCTGTGAACTGTTCTACTAGTATATTGTTGTTTTGAGGAATACAGACCACGGGAATATCTCAAAAATTTAAACAGATAGATATCATCTGTTTCGAGTAATTTTGCAACAATAATCTAATCTAGATCAATCATGGAAACTTTAGTTAAAAGTCCTGTCATGCTCTATACGGAGCAGACCCCAAATCCAGAGACTCTTAAATTCGTCCTAAACAGGATCATCTATAAAGGTATAGCAGATTTTAAAAATGCCGATCTGGCCTATGCCTGGTCTCCGTTTGCCTATGCCCTGTTTGAATTCCCGTTTGTGAAAGGAGTCTATCTGTGCAATAATTTTGTGACCATCACCAAAGAGGCTCATACCGACTGGAATGAGATCATGCTGGAGCTCAAAGAATATATCAAAACCTATATAGCCGATAGCAAACCGATCATATTGGAAGGGTATCAGGAGCATTTGGATCTGCTGGAGAAAGAAAACTCAACGACGCAGTACAATGAAGCGGATACTGAGCTGGTCAAACGAATCAAAGACCTTATCGAAACCTATGTCAAACCAGCCGTTGAAATGGATGGGGGCAATATTGAATTTAAAGCCTACGATCAGGGTACAGTCTATGTCATTATGCAGGGCTCTTGTAGCGGTTGTCCATCCTCTACAGTAACGCTCAAATCCGGTATCGAAGGTATGCTCAAGCGTATGATCCCGGAAGTGAAAGAAGTGGTAGCCGAAATGGGATAAGTCGTGAAAGAAATCGAAATTTTCCCTTTAGTTCGTCAGTTGGTTTTAGAAGTTGGTGATTGGATCTTGGCTGAACAATCTCTTTTTTCGGATGCCGATATCGAATCTAAGGGCTTGAATAACTTGGTGTCTTATGTCGACAAGACTGCAGAGCGAAAGTTAGTAGCTGGACTACAAGCTATCCTGCCGGGTTCTGCTTTTTTGACCGAAGAAGGCACCATCGCCTACGATGAAGGCAGTGAGTGGGAGTGGGTGATCGACCCGCTGGACGGCACCACTAATTTTTTGCATCGTATCCCTTTATTTTGTGTGAGTGTAGGGCTCCGACATCATGAAGTCATCACCTTAGGTATCATTTATGAACCCAACCGTAAAGAGATATTTCATGCTATCAAAGGGCAGGGAGCTTTTTTGAATGGTGGGCTTATTCATGTCAGCACCACACCCGGGATTACATCCTCGTTGATAGCCACTGGATTCCCACATCGCAATTTTGATGGGATGGATGCTTATATAAAAGCCCTGGAGTATTTTTTTTACAATACCAGAGGCCTCCGTCGTATGGGCGCTGCCGCCGTAGACTTGGCTTATATAGCTTGTGGTCGTATGGATGGTTTCTTTGAGCTGAAACTAAATCCCTGGGATATAGCTGCCGGAGCATTGCTCGTCACAGAAGCTGGTGGTATGATCAGTGATTTTAAAGGTGGGGAGGATTATTTGTTTAAGTCTGAGTTGTTAGCGGGCAATCCTGGGGTGTATCAGGATATGAAAGGTATTCTGGGTCGTTATTTTTAATCCTTGATCCTATACTTTATTCTAGCTGTCTTCGTTAATTTTGCTTTCAAATTTTATATTGTCATTATTGTGTCCGATGGCGATGCAATCATAAGCATTAAAAGCTTTTTATTTGGTCTCAAACTATTTATATAGCCAGATAGCCTTTTTTGAGTCACCCCCATTTACCCTCGTCTATGAATTCGTTGGATTAATCGAAGGTTTAAATTTAGTACCGGTATTGCTTGTAAGTTTATAACTTTATCAACCAAAGCTTTATTCCTGCATGCTCCTCATAGAAAACTTCAAAATGGCGCTGTCCTCCATCCGGGCCAACCTGACCCGGGCTACTTTGACCTTGATGATCATAGCAGTTGGTATCATTTGTTTGGTAGGTATCCTGACGGCTATCGATACGCTGATCTTTTCTTTGAGTGATAATTTTTCTTCTTTAGGGGCCAATTCGTTTGGCATCAGTCCCAAATGGGGTGACTTCCAGACTCGTCAGAATGGGCGCACCAAAAAACGGGGTGAGGAAATCTCCTTCCAGCAAGCTATGGAGTTCAAAGAAAAATTTACCATCGATGGTTCAGTCTCCGTTTCTTTTTACGGTACCAGTCGAGCTGCACTTAAGTTTGAAAATGCAAAAACTAATCCTACGGTTTCCGTTTTGGGCGTGGATGAAAACTACCTTGATGTCAAAGGTTATGATATAGAGTTTGGCCGATGGTTTACAAATTTAGAAATTCAAAACGGTTCACCCAAAGCCATCATAGGGACTGATATTGTCAAGTTATTGTTTAAGGATCGACCGAATATAGCTATCGGCAAAATTATACTGGTAGGTAATATCAGAGTACAAGTCATAGGCATCTTAAAATCGAAAGGCTCCTCGATGAATAGCTCAAGCGATCGAGTAGTGTTTTTACCACTCATCCAGGCCAAACAATACTATGCTTCACCTACTGAAAATTATGATCTGGCGGTGAAAGTCAATCAAGTCGCTCTCCTCGATGATGCAGTTAATGATGCTACCGGACAGATGCGTATGGCCCGGGGGCTGCGGGTCAATGAAGAAAATGATTTTGAAATTGAAAAAAGCGAAGGACTTGTAGCTATCATCAAAGAAAATACTGTCAAGATTCGTTTGGCCACCATCGGGATCGGCTTGATCACCTTATTGGGCGCAGCGATCGGGCTTATGAATATTATGCTTGTATCCGTCACAGAGCGCACTAGGGAGATCGGTATCAGCAAAGCCATCGGAGCTACCAGCAGAAATATCCTGATCCAGTTTTTGACAGAAGCCGTATTGATCAGTCTCATGGGAGGAATAGTAGGCATCGTACTGGGGATCCTGGTAGGTAATATAGTCACTTTGTTGATCGGGGGCAATTTTCTGGTCCCCTGGAATTGGATCGCACTCGGCGTTTTTGTATGTATAGTAGTGGGTATATTTTCCGGTTTATATCCAGCCTTAAAAGCGGCCCGATTGGATCCGATAGAGTCGTTGAGGTACGAATAAAATATATTCGGGAATCGCAGTTTATTTCGATGTGAATCAAGCGGAGCTAAACCCCAATACAGAGCACTATGATTGTTTAAAAATCAATGGACAGTTAGCTTGCTTTATTTTGAAGCCCAGACAGCCACCCTTGCTTTACCTTTTAAGATCCCAACAGTATTGTACCAGAAACCAATTTTACGGATATTTCTCATGCCACCTTCTAAAGTTATCGCTTTGCTTTGTTCACCAGCTCGTATCACTGAATTGAATGGCACGGTTTGTACACCACCGCTATCAAAATGAATCCTCATATTGATAATGTGTAAGGGTCCGTCTGTGACTCGTAATCGGATCCTGCGAAATTGATCATTGACATTACCCAGAGTCAGTTCATCATGATCAACGACATAACCCACCGACTGATCACCCAGAAATTGCCAGCCACCTGCAGCACCTGTGGTTGAAGAGCAAGACCATTGAAGCAGTCCAAAAGCGAAAATGATTAGGCATGTTTTTCTCATAATGAAGATGTTTTTAGTGTTTTATTAACTCATAAGGTACAGGATTACAAGCACATTTTTTATTTTATAAGAGGATTGCCTGTTCTCTTATTATATTTAAAAATGTTGAGTTACAATTTAAATCATTTAAAATTCAGGATCTTGGACATGGGTGTGCCCAAAATACTGGTCGAACAGGGTTTGTTCAGACTTGAATCATGCCATAAATTAATAGACCGGATTCGATAAAGTCGTTAAAGTACGACCATGGCATACCTATCGTGCATCGATATTTATGTCGGTGAAGACATTTGACTCTGCCTTTTATCTAATCTTATTTTACTTCCATTCTTGCAAGTAAAGTTATTTATTTGGTATACCGCATTCGATTATCGCCTTACCATAATCACTCTATAGAAAGTACTATTTACAGTGGTGGGGTAAATATCACTTGATGTGGGTCTACTGGATCTAATACCACCCAATAAGTATCCCGCGGTCACCGTATCTTGGGTGATTTTTGCAGCGTCTATCACTTGATCTTCAAATTGAATAGCATAAATAGGAATGAATAGTGAATCAGCCCTATTATTATCTGGGCATTTCCGGATCCGTTATAGAGTTTTGATCATATTGCCTTTATCAAAATGGCTTGATTAAAGCTTTCGTGGGATTTAATAATTTTTTTCAATGACTTCATCTCGACCTGGCCCCAGACTGATCATCACAAATTTCCTATGTAGCTGCGACTCCATAGCCTCTATATATGATCTGGTTTCATTTGGTAAATCATCATAAGTTTGATACTCACCCAGTCCTGTCTGCCAACCATCAAAAGATTGATGTACCGGCATTAGTTGATCTTCCAATTCGAAAGGGATATGATTAATGAACTCACCCAATGAATTAGTATAATGTGTACAAGCTTTGACTACCTCAAAATCATTGAGGACATCAATCTTCGTCATGATCAGTTCGTCCACCCCATTGATCATAATCGAATAGCGCAATTGCACAAGATCTATCCAACCACAGCGTCTTGGCCTTCCAGTGGTCGAGCCATATTCATTGCCTGCTTTCCTCAGCGCTTCTCCTGTCTCATCATGTAATTCAGTGGGGAAAGGGCCACTTCCTACTCGGGTGCAGTATGCCTTGGTGACGCCAATGATTTTTTTGATTCGATTAGGAGCCACACCGATGCCAGTACATACGCCGGCAGAGATCGTATTAGAGGAGGTCACAAAGGGGTAGGTACCAAAGTCTACATCGAGCATAGACCCTTGAGCGCCTTCGGCTAATACCCGTTTGCCTTCGTTCAAAACCCGATCTATAAAATATTCAGAATCGACTTTTTCAAATTTATTTAAGGTGTCTAAGCTCGAAAACCATTTTTCTTCTGCCTCTTCCAAATTAAAATTTACCTCTGGATACAGCCTTACCAAAGTCAGATGTTTTTCCTTGAGTATTTTATATTTTTGATCAAAATCTTTAGCCTCCAAGTCTCCTACTCGTATGCCATTGCGGCCTGTCTTATCCATATAGGTAGGACCTATACCTTTGAGCGTTGAGCCTATTTTGTCTTTACCTTTGGCATTCTCCGATGCTATATCAAGCAGTTGATGGGTAGGCAAGATCAAGTGCGCCTTGCGGGCAATCAAAAGCTTTTTAGTAATGTCAAAGCCAAGGACAGCAAGTTTTTCGATTTCTTTCTTAAAAACTACAGGATCGATCACGACCCCATTACCGATGAGGTTGATGATATCTTCATGCAAGATAGCAGATGGTATAGTATGCAAAACGATTTTTTGATCTCCAACATATAAGGTATGGCCTGCATTGGGACCTCCTTGGAATCTACAGACTACCTTATAATCTGGACAAAGTCGATCAATGATCTTGCCTTTGCCTTCATCGCCCCATTGTAACCCTAACAATATATCTACACCCATGTGTGCCAACTATAAATAGTGAGGCGCAAATATAGCTAATGGTTTAAAGACCGGAGTCATCAAAATATACCTACTTGTTAGATGGCCAAAAATTACAAATAATAGGAAAAGAGTTGATAGCTAGATTGTATTAACTAATTCTCATAGATCTTGATTAAGAATCTATTTGTGGTTATTACATTCAGATATAATCACAAGGTCTACTCTTTAATTTGGCTGATTTTATCATCTAAGCCAGCCATTTTTATTGCATTTATAACCTAGGGATGGATTGCAAAGCAAATTTGTTTTTCTTTCGATCACAATCTCCTAAACAATTTCCATACAAATTGAGGGAGTGACTCTCGATTTTAAATTTAAGAATATCAGACATGGTGTTGATAATTTGTTGGACCCTTGGATCGCAAAATTCATGTACTTTATTGCACTCTATGCAGATGAGGTGGTCATGCTGTTTGTACCCAAAGGATTTTTCAAACTGAGCTAAGTTTTTGCCAAATTGATGCTTTTTGACCATGTCACAATTGACCAATAATTCCAATGTATTGTACACCGTAGCACGACTTACTCTATAGTTTTTATTTTTCATTTCGATATAAAGTGCTTCAGCATCGAAATGGTCGGTTCGGTTATATATTTCTTCTAAGATCGCATATCGTTCCGGTGTTTTGCGAAAGCTGCTTTTATCTAAATGGGCTGAGAATATGTCTTTTACCTGGTCGAAATTCATATTGCAAATTTATTCTTTTTTATGTTAGGTCATTCTATGCCTTATCTTGCGCTGTACTACTTCTAGTCGCTAGGCAAATTAATTCCTAAGTGTCCCGAATCAAGTTTTATCCTCAGTCCTTAGGATTCTATTCGTTCTACTACGGAGATTTCTTTCAACTTAGAAAGTGTATGTATGGCCTTAGACAGTTGTACTTTATTTTTGACCATCAGACTCATTTTACCTTCAAAATAACCTTCTTTGCCTTCAATACTAAATGATCTGATATTGAGATTTAGATCATTGGAGATTACTTTAGAGATGCGTTCGATCACACCGGGTCCATCATCAGTCCCTGTGATGAGCAGATTTGCCACAAAGTCGGATTGATTAAGATCACCCCATTCTGCTTTTACCACTCTGTAGCCAAAATTGGCCAGCAAATGTGTGGAGTTTGGACAGTTTGTTCTATGTATTTTGAGACCTGATGATGAAGTCAAATAGCCAAAAATATTATCGCCCGGCAATGGACCACAACAGCTGGCAAAGCTAAATTCATATTGTTCTGCCGGCTCCCCATTGATATAGAGTTTATTATTAGTATTAGAGCCTGTTCTGGATATCGTTTGAGCTAATTCTGGTGCAGGAGCCTGAGTATTGCTATCGGCCGGGACAGGAGGTGGTTCGTCTTGGATGAACAAGAGTTTGCCATTTTCAGAATCCATCTGATTGAGTTCAGATAATTCGATATTGCCTACTGCGATTGCAAAATAAAAGTCTAGTCGAGTTTTGTATTTATAGTGTTTTACAAGTTTATCTATATTTTCTTCCTGATCGAGTTTTAAATTTTTAAATTTTCGTTCTAATGATTCCTTTCCGAGGTCTGCCTGTTCTTTACGTTCCTCCTTCAGCGATTGTCTGATTTTTGATTTGGCTTTTCCCGTCACTACCAATTTGAGCCATCCTTCAGAAGGTCTTTGTCTATTATTAGTCGTGATATTCACCTGATCTCCATGTTCCAGATGATAACCCATGGGCACTTGTCGGTTATTTACCTTTATACCGGTACAATGATACCCAAGATCTGTATGGATGCTGAATGCAAAATCTAAAGCCGTCGCTCCTTTCGGTAAAATGTGGACATCTCCTTTGGGGGTATACACATAGATTTCCTCATTGAAAAGATTAGTCTTGAAATCACTCATAAACTCAATCGCATCTGTATGAGGCGAATCTAGAATGTCCCTGATATTATCCAGCCAATCTTCGTAAAGTGCTTGTTGGTTGGATATTCCTTTATATTTCCAGTGCGCAGCAAATCCGCGCTCGGCTATTTCGTCCATGCGGGATGACCTGATCTGGACCTCTACGTAACGGCCACCTGGTCCGATTACGGTGGTATGCAACGACTCATAGCCATTGGCTTTAGGAGTGGTGATCCAATCTTTGAGGCGCTCCGGGATAGGCGTATGTACATCCGTAACAATAGAATAAACCTGCCAACACATTGATTTTTCCATCTTAGTAGGCACATCTACTATGATTCGTACTGCAAAAAGGTCATAAATCTCTCCAAATGGCACTTTTTTCTTCTTGATTTTATTCAAGATGCTTGATATGGATTTGGGACGACCATGGATCTTATAGGGGACTTGGAGTTGATCCAATTCTTCCATGAGTGGACTGATGAACTGTTCGATATACTTATTTCGGCCTTCCTCTGTTTCTTCTAGTTTTTGTAAGATCTCTTGGTAATCATCAGGCTCTTGTATACGGAGGCAGATATCTTGAAATTCGGATTTAATATTATATAATCCAAGTCTGTGAGCCAATGGGGAATATATGTAATCAGTCTCGGCTGCTATCTTCAATTGTTTATGTCTAGGCATTGAGCCTATCGTGCGCAAGTTGTGCAGCCTATCGGCCATTTTGATCAAGATCACCCGGACATCCGATACCAACGTGCTCAATACTTTTTTGAAGTTTTCTGCTTGAGCGGTCTCAAGGTTGTACAAGCCGTCCAGTTTAGTCAGTCCATCGACGATCATTTCGATCTTTGGGCCAAATTCGGTTTTGATTAAAGCAAGAGTGACATTAGTATCTTCTACGACATCGTGAAGCAAGGCACAGATGGCCGCTGTCGGACCCAAACCGATTTCCTCAATGCAGATTCTAGCGACTTCTATCGGATGCAGGATGTAGGGCTCACCGGACTTCCTACGTTGCTCTATGTGGGCTCGGACAGCCAGTTCGTAGGCCTTGCGGATGTTGATCCGATCAGCCTCTTCCAAAGGCGTTTTAAAGGACTTTAAGAGTCTCCTGTAGGCATTTTGAATGAGTAAACGGTCATTTTCGTCATCGATTTGTATTTCTTCAATAGGTGGTGACAACTGTGACATAATTAGTTTAAAGATAACGTAAATTAAATGGTATTTGTTCGCTTACCATGTGTATATTTGCGGTCCCAAAAATCTGCGGGTATGGCGAAATTGGTAGACGCGCCAGACTTAGGATCTGGAGCCGTGAGGCATGGGGGTTCGAGTCCCTCTATCCGCACTTTTATTTTTTTAATCCATTTTAAAAGGTTTCATGGCCGTTTTATTTACAAGTACCGATCACCTCCAGGGTGTTGTGACCGTTGACCTCTCTTTTGAAGAGTATCAACCCAATCTTCAAAAAGAGCTTAATAATTACAAAAACAAAGCTCAACTTAAGGGGTTTAGAAAGGGGAAAACTTCAGTCGACCTTATCAAAAAAATGTACGGCAATGCCATTCTCCAGGAAGTTGTGGAAAATCTGTTGCAAAAGCAGTTGTTTGACCACCTTCAGGCTAATGATATGAACATACTTGGGCAGCCTCTGCCCAATGTCGATCAGGAGCACATTTATTACAATATTTTTTCGCCGCAGTCTTATACCTTCAAGTTTGATATAGGATATACCGCAGATCTGGATGTCAAAGGATTGGACCACACCTTTGAATTCTTGCAAGTGCAGGCTGATCAAGAAACGATCGATACCCAATTGACCAGTATGAGAAATAGGGTTGGCGGTCTGATCACGGTAGATGAGCCAGTCAAAGAGGAGCATATGCTTACCATTCAGGCCAAAGAAGTAGAGCTAGGCCAAGTAAAGGAGGACGGTATACAATCTGAATTTTCCGTCTGGGTTTCTCAAATTGATCCATCGGCCAAAGGCTTATTCATAGATAAAAAACAAGGCGATCAGATTGAGGCAGATGTGCGCTCATTCCATGTCGAAAAAGATGAAGCTTTTATCAGACAACGTTATTTTAATGCGTTACCGGCGGAAGTCTCAATCCCTGACCTATTTCAGCTGACCATCACAGAGATCAAAGCCAATGAGCTTGCTCCCCTCAATCAGGACTTTTATGACCAGGCATTCGGACAGGGGATAGTCACCTCAGAAGAAGAAGCAAGAGAAAAATTAAAAACAGAACTAGAAAAACAATTTACAGTACAAGCGGATGCCTTACTCTTCAGAGATATACAAGAGTATTTGCTCAAAGAAAACAAACAAGAGCTTCCAGATATGTTTCTTAAGAGGTGGCTCAAAGTGCAAAACAATCAACTTACTGACGAATCCGTCGAACAGGATTATCCTGATTTTACTACTAACCTGACTTGGACTATTTTAAGAGAAAAATTGGTAAAACAATTTGAAATTAAGGTAGCTCCTGAAGATATTAAAGCCAGGATCCGTCAACAAATTATGGGTTATTTTGGTGGTATGGCATTGGGTGATCTATCGTTTATGGAACCTACCATTCAAAAAATGATGCAGAACCGCGAACAAGTCGAGAAGTTACATGATGAAGTGTTGACTGATAAATTGTTTGATCAGTTGAAAAACGCTGTTCAACTGCAACCTAAAATAACATCTCAAACAGAATTTAAGGATTTAATGGAAGCTGCACGCAAGGATTCTGCTGAACGTAGACAAAAAGTTCAGGCTCTCCACGATCACAATCACAATCACGATCACGATCACGATCACGATCACGATCACGATCACGATCATGGGGATCACGATCATGCAGGTCACGACCATCATTAATTAAACTATTACAGTTAATTATTGTTCTTGTATTTTTGAACCAACGATATCAAACAAGTTGTCCAATGAATGAATCTAAAGAATTTAAAAAATATGCTACACAGCATATGGGCATGAATAGTGCTCATTTAGAAAAATATATGTCCCAGGTGACCGTGCCTAATATTCACGATTTTACACCTACTGTTATAGAAGAAAGATCCATGAATATAGTCGGTATGGATGTGTTCTCCAGACTCATGATGGATCGTATTATATTCATGGGCGTGCCGGTCAACGATTATGTAGCCAATGTCATCCAAGCACAACTCCTTTTTTTGGAGTCTATGGACCCGAAGCGGGACATCCAGATTTTTATTAACAGCCCTGGTGGTAGTGTGATCGATGGACTAGGCATTTATGACACAATGCAATATGTATCTCCTGATATTGGTACCATATGCACGGGACTGGCTGCATCTATGGGTGCCGTATTATTGACAGCTGGCAGCAAAGGCAAGCGTACCTGTCTCCAACACAGTAGAGTCATGATTCACCAACCTTCCGGAGGTATGCAAGGACAATTTACTGACATGGAGATCTCCTACAATCTGATCAAAGGCATGAAGAAAGAATTGTATGAAATCATGAGCTATCATACCGGCAAGTCGGCAGAACAAATAGAAGCAGATTGTGATCGTGACAATTGGATGTCTGCCAAGGAAGCTAAAGATTATGGCTTGGTCGATGAAGTATTGAATCGGGACAATCCCCGCAAGAAAGTATAATTGGTCGATTTAATTTGTTTTAACTTATGAGTAAAAACGATCATAATGCTCAATGTGCATTTTGTGGTAAACCCAAAAATGATGTAGCCATCCTGGTTGCGGGTTTAGACGCGCATATCTGTGAAATGTGTATAGAGCAAGCTCATCATATTATTAGAGAAGAGTTTGATACTAAAAAGAAAAAAAACAAGGCTTTTGCCCCACCGAAAGACCTCACTCCGGCCAAGATTAAGGCTCATCTAGATGAATATATCATCGGACAAGTGGATGCAAAAAAATGTCTAGCCGTAGCCGTCTATAATCATTATAAGCGATTGCAATCTGGTATAGCAACCGACGATGTTGAAATTGAAAAGTCCAATGTGGTATTTATCGGTCAGACGGGGACTGGAAAAACGTTGATGGCACGTACAATTGCCAGAATTCTTAATGTGCCTTTTGCCATAGTAGATGCCACTGTTTTTACCGAAGCAGGATATGTTGGCGAGGATGTAGAAAGTATGCTGAGTCGTCTGCTCCAAGTCTGCGATTTTGATGTTGCTGCAGCACAAAAGGGCATTATTTATATCGATGAAATAGATAAAATCGCCCGTAAGTCTGATAATCCATCCATCACCAGAGATGTATCTGGTGAAGGAGTACAGCAGGCTTTGCTAAAAATGCTTGAAGGCGCAGAAGTGAGTGTTCCGCCGCAAGGGGGCCGTAAACATCCTGAACAAAAAATGGTAACCGTAAATACTCAAAATATACTTTTTATATGCGGTGGAGCCTTTGATGGGATTGAGAAAGTGATAGCTCGTCGAATCAATACTCAAGTGATTGGCTATAATAGCAAGGACAAAGAATGGGTGGACCGGGATAATTTGTTGTCATATGTCACCCATCAGGATATCAAGTCTTTTGGATTGATACCGGAGTTGGTAGGGCGCTTGCCAGTCTTGGCTCATTTGGATCCTTTAGATAAAGACACCTTAATTCAAATTCTTACTCAACCGAAAAATGCTTTGGTCAGGCAGTACAAAAAGATATTTGAGCTGGAGGGGTGTATTTTAGAATTTACAGATGAAGCATTAGATTATATTGCTACCAAAGCCTTGGATTTCAAACTTGGAGCCCGGGGGCTTCGATCTATGCTCGAAGCTATTTTGATGGAAGAAATGTTTGAAATGCCTTCTTCTAAAAACGAACATAAAAACCTTATTGTTGATCTTGACTTTGTTCGCCTAAAAATCGAAAAATCTAAGTTTACTAAACTTAAAGCAGCCTGAGCTCCTTTGGCCAAATTTTGACCACGCCGTGTTTTACTTTTAATAATCATTTGCCAATCTTTCGCCCGGGCACGAACATCAGCTTTAAAATATTTCAGCAGAACTTTATAGTATTGATTAACTTTAGCTTGTTCGAGTTTTTGACAAGGAAGTTTTCTTTTAAAGCATAGGAACAGTGGTATATCGTTTTCCAATCGTTTGAGTCTGTTTTTTTAATGCTTAATCAGGAAACTGAAGACATGATAATTGTCTGAAATCCTGGGCTGGAGTTTTAGCAATCGTCGTGTCTTATTAAATATTGATTTTATTAACTTTAAATATTACGTTATGAATTCAATTTTTAGTTTAGGCCGATTTCTGTTTGCAGTCCCGATTGCAATATTTGGTATCAATCACTTTGTAAACTTAAGTAAATTGTCAGGCTGGGCCCCGGGTGGTACGGCAGGAGTGGTTTTGGCAGGAATAGGGTTACTGGCCGCAGCGATCTCGTTTATAATAAAAAAGTATGATAAATTAGCCGCCGTGTTGTTGGCTTTTATGTTGGTATTGTTTGTAGCATTGATTCATATTCCATCTTATATGGCGGCTGTGGATATAGTAGACAAGATGAATGCAATGTCTGGCATCTTAAAAGATTTAATTATCGCCGGTGCATCTTTGCTATATGCAAAATTTATAGCCGCAGATCCTACTTATATTGGTCGATAGAGTACACAAAAACTAATTGGCAGATTTTTGCCCCTCGATAAGTGTGTCTTTTATACATTATTTTTGCGCATGCGTTTCTTATTGCAATGCTCATTTAATGGATTGGATTACCAAGGCTGGCAGAAGCAACCGGGGCAACCTACTGTACAAGAAACTTTAGAAAAAGGCATCGCTACCTTGCTCCGTAACCCTTCCATTCAACTGGTGGGTTGTGGAAGGACTGACCGCGGTGTACATGCGTCTAAATATTTTGCACATTTTGATCACGACCTTCCACTCGCGAGTAGCTTTTGTTATCATCTTAATGCGATTTTGCCAGAGTCTATCGCTGTTCAAAATGCATTTGCTGTTCAAGATGCATTTCACGCACGATATGATGCTTATTGCCGTACCTACGAATATGATCTTCATGGATTCAAATCCCCCTTTATCAATAAGCGGTCTTTCCAGTTTAAGCATTGGGATCTATTAGTAATCTCTAGATTGCAGCAAGCTGCAGATGTACTCAAAGATTATGATCAGTTTTTCCCTTTTTGTCTTAGCGATAGTGGCCTTCAAAGTTATAAAGTGGTGTTGCATGAATTAAAGTGGGAATCTTTAGAACCGAAAACATTGAAATTTACCATTTCAGCCAATCGTTTTTTAAGAGGGATGGTACGATTGGTCACAGGTATGTGTATCAATGTATCAATTGGTAAAATCAATGAACAACAAGTACGGCATGCTCTGACCCATCAGGTCTTATTACCTATAAGTCTGAGTCTACCACCACATGGCCTTTCTTTAGTAGATGTCAAGTACACTGCCTTTAATACATCAACTAAATCTGAGGATACAGGGGATATCCAGACATGAGGTCATGTACCTTCGATCTTACGGATGAGATCAAGGTGTTGTTGCCGGGATTTTGAATAATTTGGTCCATCCAATCTATTATCATAGTGCAATGCGTCTCCTCAAGCCCCCTCGTAGTAATAGCAGGAGTGCCTATCCGGATGCCTGAAGTCACTGTAGGGCTTTTTTGATCAAAAGGCACCATATTCTTATTGACCGTGATATCCGCTTTGACTAAAGCTTCTTCAGCGTCTTTCCCTGATATATTTTTATTGCTTAAGTCGATCAACATGAGATGATTGTCCGTACCGCCGGATATGATCTTATAACCTAGGTCATTTAGTCTGCTAGCCATAGCTTGAGCATTGCTCATTACCTGTTGAGCATACACCTTAAAATCATCGCTCAATGCTTCATTGAAAGCTATTGCTTTGGCAGCTATCACGTGCTCCAACGGACCACCCTGCATACCAGGGAATACGCCACTGTCTAATAAGGTGGACATTTTGATTGGTATGCCTTTGGATGTTGTTCGTCCCCATGGATTTTCAAAATTTTGACCCATCATGATCACGCCACCGCGAGGGCCTCTTAAAGTTTTATGAGTGGTCGTGGTAACGATATGGCAATGAGGTATAGGATTATTTAATAAACCTTTGGCAATCAGGCCCGCAGGATGTGCTATATCCGCCATGAGTAAGGCACCTACTTCATCGGCTATACTTCGGAATCGAAGGTAATCCCAATCCCTTGAGTATGCACTCGCTCCACATATGATCAATTTAGGTCTGTTTTCTTTGGCGATAGCATGGACTTTATCCATATCGATCAGGCCAGTTTCAGGCTCTACACCATAGAATACAGGCTTAAATGTTTTACCGCTATAATTTACAGGAGATCCGTGCGTCAGATGTCCTCCATGAGCCAAATTAAATCCCATCAGCGTGTCACCAGGCTTGAGACAAGCTAGATACACTGCACTATTGGCTTGTGCACCAGAGTGAGGTTGTACATTAGCGTAAGCGGCTCCAAACAATTGTTTGAGTCTCTCTATGGCCAATGTTTCGATTTCATCTACGATTTCACACCCACCATAGTAGCGTTTTCCGGGATATCCTTCTGCATATTTATTGGTGAGACAGGTACCCATAGCCTGAATGGTATCATAACTGGCAAAATTTTCGCTGGCGATAAGTTCAATGCCTTGGCGTTGTCTTTCGAGTTCTTTAGCGATCAGTTGAAATACAGGATCTTTTATGGATGACATTACAGATAAGTTATACAGATGAATTTGAAACCGCGAAGATAGAAATTGTATCCTTTAGTATCAGAAAAGGGCAAGCTTTCTTTAGAATAGCAGAGTGCCTTGAATGGGACAGATTTATAAATTTATAGTGCTAATGGGGCCCGAGAACCTACAAAGTCTTTATTAAAAAGTACTCACAACAATCAAAATGTACAGAGCCTTGTATTTAAAAGGATGATGATTTGTTCGACCATATATTGTACAATGAACGGTTTCGAAGTAGCTAACACTTTTTAAGAGTATATGATATAATACTTGGTATCAATATTCATTGAAAAATTAAAATCAGACACTTTGGACAGGGGTATTACTACATTTCCTTTTTTTAAAATCATGATTTCGTTCAATTTAGTACTGTAACCTGCATTGGTTTCCTTACCAATAAATATTAAATTTGGATGATTACAATTTTTTTGGACCTTTTTTATCTCTAATGCACTAAATGGTTTTTTGGAAAGCTGACATTTGAATAATTTTCGATTTAATAAACCCTCAGCCAAAACTACAATATTGGGATCGCCTGAATTTAAACTGGATTTTAGTCCCATGGTAACATCTGAATCATCGATGGAAGAAAACTTCATGAGTATTTTTTTACTAAATTCTTTTAGTGGTGGTATTGCGGTCAAAGCACCCAAACTGGGAATATATTTTATACCTGTTTTGCTCTTAACGATCATTTCAAACCAATGGATTAGCATTTGTTCAGCGGCTATCACCGTTTTGTGTAAATAGACCTGCCAGTACATGATGCGCCTAGAATGTAAAAATTTATCAATAGAATATATACCCTTTTCTTCAACAACTAATTGATTATCAACTACATTTAACATCTTTATAATCCGTTGGTACCCTATGACCCCTTCAGCTACACCAGTGTAAAAACTATCTCTGTTGAGATAGTCCATCCTATCTAAATCTAGTTGGCCTGAAACCAACTGAGCCAGAAACTTCTTCTTATGTCTATGAGTAAATATGGTAATTGCCTCATCCAGTTTGCCGTCAAACTCTACATTCAGCAACTTCATAAACTCCAATGAGATCTCTTCATGACTCCATGGAATAAATTTTCGCTCCAAGGCATGCGAATAGGGAGAATGACCAATATCGTGCAATAATATTGCGATTTGTGCACCTTGGGCTTCCTTATTGGTGATGTGAATCCCCTTATTCCGCAATACATCGATAGCTTCTGTCATCAAATGAAGTGCACCCAGTGCGTGTGCAAAGCGGCTATGTGTGCCACCCGGATATACATAATCGGTCAACCCTAATTGCCGTATTCGACGCAATCGCTGAAAAAAAGGATGCTGAATCAAATCATAAATTAAATCGTCCGGAATGGTCGTAAATCCATAGATCGGGTCGTTGATAATTTTTCTTTTATTCATACCATCAAAAATATATTTTACTTTGATACCGTTACCCATTGGTGTTTAGTTTGACTTATCTAATACCCCAAAAAATTACATTTAATGTACAATACTAGCTTAAGAAGCTCAATAAAAGGAGGAAAGATATGGATGGCGTAAAGATACTTTGGGCTGATGACGAACTCGATTTACTTAAACCTCAAGTCTATTTTTTAGAAAAAAAGGGCTACCAATTTGTTTTGGTTAGCAATGGACATGATGCATTGGAAGAGTATCATGCTCACAAGGATATTGACATCGTATTTTTAGACGAATCTATGCCTGGTTTATCAGGGTTAGAGACTCTATCTAAATTTAAAGCAATCAATCCTCAGCTCCCTATCGTAATGATCACCAAAAACGAAGCGGAAAACATCATGGAAGAAGCTATTGGATCCCAAATTGATGATTATTTGATCAAACCGGTGAACCCAAATCAAGTTCTGCTAACCTTAAAAAAAATTGTGGATAATCGAAGGTTGGTACGGGAGAAGACGACTTCTGATTACCAACAGGAATTTAGAAACATATCTTATCAAATCAATTCCGCAGGTAATCTCAAGGATTGGATAGAGGTATATAAAAGCATTATCAATTGGGAGCTTAAACTCGATCAATCGGATAACCCTGAGATGACTCAGATCCTGGCTACTCAAAAAACAGAGGCGAATGGAGAGTTTGGTAAATTTGTAGCCCGACATTACCAAGATTGGATCGATAATCCTAAGAATGCTCCAATCTTATCCCATCGATTACTTAAAGAAAAAGTTTTTCCGCTGATCCATGCTGATAAACCGGTCGTCATGATCTTATTGGATAATCTCCGATTTGACCAATGGAAAGCTATTGAACCCAAAATTAATGAACGATTTAGAGTAGAGCAAGAGGATCAGTTTATGAGTATATTGCCCACCTCTACCCAGTACAGTCGAAATGCCATCTTTGCGGGATTATTGCCAAGTCAAATAGAACAACGATTTGAAGATTGGTGGTTGAATGACAATGAAAAGGGGGGCAAAAATCTCCATGAAAGTGATTTATTGGAGCAACAGCTACAACGCCATTTTAAGACAATACCTAAGTTTTCATACACAAAGATCACTCAAGTCAGCGATGCTAGAAATCTTCCGGATTCAAGCAACAGAATGCTTGAAAATCAACTTACGGTGATCGTTTACAATTTTATTGACATGTTATCCCATGCACGTACAGAAATGGAAGTTTTAAAAGAATTGGCTGGTGACGAAAAAGCGTACAGGTCCTTGACCTTAAGCTGGTTTTCCAATTCCCCGCTCTGGACTTTATTACAAAAGCTGGCTGAAAAAAAAGTCACAGTAGTGATTACCACTGATCATGGTACGATTCGTGTAAAATCTCCCATCAAAGTCATAGGCGATAGAGAGACTACCACTAACCTTCGATACAAGGTAGGTCGTAATCTAAATTATGATAAAAAAGAAGTTTTTGAAATCCGAGAACCTAAAAAAGCAGGATTGCCCAGTCCCAACATTAGTTCAGCTTTTATTTTTGCCAAAAATGATGGCTTCTTTCTATATCCCAATAACTATAACTATTATCACAATTATTACTTGCACTCCTTTCAGCATGGCGGCATTTCAATGGAGGAGATGATTTGTCCGGTGATTACCTTATTGCCGAGATGAAAGCTTGCCAAATAGTTGGGGATGAGCAATTAAATATTGTTCCCAAACCGATTTTTCGATTAGAATGTACATTTTAATTCCAAAACTGCCTTTTTCTTTCAATTTGATTCTCAGAAAATGAAAAGGGCCAAATGATATTGGTTTTAGTTCATCCAAGCTTTCAAAAGAGTATCGAAATGTTTTAAAATAATCTGTAATGTACAAATGGGTCGATGAACCGTCGAGTCGCTTGAGTCTCCAAGTTGTATATCTAAATAGCAGGATCCCGGTCATAAATAAAATCACCATACTGATCCTATACACCCAATGCTCAAATACAGGCGATACCTCGTCGCCCATATAAATAGTACTTATGGACCAGGCACCCATAAATACAATATAAAAAACTGGAAAGAATAATTTTAATACCAAAGTCCAGGCAGATGACAGTCGAATCATTTATTCTTGGGTTTTGGTCTCATCATAGTCATACTCGTCCGAATCTGGTTCGTCTTTAGGCAAAGGGTTGACCTTGCCGGCAATGATGATACTGACCTCATACAATACAATCAAAGGTAGACTGACTAATATTTGTGATGCCACATCAGGAGGCGTTATGATGGCCGCAATGATCACAATGACTACGACTGCATGGCGACGGAATGACTTCAACATAGGGCCCGAAACAATACCTACTTTGGCCAGAAAATAGACCACCATTGGTAGTTCAAAAATTAAACCTAAAGGCAGAATAAACATGGTCAGATAATTCACATACGACCCCAAGCTCACCGTATTTTGGATCGAATTAGAGATTTCATAGTTGGTAAGGAAAGAAATACCAAACGGGGTCACGACATAATAGCCAAACAAAACTCCAATAAAAAACAACATCGAACAGATGGCTACTACCCCTCGGATCGCTTTCTGTTCTTTAGCATAGAGTCCGGGTTTTACAAATCGCCATACTTCCCATAATATATATGGAAAAGCCATTATAAGACCAAGCCAGAAGGAGGATACCATATGCATCATAAACTGCTCTCCAAAATCTCGGGTAAACATTTGGATCTCGTCTGGACCAAAACAAAACGACTCTGAGATTTCACAAAAAATCCGGTATGTAAAAAAATCTTTTCTGGTGGGGCCCAATATGATGGTCTCCCAAACAAATTCCTTGGACAAAAAAACTACGATAGCGCAAACAAGAATCGCTCCCACTGCCCTGATTATATGCCACCTTAACTCTTCGAGATGATCCAGAAATGACATCTCATGCTCAGTTTTGTTTTTCATTAGAGGCGGCAAAAATAATCGCATTATTTGTTAAAGCATTAATTTTTCGCCTAATCGATAGGGCTAGCCTTAGAATCCATCACCTTTTGAGTCGTTACTTGGTTATTTGTCCTCAGATTTGGTTGATTATTGCTTGATCGTTTTACGATAGCTGCTTTTATCCTATTTTTGCGTTCTATTTGTACATCAGGAATGTATTATCGGTGAAAAAATATTCTTTTTCTATTAGATTGTGCTGGATTCTGCTCGGATTTTGTCAATCCGTTGGCTTAAGTGCTCAACTTGATAATGCATTAGTCGCACACTTTAATTTTGATTCCTGTACCGTAAATGATCATCAAAATAAGGCCCAAGCTGCCTCCGTCGGGCCTTTGAATTGTGTTTGTGGTACTCCCGGCAAAGCGATCGCTTGGAACGGAGGCCTGAATTTTGCTGAATGGAATTCATCGGCCATCCAATCCTTATTTAACGCTGATTTTACAGTCAGTTTTTATTTTATGCCTGATCAGGTGACTGGTACGATGGATATTCTATCTAAAAGGGAAAATTGTGGTATAGATAGTTTTTTTGCTATCCGTTATGTTGCAGACCAGAGGACATTGGTAGCAGATGTGGTGCAGCGGGTTGATAATAATGGGACGGTCAAGGCAGTTTTGCCAGCCAACACGTGTTGGTTTCATATCGTATTCGTAAAAGCGGGCAATAGACTGAGTCTATTTGTGAATGGACAAGAAAAAGATACCCGAATTAATAATTATACCATCACCGTTCAAAACAAAGCCAAATTGCAATTGGCAAACAGTCCTTGTCTTTCCATTTCTGATATTCGTTTTAAAGGTGGCTTTGACGAGCTACGATTGTATAATAAAGCACTCACCCTTTCGGAAGTCAAGTCTTTATATTCCATCACCGACCATATTCTAAACAAGGATACAGTCATTTTTAAAGGAGGAAAAGTAAATGTAAGGCTTTCCCAGACTTGTGCTCTTAATTATACCTGGTCTCCGAGTGCAGGCGTGACTAATCCTTCGACTGGGATGACTAGTCTAGCCCCAACCGTCACCACAACTTATTCTTTAACTTCCACGCAAGGCAACTGTATCATCCGCGATACCTTGAAGGTCACAGTGATCGATCCATCCATGCTTGACTGTAATCAGGTCCGGCTGCCTACAGCGTTCACACCCAATCAGGATGGCTTGAATGATCTGTATCGCATCACCAATCCTTATGTCACTGAGGCTGTCAAAAACTTTGAAATTTTTGACAGATGGGGTGAAAGGCTTTATTCGACATCTGATGCAGCTGGAGGTTGGGACGGCACTTTTAGAAATACTCCTGTCAACCCTGGACTGTTTGTTTATCATTTGACCTACACCTGTAAAGGACAAACTAAACATAAAAGTGGAAGTTTTGCCTTGATTCGGTAAGCTTAACCCTTTTTTTATCAAGTAGCTTTGCTAATTAACTTCGTTTTATATTAAAGGTTATTTTTGCCCATGGAACAATTCCTAATGTACCTTATAATTACCCTCTTTATACTTTTAGTAGTGGCTAATGTTTATTTTAGAGTGAAAGTACTCAAGTCATATCGTTCATTAAAAGATTTGCAGATTCATTTTGATGCATCTGCTGTATTCGATAAAAACAAATTGGAATCAGAAATATTGGTCAAGCATTCTAAACACCGCGATCTAATTTATAATTTTGCGGTCAATCTTCGACGATCGATTACTGTCGCTATTTTATTGATAGTTCTGATTACTGTTTTTGGAGCGGTATTGATGTATTATAGACAAGTATAATTAAAATGATCAAAATCGCTGTTATTGGCCTTGGACATTTAGGTAAAATCCACATTAAATGCATTAAGCAGTCTATGCATTTAGTTTTGTCTGCAGTCTGGGATATTGATAAAATAGTGGAAAAAAAAATTGCAAATGAGGAAGACCTTCCGATTTTTTCCACGATCGATGAGTTGTTTCATGCTGTTGATGCGGTATGTATTGTCAGTCCTACGAGCACCCACTTTGATTGGGCAATCCTTTGTTTGGAAGCTCAGAAACATATTTTCATTGAAAAACCTGTGACCGCCACAAGCGCACAAGCACTGACTTTAAAAGGGATTGCCGAAACCAAAAAATTAAAAATCCAAGTAGGTCATGTAGAGCGGTTTAATCCGGCATTTCTAGCAGTCAAGGATTTATTTAATAAGCCCATGTTTATAGAGGGCCATCGATTGAGCGAGTTCAAGCCTCGAGGTACGGATGTCTCCGTAGTGATGGATTTGATGATTCATGATATTGATTTGGTGCTCACTATGGTCAAAAGACCAATTCTAGAAATTAGAGCAAGTGGTGTAGCGGTTATGAGCTTAACACCTGACATCTGCAATGCTCGATTAGAGTTTGAAGGGGGAGCAGTAGCCAATCTTACGGCTAGCCGCATTTCATTAAAACAAATGAGAAAACTTCGGGTCTTTCAGCAAGATGAATATATCGGATTGGATTTGCTGGACAAAGAAAGTCAGATTGTGAAAATATCCGATTTGGCACCTGTTGATCATCCATTATCGTGGCCTATTGATACAGGTTTTGGCATAAAACATATTCAGGTCGATATGCCGACTGCACCCACAAATAATGCAATTTTGGATGAACTCAATGCATTTTCAAATTCGATTAAGTATGACCAGGAGGTGGTAGTGACGCTCGATGATGGCTTGGCTGCGCTCAAAGTGGCTGAGGAGATACTAAGCCAAATTGATTCTCTTAAATCCAAGAATGTGGTCTAATGAGATGGATGGGTTATTTAGTAGCACTCTTATTATTTTCCTGTGATCAGCATGCATATCAGTCTATAGATGAAGTCTACATTATCATTCCGGAGACAGTACTAAAGACCTCCACAAATCAGTTTCAATCGCAAAACTTAAGAGATCTTTGGGTGTACTCCGATGATGTTTTGCTTGGTGCTTTTCCAATCCCTGCCAGAATCCCTATAGTAAGAAAGGATTCCTTTCGGTTGAGGTTCTTCCCGGGTATTCGGGAGTTTGGCATTTTAGCAAGACCGGAGATTTACACTTTAATGGATCCATATAGCATTGTTCAAAAAGATTTAGGTCAAGATACTCTGGTACTAAAGCCGATTTTTTCGTACAAAAATAATATGATAACGCTTTTACAAGAAGGCTTTGAATCTGGATCTGTCTTTACGTTTGACTTGGATACTATAGCTGGTCATTCGCTGATGCGGAGCAATCAATCCGTCAAAGAAGGCAATTCTGCGGGTTTGGGAATGATGGATCTTCAGCGACCTGTCATCGAAGTTGCATCCATTGGCTTTACGATCAAGCCGTCATCACGCATGTCCGCATTTGTAGAACTGGATTTTAAATCGGATAGTGAAGTCAAAATTGGATTGAATTCCTTCGCCGGATCAATAGGTGAAAAAAATTATTTCTTTACTTTACGACCAAACTCGGAATGGAAAAAAGTATATATTCCATTATCAGAATTTTTAAATGTAGAAAGATTTAATTCGTTCCAATTATTAATCAAAAGTGATTTGGCCAAATCTTCCACCTCATCTTTTTTTACATTGGATAATATCAGAATCATATGCTTGCCATGAGGAGATTGAGGACTATTCACACGATATTCTATATTCTATGTAGCGCTTTAGCAATGGTATATAGTGTCCATTTTTTATATAATAAAATTGCTGCTGAAGGATCTCCATCCTTGTTGGTTTATCTTTTAATCGCCTTTATCGGAGTTTTAGATGGAGTATTGTTTGAAGGAGCATTGGATATTTATAGATTTTCTAGGATGAAAATTTTAGGCAATTGGTTGATCCGTTCGACTTTGTACTCAATTTTGTTTTTTGTTTTTATTCTGAAGAGACCTGATATCTTATCATTGACGACTATTCAATCTTTTATGATATGGGGTATGCTTTTTAGTCTACCTGCTCTGGTCAAATTTATAATTCTCTCACTCAGCAGCCATAAGCTCAAAAACAAAACGATTACCTATACGACTCTATTGATAGGATACGATCAGAAGACGCAGGATTTATACCAAGAATTAAACAAGAAGATGCCTTCTATGGGTCAAGATTTTGTTGGATCTTTAGGGAATGGTCCATTGGATAATCTTACCTATTTCGGAACGGCCTCAGAGCTTGAACGGGTGATTACACAACATCAAATCGAAGAAGTTATTGTTTCATTGGGCACAGAGCAATATGCAGAACTTAGCCAGATCATTCATCGATTACGATCTGTAAAAACATCACTTTTGATCCGAATCACACCGGACTCCTATAATTTTTTAATGGGCCATGTCAAATTGGATTCGTTATACAGTGCAGCACTCATTGAATTGCCTGCAGGCAAGATGAAGCTATGGCAATCCCTTTTGAAGAGAACTGCTGATGTGTTTGTTTCCTGTATTATCCTCGTATTATTATCTCCTCTTATTTTGATTTTAGTCATCAAAACCAATCAATCCTCTCATGGACCTATACTGTATTCTCAGTTGAGAATTGGCAAATATGGGCGACCCTTTTCAATACTCAAGTTTAGATCAATGTATACAAACGCTGAGGAGAGTGGTCCGCAATTGACTCAGGAATCGGATGATCGGTGTACTCCATGGGGCTCCTTTATGAGAAAATGGAGATTAGATGAGTTGCCCCAATTTTTAAATGTAATCCGAGGCGATATGTCTATTGTGGGACCTCGACCTGAGCGTCAGTTCTTTATTGATCAGATAAAAAATATAGCGCCTTATTACTCAAGGATTTTAACAGTAAGTCCAGGAATCACATCATGGGGCCAAGTCAAATTTGGTTATGCATCTGACATCAAACAAATGGTCGAGCGATTGAAATTTGACCTGATTTATGTTGAAAATCTTTCTCTGTCCTTAGATATTAAAATTATTTTATATACAATACTCGTTCTATTTCAAGGTAAAGGAAGATAAATAAAAATTAATTAAAAAAGTGTGAAAATAATTTTTCGTTGATTGGACGGTAATTTATATTTACGCCTTTAAAGGTTCCCCCCCTTTTGAAATAACCCCCTTATTTCAGTTGTGCCTTTGTCAGACAAAAGGTCATTAAATATTTGTAAAACCAGAACTAAACAATAAACGAATCTTTTATGAAAAAGACGAATTTTACTATTCTTTCATTCGCACGATTGACAAGCTGGTGCTTGCCGATCCTACTGCTGGTGTTGGGCTTCAAGGCCTCAGCACAAGTACCTTGTAATTTGGTCTGTAATGACCATGTGAATGCCTCAATGCCAGCTGCAGGAAACTGTACACGGACATTTGAAGCAGATGATTTTTTAGAAAACCCTGATATCACTTGTGCTTACTCAGTAGACTTAGTGCATCCATTTGGGACCAGTCAAATAGCGAATGATGCTGTTGATCGATCTCACTTGGGTTATACCTTTGTGTATCGAGTGGTAGCGCCAGACGGCAATTCCTGCTGGGGTTATGTGACTATCGAAGACAAAGCAGCACCACAAGCGATCTGTAAAAGTCGCCGGTTGACTTGTTTTCAAGCAGCTCAGATCAACAGTAACCTAGGCAAAGTGATAGACAACTGTCAGGCGGGAAGCGCAAAG
>JANOWJ010000040.1:0-4455 GCA_031417835.1 Saprospiraceae bacterium | reverse complement strand
ATGTGCCGAACCAGAGATTTCCCGTGTTATCCTCGGTGATGCTCCTAACAGAATTATGTGCAAGCCCCTGTACGGTCGTAAAAGTGCTGAAGGATTTGCCGTCATAGCGGCTTACACCTCCGCCCCCAGTGCCGAACCAGAGATTCCCCGTGTTATCCTCGGTGATGCTCCAAACTTCATTGCCTGCAAGCCCCTGTGCGTTCGTAAAAGTGCTGAAGGATTTGCCGTCATAGCGGCATACACCTCCGCCTAGTGTGCCGAACCATAGATTTCCCGTGTTATCCTCGGTGATGCTCCTAACAGAATTATGTGCAAGCCCCTGAGCGGTGGTAAAAGTGCTGAAGGATTTGCCGTCATAGCGGCTTACACCTCCGCCCCCAGTGCCGAACCAGAAATTCCCCCTTTTATCCTCGGTGATGCTCCAAACTTGATTATTTGCAAGCCCCTGTGCGGTGGTAAAAGTGCTGAATGATTTGCCGTCATAGCGGCTGACACCTCCGCCAAAAGTGCCGAACCAGAGATTTCCGAACTTGTCCAGTAACGAACAAAAGACTGCATCCAAAGCGAGGCCGTTGTCGGTCGTAAAGTTGGTGAAATTTGATTTGCCTCCATCACCCATAATATAGGGTTTGCCTTCGGCATCCAAAATGGTTTCGCCATTTTCGTTTTTTAAAACGGGAAGCATTTTGGTGATGCCGCCTGTTTTGGGAACGACCTTTCTTGCAGGTTTGGGCATCTGCTCGAGCAAAAAGGTTTTGGGCTGCAGGCTGTCGGGCAGCTCGGCTAACACCGTAACTTGGAATGGCACAAGGGAATCCCCCTGAGTTACCGTCTCGCTTGGCTTGTTTTCCGGTTTGCTGTTGCAAGCACAGGCAAGTGCTACCAGGATGCTGAGGAAGAAAGAAGGGGATTTCATAAATTATACTTTTGGGATTGGCAATGTTATTTGAAACTCACTTCCCACTCTTTCCGCACTCTCCTCTTCCTGCGTCCCGCCAGGAGGACAATAGTTAGATTTTACTTCAATACTACCTCCGTGCCCTTTCGTCACGATGTCATACGCCAAGCTCAGCCCCAGACCTGTACCTTGTCCGGTAGGCTTGGTCGTAAAAAATGGTTGAAAAATTTTATCGATAATATGAGCTGGAATACCGGACCCATTGTCTACTACTTTAATCTCAACTCCCTGTAACCCCGACGGAAGAGTCATCACTTTTGTACTAACCATAACAAGTGGCTCGTAACCTTCAATATTCAACTTCTTTTTCTCATTCACTGCCCAAAACGCATTATTAAACAAATTCAAAAATATTCGTCCTATATCCTGTGGTATTAGATTTACCAATGGCAAGTTTGGATCTAAATCCAACTTGAAAGCTGTATTTGTCATAGCCATCCCTTCAGGAGAAAATTTATCTTTTGCCCGCAAACCATAATATGACAATCTCAAATACTCATCAGCTAAAGCATTGATATCTGTCGGCTCTTTAGTACCGGTACTTTTACGACTGTGTTGTAGCATGCCTTTGACGATGCTTTCAGCGCGTTTACCATGATGATTTATTTTTTCAGAATTGGATTCAATATCGTTTATAACTTCAATAGCATTTTTCAGTTTGTCTATGGTGGCATTAATTTCTCCTTTTTCTAATTGCTTATTGCCAATTGCCAATTCCTCCTTCATTTCTTTAATTAATTCATTATTTATCTCTGCGAAGTTATTCACGAAGTTTAACGGGTTTTGAATTTCATGGGCAATACCGGCCGTGAGTTCACCGAGAGAGGCCATTTTTTCTGATTGAATGAGTTGGGCCTGTGTTGATTTGAGTTCTTCCAATGAGTCTTTTAACTCTGCAGTCCGTATGATTACCTGCTCTTCCAATTCTATTTTTTTCTGCTCAATAATCTTGCTTCTTTCCAGTTTCATTTCTATTTCTCTTTGGGCTATTTGCTTTTTTAAATCTGTAAAACGGTGCAATAAAATCCATGAATATGATAAAACAAGACAGCTCAATAAAATTGTTTCTATAAGATGCCAATTTGTTTGAAGCCCACCAAATTGAAATATTAAAAAGCAGATGCTCCAAAGACACTGAAGTGGCAGAATAATAAAAGTAAGTACTTTGTTTATTTTGATCCACTTTATAGACTGTAAAAAGGTAATTGGAATGAATAATGTAAGGATTTCAGTATTAAACATAAAAATATTAGGAAGCGTCACTCTGTATTGCGAAGAAAAGCTAATAATTAAAAAAAGTAAATAGGTTAACGCAAATATGTTATTGAAAATAACAAGAAATCTATCCCATTTAGGCAAAAATTGTTTTGTATTAAGTAAGTAACGAATGAAATGAACAAGAAAAAACAATGCACAAAACCAGATCGTTTTGAAAATATAAACATAGAGTACTGGATGCTCTCTGAAGAAAAGATGATACATTTCTGCGTATATATTTAATCTGCCTATACCTAGAGCAAAGAGGTATAATGAAAAATAAAGATGTACTTTTTCTCGAGTGTTTATGAAAAAGAAAAGAATAAAAAAACCTGCAAATATCATTACACCTACAGTAAAAGAATTTGAAATGGCTTCAAAATATTTGATTTCTGAAATTGCATAGATTGTTTGCATTGCCTTTTCACTGGAGAAAAATCCTACTGTAAGTTTATAATCTTTGGCAGGGAAAAATTTATATGAATTATATACTCTACGGTAAACAATATATTGCTCACCAGGTTTTATTACGATTGGAATTAATCTCTCATCCTTTAAACCATTGAGAGCACTCCAGGGCGTTAAAAATCCATTTCTTTGATGTGTAACTTTCCCTTCTTGATTCAAATAAAAATCAGACTGTTCATTCACCATAGTAAAAAACGGTGTGAGCGAATGTAAGGTATCACCCAAGCAAATTTTTGCATCATGCTCCATTACATTTTTTAAAATATATCGAAACCAATAGCAGTGAATGGTATAATCAGTTGTCTCCCTTTTTAATGTGTAATCATAATAATGAAATTTATTTGCAACAGGGGCAGTGCTCACACTCTTATAATCTAATTTACCTTTTTCATCTTCTAACACTTGCCAATACTCGTTGGGTATTTTGTTGTAAAAAATGGAGTCAACTTTTATTTCATAAGCCAAGGGAAAATTATCTTGCGCAGTTATATTTAAAAATAAAACAAGCAATAAGAACCATAACATAGTTAACCTCTTCATACGGCGATATTTAGTGGTAACAGAATAATAAAATTCGCTCCGTCACCTTTTTTCGTTTTCACTTTTATTTCTCCACCGTGGGCTTTAATAATGTCGTAGGCTAGTGATAAGCCCAGCCCTGTCCCCTGCCCAGTAGGCTTAGTAGTAAAGAAGGGTTGAAAAATTTTATCAATGATGTGAGGTGGGATGCCGGACCCATTGTCAAGGATATGGATTTCTACGTGATCATTTAGATTTTTTGTGGTGAGGGTGACTAAAGGGAGAAAGGGAGGAAGGGAGGAAGGGGGACCGGAGGACTCATCCCTGCCTGCGCTATCACTCCGGTAGGCTGGTATTTCTCCGTTCTCCATTTCTGCATTTTTCCTTTTATTCGCTACCCAAAACGCATTATTAAACAAATTCAAGAATACTCGTCCAACATCCTGTGGTATTACATTTACCAAGGGTAAAGTTGGATCGAGATCCATTTTATAATCGCAGTTAAAATATTTATCTTTTGCCCGTAAACCATGGTAACTCAATCTCATATAATCATCTAACAAAGCATTGATATCTATCGGATCTTTAGTACCGGTACTTTTACGACTGTGTTGTAGCATGCCTTTGACTATGCTTTCAGCGCGTTTGCCATGGTGCATGATTTTTTGTTCATTGTCTTTGATATCTTTTGCCAATGCTTTTAATTCTTCTATATTTCCTTTGTCAATTTCAATACTCATTTCATCAATCAATTCAGCATTGATTGAGGCAAAATTATTTACGAAGTTTAATGGATTTTGAATTTCATGGGCAATGCCGGCTGTGAGTTCACCAAGGGATGCCATTTTTTCTGATTGGATGAGTTGGGCTTGAGTGGATTTTAACTCATGCAAAGTGCTTTCCACCTTATCTTTCTGTTCCTGTAAAATTTTGTTTGCTTTTTGTTTTTGCCTATTGTTGCGATAAAGTATAAAACCAATTCCTAAAAGAATAACCAGCCCGGAAAGCAAACCATAAGTTCTTATTCTGTTTTGTGTTTGAATTTTTTCCCTTTCTAATTGTTGAGATTTTTGTATTTCTTCAAAACCAGCTGTCTGAAATTGTTGTAATTTTTCTTTTTCTGCTTTGGTAAGCCTGTCGTTCAGTTCAGCAGCATATTTAAGATATATAAAAGAGCTATCAGCTTTTCCCACCATACCAAAGTAATCAGAAACCAACCTGTATGCTATAACTGCTGACTTTTCTTTGCCTGA
>JANOWJ010000039.1:0-42567 GCA_031417835.1 Saprospiraceae bacterium | reverse complement strand
ATTGAATCTACTGAATTTGACTTTTTTATATAACTTGAAATTGAATTTACATAGACAACTAAATATTTTTGAATGACATATTGAATATTAGGCTCTTGAGACTTAAATGGCAACCATTCTAAATTCAAATTATTAAATGTTTCATCCTGCAAAACAAGAATTTTGTTAAGTTTGTTTTGATATTTTGAAATTATGACTTTAATATTTGGAATTATCTGATTTTGAAGAATGTGAAAGGTGTCCAGTTTATTATTTAAAAAAAAAGTCTCACTATTAGTAATAAAATCCACAAATGATGATTGGAGTTGAAAATATTTTAATCCGTCGGCATGCCATAGTATACAAATATAAGCGGTATCTACCTTATCAAATATGAGAATCATGCTACTATCTTCTATTAATTTATTTCGAATTGATATTTGATCCAAATTAGCAAATTCATTCGAATTATTACTAATAGAATTTATAATCTTATTATATTGTTCATATTCAGTTTGATCCCATTTCATTCCACTTGTATCTTTGAGTAGACCTTTCAATAAAAATCTTTTATTTTTATTTTTTAGTTGGTTTAGCTTAATGTTTAAGGCATCATTACTTGATGTAAATTCAATCAAGTTTCGATTACGCTCATAATAATTAATATAATTGAACAGATGTTTTGACTCTTTTGTAATTTGATATTTTATGAGACAAATTTCTTTTAATAAGTTAACAATAAATCTATTTTCACCTAAAAATGAAATCAGTTTATCTTCATTGGACTCTAATAAATATTGTTGAATGAGGCTATCGGCTAGTCTTGCTAGGAGATTACTAGTATTTAGGCTTTCATTAATTTTGTGATTTCTAAAGTCTGATAGATAAATGGACGCTAGTCGGGTTAAAATTACATAATAGTAATTATCAGAAAATCTTTTTATATCTACTATATCCTCAATTTTAACGGGATCATTGAATCTGTTGGATACACTTGTGAGAAAAATTTTAATGGCTTTTTGAGTGTAACCTAATTTTTCTAAGGATTCAGAGTATATGTAACACAAAGTGCTTAGAGCGGCCAAATCGTTAGACTCATATTTAAGGCTGTATGTTAATGCCTTTTCTTGATATATGATAGCACTATCGTGAAGGTTATTTTCATAATAATATCTTCCAATAATTTTATTCAAATTTACAAAATCTTGATTTTTATTTTTGACAGTATTCACAAGAATGTTTTTATAGTTATTAAATTTTAAATGATTTTTACTGTTTATATAGATAACCAGTAATGATTTAAGTGCTTTTTGGTAAATCATGTTGTATGCGTTTTCATCAATCGAGTCAAGAATATTTAAAACAATATCTTCAGCTTCATTGAAATGGTCAAATCGATACAGAATATCCGCTTTTTGAATTAATATGTATTGAATATAATGTATTGATGTAGTCTTGTTTAATTTTTCTATTAAATTATTTACAATCGATAGACTTGTTAGATGATCGCGTTTATAGATGAATAGCTGACTGAGCCTTAGTTTGCTCCAATAGTATTCAATAAGAGGAACTTGATATTCTTTATTTAAATTGTAATAATTAAAATATTTAAATGATGAATCTAGTTGAAGTGATCTTGTTTTGTAATGTTCACCTAAAGCAAAGAATTTGCTTTGTTGAAAAAATTCTTGAAATGATTTTGAATAATTTGACAAATCTATGTGCTGATGCAAATTAAATTGAGAATTAGACTTGTTTAAATAAAAATTAATTAGTGAGCTAAATGGAGATTTATTTAGTATTGCAATTTTTGAAAAAATGCTATCTAATATTTTTATATCAGTATTAGTATCTAAAATAAATCTATTGAAATAATTAATTTGTACGAGTTTTAATAGATTATATTGATTGGATAATGCCAACGATGTATCTAAATTTTTAAAATATAGATATTTAGCTGAATCAATATTGCCAATTAACAAAAAGGAATCAGCTCTAAAAACATTTTTATTATTGTGTATTTCTGAAATATAGACGGGAGAAATATGCTTTATTGATGAAGTATGAGTACAAAATGAGATAAGAATTGACACAAAAATGAAGAGGGAATAAATTCGATTATTGTATGTCATGCTATTCTAATTTTGTGGCATTTAGACACGAGTTTATGATGTAGCATTTTGGGTAGAAATACTGAGATGAATCATTAAAGTTACTAATTTTATTGAAATATCGCATTGTATGGTAAATGTAAATCTATCTAAACATTTTCTCATTATTATATTTAAATTTGACCATTTCAAGTAACAAGTGTTTAGCGTATCTATAGCTTTAAATTAAGTCTACTCTGATGGAGTCCATGACTAAAAGCTGGGCATTCATTCTTATCTTTCAGTACCGGCAATGAAGCGGTTCATAATCGTGGCCACCAACTCGAGGTTATGTGTAGTCATGTAGCAGAAAAACAGGATGGCAATGGTGATTTCTTCTGGAAAGAATTCGTTGGCTGGGGCATTGCGCTATTTCCAAAATTAAGAGGTGGTGATACTCACCAACCACCCAATACATTAGTGGATTATGATTATTATAATTCTGATTTGGTATTGAGTGATTTTCTCGATTGGGAGCCGGGTGGTGGCAAAGCAACATTAGTCAATAAAGATACGTGGGGCAATGTACCTTATAATTGGCCTCCTGCCAAACTACCGGAATCGTACAATGCACCGACAATGCCCAATGTAGAGTCAAACTGGTATCTTATGTGGATGCAAGGCTTTCCGGGCTATGGAAATAAAATACCCTATGGCAGTCGATATCTTTCCAATTGGTGGCGATTCGTAGTAGACTGGGATAAAAATTACAATATAGGATTGCATCAGGCTAATGTAGAAGAAAATGCTAAATGCACCGATATTTCCACCAAATTCGAATTTTCAGATTTGCAAATCGCCAAATTTGATATTTATCCTAATCCAGGCAGTCATCAGATCAAGGTCTCTTATCCTAAAGCTTTTGATCTGATCAGCATCATCGATGTGTATGGAAAGCACTACCCCTTGTTTTATAGAGGTCAAAACAATTATACGCTCGATCTGGCCCGATTTTCTTCGGGGATTTACTTCATACAATCGAGTATTGAGGGTAAGCCAAGGATTCAGAAATTTATAGTGCATAAATAATCTCACAGATTGATTTTATTAAAAGGCAAACAAGGTTTACTTTGTTTGCCTTTTTGATGTCTAAATGATATTTGCATTGATATATTGAACTATAACTGCTATATTTGCCTTGATATATTAAATAATGGACCGCAAAATTGATCAGGATCTTGACCTTTGGGCGCAACAGTCTGGTCGTAAACCGTTGATTATCATAGGTGCACGGCAAGTAGGCAAAAGCCATACCGTGAAACAACTTGGACTTAGAGGTTTTGGCGACAATTACGTTGAGATTAATTTTGAAAAAAGGAATGATCTTCATCTGGTTTTCGAACAGAATCTGGATGTGGTGCGTATACTTTCCGAGCTTTCCATTGCCATGGCCCATAACATTATACCCGGCCAGACGCTTTTGTTTTTTGACGAAGTACAGGCATGCCCCAAAGCATTTAGTTGCCTCAGATATTTTTATGAAGAGATACCAGCACTACATGTCATTGCAGCTGGTTCGTTATTAGAATTTCAATTAAAAAACATTTCTTTTCCGGTAGGCCGAGTAGAGATCAAGTATATGTACCCGCTCACATTTATGGAATATCTTGGTGCGGCAGGCCAATCAAAATTAGCTCAAGCCATACAAGATCTACCACATGCATTAAGCGTGACAATCGAAAATCTGATTTACAATCAATTAAATGATTATTTCATAGTGGGTGGCCTGCCTGAAGTAGTCCATCATTATGTTGAGCATAAAGATTATATGCAAGTCGCTAAAATCCAGGATGATCTTTTATATCTTTATAGGCAAGACTATAAAAAATATACACCTTTAATCAGCACAGATTGTCTTCAGGATATCATGGATCATGTAGCCTTGCATGTAGGAAATCAAATCATCTATTCCAAACTATCTGACCGATTTTCTAATCCGACGATCAAGAAAGGTGTTGAGGTACTATGTACAGCGCAGCTCCTTCACAAAATAAATAATGTCTCTGTCACCGCCTTACCATTGGCAGCGCAGGGTAAACAATTCAAACTAATATTTCTCGATATAGGATTACTAGTCAGAATGTCAAAACTTGATCTGAAAGAAGCCATCCTGAAGAAAAATCTTTATGTCAACTATCAAGGCATGTTAGCAGAGCAATTTGTGGGTCAGCAACTATTGACTCATCACCATAATGGGTTGCATTATTGGGCACGTACGGCCCCCAATAGCGCTGCTGAAGTGGACTATGTCATAGTAGACCAGGGGGAGATCATACCTATGGAAGTCAAGTCAGGTGCTAAAGGAACCTTGCGCAGTCTTCAGGTATTGTTCGCGGAACATCCACACATCCACCTTTCAAAAATATATGCAAAGGTGAAATATGGCAAAGATGAGAATTATGAATTTTTGCCTTTGTATCTGGCAGGGGTTAAAACAGTAGCGAGATGAGGGAAGCCAGATGGATTTGCAAAATTTCTAAAATTTTTGCAAATCTTTTACAACCCTACAACCCCTTCAACCCTTCTTCGCCTAAGCCAAAATTTGCAAAAATCTTGAAGATTTTGCAAATTGCTGCCGCACGGCTTTGTGCATCGATAAGTTTGTTTTACCTTTTCACACGATGTCAGCGCACGATGATCTCACGATCCCTTTACTGCCAGGCCAATATTATCATATTTTCAACAGAGGCATTGGGGATCAAAATATTTTTTACCAGGCCCGTAATTTTGAGTATTTTCTGAGTAAATACTTTGCTGCGATGCATGGTTATGCTAGCACCTATGCCTACTGTTTGCTTGAAAATCATTTTCATATATTAATCAGAGTCCATGAGCCACAGATGATGCTTGAAAGGGCCATCAAGGATTTTGAAAGGATTGATCGCACTTTTTATAAAGAGCATTTATCTGAACTAACTTCATTCGAAGATCCGGAATTATTAAATTTTAAAAATTTAGCAGCCCTTGTTACCACTTCAGAGCCAAACCTCCTTATCCCTTTATGCACATGGGCTATAAGCGAAAGATTAAGGCGTTTTATACTGGGCTATGCCAAAGCCATCAACATACAGGAATCTCGCAATGGCAGTCTTTTTCAAAAAGTATTTAGAAGAAAATTGATTGAGGGCTTTGAGGATAAAAAAATCGTTTTGGCTTATATTTTGCGCAACCCAATCCACCACAACTGTTGTAAAAGCATTGCAGATTATCCATGGAGTTCTTATCACGATTTGATGACGCCGGATACGAAAGTAAACACAGATAGAGAAGGCGTGCTGAACTGGTTTGGAGGTATAGCCCCTTTGTATAGCTATCTACAGTCGTACACAGCATCGTACCATAAATGGGTTGATGTTGAAAACTTTTAAAAGTTTTATCGCGCAACTCATTTAAAGCAGGACAAAGGTTTTTGGCCTGAAAATTTGCAAAATCTTGGAGATTTTGCAAATTGAGTCTTTTCCTACCAGGGGTTACCTACACATCCTTTTTTCATACAAACTATGAAAAAACCAATACCCAACCTACTCCTACCCCTGGCTATGATTTTGATGTTAGGACTTATCTCGTACCTCTTATCCCGATTATCTGTCAAGCTTGAATATGATGCTATAGCCGCTCCGCTATTATGAGCAGGTTGAACCATCAATTAAATAAAATCTATTTCCAATGATTATCACAAAACGGCTCCTGCCGGAGCAACAATTATTATTTAGACAGTTATATCATGATTTATCGGGTCTTGATATTCCTGGTAGCTTTCTATGCGAAAACAGAGTATATGGTTTTTATCATCGTTCCCGACTCATAGGGGGCTTTATACTTGCGGAAAACCCCGCTCTTAGAACGATAGAAGTATTTGCACAATGTGACAATAGATCACCTCTTTATTCAAAAATAAATGACTTGGGTCGATGTACAGAAGTTTGTTGTTTTTGGATGTCTCTGGCGTATCGAAAAAGAGCTGGAGTCAATGCTTATGCCTGGCTAGTGATGGCTTTATATGGTAGCCTGAGGTTTCGATCCAAGATGATTCTTTTTGGCACGAATTCTACAGGCCTGGCAAAGATGTACGCATATCCAAAAAATTCTTTGTTGTTTCATCGGGATAGGATAGAAGATAAAGAAACTTACATATTCATTGCAAAAAGAATACATTTTTTTGCCGGGGTATTTACCATCGTATGGTCTAAACTCATGAGGCGCAATATACCCAATGGCCTCGAGACCAAACCAATATCTTTTGTATCATGAAGTCTCACTATGATGAAAAATTCTGGGCTGAATATTTTGAGACCTATGATGTAGTATTGAAAGTAATACCGTATCGGGAGTTACTTCAGCATTTAGTGGATGCGGCAGTGATTCATCCTCAGCATAACCTATTGGATGCTGGTGCCGGTACTGGTAATCTGCTTTATCATCTTCCTAAAGGTATAGCCGTTACATTATTTGATCAATCTCCCGAAGCGCTGACAAGGGCTCGGTCCAAACACAATAACCCCAAAACGATACATGGCAACCTCGCGGAAAATTTGCCTTTCGAGGAGCATTGTTTTGACACCATAATATGTAATAATGTCCTCTATACACTACCTAAAGAAGTATGGTCATCTTTTATAGTCGAATGTAAACGTGTCCTGAGGCCAGGGGGTAGAATCATTTTGTCCAATATCTCAATCGGATTTTCAGTGATGACGATATATAAAGACCATATCCTCAAGAGTATAAATCGTAAGGGTTGGATCTATACTATGTCAGAGCTCATAGCCCTAAGCAGACCCACGTTTAAAATGTTTAGGTACAATGCTAAACTAAAGCATGAACATGCAACAGGTCAGTACCATTTTGTGACTCCGGGCGAGCAACGAGAATTATTATTGAAAGCAGGATTATTAATAGCACATGATGAAAGATCGGTGTATGCCGGGCAAGCTATTATGGTCTGTGGCCAGAAACCTTAAAAATCAATCAACTCGGTCGGGTTACCTAATCCATGAATTGTCATTCATTATACAAATTACCAAATAACTACTAGTATGGCTGCAACTATCACATCAGAAGAAAGCGAAATGGAAACCCAAAATAGAATGTTAGTGGAATCGTTGAATAATATCCATCATCAAATGATTCAATCAGATTCTAAAAAACAGATTCTTGGCTTGTTCTATAAATTATCAGATCATTATACTTATTATCAGTCCAGAGATGTAAGGGATGTCTTTTACAATATTTGTATTACACACCCTATTGATAGTCTACTCTTACAAGATCCCAATACTCGTAGATCCCGTCAGCGGCCAAGGGGATACGCGGGCGATGCGCAGCTTATCGACTTTATATATAGGATTGGATCACCGCATTTTTCCGACACTTTCCTTGGTAGAGAGATTTTTTCCACCATCATGGATTTTTCATCGTGTGAAAGTGTGCGGTGGCGAGCCAGACATATGGCAGACCAGATAGAATCTACGTATGTAGAAAAAAACAAACTAATTAATGTGTTAGCGATTGCCTCTGGCCATCTAAGGGAATTGCACTATATTCAGAATTTTGAGACTAAGATCCACCAGTTTTATGCGTTGGATCAGGATGTACTGAGTAATGAAGAGGCCAGAAATACAATACCTTATGCTAATCTCCAAATCACCAATGACAGTATACTCAGTATTCTAGCCGGAAAATACAAACCAGAACAACCTCTGGATCTGATATACTCCGCCGGCCTATTTGATTACCTCAATGACAGACTAGCTACCAAATTGATACCAGCATGCATCAAGCTCCTGGCTCCGGGCGGTAAACTAATCATCGCCAACTTCGTAAAGGGCATCGTCGAACAAGCGTATATGGAAGCATTTATGGATTGGCACTTGATCTATAGAAACGAAGAGGATATGCTGGCCTTGATCACACAAGAAACCAGGGAGCATATCGTAGATCATAAGATGTATCGGGATCCGATGGGGAATGTGGTGTATTTGGAGATGAGGAAGGGATGAGAATAACCGCAAATTTGTTTAGATCCAATGGGTTACTAATTTGAGTTTATATCATTAATATTCAAATAAATACTATATATGAAAAAATACACATTTAAATCCAACGAAGATTTCCTTCAAAATTTAAACAGCAATTCTGAAATTCAGAACATGTTCAAAAACGATCCAATAGCTGCTATGGATAACATAGAAATTGTAAACCCATTAGCAACCGATAAATGGGTATATCGATTGATTGTAATAGCTCTTGGGTTAACTATACTAATCACAATAACTGGTGTAATAGTGCTGGTTGGTATTGATAAAGTAAATGATGGAAAAGGTGTGCCAGATGTAATCACGGCTATTGGTTCGGCAGCGATCGGTGCATTAGCTGGATTGTTGGTACCACCTCCAAAAGAAACAGTTTGACGGCAAGTTCGTCAGACTTAGCTGGCCTATTTGTGAAGTTATTTTTAATGGACATGTTCTCTGAAAATCCAAAAAAAAAGTAAGAGCGAGAATGCAGAAAATCGTCTAGAGTATGCACTATTCAAATTTTATTTATTATGGATCAGGAAAAAATTTGGACTCTCGAGGAAATTGAGAGTCATTTGGACAAATCGAATATTGAACAATATTCTACAAAGTCAAGAGAAGCTTTCGGTGTCAAAGCAATAGCGGCATCTGGTAATTTTTGTGGAATTTACAAGGCAGTAAGACCCATTCTTGTTGTAATTACAAAATTTCCATTAATTCCTGCTAAAATCAAAAGAGCAATTGAAATATTTATTCAAGCTGCTGATACAATTTGTCCTTAAATTAACTATTTTTTTGATTTAAGAATTCTCAAGCCTTGTTACTTTCCATTTCAAGGCTTTTGTTTATATTAGCTGGAATATCCGCGGACGCTATCCTGATTTTTCATTATCCTTGCATCATGCTGCTACTCCAGCATATGTGGCGGCTCAGCGGTATAAAATTGAAGCATTATAATCATGGTTAGAGTAAAAGATATAGAATCAGAGATTTACGGCTATCTGGCTGCATTAAACCAAACAGGCTTTCCGATTACGAAAGTATACCTGTTTGGAAGCATGGCTAAAGGTGAAGCTCATGAATACAGTGATATAGATCTGGCGGTATGGAGTCCTGCTTTTGGAAGTAATTACTTCGAAAATATTGAAAAGACGGCACCTTTAAAACGAATCTTTAAACGGATAGAGTTGCATCCTTTCCAAATCACCGAAACTTCAGAGGACAATCCATTTATAGAGGAAATTGAAAAGACAGGTAGGAAGATCGGGTGATCAATATCGTTATTTCAATTTCATTTGAGCATAATTTGGATGCTCTGGGTTTACAATCATTTTCTGTCCTACACCTTAAAAAACACTCCCCGCTTCCAAAGCCACCAACACAGTCCCCACTCCAAGCCAAAAATACACAGCGATGACACGATAGCAGACAACCAATCCGGCGAACTCACCCATTTCAATACTCCGGTGGCAATGGTCGTGATATAGCCATTAAACCAGCGACTTCCCACAATCTCAAAAAACAAATAAATGAATAATGAATTCATACCGACAATCGTAAAGAAACGAACGTACTTACGATGATCCCGGATATCAATCCACCAATAAAAGAAGGCCAGAAAAAGCAGGCACCAACCTAAAGACACTATAGTAAATGATGAGGTCGCAATGCGTTTGATGATAGGAGTGATACCGGATAGATCAACGATATAACCCAGGCAGAGACAAACTGCTGACCATATTATAACATCCCGTAGAGATTGGTCTTTTTTGGACATTAATAGTTTACCGGTCAATGCTCCAGCTATGGTATGTACAGCGGTGGGCAGGCAATTGATAGCGACCCAACCCCCTTGATTGATTTTATTCATCAAAATCATATCCATCCAATTACCAAAATTTTGTTGATCGGTGAAGGGCAGATCAAACCCAGGGATATTCGTAAAACGGTACAGGCCTTCAGTTAATGCTAATATACCAATACAAAAAATGATTTGATAGGAGACCTGCCAATGAAAAATCAGAAAAGCAACCAAAATAGTAAAGGAAAGTTGAGTCAATACATCCCAGAGTTCAAAAGACAAGCCGTGAGGTCGGACTGCATAATCTAAAACACCCCAAAAAAACAACCAACCACACCGCCTCAAGGTTTTGTAAAATGAATCCAACCGAGTAAAGCCCTTCAACTGCTGAGCGTGAATGGAATAGGCTAGTGCAATACCTGCCATATACATAAAAGCCGGTTGTATCAAATCCCAAAACCGCAACCCATGCCAGGGATGGTGAAAAAACTGATCCAATAAAATATTCATAAAAGTGCCCTCAACTGTCAAAGCCTGTAGATGCTCGTAAAGGCCACTGGCCTCCAAAGCGAGTAAGACCATGATAAATCCCCTGAACACATCAAGGGAAAGAAGTCGCGATGCTTGAATAGATTGGCCAGACATGACAATGAATATACCAAGAAAGCACAAATAGTGTACTCCGAAATCCGAAATCGACACTCCGAAATAGCACTGTAGTTCCGAAATCTACACTCCAAAATCCGACATCGCCAATCCGAAATAGCTTAAAGCACACTAGTTACGAAATCGACACCCCGAAATCCGACATCCGAAATAAAAATAACCAACGACCATAACCAACTTTTTTCCTCAATTTAGCGTCTTATAATCATGAATAAGTTTTTAACAGCTACTTTACTATTAATCGTGCTGGCTTGCAATAAAGAAAACCAGGATACGGTATGTTTTGTCCTTAACGAAAGGCAATGTGCGACAGATCCATATCAAGCCTACATCAGAGATGGAAATAAAGAAAAGGACCGACTCAATGGAATAAAAGAATATCTCAGAGCTCAGGGCATCAAAGATGTACAAATCACTGCCAATGCCCTTGACAATGGCGCGGTATGTCTAGCTTGTGTATGCCCGAGTGGTGTGAATTACGAACTCCGCCTCGCTGCTGAAGATACCAGTAATTTAAGGTCCCTCAAATTATTGGTCACGCAGGTATCTTGTGACTAAACTTCAGCAAGGGTAATCTCAATCCCCGGAAAGACAGATTGCATCAAGTTTGAATCTGTGCGGCTGTCCAGATCACTAACGGGATTATGCTGGCGAAGTGGAATATGAAGTGCAATCTGCCCTACACGCCAATCTATATCTGATATTTCATGCTAAAAACAAGTAATTTTGTTTTTGCTATGACGATCAAGCGATGGATAACTATTCTTTATTTTTCTTTTGCCATTACAATAGTCTTTTGTCAGAGAGGTAGTCCTGCAATAGGGAGAGTAAAAAATCCTTCTTTTGATAAGACCATTGCCTCCATGTTGAATTTTAGTGTTCCTGTATTATCAGTCCAGGAAGCCAAATCCAAGTCGGGGGTCACATACCTGGATGCTCGCGAACCCCAAGAGTATGAAGTCAGCCGTATACCCGGGGCATTATATATCGGAGCTAAAGAATTTGATCCTAAAGCTGTCGAGGCGCTCTCTAAAGACCAGGCTCTTGTCGTGTATTGCTCCGTAGGTTATCGCAGTGAAAAAATAGGTACCAAATTAAAAGCGCTTGGTTTTACCAATGTGTATAATCTGTATGGTAGCATTTTTGAATGGGCCAATGTTGGTTACCCCCTGGTCGACGCCCATAATCAACCAACAAAAAATCTACATACATATAATAAAAAGTGGAGTCAATGGGTGGATAATAAAGAGATTGTGAAAGTGTGGTGACCGACATAATTTTTGATCTTTGAGTCTGTTGAGTTTTCTGTTGTTTCGTAGGCACAAAACTGCAGCGGGTCGGTCATCGAACTTCTTAGTGCTCTAGTGTTTTGAATGCATATTGTGCCATACGGCACAAAGGTCCATGATCCTTTCTGGTCTTTACCGACATCAAAATCCTAACGGATTTAAACACTGGGTTCAATTTGTCTTTTTACTTATGCCGCTAGGTATATCATCTTGGTAAAAACATGCTGTTGGAGTGTTTACTTGTGTTGTATGCACAAAACTGCCTTGGTCTTGCTTTATCCGGCCGCTTTGCCCCAAATTTTAACCTCGGCTTCACTTTCCAAAACTAGCTACGATAAAAAAACCTGTTAGAATTTGAATATCATAATGCAAGGTTTTTAACCCATTTTATTGAATATACATGCACTCGATAAAGTAATTTTATTCATTACAAATTCAGATTCAATTCGTTAGATGATTTTAGACAGCCCCAATTCATAAAAAATCCTATAGCTTACTTTATTTTTACCATCGTAATGCAGGTCACTGAAGAACTCCTTTATTTCATCTGGCGGTATCGATACTATGATTTTAACGCTCTCTCTACAATGGATGGTGAGCGATTAGAAATAGTAAATCCTGGGGACCGCAACTATGACTCAGGTCCGGATTTTTCTCAGGCAAAAATCAAAATTGGAGCGACACTTTGGGCCGGCCAGGTAGAAATCCATGTCAAATCTTCGGATTGGCATGTGCATAAACATCATGAAGATCCTGCTTATAGTAATGTGATCCTGCATGTCGTCTGGAGCCATGATCAGGACATCCAGTATCCATTGGGATCCATCATTCCCTGCATAGAATTGAAGCAGCGGGTTGAGCCTGCTATGCTGCGCCAATATGAATACCTCTTGCAAAATGAGCGATGGGTGCCATGTGCGGAGTTGTTACCCGATGTCAATGACATCACCAAAGAGTCATGGCTCATGCGACTGATGGCTGAACGACTGGAAGAAAAGTCAGCGAGTATCCTCGAAGCATTAAAAATGCAGCAAGAAGATTGGCAATCGGTCACTTACCAAAAACTAGCCCGAGCCCTCGGTGCCCCAGTCAACAGTGATGCCATGGAACTCCTCGCAAGATGTTGTCCATTAGTCATCATCGGTAAACATCGCGATCAACTAGTGCAAATCGAGGCCTTGCTGTATGGCCAGTCCGGGTTGTTGGCCGAAGCAGAAGATCAAGATGAATATGTCGTCAAACTAAAACTAGAATATCAATTTTTACAAAAAAAATATGGCTTGACTCCTATGAATGCAGCCGCCTGGAAGTTCCTACGTATGAGACCAGCCAGTTTTCCGACGATCCGGATAGCCCAGTTAGCTAGAATTTTATTTCAATCCCAGGCTCTGTTTTCAAAATTTATAGCTGCACACGAGGTCATGGAGATTATTCACCTTTTGGATGTCACAATCGCACAATATTGGAAAAACCATTACACCTTTGGGGCATCCAGTGATTCAAAAACCAAAAAATTAGGCAAACAAACGATACATACTATCATCATCAATACCATATGTCCCCTCTTATTCGCTTATGGGCTATATCTGGATGATGAAAGTTATAAAGACAAAGCGATCAAACTGCTCACTGCATTGCCGGCAGAAATCAACACCATTACCAAATCTTGGGCCAACCTGAATTGGAAAGCAGGAGATGCATTGCAGAGTCAGGCTATGATCCAGCTAAAAAATCAATATTGTAATCAAAAAAAATGCCTTAATTGCAGCATTGGACATCAGATCCTCAAACCCACTACGTGATCAGAAATTACCTTTTCAAATTTTTAATGGCCCCCTTTGCACTCCTTTATGGCTTGGGTGTGTCCTTGAGGAATCTATTGTACAGCCGGGAGATCCTGAGGCCGGCTAAATTTGATATCCCAGTCATCAGTGTAGGCAATCTCAGTATAGGTGGTACTGGTAAGTCGCCGCATATCGAATATTTAGTAGCCTGGCTCAAAGTATATATTCCAATCGCCATATTGAGCCGTGGTTATAAGAGAGAGTCTACAGGATTTATACTGGGCCAAGAAAATCCTTCAGTCAAAATGATCGGGGATGAGCCTTATCAATTCTTGACGAAATATCCGGATGTACCTATCGCAGTAGCAGAAAACCGACAGTTGGGTATCCCATACCTGCTAAAGTCATATCCCGAGACGCGGGCTATACTATTAGATGATGCATTCCAACATTTGAGTGTCCTACCTTACATCAATATCTTGCTCACGGCTTTTGATGCCCCTTTCACTTCGGATCATTTATTGCCTGCGGGCAGACTTCGGGAGTGGCGATCCAGCTATAAACGTGCAGACATCATCATTGTAACCAAATGTCCGGGCGATCTAATACAAACGGAGGCTTCAGCCTGGACTCAGTCGATAGGCCTAATGCCTCATCAGACTTTGTTTTTTACAGAATATAGATATTTAATACCTTATTATATCTTCAACTCAGGAGTGCACTACAGTTGGCGCAAGACGAGCTATGTCTTATTGATCGCAGGTATTGCTAATACGCAGTATCTGGAACAATATTTAAAGGAACGGGTCACCCATGTACAACTCTATTCGGTTTCTGACCATCATTGGTACAGCAATTACGATTTAGGTCAGATCAAGAGTCAATTTGATGCCCTACCAGGCACGGATAAACTTATCATCACGACAGAGAAAGATGCCACCAGACTGAGTTTGCATCGAGATTATATCCTTGAACATAAAATGCCGATGTTTGTACTTCCGGTGGAGGTCAATTTTTTATGGGAGGAGGACCAACGATTTAAAGAAACAATCGCCCAAAAACTCCTCGAGTTCAAATCATAATCATAGTATGAAGTGGATTTTTTATTCTTGTTTCCTGTTCCTGAGTAGTATAGTTTGCGCTCAAAGCACGCTGATACCTATCGGTTCGGATCAGGAATATTATATAGATCGGCTTTGTATCCAGTATGGTACGCCTGCTTTTTTCCATCGGAATGTAAAACCCTATTATCGCAAGGATATCATAGATCTACTGAGCTATTGGCAGCAAGAGGGTAAGCTCCAGCCCAGAGATCATTCATTTATACGATACATCACAAATGAAAATAATGAATGGACTTGGGCTAAAGGTCCATTGGGCCTTGATGAAGCGCAACTTCACGCCATCGATAGCAGCAATATATTTTATGGATATGAATCAGACAAGGTTGATTCTTCAGCAGATCTAATCCGATATATAAATTCTAAAAAAGCTTTTCTTAAATATTTTTATCGATCTCCATCTCAAGCTGTAGAGATCAATCAAAAGGATTTTTATCTCCGAGCCAATCCGGTAATCCATGTACATGCAGGACGAGAATTGAGTAACAATGAAAATATTATCACCAATCAACGGGGGCTCGAACTGCGGATGGGCCTGGATGATAAAGTATATGCGCAAACCACGATCATTGAAAATCAATTTTCGTTTCCTTTATTTTTTCGGGACAAGATTGAACGGCATAAATCTTTGCCCGGCGCTGGACTTTATAAATACCTGACGACAAGCTCCATCTACAAACCCACGGGATATGATTTTTTTATCAGCAATGCACAGTTTGGCATCAAAGTAAGTAAACACTTTCATGTGCAATTGGGCCATGGGTCCAATTTTATTGGCGACGGCATACGCTCCTTATTTTTATCAGATTATGCCCAGGAGTATTTTTTTCTCAAACTCAATACTCGGATCTGGAGATTGCAATACCAAAACATCTTTGCAGAGTTGAGCGCATCGACGCCCACCGCATCAACCATAGGCAATGTGCTGTTACCAAAAAAGTACATGGCCTCACATACATTGCAAGTGCAAGTATTGCCTCGTTGGACTGTAGGGGTCTTTGAAACTGTTTTGTTTCACCGAAAAGATCACTTCGAATTTCAATATCTCAATCCGGTGATCATCTATCGGTCTGTGGAAGGCTCCATCGGCAGTCCGGATAATGTCATGCTAGGTATCAACAGTCGATTGGATCTGGGTCGCCAGGTATCCATCTATGGTCAGCTGCTCGTCGATGAGTTTGTCCAAAAAGAAGTGTTCAACAGTCAGAAGGGATGGTGGGGAAATAAATTTGGAAGTCAACTTGGTATCAAATATATCAATGCACTGGGCGTGCATCGACTCGATCTTCAAGCGGAATACAATGTGGTACGCCCATACACTTACTCTCATTTTGATAGCACAGCTAATTATACACATCAACTCACCCCGTTGGCTCATCCTCTGGGAGCTAATTTTAAAGAATATCTATTCAGAGTAAAATATCAACCTACCTTAAAGTGGGTCGCATCAGGGTCTATCCTTGCTTATAGACTTGGCGATGATCCTGATCGATTGTCCAACTATGGCAGTGATCTGACGAAATCATATCTTACCCGGATAGGCGACTATAACAATACCACGACTCAAGGAGATTTAAAAAATATTTTACATCTAAGTCTTCAGATATCCTACCAGGTGTTTCATAATTATTATCTTGATTTTAACACCTACTACCGCAAAGATGTTAACTCTCCGAATGATGTGACTAAATACCTTGGAGGAGGACTCCGAGTCAACTTGTGGAAACGAGATCGCCTGGAGTAATCCGATGGTGCGTTGATTTGCAGACCTGCTTTAAAATCCCATAATCTTCATGATCCCTCTCAAAGGGATAATAGCCCATGCTGGTCGGCTATTCAATTCATACCCGAGTTCATATACTGCTTTTTCCAGAAGATGATAACGGAGTAGATAATGTACCTCCGGTTTGTAACCTATATCCAGCCCTCCTTTCATCGCCGTGCGGATAAACCCATGCAAGTACAAGCCGCAGATCAATTGATAAAACTGCTCTGCGAGATCAAACAATTCATCTTGAGGTATATTCCATTGTTTTTGTTCGTCAAACAACGTAGCATAGATTGCGTAATGAAATGACCTCAACATACCCGCTACATCTTTGAGTGGGCTTTGCTTTACTTTACGATCGCGAATGGTGCTTTCGGGCTCCCCTTCAAAGTCAAGGATGTAATAATCACCTTTATGGACGAGCATCTGGCCTAAGTGAAAATCACCATGGACCCGCGTGCGCATGCTGCAGAGTTTGGATTCATCAAATCCCAAGACTTCTTCGAGTACCTCATTGCGGCGATCCAGAAAAGTCTGACCATATTCTCTAGCTAGGCTACGGAGTTTGGTGATGTTTTTTTCTAATAATCCAATGCGTTGATCAAAAAGATAACTCACTTTATTTTTAAGCCATACACTATAATCTGGATTGAACGCTACTGGCGTAAAAGGTACTTGACCATTGTCCCTAGCCAGGGCTACATGCATCTGTGCGGTCCGCTTGCCCATCGTCACGATAGCTTTTATAAAATCTTTACGAACGACTTCTATAGTGTGGGGAGCCAGACTCGATGGTTTGATCGGTTCGAATACTTTGTCTTTAGCATCCCAATTGAGCTTGAGTTTATGATTTTTTTCAAACTGATTAAAAAAAGTATTGACTTCTTGCAACATCCATCTCCAAGCGTCGCCTTCATTGTCTAGTTTTTGTTGCAATAGCCCCATGGAGATGGGAGGTTTGTCTGCTCTGATCCAACTGATACTACCCAGGTATTGAGCAGTGTATGGATATTCGTTAAGGTTTAGGAATCTAGAGATCTCTAAGTCCGGGTTGCTTTCAGGAAATACCCGCCTGAACCATTTAAAAAAATATTGGTCATTAAAGATAATAGCGGTATTACTTTGCTCTGCTTTTAGAATCTCAGAACTCATTTTTTTGCTGGCTGTAGAGAGCAAGGCAGCTGTTTTCTCAAACCTTAAAAGGCCTTGGTCCAGCCGGATTGACTTTTCTTTGACCAGATGATCAAATATCAATGACCGGAATGAGGGTATGAACAGTGCATCGTGCAGCGAACCTTCTAGATCCTGCAATCTCACATGAGCGATGGGCGGGATCAGCGAATAACTACTTTCTTCCAATTCGGGAATAAAAGCAAGCGGCATTAGATAATACTGACTAAAGGCTTCTTTAAATTGAGCCTCCAGTATAATGATATAATAATGTTGCTTTTTCTCCGTCAGACTTAGGATGTGGTTGATGCGCACATGTTTGATCGAGCTACTTTTGCCCGCAAACCAGCGACAGGTCTGGATATAATCGGGCAGGATCAGCTCTTCCAGATCTTTTTTAAAAGGGCCGGATTCGAAGACAGATCCCCACGGCAATGGACTGATGAGTTTTTTACCGATTTCCATATGTTAGTTAATTGTTGCAAGGTAATGAGGATTCTCGATTTGAAATGGATTGCCGTAAGCCTAGATTAGGGATGATCAGAAGTTAATCACCAGAATACCTCCAAACAAAGTAAATTTAGCCTTGAAATCAATATTTGGACCTTTTGCAACTCAAAGCTATACGTAAGATCCTGAACAATAGATGGATTGAAACTGGAATAATTGTTTCAATGACCTTGGTCGTAGTAGTCATTTTTTTTACGCCCAATGCGATTCTTTTACAAAAACTAACCGCACATGCGTTTGAGGCGGTGCTGCTTTTTTTATTCTCCGCATTATTTTTTATGTTATTCAATCGTCCCAGGATCATGTTTACATGCTTGGGTCTATGTGCAATCCTTTGTCTTTATCTCAAAGACAAGAGCAATAGTGGAATACAAAAAATATTTGAGCGCCATTCCAATGACTTTAGTGTGTGTCAGGTGCTGATCAATGGTGGTGCAGATGAATATGAATCCATTTCTCGAAGCCTCCTCAATAGTCGCGCGGATATCATCAGTGTCCAAGAGTTGACTCCGGATTGGGCCCTCGTATTAAAGGATGCATTGAGCCCAACGTATCCGTATCACACAGAGCTCAATCGGATCGATCCTTATGGCATGGCAGTATTCTCTAAGTACCCCATGAGCAAAATCGATACGATCATGTATGAAGATTCTGCTATTTCTTATCAGATACCTGCACTCCGGTTAGAAATTGAGATTGGCAGTCATACCATCGATCTGATCAGCGCGCACGTACTACCTAGGATGAATAATGTGGACTTTATGAAAGTCCAGGGTTTTTTAGACACACTTGCTGATTGGGCAAAAAACAAAAGAGGACAACACATCATGATCGCCGGCGATCTAGGAGTCACACCATGGGATTTTGTACTTCAGAAATTGATCAGTACTTCTGGCTTGCGCCTCAGTCGACGAGAACCTCATTTGTTCATCCAACCATTCGAACACATCTTATATTCTGGCAGCATCAATTGTAATCAGCTCAAAGAAGTCCTTACGATGTCCAGAAATCATATCGGAATCCTGGGTGATTATTCTTTTACAAAACCAGAGCAAGATCTTGTGGCTCCTATAAGTAAAAAACAATAAGACTCGTGATACCTTATTAAGATCGTGCAAGTGCTTGACTTAAGCCGTTGTGTCGGACATGCTTCCGTCTTCCGCCTCCCGACTCACCTCGTCAGTTTCTAGATCTATCTGAACATCTTCACCTGGCTCTTCATCGTAGCTCTGATCATCTATGTCGGCTTCAAAGGCCAGTTGTTTGACGGCTTGTAGGCCTTGATCGCGTGCATCCTCAGTCTCATACATTTCACTAGTGCCTATCACCTGACCATTTGAAGCTTTAAGATTAAAATAAAACTGATCGTCTTCAGAAGTATTCAGTTCGTACAACTCGTCAACAGATGCATGTTGTTGCACAGATTCGATGCCATTTTTACAATTGCCTTTATTCGAGTAGCCTTCACTGGTCAGGATGATCTCATCGTTTTCAGCATGCAGGTTAAATTGGAATTCACCGTTTGTGCGAGTAGTAATAATAAATGTAGCCATAGTTTTTTTCTTTAAAATTATGACTGTAATGTGAAGCCTGAGTGAAAAGACAACAAGCCTATATTAAGTCTTTGTCATTTAGCGGTATGCGTATACTATTTGGTAGTTTCTATTCATCCTTAATCTCTAAAAAAGGATTTATATTGTCAACAACAATGCAAAAAGCCATCGTCATTTATTTGTTTATCCATCTAGTCCTGTCTAGTCGATTGAGTTATGCTCAGACTTGTACTGGCAATTTGGGTGAAAACATCTTTACCGGCGGAGATTTTGGGAGTGGCGTTGACAATCTATTGCTGCCGGATCCAAAAATTGCCCCGGGATATCAGTATTCAAGAAACCTGCCACCCTTTGATGGCTTGTACGTGATCACCAACAGTACAAATTGGCCGGGATTGTTTCCTACATGGCTGGTGATAAAAGATAATAGTCAAGATCCCAATGGCTATATGATGGTCGTCAATGCTAATTTTTCTCCTGGCATATTTTATGAACAGACCATAGGCGGTTTATGCGAAAACACCCTCTATGAATTTTCAGCGGATATCATCAATTTGGTCAGACGGACTACGACCAACCATATCCTTCCCAATGTCTCTTTCCTGATAGATGGAGTGGTCAAATACAATACAGGGGCTATACCTCAATCTGAACAATGGAACAAAGTGGGGTTTACGTTTACTACAGTGGCCGGACAGGATTCCTTGACCCTATCTCTGCAAAACAATGCACCAGGAGGCAATGGCAATGATCTTGCATTAGATAATATCTCTTTTAGGGCTTGTGGTCCTAAGGCGTTTATTTTGCCCGAGACTATAGCTAATATTTGTGAAGATGGTCAACCTATTGATATCACCGCAACGATAGTTAATAGCCCTTACAGCAATCCCTCCATCCAATGGCAACGCAGTGCAGATGGAGTCCTAAATTGGACCAATGTGGTTGGGAATACATCCTCTCGCCACAGTGACTTGGTCGCTGGCTTCTACTATTATCGGTACTTGATCGCCAGCTCACCGCAAAATCTTACAAATCCCAAATGCCGTATTATCTCCAATGTCAAAGTCATAAGGGTTCAACCCAAAACTTTTACCATCACGGATACCATCTGTGATGGACTTAGCTATCAAGTTGGCTTAAAAAGGTATACACGATCCGGGATATATATTGATTCCTTAAAATCCTCCATCGGATGTGATAGCATAGTGACCTTGAGATTGACCGTATTACCCGACCGAGGTATAGAGGTAGATAAAATCATTACGCATCCTAGTTGTATTGGTATAGAGGATGGCAACTTAAAAATCACCGGTATAAGGCAAGGCCACGGTCCGTATGTCATCAAATTGGATACTACATCATTGCCGCTCATCGATAGTACTTTCCGTAGATTAGCTAATGGTACCTATCATCTGGAGATCACAGACGATATCGGCTGCCGACTCAGGGAAAGTATCCAGATCACCACGCCGGATCCTTTTATCATAGAATTGGGCGAAAACAGAGACTTAAATCTGGGTGACCCTATGATACTAATGGTCAAGTCATTGACTATGATAGCAGCTAGCCGCTATGTTTTGGATAAAAGTAGTGTTTGCGACTTAAATTGTGAAGGGCAGATCTGGGTACCATTTCATTCGGGTCAGCTGATTGTGAGCGCTACATCGCCATCGGGTTGCTCTGCTTCCGATTCCATACAGATCACCGTGAAGGAAGTGGTCAAAGCATTTATTCCTAATGTCTTTTCTCCCAATGGCGATGGGCTTAATGATTATTTTATGATCCAGGCAGATGGATCAAATGTAAAAAGCATCACGCGATTACAGATTTTCGACCGATATGGTGGGTTGATCTTTAATGGTCAGGATTTATTGCCCAACGATCTTACCCAAGGTTGGGATGGTAGCATCCACGGCCAGCCAGCCATCCCAGGATCATATGTGTACCATGCTAGCCTGGAGTTGATCAATGGCAGGCGTATTCTGCGATCAGGTGATATCCTTTTGTTGCGATGATCGTATGCACATTCAGTTTAAGTTAATGGGCCTCGCTACACTTTAACCCGAAAATTCTGTACTCCTTCGCTTCGCCTGCTGCGCAAAACTCTGTCAGTCCCTTTGCATCTTCGCGTCCTATCTCGAAAATTCTGTATTCTTTGCGCCTTTGCGTCTGCTTGCCGGACAGGCAAGTCTTTGCGCGAAAATTCTTTATTCTTTCGTTTCACTGGACTGCGCGAAAATTCAGTATTATTTAATACCTTTATTAAGAAATTATTAAGATTCATTTTTGATTGTTTTAGTGATTTAAATTGTTAGAATAAATAAGTTTTGGAATAATACATGAGTTTATTTATTATCATATTGAGTTTGTATTCACATTTGTCACTTCAAGAAAATATCGTCACTGAGGCCAAGCTGATCGATGGACCTTATGTGTTGTATACCAAAGATCAAACGATAGTCACCTACATTGAAGAGTCCGGAAAAGTAAAAAAAGCCATACCGAAAGAGATCGCTATGGATGAAAAGAAAACCCTAGAACTTACTGTGGCTACTGATCAACCCGATAAATCATTTATTGTAAAACTTAAGCCCAAGCTCATTGAAGAAAAATCAGAATACTCTAAAGTCAGCAAGCTCCTAGTCCTATCAGATATAGAATCTAATTTTAAAGCATTTAGGTTATTGTTGCAGACCAATGGTGTGATAGATGAGAGTTTTAATTGGACATTTGGCGAAGGCCATTTAGTCCTTACCGGTGATTTTTTTGATCGGGGCGATAAGCAGATCGAGGTGTTATGGCTTATCTATTCATTGGAAGAAAAAGCTAAAGCAGCTAAAGGGTATGTACATTTTATTTTAGGCAATCATGAGATAATGAATCTTAATGGAGATCTGAGATATGTTCACCCTCGGTATATGGAACATGCTGCATTGATGAATACCTCCTACCTCTCCCTGTATGGTGTCCAGTCTGAGCTCGGCAGATGGCTGCGCACTAAAAATATTGTAGAAAAAATCAATGATATCCTTTTTGTGCATGGAGGGGTCTCCAGTTATGTCAATCAAATGGCTCTCCCTATCCCCAGGATCAATGAGATGGCTAGGCCCTTTTATGCTGACACGACTTTCAACTATAAAGATATCCGGGTAGAGGTGCTATTCAGTGACCATGGACCATTCTGGTACCGTGGTTATTATAAAGGGACTGGGATTGCAGCTCAAAGCCAGATCGACAGCACCTTATCTATCTATAAAGTACAATATATCATCACTGGTCATACGATCGTAAGCGAACACATCGAATCTTTTTTTAAAGGAAAAGTTTACAACACCGATGTGCACCACGCCACTGGTCATTCAGAGGCATTATGGATAGAAGAAAAGAAATTTTCTGTTGTGAACAGCAAAGGTCATCGCCGAGAATTGTAGGTATAAACCAGCGAAAATATTTCTTACCTTGCCTGGCATGAAATATATTGTAATCGCTATACTCCTTTTAAACGTTTGTGCACTTAATGCTCAAAACTGTAAGACCGAACAATTGGTCCTAAGATTATCTGCTGAAATCAAAACGCTGATGAATCCAGGCTCCCTGGACAAGCTCAAAACTTTTCTGGACGACCGCATGATTTTTATTCATTCTAATGGGCTCACAGAGTCAAAGAATGAAATGATCAAAAACATCACCGATGGTAAGTGGATGCTCCGGAGTGTCGATACCCGTGAAGCTCAAGCGAGAATCTATAAAAACAATATTGCCATCATCATCGGTAAAGGTACGTTCAATGCCACGACGGCAGGCACTGATATCGCCACAGAATTGTATTATACGGAGGTATGGGCTCATGTATCCAAGGGCTGGGTACTGACCAGTCGCCATGCCAGCAAGATATTGTAGATCCTCATTTATTGTTCTCTTGGTACTAGTCGGTTCTCTTAGATCATGGCCTCTAATCCCTATATCAATTTATTATCAATAGCTTGGCGCTACGCTCAAGATGAGAAGGCTACATATTTAAAAGTATATTCTTTTTTTTTAATTTCTAATTTGGTCAATGTCATTCGACCCGTTTTTTACGGATGGATGATTAATGGTATTCAGGCACATAAGTTTGAAGTGTGGCACTATGCTTGGCAATATGCATTAGGATATCTTATTTTAAATATAGTGGAGTGGGCGTTCCACGGTCCGGCTAGAGTGATGGAACGAAGTTTGGCATTCAATTTAGCTCGAAATTTTAAGATGGAACTGTATCAGCAGGCCATGCACCTGCCTATCAAATGGCATCAGGACCATCACAGCGGTACGATCATAAGCAGGCTTCGTAAAGCGTATGAAGCGTTAAAGGAATTTTTCGAAAATGGATTTATGTATATCCATGCCTTTGCCAAGTTTTTGATGTCTTTTGTGGCCATGTTGTACTTCACACCTTTATTTGGTGGGCTTGGCTTGATCATTGGGGTGTTGATTATTTATATCATTTTTAGATTTGATAGGCCCCTCATTAAATTACTCCATGAGACCAATGAAAAAGAACACTTGGTGAGCGCTAATGTATTTGATAGCCTCTCTAACATCAACACGGTGATCACCTTGCGTCTGGAACGACAGATGTATAGTGGCCTGTTGGATACGATTCAAAAGGTACGTATTCCTTTCATGAAAAATGTCACCTTAAATGAATGGAAATGGTTTGTAGCAGATATGCTGGTGGCCAGTATCTATGTCATTACGATAGCAGGCTTTATCTATCAAAATTATTCACCCGGTGAAACATTTTTAATAGGCAGCTTAGTCACCCTGGTGGCATACGTGCACCAGTTTACCAGTGTGTTCCATGATATCGCATGGCAATACAATCAGATCGTACGCTACAATACGGATGTGAGCTCTGTACGAGAAATGCAAGAGGCTTATCGACAATATTATCCTGCTAGATCTGATCAACAGATCGATGCACATTGGCACCAATTGTCCATCCGACATTTGAGTTATTCTCACAGCCTGTCGGATGATGGCTTCAATCGGCATAAGGCGCATGATTTACACGACATCGCGATACGGTTATCTCGGGGTAAACGAATAGCGATCATCGGGGCAAGTGGAAGCGGAAAATCTACCTTATTATCTGTATTGCGCGGACTATATCCTCCTTTGGCAGAAGTCGAAGTCTATCAAGATATTCAGACCAACGGATTAGAAGAAAAAGAAATAGAGAGAAAAATAACCAGCTTTGAATCAATCTATGAACTCGTCACATTATTTCCTCAAGATCCGGAAATCTTTGAAAACACGATACGCTATAATATTACATTAGGTCTCGACTATCCGGAACCAGAAATTCGTCAAGCTTGCGAGACCGTAGCTTTTCAAGAGGTGGTAGACCTGCTTCCCAACAAATTGGAAAGCTCTATTAAGGAAAAGGGAGTAAATCTCTCCGGTGGCCAAAAACAGCGACTAGCGTTGGCTAGAGGAATTCTCGCGGCACAGACCAGTGAAATTATTTTGATGGACGAGCCTACCAGTAGCGTCGATCCGAAGACGGAATTGATTATTTATAAAAGACTATTTGACTTATTCAAAGATAAAGTACTGGTATCAGCACTACATCGACTGCATTTGTTAGATCATTTTGATTATATCTATGTCATGCACGATGGTAAAATCGCGGAGGAAGGCACGCTCCATAATCTTAAAGCTTCTGGCAAGGTATTTAATGAACTGTGGAGTCATTTGGAGATTTTACAATAGGCACTTCAATCGATACCATTTTGACTGTAGAAATAGGTATAATAAGTTGATAATCAAAATCATATAGTTTTTTATATATGATCCTATCAGGGTGATATAAAAATATTTTTTAGCCCCAAAAGGTTATATTTCCCGCTTTAGCTATGAGCTTGTTTATAAACTTTCTGGGTGGCAGAAGTTGGTTCAAGCTAAAGCCAACGAACAGAATATGTACATAACCCCAGCCTTAAGGCTGGGGTTATGGCTGACTGATATTCCTGCTTTAGCCGTGACTCTTGTCTATAAACTTTCTGGGTGCAAGAAATTGGGTCAAGGCTAAAGCTACGGAACAGAATATGCGAATAACCTCGGCCTTAAGGGTAGGGTTATACCCATATTGTTTTCGCACTGCTAGGGCTCCTTTCCTTTCTTGATGGATTAACACCAATATTACGATTTTTGTAAATTGATCGATTATTGTAAACAATATGAAAAATAGAATCGCTCTTTTACTCGGACTTTGTTTTGCATCCTGCTTTGCATACGCACAGTCAACTACCCATTTTACATATGCCAATTTTTCTAAGGTAGAGATACATGATGTTTTTTGGTCGCCCAGGATCGATAAAATATCTACCGTGACCCTTCCGGTGTGTATCGATCAGACAGAAGTCAAAACTCCCAGGATTGAAAACTTTGAAACTGTCGCAAAAAAAAATGGTGGAAAACATAAAGGAATATTCTACGATGACTCTGATGTCTTCAAGGCCTTGGAGGCCATAGCTTACGCCATAAAAAACAATAAGAACCCCAATCTGATCCCTAAAGCGGATGAATGGATCGATAAAATAGCCGCGGCACAACTGCCAGATGGTTATCTCAATACGTATTACACCTTAAATGGTCTAGAAAAACGGTGGACCGATATGTCGATGCACGAAGATTATAATATGGGGCATTTGGTAGAGGCTGCGGTAGCCTATTACGACGCTACCGGCAAACGGAAATTATTGGATGTAGCCATAAAAAATGTAGATCATTTTGCTTCCTTGTTTGGCCCGGGCAAAAGCCATTGGGTCACCGGACATCAAGAACTTGAACTAGCTCTGGTCAAACTCTATCATACGACCAAAGAGCGGAAGTATCTGGACCTTGCACAATGGTTGCTGGAAGAGCGAGGTCATGGCCATGCTCACGGCTACACTTGGGATGATTGGAAAGATACCGCATATGCACAAGATGATGTCCCCTTACGCATGGTGAGTGAGATCAAAGGCCATGCCGTAAGAGCCATGTACTATTATACTGGTGCTGCCGATGTAGCGGCTATCACGGGCGATGCTGATTACCTGCAAGCTATGAAACGAGTATGGGAGGATGTAGTACATCGCAATATGTATATCACAGGTGGTATAGGAGCATCAGGCAATAACGAAGGTTTTGCGATTGATTATGACCTGCCTAATGATAGAGCCTATTGTGAAACTTGTGCCAGTGTAGGCATGGTGCTCTGGAATCAACGCATGAATACACTCACAGGTGATGCCATGTATGCAGATGTATTGGAGCGCAGTTTATTTAATGGAGCGTTGGATGGTATTTCGTATGAAGGCAATCAATTTTTTTACTCTAATGTATTGGCCTCTGATGGCCAACATAAACGTAGAGATTGGTTTGGCACAGCCTGTTGTCCTTCTAATATCGCCCGACTGATGGCCTCATTGGGTAACTATATCTATGCATCATCCGATCAGGGTATATGGATTCAACAATATATTAGTTCTAATACTCTGTTGACCGTCAAGGATCAAATAATACCGGTACAAATCGACACTAAATATCCCTTCGAAGGAAAGATCAACATCCTGTTAAACAATGAATCTCCCATCGCTACCTCTATTTACCTTCGTATCCCGGGATGGGCTAGAGGCGAAGCTGTACCTGGTAAGCTCTATAGATTTCAGAAGACAACATACGATCTACCCACGATCCTCATCAACGGTAAAAAAACCACCTATCAGCTGGATCACGGGTATGCCAAAATAACGGCTAATTGGCGCAGCGGCGATCTTATCACCTTAGACCTTCCGATGCCGGTGCAACGTATCCTTTCAGACAGCATCAAGTACAATCTGCACAAAGTGGCTATTCAGCGCGGACCACTAGTATACTGTATAGAAGGAGCTGATCAAAAGGGCAATGTATTCAATGGTATCCTTCCGGATCATACCGTATTTAAGCCAGTTTACAATGCTGCTATCCTTGGCGGACTTACTACCTTACAAGCGATGGTGCCGATGCTGGTGACTAACCCGGAAAAGAACAAAGTCACGCAAACAAAGACCAAAATCACTGCCATCCCATATTATGCTTGGGCCAATAGAGGTGCTAATGAAATGAGAGTCTGGATACCGACCCGATTCGAGCAATTGAGAGTAAATTGAAGTTGTATCGGGTAGTGAGCTATGATCGTATCGTCCGATTGCAGCAGCTTACTCGCGTTTTACCCACTTCAGACAAACTGGCTTACTGATGGTCAGCCTCGTCCCCGTATCTGTCAATTGCCCGGTTTCCTTATTAACTTTAAATACGACTACCTCACTACTATTTTGATTTGCGACCAGGAGCAGGTTGCCAGCAGGATCCAGCGTAAAATTGCGTGGAGTAAGACCCATTGTAGATGGAGTGCCTACCAGAGCTATGCGGCCTGTTTTTTGATCGATTTTAAAAATACTGATGGTGTTGGATTCTGCGCGATTGGATCCGTAAACAAATTTACCGTCCGGAGATACATGCACATCAGCAGATCCATACACACCTTTATAGTCTGCAGGATATCCATTCACAGAGTTCAATACAGTGAGTTTTCCTTTTTTATAAGCCAAGGCAGTCATATTACCGGATAGCTCCTCCATCAGGTAAGCCCATTTTCCATTAGGGTGAAAGTCCAGATGCCGAGGTCCAGCCCCGGGAGCCAGTTTAGTAAAACGGGATTGAGATTCGTTGATTTTGCCCGTAGGGCCGATTGGGTAGATCATGATTTTGTCGATGCCAAGATCTTGTACCATCAGATATTTATGATCAGGTGCAAATACAGCAGAGTGGGCATGAGGTGCGTCTTGTCTGCCTTTGACGATGCTGCTACCCTGATGTTGGATATTTATAGCCGGTTGTAAGGAGCCGTCAACATTCGCCGCGTAATAAGCTAGATTGCCACTGGAGTAGTTAGCAGCGGCTATCCAAGCCCCTGATGGATGCACTGAGACATAACAAGGATGGTTGCCGAGTGAAGATTGGCTATTGATGAGATCTAAATGGCCATTGGAGGTATTTAATGAATAGGCAGATACGCCACCTACATTAGGCTGGCCGGTTTCAGCCACTGCATACAGGTATTTATGATTTGGCGAAATAGCAAGATATGAAGGGTTTTTAGTAGCCACTTTGTGCAAATACTGAAAACTACCGCTCTGACTGTTGTAGCTGTATACTTCAATGCCATCTGAAGCAGTGGTGGTATAAGTACCCACCATCAAAAAATAATCAGGAGCAGACTGAGCCGTAAGTCCAGTTACAGCCAACAAAAAGAATAAAGAATAATAATATTTGAGCATAGTCAAATGTACGCATTCTACCTGTTTTGATCATGCCGCAATGTTTATTGTTACGTGATGGGAGGTCAGTACCTTGCGGGGGACTTCGAACAACATGAATATCTAATATAACGAATAGAAGATAGATCCATATATTTGTATAAAGTGGAGCTCTCCTTAATGATTTACATATTTTTGGATACCGTATGTATGACCTGATCGGGGATGTCCATGGCTATGCTGATGAACTAATAGATCTCCTTGAACTATTGGATTATAAGCCCAAAAAAGGCTTGTATCAACACCCTACCCGCAAAGCCATCTTCGTCGGCGATCTTATCAATAGAGGTCCTGAGTCCAGAGAAGTATTGCAGATCGTGCGGCCCATGGTCCAATCCGGTCATGCCTACGCGATCCTTGGCAATCACGAGCTCAATCTCATGGCTTTTTATTGCCTCGATGATTTTAACAAACCACTTTTTAATCATAGTATTCGCAATATTTTACAAATCCTGCCGGTTTTAGAAAGTTTTAAAAATGCAGAGGCTGAATTACACGATTATATAGATTGGATGTTTAGTCTTCCTTTGTTTTTGGAGTTTGAAGATTTTCGGGTAGTTCATGCATGCTGGCATCAAACGAGTATAGATCTTGTCCGTAAAAATTTTTCGCACCATCGGCTCAATCGGGAGTTATTGATCAAAGCATTTCAAACCAGAGGACCGGAATCTAAAGCCATCAATGTGCTGCTCAAAGGATTAGAAATACCTTTGCCCAGAAATAAAAATCTGATCGATGCGGAGTCTGTGCGGCGAGGATTTATCAGGGTCAAATGGTGGGAGGATCATCATGGTAAGACTTATAAACAGATCTCTACTCAGGCTAAAAGTAAGCTTCCCAACTATAAGATCCCCTCTAATCTGATCAGCCTGGATGTCACATATCCTATGCTAGCCGTTCCGGTTTTTATAGGCCATTACAATTTAAATGGTAAACCTCAAATACTCACGCAAAATGTCTGCTGTCTGGACTTTGGTGTGGTAAAAAACAATAAACTCACCGCATATCGTTGGAATGGAGAATCTAAACTTAGTAATAATAATTTTGTTCAAAACTGACCACTCCAATTGAATACCCCAGATCTTTTTTCATCCAGGATAGCCCACGGACAGTCTATTGTAAGTGCTTTAGACCGACAAAGCAAACTCATCAGCCGGACCAGACTGTTGGTGTTTTTGACCGGAGTGCTATGGATCTGGGTTATGAGGAGTCAGATCGAAATACTGCTGTTGGGATTAATCGTATGGTTGGTCGGTTTTCTTTTTTTGGTACATAAAAATAAAAAAATAGATAAAGAATTAAACATCCAAAGGCACCTCGTCATGATCAACCAAGAAGAGCAAAAGATCAATGCAGGCGAGTATGCTCATAGGATGTCCGGGGATTTATTCTTGAATGTATTTCGTCGCACAGAAAATGACCTTGATGTATATGGTCAGGGTTCATTATTTCAATACATTCATCGATCGGTATCTGACCAGGGCCATGAAGCCTTTGCTCGCTCCATGATCACCCCTTACACCCAACATGAAATCATATTGCGCCAGCAATCCATTCAAGAACTCACTCCAAGGATAGACTGGCGACAGCGGTTGATGGCTATACAGCAGGATCATCCCATTCGATATCAGACTCAACAGCTGATGATGGAGTGGCTCAAAATACCCAAACTAGCTGCTGTGCCTAGGCTCTGGCAGATCCTCGCTATCACTATGCCGGTGATAGCTATAGGCATGACGGTCCTACATATGGTAGGTAAAGTAGATCGTTCAATCTTTACAAGTTTTGTACTAGGTTCTTTTGCGGTCTTGATTTATTTTGCCAATCAGGCAGGTAATTGGTTTCGACATCTTACCCGTATTGCCAAAGAATTGGATACACTATTACCGTGCATGAAGTGGATCGAGCAAGCAGAATTCAAAAGTGTTTATTTGCAACGACTGATCCAAGGCATACAAAAACCCCAGGCTGCATCCGATAGTATAAAAACATTAAATAAGATATTAGCTCGATACGATTACCGAATGAATCCAGTAGTCTTCATTCCGCTCAATTTTTTAGTTTGGTGGGATCTGCAACAAATCCTTGCATTAGATAAATGGCGTAAAAAATTTAATGGCAACATTGACGCATGGTTTGACACCTTAGCCCGCCTTGAAGAATTGTGTTCTTATGCGCAACTTGCTTATAACAACCCGGATTGGGTTTATCCGGAGATTATAGAGGATTGGTTTGTCCTGGAGACTAAAGCTGTTGCTCATCCGCTGTTATCTACTGCAAAGGCTGTTGTCAACGACTTTAACTTAAATCCCCCCAATCGTCTAGCGCTCATCACCGGCTCTAATATGGCCGGCAAAAGCACATTTTTAAGAAGTATAGGCACTAACATCCTACTTGCTTCCTCAGGATCCCCCGTCCATGCTAAGGTCTTTAAAATCAGTGTCAGCAAAGTATTGACCTCTATGCGCATTTCTGACAATCTTCAAGAAGAAACCTCTACTTTTTATGCTGAACTAAAAAAAATAAAATCCATACTGGATGCAGCAAATGCTCAGGACCACGTGATCATATTGATAGACGAAATGTTACGGGGCACCAATGGCGAAGATCGCAAGCTCGGATCCCATGGCTTGATAAAGCAGCTGATCCAACTCGGTGCAGTAGCCATTATAGCCTCTCACGATACCAGCCTCTCTTCATTCAAAGATCAATATCCAGACCAAGTGCGGAACTATTATTTTGATTCCTACATTGATGGAGATCAATTAAAATTTGATTATAAAATCAAAGAAGGGGTATGTTCCTCGGCAAACGCTAGTTTTTTAATGCGAAAAATGGGTATCGATCTCTAACAGGAATGTGCGCCATTCAACCCTAACCATCTTTGCGAACCTAGATACTTTATTGGGAAGCATTCGGCTGTTTTTGTCCGAAGCGGAGTGAAACGAAGCCAAGACCGATAGGTATACTAAGAATATGTGTTTCGAGACCGGATTATCTCAATCCAACTTTGCGAATTTTGCGCCCTTAACGGGCAACATTCAACCTAGTCCGTCCTAGCCTTCCAGATGGCCTAACGGTCAATTTTCAACAGTTTATTCCTCCGTATCCTCCGTATGCCCAATGAAAAAAATGGCCAATTTACAACTTGTTATACCCTCTTGACTGCTATTATATTATACTGTACCTTGCACGGCTAGGACCAAGGTTTACTTATCTAAATATTAATATATGTCAGTACAAGACAGTTATAGCTTATTGCTTTCCAAGCTTGATCAGTTTATTCGTAAATATTATATCAATCAAGTGATCCGTGGTAGTTTATTTGCTATTGGATCGGTATTGGTGATATTTCTTGCGTATAATCTTTTAGAAAGTGAGTTTTATTTCAACAGAAGTGTACGGAAGATATTGTTTTATTCATTTAATGCATTCGCCTTCACAGCTTTGGCGTATTGGGTCGCTTTGCCCTTGTTGCATTATTTTAAATTAGGTAAGACTATTTCTCACGAGCAGGCGGCACGCATCATCGGCGATCATTTTACGGATGTCAAAGATCGGCTGCTCAATATCCTACAACTAAAAAGTCAATCTACCGAATCGGCTCAAATCCAATTGATTGAAGCTTCAATCCAGCAAAAAAGTGCCCAAATCCAAGTGATACCATTTAAGAATGCTATCGATTTGAGTAAAAACAAAAAGCACCTTCGATTTGCCTTGCCCCCACTACTCATTTTATTGGCATTATTGATTGCTGCCCCGAGTATGATCAAAGACAGTTCACGACGCATCATCCGCAACGATGAAGAATTTGAAAAAGCGGCTCCATTCCATTTTAAAATTAAAGATGAATCTCCTTCCGTCGTACAATTTGAAAATTACACCCTTGATGTTGAGGTCGATGGGTCGGTATTGCCTGCAGAGGTATTTATAGAGGTAGATCAGTATCCTTATCGAATGACCAAGATAGATCCCACGCATTATTCCTATACCTTTAATAATGTACAGAAAAATACGGCGTTCAGCATGAAAAGCGGTGAAGTCAAGTCTAAACCCTACGATCTGGAAGTGCTGAAAAAACCTAGTCTTTCCGATTTTTCTATCCGAATGGATTTCCCAAGTTATATCGGTCGCAAATCGGAGACATTGCAGAATATAGGTGATATACTTATCCCGCAGGGCACTAAACTGAGTTGGCAGATTGATGCTGAAAATACGGATCTGGTTCGTATGGCATTCGGGACCAGTGCCCCTGTGCAGATCAATCGCGGCGGTAATCAATATTTCACCCACAGTCATCGGGCTTTAAAGGATCAGAACTATAAGATCTTTATATCCAACGAAGCTATCCCGACTCCTGATTCCATTAACTATTCTATGAGGGTCATAGCCGATCAGTACCCAACGATACAATTAGAGCAATTTTCAGACACAGCTGTGGATGCTCGATTAATGTATTTTGCCGGCAATGGTTCAGATGATTATGGACTTTCCAAGCTTACCTTCAATTATGTCATTATTCATCCCAATGGAAAACAAGACCAAGCACCAGCTATTCCTATTACGATCAGCCATACCAACAAGACTGCATATCAATACCAATGGGATACCAAAGAGTTAGACCTGCAAGCTGGGGATCAACTCACCTATTATTTTGAGTTATTTGATAACGATGGCATCCAAGGAGCCAAGTCTACAAAATCCAATGTTCTGAGTTACCGATTACCTTCCAAAGAAGAATTGGAAGATAAAAACAGTAAAAACAACGACGACATCAAAGACGAATTAAAAGAAGCTCTGGAGCAAAGCAAAAAACTGCAGGATGAAATGAATCAGCTGCGTGAAAAAATGTTGCAAGAGAAAAAAGCAAACTGGCAAGACAAAAAAGAACTCGAAAAGCTTTTGGAAAAACAAAAAGAGATCCAGAAACAAATCGATGCAGCCAAAAAGAAATTTCAAGAAAACATAAAAAATCAAGAGCAGTTTGAAAAGACCAGTGAGCGTATTCTGGAAAAACAAGAGCAGATTGAAAAAATGTTTGAGCAACTGCAAGATCCTAAAATGCAAGAACTCATGGAAAAAATCCAGGAACTCTTGCAACAGATGGAAAAAGATCAGACCCTGCCCATGATGGATGAGATGAAGATGGAGAGTAAAGAGATGGAAAAAGAACTTGATCGGATGATGGAGCTGTTTAAAAACCTTGAAGTAGAGCATGAAATGGAACAAGCCATCAACAAACTCAGAGAACTTGCAGAGAAAGAAGAAAAATTGAGCGAAGAAACTAAACAAAAGGATCAAGCACAAAAACCGGAAGATAAAACTGAACAAAAAGCAGAAGATAAAAACAAAGAAAAAGCAGAAGATAAGGCCAAGGAAAAGGCAGAAGATAAGGCGAAGGACGACCAAGGCAAAAAAGAAGACCCATCTAAAGATCAATCCAAGAAAGAGGATCAAGACAAATCAAATGAAGCAACGAAAGAAAATCAAGAGAAAAAAGATGAACAGCAAAAATCTGAGCCTAAGACTCAGGAAGAACTTCAGAAAGAGCAGGAAAAACTGAATGAGGAGATGAAGAAAATTCAGGAGGACATGAAAGAGCTCGAGAAGAAAAACGAAGAGTTGGAGCGTCCTAAACAAATGGGTGAGCCTCAGGAAAAAATGGAAGACATTAAAAAAGACATGAAAAACAGCTCCGATCAAATGGAGCAGAAACAAAATAATAAAGCCTCTAAATCCCAGAAAAGTGCTGCCAATAAGATGAAAGATATGGCTCAAGCCATGGAAAATCAAATGCAGCAGCAGGAGAAAGAGCAAGCGGAGGAAGACATGAAAGCCATGCGTCAGCTGTTGGAAAACCTGGTCAGTCTTTCGTTCGATCAGGAAGGTTTGATCAAACAGGTAGGTTCCACTATGGTCAATACGCCACAATATAATGAGCTCATGCAGCATCAATTTAAACTCAAAGATGATTTTAGCCTTATAGAAGATAGTTTACAAGAATTGAGCAAAAGAGTATTTCAATTGGAAGCATTTGTGACTGAAAAGGTCACTGAAATCAAGACTCAAATGGCTAACTCCATTACCGAATTGGAAGAGCGTAATAAGCCTAAAGCCGGTGATCATCAGCAGCGCACCATGAAAAATGTAAACGACCTGGCTCTCATGCTCAATGAATCTATGGAAAACATGCAGCAGCAGATGTCAGGAGCGGCCTGTGCCGATCCTAAAAAATCCGGCAAGGGTGAAGGTCAAAAGCCTATGGATAAAATTACCGAAGGGCAAAAAGGTGTGAAAGAGCAGCTTGAACAAATGAAAAAAGGCATGGAAAAAGGCAAGGGCGGCGGAAGCCAAGAATTTGCAAAAGCAGCGGCCAGACAAGCTGCCTTACGTGAAGCCATGAAAGAGTTGCAAAAAGAAAGACAACAGCGCGGAGAAAAAACCCAGGATCTTCAACAGATCATAGAGGGCATGGATAAAATAGAAACAGAATTAGTCAATAAAAAATTGACTAATGAGATGATGCAGCGTCAAAATGAAATCCTCACCCGACTGCTCGAAGCTGAAAATGCTGAACGTGAACGAAAACAAGATGAAAAAAGAAAATCAGAGACTGCACAAGAATTGGAACGAAAATTGCCACCATCGTTACAGGAGTATCTTAAAAAACGCGAAGCAGAGATCGATTTATACAAGACCGTCTCCCCCGATATCAAACCATATTATCGATCGCTGGTAGAAGAGTATATGAAGTCTCTCCGTACCGAACATGGCAATACAAACAATAAGTAAGGTGTATTCACCGATCGTGATGAATAGTTGGCAGTTTCCTTCTTCTCCAGGCAGCATCGCTGAGATAGAGCAACTTGTAGCCTACCTGGCGAGCAAATTCAAGATATCAGAAGATAAATATCCCAACATCCTCATCAGTCTGACCGAAGCAGTCAATAATGCCATCATACATGGCAATCATTGTGATGAATGTAAATGTGTGCACGTGCATCTCGAGGAAAATCCACATGGATTGACTCTCGTGGTGCGCGACGAAGGCTGTGGCTTTGATCCGGAAGCTGTCAAAGATCCTACTTTGCCGGAAAACATTGCAAATAGTGGCGGCAGAGGTATCTTCTTGATCAAACAATTATGCGATCGGGTATACTATGAGGCTAATGGTACAGAGGTCAAGATGAGTTTTGATTTTTGATTTCATTGACATTCGTAATACCTATTCGTGTATTCCTGATTTTCTGCAAATTTCTTTTCAATTGACAAGGGAAGATCAAAAGCAATATTATTGGCCAAGTTTAATTCAAAATATTTAACTTTGTAGAATGACTTCAGCAAATTTGCTTTTGGATCGAATAACTGTGGATCCATTGGTCTGTAATGGTAAACCAACCATTAGAGGAAAACGAATCACCGTTCAAACAATTCTTGAGTATTTAAGTGCAGGTGAATCGAATGCAGAAGTTTTAAAACAATACCCATCATTAGAACAAGAAGATATCAATGCTTGTCTTCGATTTGCAGCACAATTGATGGGTCACCAATATTCTATTCTCAATTTGGCATGAGTTTTTAGCGTATGGCTAAATATCTTATAGATGTGAACCTGCCATATTATTTTAGCATTTGGAACAATTCGAATTATTTGTTTGTGAAGGATTTGAATGACGAATGGTCGGATGAAATCATTTGGAATTATGCAAAACAACATCAATTGATTATAGTTTCAAAGGATGCTGATTTTTCAAATAGGCTATTATTAATTGATGCCCCTGCAAAAGTCATACATATTAAGTTGGGCAATTTAAAGATGAAACCATTTTTCGAATGAATGACCAACATTTGGCCACAAGTAGAGCGATTGATAGATGCAAATAAAATGGTTAATGTATACTTAGATAGAATAGAAATAGTGAATTGATAGGTTTTTAACTTTGATCCTGTTTCATTCCAGAATAATTGAACTTTTACATAAATAATTTAGTCAGAATAGGAGGACAATAGTACAGTAGACTCTAAGAATATACAAACTCAAGGCCCGCACCTAATGAATCGATAGTTATGATAAAACTCACTAAGTTTGTAGAATAATCCAATAGTCCATGATCCGATTCCACTACCGATATCCCTCTTTTCGGATTCCCGCTGCCGGCAAAGTAAAAGCATGGTTGGAAAAAACAGCAAAAACGGAAAAGAAAAAAATACAAAGCATAGATTATATTTTTGTGACGGATGGTGTTCTGTTGGGTATCAATGAACAAGCTTTAGCACACGATTATTATACGGATGTCATTACATTTCCTTATTCCTACGACCCTATAGTAGGAGAAATATACATCAGCATCGATCGGATAAAAGATCATGCAGTCCAATTCGGAGTCTCACTCGATCAGGAGTTGAAGCGGGTGATGATCCACGGGCTATTGCATTTGTGTGGGTTTGACGATACATCAAAGCGAAAAAAAAAGGTGATGACGGATAAAGAAAACACCTATTTGGCACGCGCTAGGTGAAAGAATAATTATCCAGCTGCAACAGTAGGCAGCAAGGGAATAGATTGTAAGTACTGCTGTGTACATCAAATTATTGTGACGCTGGAAATATTTAAAAGTCTATTCTCTATATATTCGGAGAAATTCAGAATCAATTAAACGGGCGAGCGTTTTTTACCAAACAATATTGCATGATGGATTCTTTTGCGATTTCTGTTAGGATAATCCTTCAAAATTTATTTTTTATTGTTAGAACATTTTTGTACCTAGTTACACAAGCTAGGACCAAATACCTTTTAGGATGCTTTTAATGGCATGCCTTAACCATTTGAATTTAGCAAACTTGTATTGAAAGGAAGATTTATGAGGCTGGGATGTCGAATACAGTTGTGTGTGTTTTGTATTATAGGATTTGCTGGCATTGCTTCCAGTCAGAAAGTAGTATCTATTCAAGATACTTTTGAACAAATAGAATTGAATGCGGTGGCTTTAGCTCGTTCCTTTTCGGTCAAAGCACAGATAGCGGCGGATTCCGTGTGGGCGTCCTATGAGTCAGGAGACTTTTTGCCATTCAATCAGGTGATCGATAAGCCCAGATGGAGCATCGGTATGGATGACATTTGGATGGTTTTTATCGCTGAAAATAAAAGGATAATCCCTATTTCGATATATGTAAAAAGTCAACATGCCCCTAAACAAGTATTCAAAATTCGAAATAAACAATTAGAACCAGTACCCTATTTGGGGCATGCAGCCCAATTTGATGCCAATCAACTGATGTTGATCAAAGAGCGCAATGGGTTTACCAGCAGTATAGCTCCCGGAGGTGTTGATACGTTTTTGGTGAATCTACAAATCATTGAAGCCGGAGAATCTAAAAAATTTATGTTGTATAATGTTGCTACGTACAGCATACATCGGCTGCTGTCCGTACAATGGGCTACGTTATTAAATGGTTTTTTGATAGGTGTACTTATCACTTTTTTATTCAGCTCGCTCTATTTTTATTTTCGGATCAAAGAGACCTTTTTATTGTGGTATATAGGGTACCTGATTATTTTTATATTTTATTATTGGAGAGATCTTGAGTTTTGGAATACACATTTTGATTGGAGCCATCAATGGTTATCCTGGTTTACTACCAAGACTCCGATTACCTTATTGATATTTCTGTTTTATTTGCTTTTCATCAATGGCATTTTGGGAACCCGGGTATTCTCCTCTATAAAAATATTTGTGAAAGGAATATTGGTTGCGATTCCGGTGCTCTGGATCTGCGATATTATTTTGATAAAGTGGTATCCATATGGGAGTATATTATTAGCCTATGCTTCTGGTATGATCTTGGGCATGATTCAAATGGCCTTGTTAGTTCCTATTTGGAAAAATAGCATCGATAAATTTACAGCTCGATATTTGATTTGGGGCTCTATCTTTTTATTTGGGGGTTGGCTTACGATTTTGTTTTTGCCGGTGGAAATCCATCAATACACGGTTCGATTTTTTACATTGCTGGAGATGGTGTGTTTTATGCTTGCCATTACGGATCGATTTTTAAATATCAAAAACGAAAACATAGAGATCAAACTCAAACAAACTAAAATCATATCGGCTGAGCGGGAGCGCATCAGTGGTGAACTGCACGATGAAGTAAGGTCTATGTTGAGCGGGATAGCCATGTATAGTCACCTGGCCAAGGAACAGATCAAAGCCAATAAAACAATTGAAATCAATCAATCCCTGGATATCATGCATCAGGCCTCCAGTGATATGGTCAATAAACTCAACGACATCGTATGGTTTATTCAGCCTGAGCATGATACACTAGAGAAATTGCTGGAACGACTGACCGATTATACGTACAAGATGGCAGCTATTAAAGATATTCGAGTCAAGATCAACATGTCCGATTATCTTTCAAATATCGTGTTGCCAATAGGGGTACGCCGCAACATTTATTTATTATTCAAAGAGGCAATCAATAATGTGGTGAAGTATTCTAAAGCAACATTGATAGAATTTCAGGTCACCAATGGCGACAAGGTCTTACATATGCTATTGAAAGACAATGGTGTTGGTTATGATACTCAAAATTCTTCAAAAGGAAATGGGATACATAATATGCAGAAAAGAGCAAAGGAGATCGGAGCGGCCCTTGACATCATATCCTCAAAAGAAAAAGGAACCGAAATATCGATTAAGTTGGAAATCACGCTCTCAAACTCCCAATTAAATTAGCAAATGAGGTTTCCTAAATTACTATAAGCCAAACATAATGTACTCTAGAACTATAGAAATATTTTATTTATTTTTTCAAGGCATTCTACTCTTTCAGGTTGTCTTTTTTGGGATAATATATCATTTATTTCGGCGAAAGGAAATATTGTATTATAGCCTGCTCAATCTATGTACGGCAGGATATTTTTTTCTCAATGCTCCTACAACATTTTTCGGTATCAGTGAAGAAGAAGTATTCAGTTCCACGTGGTATGATTATTTAAATTTTATTTTGATCTTAGCTATGGTCTTCTTATATCTCATTTTTTTAAAGGAGATATTTAAAGACAGTTTAAAGAATGATATGGTAAGAAAAGTGTATAAGGTTACCTTACTAGGCTTTCCGGTATTATTTATATTATTTGTATTTCTAACTACTGTTCACATGCAAACAGATCTGGTATTTTTTACCGGACATGTGATTAACGGCCCGTTTGTGACTATGATTTTGATACTCAACTTTAACAAGAAAGGGTATTTTGCGCTGATAAAGTATAGTATGATCATTTTATTTGTATGCATAATTATAACAGCAGTCATGGCTGTTCGGTTTAATGCAGGCACCCATAATTCTGTATTAAGCGCGTATCCATTACTATATATAAAAATAGGAATGTTAATAGATATTGTCTTGTTTCAGATTGCTTTATTGCGCAACTGGCATGATCAAGAAAATCAACTTTCATTGGAAAAGGTAGAATCACAACTCAATGCAGAGCGAATTCGATCTAGGATATCAGCTGAATTGCACGATGATCTTGGGGCTTCCCTGAGCGGGATTTCTATGTATAGTCATCTGATGAAATCACAACTCAGTGATCCAAATAGTTTGGTTTTAAGATCTTTGGAAATAATCAAAGACACCTCGAATGAATTGGTGAGCAAACTCAATGACATAGTATGGATGACTAATCCTGATCAGGATTCCTTACAGAATCTGATCTTCAAATTAGAAGAGTATGCTCACCAAATGGCACATATTAAGAATATCAAAGTCAAATCAACTGAAAAAATTTCATCTATGGATTTATTGGTTGATACTCGGCGGAATCTATTCTTAATCTGTAAAGAAGCTATTAATAATGCCATAAAATACAGTAACTGTACTTTATTAGAATTAGAATTTGAATTGGATAACGAGTTATTAAAGATAAGGATTATGGATAATGGTCAAGGTTTTAATGTGCAAGAAGTAAAAGCTGGCAATGGCCTAATAAATATGCAAAAAAGAGCTAAAGAAATTAATGCATATTTTTCTAACCGATCTATTCCCAATGTAGGTACAGAGATTCAGATTAAACTCCAGTTGTGAGGATAATCGATCAATATACCTCAATGGGGTATTGGGTTCGTCTTATTTTATTTTTATTTTTATTTGAAATTTTGAAAATACTTAACTACATGCGTATACTTCTCCTTCTATTCCACTGTTGGTCTTTTTCATTTATCGCTTTTCAATAAAAAAGGTTTATTCAAGCTAAATCAAAATTTTCTAAAAAATCATTGAACGCAAATCTTAAATGGATATTAGAGTCGCCATATTCGAAGACAATAACCTGGTCAGGGAAGCCCTTTCGGCTATCTTGAGTGGTACCATGGGCTACCTATGCTGTGGCACATATTCCAATGGAAATGATTGGGATATCCATCTACAGTTCTCCCGCCCTGATGTGATCCTCATGGATATAGAGATGCCCGGTCTCACTGGCATTGAGCTCAGCCAAAGGATCAAAATTAAATACCCGGACATCAAAATCCTGATCCAGACTGTTTTTGCAGATAGTGATAAAATATTTAGTGCTCTGTGCGCAGGCGCATCGGGCTATATTCTCAAAAATGACCCGCCTCATAAATATATTGAGGCTATCCATGAGGTTTTTAATGGGGGGGCGCCGATGAGTACCCCAATTGCAAAAAAAGTTTTAGGCTTTTTTTCATCTAAGAATGTGATTCTCGTTCAGCCTTCATCAGAAGACTACCTGCTGAGTGAGCGCGAGAAAGAAATCTTAAAGATGATGGTTGAAGGGGATGATTTTAATCGAATAGCTCTCAAAGCATTTATTAGTTATGAGACAGTGCGTACTCATGTCAAAAGAATTTATAAAAAACTGCATGTGGCCTGTCGCAGTGAGGCGATTATGAAGGCGGTGCAGCATGATTTGATTTAAAACAAGTTTGATTGAGGCCCATTGCATTTTACTTATAAGTCTGACTTAAGCAGATACTATTGCTATAGGTTGATATACAGTTTGAAGACAAAATCCATCGCCCTTGATGAGGATGAAAATCCTATCGATTGGAATGAAACCGGTGCTATAAAGTATAACTATATATCTGGTTGTAATGAAACCAGCACAGTCGCAGCCATCACAAAATAGAATTTAGTATATTATACAAATAGAGCGTTCAACAAAAAAGCTCGAGGGTCTAATCCCCGGGCTTTTTTATTTGATGAAGTGAAGAGTCCTGAAATAAGTTGACACAAAAATCGACTTATTTAAATGAAAACAGGTAGAAGAGATTTCACAAAACGGACACAAAAGGATTATAGCCTAGCCTTTAAACTTCAGATTGTATCAGAAGTAGAGAAAGGGTATC
>JANOWJ010000038.1:0-22735 GCA_031417835.1 Saprospiraceae bacterium | reverse complement strand
TGGAAATATTTTATCATTCGTGTCAACATCAAACTTGCTAAAAAATCTACTGAAGGTGCTCGCACTCGCCATTCCTTTTTCCCAGCCCCATATCGATTGTATTACCTCATCCATACGCAACATACCCGTATGCTCTAATCTTCTCGACCCTAATACCACACTCGTCAAAAAACCTTCTACTAATTCGGTTGGATTATATCCTCTATTGGATCCAGGCTGTGGTAATGCTAACTTCTTTACATAAGATTGTAAACCACTAGTTACATATGTCTTTTGGAAAAATTTAATTCCTCCCCACGGGCTTATCTTTTTGTCTGTATAATCATGCTCTATTTCATGCATCTTTTGAGTGAGTTTTGTTAATTAAATATTCTTATTGGTTTCCACTCTCAAAGTAAGACTTTTTATTACTATTTTTCAATTCCTATTGCATGTTTACGGTTCAACATTGAAAAGATTCTTGGTTTAAGGGAGCACATTTATATGAGCCCTGTTTTGTAAGACAACTCGATCCACGACTTTGATTGAGCAAGTATGAAATCTATAAAATTATATATGCCAGCATCCATATGCTACGGACCTTAGGCGTCCGACGATCAGAATCAGATCTCGATGATGACACCGAAACTTATCGGAATTGGGAACAAATGGTATCTGTATCAAAAATTAATTGAATCCAAAGTTATACATCAAACTTAGCCGCATCAATCTGCCTGCTTCATTGATGCCGCTGCCATGTATACGGTAGTCTTTATTTAATATATTTTCGAGGCTCATGCGCGTAGTCCAATTTTTTTGTGTGTACATTACTCCAAGATTAAGAATATTCCACGCCGGTGTACCTGTTTTTGATATTCTGTTGTCTGCCAGATCGCCTGCAGCAAGTCTGGATTGTTGACCAGCGTTGATTGATTCTACATACGTATGAAGCCGCTGCAGTGGTTTGATCGTCGCTCTGGTGTGATAAAACAATGGTGGTATGCGTCGGAGGGGTTCGTCAGCAGTGATATTCTGACCAAACGTGTATTGCATACCGGTATGTAGTTCAAGATACCGGCTCATAGACCATTTGAAGGAAGCCTCACCTCCATAGATTTTAGATCGGTCTGTATTTTGTTTGATATATACCGGAAAGCCATTGATTATTTTATCCGGTATCTTGATTCGAGTGATCAAATCTTGAAGTGTCAAATAAAATAAGCCTGACTCCACTCTGAATTTTTTATTTGCCCATCGGTGACCAATACTAAAATGAAAGCCTTTTTCAGGCTTCAAATCATAATTAGGTACTTCATATCTAAAATCCACTATCCCCAACGTACCGGCATCATCAATGTTAGGAGCTCTATAAGTCTGATCAACATTAAAGTACATGTGGTGCTGACCCATCGTCTTACCTATAGATGCATTCCAAACAAACGCTGAAGGGCTTAATTGAATACTGCCGAGCTCTTCGTCATCGGCCTGCAATCGATAATAATTCCATCGGCACCCTAAGGTAAAGTTCCAAGTATTGACATCTGCATGCCAGGAATTAAATATGCCAGCATTCAGGTAGGATGTACCATCAGGATATAAACCTCGCAACACCTGATCGGTAGCACCCACCATAGCCTGGCTGCCCACCACATCCAAATAAATGTCTGCGCCTACGATCGAATGTAACCATGGTAATGCACGCAGTACTGCTTGAGTCGTCACCCCCATTACATTTATCTTATCATCTTCTGATCGAATTGGGTCCATTATTTTTTTCTGAATACTTCGAGATTCATGAAGGCGTTGCCATGAAATAGAAGTTTCAATCGTATTGAAGACGGCATGCTTGAATGCATATTTGTGTTTTATGTATGCCATCTGGTGCTCTAATCGATCGGATTGATTTATTTCATTTTTTTCCAGGACTATTTTATGATATACCGGCACATCCCACTGACGAGCCATAGTATACGAAGCCTTCCATGTACTAGCACCTTGAATCCAATAAAATTTTGCGCCCGTATGAAATTCATCATAGCCACTGGGTCGTTGAAAACCAGTTTTGGATCCTCCTTTGATATCTCCAAAATTAGACCTCGATCCGGTCAAAGTCAGGGCATAATTTTGTCGCGAATAGGTCATATCGGTACGAATCGTTTTTTCCATTTGATCCGTAGCACCTTGAGTGAATAACTTGACATTATAACGATTTGGAAGGCCCAATTCAGGCCTTTGGCTAAGTAAGTTTATCACACCACCGATAGCATCTGATCCATAGAGTACCGATCCAGCTCCTTTGAGTATTTCGAGACTACTCTGATCTTCAATAGACTGCAGTGTAAGATATTGATTGGGCCCATATCGGTAGATTGAGTTATTTAATCGGATCCCATCTTGCAAGATCAACACTTGATTGCCTGTCAATCCTCTCACAAAAGGAGAACCACCGCCAAGGTTAGTTTTTTGCATCCAGACTCCATGGTGCATCAAGGCATCGACCAAATTGCGTGAAGGTACTTCTGCCAGATTAATGCGACTGATTGTGTTTATAGATTGATTGACCTCAGTCGATACCTGATCCATCCTTGAAGCCGTGATTACGATTTGTTCTAATGTGTATGAAGTATCGGAGAAAAGAGGTTGAGCCGATAAATGGCCTATATAAAAAACACTAAAAAAAACAAACCAAATGCGACGCATATCTATTTAGGATTTTTTTTCATGGATGTTCTTATAAAATTTTCATCATCTAGTTTGGGTCCTTCCGTCATCGCCTTCCAATCAAATCCTTCGTCAATCGGAGACATTGCTTTGGAAGGATTAAAAATCAACGTATCTACCATGACCGCATTATAGGGCGAAAAATCCGGCTCTATGTTGAAACAATCACTCAAATCGGAAGCCCCTGCATCATACTGATTGAGAAAAGGAATCTTTAATATATTCCAAAACGTTTTGAAGATACTACCAAAACTGGAATGAGTATGGCTCACATGATTTTTTTTGGCATAAGGTGATATGACCATTAGTATGCTGCGGTGTGCATCGATGTGGTCACGACCATCCTGAGAATCATCTTCTGTCACCACGATAGCCATCTCGCGCCAATATGGTGTATGCGACAGAAATTCCACTAATCGCCCAAGTGCCAAATCATTATCAGCCATATAACTTTCCCGATATGGAAATCCTGCATGGGGTCGTTCACCAGCTCCATGGTCATTGGGCAATATGATGGTGAGTACCGACGGCAACGTGTTACGTGCTGTCTTTTGCGCCCCAACACCCCATCGCTCTTTAAACTCCTCCATAAATACATCTACTCTAAACTGATCTGGTATAGCCATATTGTAGGTAGCATACTTGCGCGAAGTCCTGGAATACAGTGGTCCTGGCAAAGGATAATTAACCTGATAACGCACGCCACCATACTTAAAAGTGGTGTCTGCATATGATCCTCCGTCAAATTCGACACCAAACCCGAAATTGAAAAATTCTTTTTTATTTCTGTACAAATGATCCCAAATAGAACCGTGCTGATTATAATCTTCAGGATATATAGCCCCGGATGCCCCGGTCATACCAAATCGGCCAGGGGCATTGCTATTGAGATCCAAGCTTCGTTTTCCACCATACGCTGCGGAAGTATGTGTTTCAATCCATTCGTTAGGGTAGGTGCCGGCTAACCAGCGATGGCCATCTGCAGAATGATCGGCATCTACATAAAAATTATCACTAATACTGAAACGCTGAGCCAACGCCAGATGATTGGGCATGACTGTAGCATTGGATACGGAGTCCGTCTTTTTATTATTTTTAAAAGAAACCCTATGACCATATCTGGCCAAAGCAGGATCGCCTTTACCATTTGTCAATTGACCATAGACTTCATCATAGGTTCTATTTTCTTTTGACACAAAGACTATATGTTTAATAGGACTTTCTTGGTCTGATTTATAACTTAAAGGTATTGGATGATTTTTAGGTCGAGAGATCGGCATCTTTGCAAAATTATTAGCGATGACCTGTTCGGAATACATACTCAATTGCTGATCTTGAGGAATGTCCAGTGTGGTGATGCTGCCCTTCATCAATGAACCGATATAATCACCTTCAGGCCCACTGGTGTATGCGTTACCTCCATTAGGTCCACTACCAAATCCTTTGGCATTGGCTACGATAAGTTTATTTTCTGTAGGATGAATTTTTATTTTAGAAGGGAACCAGCCTACTGGAAGGTGAGCTATTATTTTCAACGTGGGGATGTCAATGACACCTATGGCGTTTATTCCAGATTCTGCCACATATAGTCTTTGATGTTGTCCATCTAAAGCGAGCCCAAATGGTATGACCCCTTTTAAGTGATCCAAGCCGGGAGCGATCGTCAGAGCTATATTTTTTATTAATGAATCGGTATCTGCATCGATCACGGATATACAGTCATGACTACCATTGCTGACGAAAACATGCTTATCACTGACTACTATAGAGTTTGGGCTACTGCCACCTACCGCTGGTATTCCATCTATCTTTTCGCCAACTAAAAAGCCTGTTTTTATTTTTGATATAGGGGTGATTGCACGCGATTGCAAATCAAACTTCCACACAGAAAATGCCTCATCTGAATTGAGTTCACCCAGCCCATCAATAGTCATACTGTCATTGCGAATGCCCTTGATCATCTCCGGCGATCCATACGCGAAAGCAGGATAAGACAAGGATTTTTCTTTAAAGTTGGATGCACTGGAATTATTGATCATGCTATATTCAAACATGCCAACATTAGCTACATACACTTTTTGTTCATCAGGAGATAAGGCTAGTCCGAAGGGGTATCTGCCTGTCCTCCAATTGTTGACTACCTTATCTTTCATCAAATCGATTTCCATCATCCTGAATCCGATCTGATCCAACGCAAATATTTTTTTACCGTCCTTCGTCATCACCAGGTCTCCGATATAGCCATCATTGTATTGAAATTGAGGTTGTATTGTAGTACAAGAAATTTCTTTGATCTTATCCCCCGTAACAGGATCAAACACAAAAATCTTGTTAGTCTGACCTCCAGCTACATAGATTTTTTTATTATCAGGGGCTATCGCCAAGCCCATGAATACTGCTGATAAAAGATCTTCATCCGTATTAGCAGACTTTGGAATTTGCAGGGTAGACATAGAATCCGTAAATGGCCATCGAATCACTGTGATGGAAAACGGATTAGTCCCTGAATTTGCCGTGACGGCTATAGACCCATCATTGGATAAAACCAGGCCATATGGATGAGGTGCTATCCTGGTGGTTTTGCCCATCGGCTTTACTATCCGGCCATTAGGTATGATGGCATCACTCGCCCCTACGGCACAATACTGATCTTGTGCCGGAGCGGAGTAGACTATAAAGTTAGGATCAGGTAGTGATTTAGTACAGCCGACGATGCATAAACAAAGAAATAAAAACCATGTGTTGAACGACCTCATAATGCAAGTTGGATTTAAGGACAAATATGGTCAACCTCGACCAATATCTACTTAATTGTACAAAAAGTTTAGATTAAGGCTTTTTACTAGCTAAAATTTCGATTGAGACTGACTCGATCGGTTGTTTCGATTTATGCGCAGCAAAAGAAATATTGCAATACACTGCTATACGCTGTGCTAGCCCATACTGCCAAAGTTGCTCCGGCGTTTTTATTTCACCTCGATGGTCTAGGCCAGGGCCATATTCCATATACCAGGTTTCTCCTGAACGTAAGGGTAGTAAGCCATGTTTTTGCCAGGATGTAGCTGTTGCACCTCTACCATGATCTGTAGTCAATAGAAGGAATGTATTATCTCTATAGAATGGATCGCATTGAATGGTTTCCCACATTTCCTCCACATATAAATCAAATTGATGCGCAGCCTCGATATATTCCTTATAATTACCCTGATGGGCATGATAATCCGTAGCATCAAGAGATACAAATAATATTTTTGGATGATTTGATTTTAAATATTCCAATGACATTTGCCAGGTAAGATCATCGTACCGTGTATCCTTTTTCCAGACAGGGATCGATCGATTGGCTGCGTTGAGTTTTAGTAGTGTTGGCGATAAATAACCTTGTTGAACTTCTTCCCATCCTGAATTGATCATAATTCCGGAACGAGACTCATGGAGTATATAAGGAAACAAATCCCAAGAAGTAAAGGCAACTACTTGACCTGCATAGGCATAGCTGTGATTGAGATCCTCTAGTACGGAAACATTTTTATTATAAACTTTTGCATTGGAATTCACCTTTGGGTCAAAGATCCCACATAACATTTCACTATAACCCGGGTAAGAGAAGCGATGATAATTTTTAGTATCTATCTTGTTTTTAAGATCTCTATTCCCATAAAAATTTGCAGTTTTTGAAAAAGTGTTCCATATAAAAGGAAATATTTTTTCTCGACTATGCTGCGGATCACTCAATCCATACTGTATAAAATGATTTTTATGCTCAGGTACGCTATTGCACAATTCAACATCCAAGCCGCGATACAACTCTTGCCAACGAAGGCCATCGGTCGTAAGAACAATTAGGTTCGGATGATTCGTTGTTGACCGATTTGCAGTATTCTGAGTATGCGCCGCAGGCAAAAACGAATTTAACCACCATACACTTAAGATCAGTGACCAAATTTTATTCATTCGTTTTCTATTTTGTGACGAGTAGTCAAATATGCCTCTACCACTGGACGGTAGGATTCGAGGTTGGGTACTTCAAGCCCAGGTATTTTGGCCATTTCATCACAGATCCGTACCATGATGATATTATCAAATTCTGGTTCGGCTTCAAAAGCATGTATTTCGTCTGGCCACATCGGCCCACCTTGTAACTCTAAGGTTTGTTTACTTGCTTCTGATAATTTTGCCTTATATAATGGATCCGTGCTGACCAGATAGCGTTTTGCATTGACATGGTGTTCGACCAAGTCCGTAATTTCCTTTCCGAATCCAAGTGATTTTAAATAAATAGCACCTGCTTGATCATGATGAGGATTGCCTAAGGCCTGTGTACCTTCTTCTGGATCTATCAGGTGTCCTACATCGTGGATCAATGCACCGATGATCAATTCAGGATTGTCTGTATGAGTGCTCACAAAATGGGCAGTCTGCAAGGCATGTTCTAGTTGAGTCACCGGTTCGGCAAAATAAGCATCCGGCCCTTTTAAAATCAATAAGTCAAAAAGTTCTTGGGTATTGACTTGAGGGTTTGTGTTCATGATAAATCAGAATTAAGCAAAAAGAATTTAAAAAAGGCCGGTGTCATAAGGCATTTGACACCGACCTACTAAACAAGTGCATGTATGTATAAAAAAACACTAGTACCGCCATCCTTTTATTTTATAATCCACATCTTTGCATTGATATCATCTTTTCCTCCAAATTGACTCGCTACCGCGGCATCATAAGAATTTTTATTCGCATTCCGCTCTGCAGCAGGATATTGATATCGCATGGGGATAACTCCACCGTTGCCAGTGCCGATGCCTGTCGTAAATTTAGGTATTCCGGTGCGTCTCCAATTGAAGTATGCTTCATATCCGGAATGCATGAACATGCCCAGATATTTCTGATTCAAGATTTGATTTAATCCATCGACACCTGTTTTTAACTGCACGCTAGGCTGTGCTAAATAGGTATTAATCACAGTGACATCCGTAATACCATAAATACTCATCGACGCTTTGATACCATTCATATACCAAGTGGCTGCAGCATTAGCATCACCGGTAGTCCATCCGAGGTTAATCGCCTCAGCGATGTTAAAAGCCATTTCTACATAGCCTATTTGTACACCATCTTCAGGTCCGCCAAAAGATCCATAATATCGTTTTTGATTGATAGCTGAATATTCACCCTTATTCATTTTAAAAGACATATCATCTAAACCTTCTCCTGGATCTGCACCTACATAGGCGTCAAAGTCAGTAGCTTTTTTGCCCGCTGCGATTCTCGCTTCGGCTGGATCAGCAATTATAAAAGTTCTTGGGTCCTTTAACTCTACTAATTTATTCAAATGAGTCGCAGACAAATTATACCTTCTTTTATCAAAGCCTTCGTTGCCCGGATTCAATGGATAATTGTTGATGCCACTGATGTATTTAAACGCAAGGTCGTCTTTGGTGGATGCTAAAATCGGGAACTTTGTTGGGTTGTTCAATACTTCAGCAAATCGTTCTTTAATCCTAAGATCCGCTTCGCCTACTTTTTTGCTCAATTGTATCAAGACCCTCAGTTTAAACGCATTGTTTACTTTTTGCCATTTGGCCACATCACCACCCAGATAGATATCACCATTTATCGTTTTCTTACCCGCAGCCAGCAGGGCGCTGAACTCTGTATTTGCATCGTCCAACAAAGTCAGAATTTGAGCAAAAACTTGTTTTTGACTATCGTACTTCGGCGCCGTCAGTTCTGATCCTTGCAACGCTTCTGAAAGTGGAATGTCTCCAAATTTCATCGTCATCCGATATGCAAAAAATGCTTTTAAAAATTTTGCCATAGCGGTGTATGTACGTACGGGTGCCGGATCTGCTTTAGCGCTTTCCTCCACCATTTTTACCGTATTTTTTAAGGTGTAAAAGTTGAATACATCCGTCGTCCAATTGTATTCTTGATTTCCATAATAATTGTAGTTACAAACCCAGTATTGATTAAATCTATGGGTCAGACTCCAAGGGTTTTCGTATAAATCAACCAATGTACCATTGAGGATCAAAGATGCGGGAGCGGAGGTAGGTCTATTCGGATCGATGACCAGATCCTGAAAATTGTCAGTAGAACATGCCGAAGCACATAAAACTAAAGAAAGTATTAAAAATTTTAAATTTTTCATATAATTAAATGATAAATTAGAATGTTAGAATTTGATATTTAAGTTCACACCATATCTTCTAGTCGTAGGAGTCTGAAGGCCAGATCCTGAACTTCCTGCAGCATATTGGTCTACATCGAGATCCGAGTTACGCGCATGGGAGAAGTATAAAAGATTTCTTCCTATCAAAGAGACGGTCGCTGATTGGAAAAAAGTATTTTTAAATAGGGATGCTGGAATAGCATAAGTCAATGACGCTTCTCTGACTTTGGCGAATGTGCGACTAATCAAATTCGCTTCGTCCGTATTATACCATCTGCTGATATAATCTTGTAAAAAAGTAGCTGTACCATTAGGTTTAAACTGAAGCTCATTGTAATTCGTGATCACTCCATTTACATCTGCTTTAATTGCTCCACCGGATAGTTGTACTCCTTCGCCAACCCAGGATTTTATGCCTTTATAATCTTGAAATCTGGCTTCACCCATTTTACCTTCTACCGTTTCTATATTCCTACCGCCACGAAAGGTTTGTCTTTGGATATAATTGGATATGACGCCACCTACCCGGCCATCCACTTGAAAATTCAATGCTAAATTTTTAAATTTTAAAGTATTGTTTAATCCCCAGGCCCAATCAGGATTTATATTACCCATGTATTGTGGTACTGGATTGACCAATGGTCTTCCTCCGGCATCATTTATAATCTGGCCATCAGGAGTACGGTATACCTTACTGGAATAAATTTTATCTCTACGATCGCCTATTTTAAAAAATCGATCCAACACGGTGACACCGGGATAGATCTCCGTCAACACATCTTTATAGGTAGACCAATTGCCTAATACCTTCCACTCAAAATATCTACTTTTAACCGGAGTACCGGTCATTGTAATTTCCACACCTGTTTTTTCAGTAGTAATACCATTTTGTATCAATGAATTGTATCCAGATGCTTCTGATATCGGTAGATTGAAGATACCAGGACCATCTATACTCTTGAAATAAGTAAGATCCAAGCCTAATCTGTTTTGTAGGAATCGAATGTCGGCTCCTCCTTCCCATGATGAACTAAAACTTGGCTGGAGTTCAGGGTTTGCGATAAAGTTTGAAAAAGATGCGGATGGTTGGCTATTATATCTATTTGCTACGCTATAAGCGGCACTTTTGCTAAAATCCGGACCACCATAAGGCGTATTGTAATCAATACCATAACCTGTCACATCGGCTCCTGCTGCTCGATCTGCAGGCCCTATCTCTCTTGATGTCAAGCCACTGCCTACTCGGGCAAATGATCCCCTCAATTTTACGTAAGGCATGTATTTAGGCATTTTAATCGCCTCGCTCAATACAAAACTTAAAGATGCTGACGAATAGAAAAACGAATTGTTTTTATCCGGCAACGTAGAGTTTTTATCAACTCGACCTGTAAGCGAAAGATTTAATATATTTTTATACCCAAGATCTAAGAAGGAATACGCAGACAAAATTTTCATATCTGCATTATAATTAAATACCCGCTTTGGATTCAAGGAGTTGTTCAGATTATACCATCCTGGTACATTGAGATAATCTGTAGAGGCATACAGAGAGTTGTAGGTAAAATTTCTGGCGTTGCCTCCGACTGATAAATTCATATCAAAATTTTGACCTAGTGGCCGCTTATAGGAAGCTAAGAAATCGGTATTGTTTTCAAATAAATTCCGATTGTCCTCTCTGTAATCACCTAGCGCTGCTTCCCGACCATAGGTAGTTGCACTATAAGGGAATTTTTCATTTCTGAATAAATCGTAGCCAGTGATCTGAGTCCGGCCCATTAGGCTCAGATAATCATTCACTTTGTACGTAAGTCCGGCCGTCCCATAGATATCGTTTTTGTAATGCCCTCTTGTCCACTCATAGGCTTGAAACCAGGGATTGTTATAGCGCTGATACTCTGCGTAGATCTGCTGTAACCCTTCTTTACCTTCTTGCCAATAATTTCTCAATTGGTCGATGTCCCAGTCTGCACCACCCCAGATCGTGACATTGTAGATCAGACTATTGGGACCATATTGTACATCAGGAATATTATCGGTATACTGTCTGTTGTAATTAAGCGACGACTCGAATCGTAATCTTTTATTAAAATTCAATCCACTTGTTACACTAAAATTAGTACCATTCAATTTAGTGTTTGGGACTAAACCTTTTTGATAGGTCTGCGTCGCAGAGAATCGAAGATCATATTTTTCTGATCCGGCTGATATAGCGATGTTATTGGTAGAAAGTAAGCCCGGTTGTAAAAATCGCTGTAGATTATTGGCACCTCTGTTGATCCAAGGCGTTCCAGTTCGTACACCTGTGACTGGGTCTACAGGACTGTCATATTGTGGTATGGACTGACCTTCAAATTTAGGTCCCCATATATCATAGTCGCCATCATTCAATCCGCCACCACGGCCATCTTTAAATGAATATCGACCATGATCACCAGGACCATATGTGTCCTGTACTTTTGGTATGGTCAAAAATCCATTTTCGATCATGGTAGAAGAATTAAATTCAATTGAAAATCCTCGGCTGTCTTTGGTGCCTCGCTTGGTCGTAATTTGAATTGCTCCAAATTGCCCTCTCGAACCGTATAAAGCAGAAGCATTGGGGCCTTTGAGTACGGTGATCGACTCAATGTCATCCGGACTTATGTTCCAGGTGTCTGATTGTATAGGTACTCCATCCACCACATACAATATATTGGATGATCCTCTCAGCAGTACTTGAGGAGCTCCTAAAATCTCGGCACTGGCTCCTACCGTAAGACCTGCTACTTTACCTACCAGGGAATTAATTGGATTGGGCTCCCGAGCTTTGATCAAATCTGAGCCTTTGACGGTCTGCACCGCAAATCCCACCTTTGATTTTTCCTTTTCAATACCCAAGGATGTGACCACCACCTCACTTAAAGCATTAGCAGCTTCATCTATAGTGATATATAATGCACCAGCATCTCGTACAGTGATAATTTTGGGTTCAAATCCAAGATAATTTATTTCTAATTCAGCACCGGGTTGTACATTAAGTTCAAATTTACCTTCCGTATCAGTCACCGTACCAATAGATGTACCTCTTACAGCTACATTGGCACCGATCACACTGCTTTGGTCAGTTGTCGATTTTACTGTACCCTTGATCAAGAGTTGTGCGGACAATGGCAGACTTAAGAGGAAAAATGAGAGCGAAATCAATAAGTTCTTCATAAAAATGTTTATTCGTTTTAATTAAAGATTATGGGCGCAAACCTATGACACCACTCTATATTCATCGTATCCGGTAGATGAATTTTAAGTGAAGTAATTGTGTACTGAATATTAATAAATGCGTAAAATAAATTGGTGAGGATATATACCATTAAGATGGGGTAATGGGGTGCTGTCTATCTAATCGTTTAGACAGAAATAACCTCGGCTATATGGGCTATTGTCTATCTTTATCAGAATTTAAACAAACTGTAGTTTATTGATTTTGAGTCTGTGTCGTTTTTAGACAATTATATTATTATTTATTTCAATATTTTAATAACTAAAAATCAATACTATATATGATATTTTGACCAAATTAGGAGCAAACAATTTTGCGGGTCCTTTGGCTTATAAATTTCTGTTAATTCGTGACAATTTTTACCTCAAAATTTCCCAAACTTAATATTCAATTAATATATCTTAACTACATTTATCACCTACAACCAACTGTATGAACTTAAATAAAATACTCACTTTTCTTGTTCCTAAGAATACTAAGTTTTTTACATCCTTCCATGCGGCAGGGTCTAATCTTATCGAAGCCAGTCACCTGTTGAATAGAATCATTTCCAAGATTGATTTTGAAGAACGATTGGAGCTTACTACACAGATGCATCAATTGGAAACCAAAGGTGATCAAATCACCCATTCCATTTTTAGTGATCTCAGCTCTAATTTTATCACACCATTTGATCGCGAAGACATCCATGAGATGGCATCCACATTAGATACAGTATTGGATACGATGGATGGGATCTCAAAGCGCATAAAATTATATCAATTGACTGAAGTTAGTGATCAAATGATCCAATTAGCTAAATTGTGTAAAGATGCTGTAGTAGAAATCGTAGCCGCTTTGCACGGTTTGGAAGATATCAAAGATCCCGGTAGAGTACGTGAAGCCATCGGAAGGATTGACGAAATAGAAAAACATGCAGATAATATCCATAATGAAGCCATTGCTGAACTGTTCAGAACGGAGAAAGATGCAATCCAACTGATTAAGAAAAAAGAGATCATCCAGAATCTGGAAAAATGCGTAGACTTCTGTCTAGATACAGCTAATGTGATTGAAAATATTTTAATCAAAAACTCCTAAGTATAGTTTATGACCACTATGCTTATTTTGATCATCGTTTTTGCATTGATCTTTGATTTTGTTAATGGCTTTCATGATGCTGCCAATTCCATCGCTACGGTAGTGTCTACCAGAGTGCTTTCCCCGCTCCAAGCAGTGCTCATGGCTGGATTTTTCAATTTTTTGGCCTATTGGATATTCGAATTAAAAGTAGCGGATACCGTAGCAAAAACAGTTCATAAAGAGCATATCACGCTATTAGTGATTATTTGTGGTTTATCGGCAGCTATTATTTGGAATCTGCTTACATGGTGGTTAGGTATTCCCAGTAGTTCGTCACATACGTTGATTGGAGGATTTGCTGGTGCAGGTATAGCGCATGCAGGTACTTTTGATGCTATAGCTTATGATAAAATCAGTCAGATTTTATTTTTTATTGTACTAGCACCGTTATTTGGGATGATCATGTCGTATTTTATTTCATTGTTGATGTTATACTTGAGCCGTCGCAGCAGTCCTACTCAGGTGGATAGTGTTTTTAGAAAACTCCAGGTTGGCTCTGCAGCACTATTCAGCTTGATGCATGGGGGCAATGATGCACAAAAAGTCGTTGGGATTATAGCAGTAGCCCTGGTTGCTCAAAATCAAATCCCTGATTTGCATGCGATACCTAAATGGGTTCCTTTTTCATGTTATATGGCGATTGGTCTAGGTACCATGATGGGCGGATGGCGCATCGTCAAAACCATGGGGCACAAGGTTACTAAACTGACTCCCTTTGAAGGTTTTGCAGCAGAGTCCGGAGGTGCCATTATGCTGTTCTTAACCGGCAAATATGGAATCCCAGTAAGTACTACACATACGATCACTGGAAGTATCATCGGTGTAGGTATGATCAAACGAGTGAGTGCTGTACGATGGGGTGTCACCGTCAGCTTACTGTGGGCATGGATCCTGACTATACCCATATCCGCATTGATGGGTGCGTTGTTTTATTTTGTCGGCAGCCATTTATAAATCTGACTTTATATCCTACGACCTAGGAGATCATTGGATCTTATTTAGGTCCAATTAATTTAAAAATTTCCCATTTCAAAAAAATAAAGGAATAGATTGTATTTAGATACAGATTGATCCGTAAGTTTTTATAAATATTCTTGATTAATTTCAAGCCATGAAAATTTGTCGGTTAGCCCTGATACTAATAATAGGCCTGTATAGTTGTGCTATAAAGCCACCTAAAGAATCAGGCGATTTTAAGCCAACCGATTTAGTTGAATTAATTCAAATCGATCCTACCTTAAAACTTGATATCCGGTATTCGACTTCCAACAATTTTGTCGGGAGACCAGTTTATCCTGCAGCCAGAGCATTTCTACAGCGAGAGGCTGCTATGGCATTGACTCGAGCTAATAAGTCCTTACATCATCAAGGCTATGGCCTATTGATCTTTGATGGCTATCGGCCGTGGGCCATCACCAAATTGTTTTGGGATATCACCCCTCAGGATAAAAAAATATTTGTAGCAGATCCCAAAAAAGGTTCAAGACATAATAGGGGTTGTGCTGTAGACCTTTCGTTGGTAGACTTGGCCACCGGTAAAGAAATAGAGATGCCTGGAGTTTACGACGAAATGAGCGAGCGATCGTATCCCGATTACCAAGGCGGCACCGATACACAACGTGGGATGAGAGATTTACTCCGTACCGCTATGGAAAAAGAGGGCTTTTCGGTATACGATTATGAGTGGTGGCATTTCGATTATAAAGACTGGAAGTCCTATCGAATTGCAAACATAGGCTTTGATCAAATTAAGTAAAAGGTATATTCCTAAGAAAGTAGCCTGATCCTTAACCTTTATATTGAATATGCGATAGTAAGGTTCTCTGATGATTTTTTTACATGCAACAATTTTGTCTCAAAAGACGAAAGCTCATGCTTTGAAACCCAGCCAATCGATTCTTTACCAATTACATACATCCATTCACCCAATTCTCGGATTACACCGAGCCAAGTGCCTTCTGCAATAGTTTTGAGCACTGGTGCACTGTGGGTAGGATTGCTCCTGATCAATGCTCCGGTAGATACCGCGTGCCATAAGATCTTGTTCATCATGTCTACTAGTTGAATAGTGATGTAGTTTTCTACTCAAATTTGATTGGTTTTCATATTAAACGATGCTTCTTTAGACCAATATTGGTGTTTAGCAGACATTTAACTTTATATATAACGATCAATTGACGAAAGCGGTTTGCAAAAAATGAATTAAATTTTTTAACTCCCCGTTCTCTCTAATTTTTAAAGACGGGATTTTTAGCATGAGGTTGCACCACTTTATCCTCATTCGTTAAAATATTCATAAAATACGAAAATATTCGTAATAAACCTTGACAAGGCAACTGATTAATCGTTATCCTTGTATTACGAAACGATTCGTATTAACCTTTTTCTAATTGCATCATTCCATGAAAAAAAACATCAAACCGACTGAAAGTGAATTGGCCATCTTACAAATCTTTTGGCAACATGGACCCCTATCTGTCCGTGCTGTCAATGAAATGCTGATGGCTCAATCCAAAGAAGAAATCGGGTACACGACCACCCTCAAGCTCATGCAGATCATGACTGAAAAAGGTCTTCTGGAACGCAATACCGACCAACGAAGCCATATCTATGAAGCAATGGTTAAAGAACACGAGACTCAGCAAAATCTGCTCTCCGAATTTTTAGATACTGCATATCGGGGTTCTGCCTCGACCTTGGTATTGCAAGCACTAGGTCATCATAAATCGAGCAAAGAGGAGTTGCAAAAAATCAAAGAATTTATTTTGAGCCTTGAATCCAAAAACACTAAAAAATAAAAATCCCAAACGTATGATCTTAGATTTCTTTTCTACTCAATCTAGCTTGACCCAAGCGTGGGTTTGGACCATGGTACACTCCATTTGGATCGGCTTGGTGCTGGCCATGGGTTATCACTTATTTCTAATAACCTATAAGGGTAATAATGCTGCACTAAAATATTATGTAGGTCTCGGCTTATTATGCTTATTGCCGACGATGGCGCTGGTCATGTGGTGGCTAACTGCCCCTACTTCCTCACCCCTTTCCGCTATAGTAGATTCTTCAACCCCTGCGGCCACATATGGCCTATCTACAGCTAGTGAAGCCTTGTATCCATCAGTATCATGGATGGATAGCATCAATAGGAATGTGCAAGCTATTTTTATGGTCTGGTGCGCCGGTGTGCTTATAATGAGCTTCAGGATGATATGGGGCTACAAAGAAATCGTACAGCTCCGGCGTAGTACGAGCGATATTGATACCTCTGGCATTCAGGAGCTATTCAAATCTCTCTTGGCTACTTCAGGTATCCGAAGACACGTGGCGTTAGTACAAAGTGCCATCGTACAAGTGCCTATGACTGTGGGCTATCTTCATCCTATGGTGATCTTGCCATTAAGCCTCATCAATCAATTGAGTTTTGAAGAGACTAAAGCAATACTTGCCCATGAACTTGGGCATATCCTGCGAAAAGATTACCTACAAAATCTTGTCATCTCTGGTATAGAAATTCTATTTTTCTTCCATCCGTCAGTCTGGTGGTTTGTCAGTACGCTTAAATCGCTTCGGGAGCAATGTAGTGATGATCTAGCACTTCAAATGGGTGCCGAACCCATAGCGTTATCCAAAGCTCTAGTGCATTTGGAGGAACAATCCGCTACACCCGTGTTAGCTTTGGCATTTTCCGGCAATAATCTTTTGTTGCATCGCATAAAGCGATTATTCCATTCACATATCGAAGGCGAATATCGACTCGGACGGAGTCAGGCACACTTGGTGCTAGGTGGACTGGCGTTTATCTGGCTACTCGGCACGCCCATGAAAAATATCCTCAGTGAAAATCAGAGTATGAGTCTGTTAAAATCCTTTATTTGGGAAAAACCTCTTGTCCAGGTCGATACGACTAAACCTAAAGTCAAGATTGAAAAAATCACAAAAGATAATGGCAAACAAAAATTGGAACTCAGACTAGAAGATCAAATCCTCAAAGAACTGCGAGTAAATGACCAGGTCATACCTCCTAAAGAATATGAAAAGTACCAATTAGAGACAGAAGCTCTAAGGCTAGAGCTCAAAGAAATAGAGCTGCCTGCTGCCAGGACTAAAATCTATCGAAGTCCTGCCCCCGATGTCCGAGATCATTACTCTTTTGACTTTGATTTTAATGATAAGTTTGAAGATCATGATGCCAAAATTATAAAAATGGATAAAATGAGAACAGATGCTAAAATCTGGAGTAAACAACCCAATAACAAGAGCGGGCATAGGGATGAATATTTTTTCTACGATCGATCTGCAGATGCTCCGATCAGAATAAAAAGTATGGGCCGAGCATTTGGGTCCGGATCAGGAGAAAACATTAAATACATCATCGAAGGTGACTCCTCCGGAATAATCATTGATACAAAAAATGATCAACTGATCCTAAAAGATCTCAAAGGCGATATCATCCTCAATTTGACTCCAGGACGCGACCTTCGATTTCATGGTGATGCTTTAGGTTGGTCAAATGATCGCAAAATGAATCGCATCTATGAGCTACTGCCAAGAGGCCAACAAGATTTACTCCTAGAGCATGCATTAGCTCCCGATGCACAAATCCGTATCGAAAAAGAATTTAAAGAGAAGTGGTCTTTGCTTGATGAAGACAGAAAAAATCTGATGGCAAAACAGCAATTAAATCATGCCAAACTAGCCGATGAAATGCGATGGAATAAAGACAAACTTCTGGAAGAAATGGCCCGGTCCGGCGGAGGCGATGCTGAACTTAAAGCCTTCCGCAATGGCAAACTCGACCAGATCATCCAGGGCGAACTTATGCACGATCGGCTCGTATCAGTCGGCGACAGCTATGAATTTAAAATTACGGCAAAAGAACTTAAGGTCAACGGCAAAAAACAAGATGCTGTCACGCATCGACGCTATAAAGCACTCGTAGAGGACCATACCGGTATCCCCATAGGTGAAAAAACGATCATCGAGTATAAAACCTCTGGCAAAACCAACAATAAATAACGCTGAAAATCCTGTAATTTTGCATTTTTTAAAAACCAAATTAACCATGAAACATTTGCTATGCTTTTTACTCTTGACTGGAGTGTCCGGCGTCATATTCAGCCAGACAGGGTCGACTAAACAACAGAAAAAAGTAGTGACCTTCGAAAAAAAAATAGATAAGGATGGCAATGAAGTCATCGAGAAAAAAATATTAGAGGGCGATGCCATCAAAAGTAATGAACTAGACGAAGACGATGACCGGATCATCAAGATCGAAATGGACAGTCTGGGCAATCAGAAAAAAATCATCATTAATAATAGTACTCGCCTCGATGATGAATATGACCGTACGAAGACCAACCCAGGCAATCGCTACCAGGAGCGCACGGTCACCATCAAAAAAAATCCTGATGGCAGCGTAGAGATCAAAGATAAGTCGGGCGATCAGTACAGTCAATATATGAAAATAGATAGCTCTGACTCTAGAAAACCCAATATTGGCGTATCCTTGGACGATGATTTAAAAGTCACATTACTCATCAAAGACGGTGCTGCGGCAATAGCAGGGCTCGCTCTAGGCGATATCTTGACCCATTTTGATGGCGTCTTTATCAATGACTATGATCATCTAAAAACATTATTGGAAAAGAAAAAAATAGGTGACCCCGTGAGCATCACGTATCTGCGCGATCGCAAAGAAATGAAATCAAATCTCACCCTAAAAGGGGGAAGTACTCGCGTCTATTTTAACAGATAATGTGAATAGAAGGTTAAAGTAAAAGATCTTGTAGTTAAGGTTTTGAAACATGCAACCCTACCTATTATCATTACATCTTTAAGTATAGATCCTACCAAATAAACTCTAAGTATTTACGGAGTCATTTCAGCTCCACAGCTAGCCTGTGGGTTTGAAATAAAAAAAACTGCTCTATTAATGATACGATAAGTCTATGCACTTACGGCTAGCGACTAGCCTTGAGGGGGCTATAGATTTGTCTATAGATGAGGATTTAGTGAGTCTTTTCATATAACCCTGGTTTTTGGTTTCTAAAGTGCGACCTGCCAGGGTTTTTTTTATGACTGTTTACGAATGACCACTACTTCATGTAGTAGAATCTCTATAAGTGCCAGCTCATCATTTTTAATCTTAGCCTTAATTTTGAATGATAAAATGTAAAGTCCGAGCCTCCACGCCACTTTGCACCAGTAGAGTATACACACCATGGATCCGATCTCGCAGATCAAATGCTTCCAGATACTTCGTTTGCCCGGAGAGTATACGGCCTACATGGTTTTTGCCAGAGATATCATATACTCTGATCATGATATCGATCATTTGATCCTGGATGACTTCCACTGTGAAGGTGCCATTGGTGGGATTTGGGAACAAACGGATAGACTTAAGATTGGTGATATCCGCATTAGGATTTTGAATGATCAATCCCGAAGAATCCTCAAGTATTTTTATCGTTTTGTCTATCATAGCTATACATCCAAATTTGTAGGCTGCCATTTGTAAGGTATAGGTCCCGGCACTCTTGAATTTAAAAATGGTTTGATTGAGCTGGGTCGAGACCAGATCTATATTGGCCCTATCAAAGTGCCATCGTATGCTATCCGGTATTGGCCAGGAGATTTCTGAAGCTATTATATTGGTGTGCCGTACCCCTTCACTTGGCAATAAAAATTTAGCGATAAAAAAATCTTTTGAATGAATCAGGTGGATCGAGTCGTGGTGCATACAATCAGCACTATTAAAAATATAAATATGATACCACCCGGAATCCTTTAGGGTGACTTTAGACTGAGTGTTTTTGAAATTATTGGGACCCGCCCAGATATAACTAAACGATTCTGGCAATTGTACCGTATAGCTTGAGCCATCACACACTATTAATTGTCGAAGACTGTCTAAGCGCAACTCGACTTTGCCTTTGACCTGGATCGAATAGAATTTGCTCTGATTACACCCACTACTATCTCGAACATTTAGCTGATATTCCCCAGCGCTGATCAATGTCAGATTAGGACTAGATGATCCTGTAGACCATTGGTAAGAATAAAGCCCATCGCCACCAGTTACCCGCGTTCGTATACTACCACCATCGAGATTATCACAAGTAGGTGGGTCAAGCTCTGCATACACCTGGATAGTATCTATTAATTGCACTACAATCGAATCGAGCATTTTCAAGCATTGATCGTTTTTTATGGCAGGCCAGTATTTACCATGACTTAGATTGTTGAATATATTTTGGCTACTCCAAGTCCTACCATAATCAATAGAAAACTGAGTTTTCAACACATTTGTTGGAGTAGCATCCAATTGAAAAGCTATTGAACCTTTTTTATGGGCAGAACAATTTAGTTCAGGTTCAATCTGTAAGGTTGTCTTTAAATTGCAAGGGCAATCAGGCATTGAAACCTCGATTGGCAACGTACATGCCTCGACCAAGGTTGATAACTTAATCTTTGTAATATGGCTAGGAATATCGACTACTCTGTTCCCTACTATGGTTCCATGAGATGTTTTTAATAGAGCTCCAGCATTGAATATTACATGCCATACATTCATTGTAGGTATACAATAGGTCGTATCAACGAGTATTACACTAGTAGGAATAATGGTCGATTTTACTGTTATTTTCTCTTGACTTATACAATTATTTACTAAACTTCTTGCCTGAGCAAGATATGTACCTGCATGTGGAGGTATAAATATAGTGTCATTTGATTCTAACAATGTATTGTTGATATCATACCAGTCTACCGTGTATCCGAGAGGTACGGCTACGTGCAACAGGGGTATAGATTTTTCACAGAAAATTTTATCACCCTTTGAAACTGGTGCTTCCACAACCTCACACGTACAAATCGGTCTTGGGATTTGAACACTTTTATGACAACCCATTGAATTAATTAGAACAAGATTCTTTGAAATTGAATCCATTGGATTGTTGTAGATGCTATCTACTATCGTCTTTCCATCATACTCCGCCCAATATTTAATATTCCAGGATTTCAAGTCAGCAGCACATGAGGTGATGACCTTTGCTATCTCTGGAAGTGTATGCACATTTACCTCGGCAGAGGCAATTGAGGTGCAACCGTTTTCATCGAATACTTTGACTGAAAAAATTGAATTGCTTTCAGGAATTAATTGAATAGAGCGATTGGTATCGCCTACATTCCACAAATATTTCGCATTCGTACTAGCCGTAAGCGTGATTTTTTCACCTTGGCAGATGGATATATGGTTTGGAGTGATGTAAGGTTTAAGATTGTCAAGTATGATTAAACTAAGTTTTGTTCTTGTAAGACTAATGCAACCAATACTTTTGTGTTTGCTCTCTGCATAATAATTACCAGCAATAGTTGGATTAAAATTTGTAGTACCTGATAAAAATGGTTCTCCCCCGAAAGCATCAATATACCAATCCACCGTATATTCTGCGGGCACCGAGACAATTAATGCCGGGATCGTTTGTCCTGAACATATGATTTGATTGCCGGTAGATATAGGTGCAAGGACAATCGGACATGAACAATTTGGGCTAGTCACATTTATTGTTTGCGAACAGCCATTCAATGAACTCGTAAGAATAATATTGGTTCCCGCCGGAATATTACTGACCGTATTGCCGATAATAGTTCCTGTAGTACTCGTCACACTTCCGGTAGAAGTAAACGTAACCGACCAAGTCAATAAGTTGGCTGCACATGTCGGAGCGCCAATGTTTAATGGGGGCAAATTATTTATTGTCAGGCTCATGGCCGTTCGAGTACTACTAACACAGTTTGTCGTTGTATTTCGGGATTGTGCATAATAGGTACCTGCTGCTGTCGGAGTGTAACTTGTATTGCCGGATAAAAATGATGAACCGCCTGATGCCAATGTATACCAATCCACCGTATGACCAGTTCCAGCTGTTGCTATTAATGCCGGGATCGTTTGTCCTGCGCAGATGATTTGATTGCCGGTAGATATAGGTGCTGTGATAATCGGACATGAACAATTTGGGCTACTCACATTTATTGTTTGTGAGCAGCCGCTCAATGTACTCGTAAGGATAATATTGGTCCCCGCCAGAATATCACTGATGGTATTGCCGATAATAGTTCCTGCAGTACTTGTGACACTACCTGAAGAAGTAAACGTTACCGACCAAGTCAATAAATTGGCTGCACATGTCGGTGAACCAATGTTTAAGGTCGGTAAATTATTTATTGTCAGGCTCATGGCCGTTCGAGTACTACTAACACAGTTTGTCGTTGTATTTCGGGATTGTGCATAATAGCTACCTGCTACTGTCGGAGTGTAACTTGTATTGCCGGATAAAATTGGTGAACCGCCTGATGCCGATGAATACCAATCCACCGTATGACCAGTTCCAACTGTTGCTATTAATGCCGGGATCGTTTGTCCTGAACATATGATTTGATTGCCGGTAGATATAGGTGCTGTGATAATCGGACATGAACAATTTGGGCTA
>JANOWJ010000037.1:0-6273 GCA_031417835.1 Saprospiraceae bacterium | reverse complement strand
GGGATAGGACTTGCGGCATATACGATGGACTCACATAATTGTCAGCGGACTGTGGTCAATGGTATGGTCAAGAATGAAGGCGATGTGCAGATTGGCGGATTCGGACCTTATCCGATTGCTTATCGATCTATCACTCCAAAGCTATCTGAATGCGAAAATTTATTAGTCCCGGTATGTCTATCAGCAACACATATTGCTTATGGATCTATTCGCAATCTTGCAGGCTATGCTTATACGTACGATGGTCTCAATCGTCTTACTGCTGCTAAGTACAGTGAATATATAGGCAGCTACGGCTCCACCGTTGGTAATCGATATAATGTGGATAATATCACATATGACAGAAACGGAAATATAAAGACTATGTCCCGCGGTGGCCAGCTCACTGCAACCATGTATGGCACAGTCGACAATCTTACCTACACGTATGATCCTAATAAAATCAATCAGCTCAGTTCTATCTCCGATGCCAGTAGTAGCACTCAGGGCTTCCGATCAGGAACAGCCGGTAGTTATACTTATGACAACAACGGCAACATGACCTCTGACGCCTCCAAAAATATTACCACCATTACCTACAATCATCTCAATCTTCCCCGTACATTTACTTTTAATACGGGTAATACGATAGAGATGACCTATGATGCATCAGGCATGAAGCTAAGTAAAGTAGTAAAACAAGGAACTACTGTCGCATCTCGTATGGACTATATTAAAGGAATCGAATACCATAATAGTAAACTGCAAGCAATCTACCATAGTGAGGGCCGAGTCGTCTTTTGTGACGCCACCCAAACCCAAAGCATCACTGCCCCCATCAATGGCGAAACCAAAAATTTCAAAGCAGGGCTTATCACTGCTACTAATACCATCACAGGTTCAGCCAATGTCACCATGGAGGCAGCTACTAATATTACTTATCTACCGGGCTTTCAGGTCGAACAGGGGAGCACATTTTTAGGAAATATATTAACTCCGCCTTGTGTCGCTGCCGCTGCATATGAATATGTAATACGCGATCATCTGGGGAATGGAAGAATGTATTTCACTGATTACGATGGTAATAATCTCATCAATGCTACTACTGAGATACTGCAAGAGGCGCACTATGATCCCTGGGGGTTTGCACTTGGTGGGAGTTGGGTGAACAATAGTGCAATGGATAATTTGTATCAGTACAATGGTAAGGAATTGAATGGGGATTTGGGGTTGGGACTTTATGATTATGGGGCGAGATGGTATGATGCTGGCGTGGGAAGGTTTACGACGGTGGATCCACTGGCAGAGAAAAGAGTTTGGCTTACACCATATAATTACGTACAGAATAATCCAATACTGAGGATTGATCCGACAGGAGCAATTGACGGTATTGGTGATCCGGTACAACCTTCTGTAGCGGGTATATTGGTGGAAGCATTTAATCAAGCGAGGGCAGGATTGTTCAATCTTACGATGAAGGCAGGTGAAACATTAGGATTTGGAACTCCTGGTCAGGAAACAAGAATGATAAGCAAGACAGGAGACAATGGTGAAGTATTAGGAAATGAAATAATAACACGACCAGCAGCTGGCTTTGTTCAGAATTTGAAAGAAACCGCTGGAGATGTATTAGCCTTGTCTGCAATCAAAGGAGGCGGAGCTCTTATGGTAAAAACTCCTGGAAAATCCAGCATAATAAATTCATTGAAATCGGGAGCAGAAGATGCATCTAGTTTTGAAAAAATGGCCAAGCCAGGCTTAAATAAACCTGGAAATAATACAGTACAAAATAAACAATTTAAGTCTTTATCTAAGGATTTTAACCTTACTAAAAGTGAGCAAGAACAAATACACAGAGATCTTCGTGAACAAAAATTAGATCTGAATTACAACGGATTGAAAAACTATATTAAAGAAAATTATAGAAATGAAAAACCTTGATGAACTGACAAAGAAATTAAAGGACACCTTCGTCACTGAAGTTATTTGCGGGGGAAATTTTAACGGGAGTGTTGTTATTTTGACTTTTAATAATCGATTTTCACTTACAATCCAATGCGTCTGGCGGTTAACTGATCAGTCAAATATATTAGCCTCATGGAATGAGGCAGATAATTCAGTAGGTTCACATTTTGAAATAAATGTTACCGCATTAAGGGGAGATTTTCTAAGTGAAATAAACGTGAATAATTTTTTCGATCTACAGTTAATATTTGATTCTGGTAAAAATTTAAATGTCTTTTGTGATATCAATTCTTTTTTTGATGAAGAATACTTTGATGAAAATTGGTATTTAAGTGACAAAGAGGAAAATATTAGTTTGGGAATTGGCAGAGAGAATAATATTATACAAAGTACATATAGCTGAAATAATAAAGCCTCTGCAATTGCAAGGGCTTTTTTACTTCTGAGCATACGACCGTTTATTTTTAAAATCCCGAATGAGTGCATCTATTGTCACAAAGATGTGATCCTTATCTCTTTCAGGAAGTTTAGTGACTTCCTGGACTCTGTCCAGGGTTGCTTTATCGAGTTCTATATTAGAATTTCCAGTAAGCTAATCAAAGTTTATCTCAAAATCCTGTGCAATTTTTCCGGCCTTTTCGATTGTGGGTCGCACTTCGTTGCGTTCATATCGACCGTAATCATCTCGTCATTGGATAGAATTTCCTTTTTCTTACCTGAGTTAGTGAGTTAGGTGGTCGCCGAAAGCCATATTATTATGTTTTTATAATGTTTGGTTTGAGAAATTCAAATTATGGGGTATATGGTTTGTTTTATTGGATTTATTGGTTTTCATTGATTCGATCCTATGCACATATTTATTGAATAAATTAGAATATAAGAGGCGGGGCAACATGACCTCTGACGCCTCCAAAAATATAACCGCCATTACCTACAATCATCTCAATCTTCCCCGTACATTTACTTTCTCAGGGGGTAATACGATCGAAATGACTTATGATGCATCTGGTATGAAACTCGCAAAGATTGTAAAGCAAGGTACTACTCAAGTTTCCCGACAAGACTATGTCAAAGGTTTCGAGTATCACAATAGTAAGTTACAGGCGATATACCACTCTGAGGGCCGAGTAGCATATTGCGATGCCACACAAACACAGAGCATCGCCACCCCGATCAATGGGGAGTCAAAAACTTTCAAAGCTGGACTAATCACTGCTGCCAGTACCATCACAGGCTCATCTAATGTCACCATGCAAGCTGCTACAAGTATGACCTATCTACCAGGATTCCAGGTAGAGCAGGGGAGCACATTTTTGGGAAATATATTACCCCCGCCTTGTGTCGCTGCTACTGCTTACGAGTATGTCATCAGAGATCACCTCGGCAATGGAAGAATATATTTTGTTGACTATAATGGGAATGGTATTGTAGAAGAGGCTAATGGTGAAATTCTACAGGAAGCTCATTATGATCCTTGGGGATATGCACTTGGTGGATCTTGGGTGAATAATTCTAGTGTGGATAATCTGTACCAGTACAATGGGAAAGAAGTGAATAATGATATTGGATTAGGATTGATGGATTATGGAGCAAGGTGGTATGATGCGGGGGTGGGTAGATGGACGACGGTGGATCCACTGAGTGAGAAAATGCCAAGGTGGTCGGGGTATAATTATGGGTTTAATAATCCGATAAGATTTATTGATCCGGATGGTAGAGAGCCAAATACAGTTGATCCATCAAGATTAAATGAAAATGGTAAAGCAGCACTTGTAAAATTATTGTCAACAGCTGAAGGCCGTTCAAGCATAGGTGCATTTGCAAATAAAGGTGAAACAATTAGTTTAAATGTTGGAGGAAAGTCATTTACACATACTTTTTCAGAGCAGGGAACAAGAGGCAAGGACATTTTGGTTTTAAATTCTCAATCGCTAGACAACGTAAGAGGAAATGGATTAACCAGAGCTTTTACAAATGAGGGTTATACACAAGAATTAAGTAATGTTGATAAAAATACAAATATTAAGGGAGGGGTAACGATTCTAATAGACTTGGATATAACCTTGAGCGAAGGAACAGCAACAAATACTTTGGCGCATGAAGTTTTCACCCACTTGGATCAAGACGCGAATAGATTAAATCAGGCGGATAAATTAAAGGTTGGTAGTACTCAATATGGTAAAGTAATTAATAGTGTAGGTAACTCTGCTAAGTCAGATCACGGAAAATTGGCTAGAGACCAAGTTTTAAAATACAGTACTTTTTCTAATTGTGTAAATCAATGCAAACAATATGAGCAAGATGTTCAAGATCACAAAAAGGATATTAAAAATTAGTTTGCTTCTTGTATTTTTTGATTGTCATAATCAGGAGAGTCATTTTGCATCTGTTATTGATTTGGATAGTCCAAAATCATGGTCTGAAGGAATGATATTGAATGATAAAAAAGAGGGATTGTGGCTGTCTTTTGTTGATAGCCAACTTGTATCTAAAGAATGCTATTTGAATGGTATTCTGAATGGAGAATTTTTTATTTATCGTAATTTAAGTGAATTTAGTGAACATGGGTTCTATAAAATGGGACATTTAAATGGTCCATATGAAAGATATGGCGAAAACAATGTTTTGCATTTGAAAGGAAAGTACACGAATGGAAAACGGGAGGGAATATGGCTTGAATACATTTCGAATGCTGAGTCCCCATTCGATATTGGGAAATTGAACAAGGTTGTAGACTATAGAAATGATACAATTTTAAAAATATTAAAAAACTATTGTTATGTGCCTGCATACCCCGGTGAAATTAGGAATTGTGATAAGAGAATCCCCGATAATGAAAAAATACTCTTGTTTGAGGATCAAAAAATTTTGGCCCGGCTAGTTTCGAAAACTCAATCAATAATTAATTTTGATTTCTATAATCCTATTTCTGGAAGAATGTTAAAAAAAGATTCGTTTAGATTGAATGATGGATGTTCATTTGATACTTCATCAGTTTCTACTGAGATTATCGGATATGACGGTACGAACTTGATTCTTGCAAAGAAAGGTTGTTCGTTAATGCCCATAAGATAGTTCAGCTTAAATCATATTACAATGTTGCGACATTGTTTTTGAATGAAGTCTTTTAATTCCTTATTAACAAGCATTTTATCAAAAGCTTAAAAAGCTAACGGAGGGTAAAGAATCAAGAGATCAAAACGAATTTTATAAAAAAATCAACTTGAAACACCCGAACAGCTATACTCAAGATAGACGGATCTGCACCTATAGCCTATATAGAAGATTATCCGTTTTATGATATTTTCGGTCGCGAGATTCATCACAAAAATGTGCATCATCTGGGTGGGACAGATCTTTCCTGGATGAAGTACGATTTTCCAGGACGCCTACTCAATACCAGGCTGCAACACAATACTTCCATCACCACAGCTATCGTCAATCAAAGATTCACTTATGATCATGCCAGTAGAATACTCAATACCTTCCACCAGATAGGCGATGTACCCACCCCCGAAAAACTGATCTCTGCCCAATCCTATAATGAAAGTGATGAGCTAGCCACCAAAACCCTAGGCGGTGGCCTGCAAGCGATAGACTATTCTTATAATATCCGCATGTGGCTGACAATGATCAATGATCCATCGGGACTAAATGGAGATCTATTCTCACAAAAGCTTTATTATAATGCTCCGCCTACTACTAATAATGCAACTTTCAATGCAACACCTCAGTATAATGGCAATATCTCATTCTCTGAATGGCGTACCGGAAGTAGCAGTGGCATCAATGGATCTACTCGCAATCTTGCAGGCTATGCTTATGCGTATCGAAGATCCCTGATCGAATGAAATGAGCATCGGGACGATGGTCTCAATCGTCTTACTGCTGCTAAGTACAGTGAATATATAGGCAGCTACGGCTCCACAGTTGGTAATCGATATAATGTGGACAATATCACATATGACAAAAACGCCTGCCCGCCACATTTAAATCAATCTACAACGGGCGGGGTAATATAAAGACTATGTCCCGCGGTGGGCAGCTCACTGCAACCATGTATGGCACAGTCGACAATCTTACCTACACGTATGATCCTAATAAAATCAATCAACTCAGCTCTATCTCAGATGCCAGTAGTAGCACTCAGGGCTTCCGATCAGGTTCCCCAGGGACTTATACTTACGATGCTAACGGCAACATGATTTCCGATGCCTCCAAAAATATTACCACCGTTACCTACAATCATCTCAATCTTCCCCGTACATTTACTTTCTCAGGGGGTAATACGATCGAAATGACTTATGATGCATCAGGCATGAAACTCGC
>JANOWJ010000036.1:0-4139 GCA_031417835.1 Saprospiraceae bacterium | reverse complement strand
GGGATAGGACTTGCGGCATATACGATGGACTCACATAATTGTCAGCGGACTGTGGTCAATGGTATGGTCAAGAATGAAGGCGATGTGCAGATTGGCGGATTCGGACCTTATCCGATTGCTTATCGATCTATCACTCCAAAGTTATCTGAATGCGAAAATTTATTAGTCCCGGTATGTCTATCAGCAACACATATTGCTTATGGATCTATTCGCATGGAACCGGTATTCATGGTAATAGCTCAGTCAGCGGCCACCGCTGCGGTGATGGCTATAGATACGAAAACCTCAGTTCAACATATCAATGTATCTGACTTACAATCCAAGCTGAAAAATAACCCTATGGCAAATCGTCGTCCAGCTGAAATATTATTGGATAATGATGATCCAATACATATTAATTCTGGAACATGGACCAAGGATATGACCCATCACGATAGATATGGACATTCATTTTCCCACGCTCATGAAAAAGATGCAGAGTTTACTTTTCGATTTCCAATACATTTTAAGTCGGGTTTATATCAGATCAGGGCCTATTGCCCGGCAGCGACCTCTGCTTCTGATCACCTTACATTAAGTATTAAATCCGGAAAGCACGTAAAGCTCATTAGTAAACCCATCAAACAAAAGAATGAATGGCTTGACTGTGATAGGATTTATTTTGATTCAGCTAACGAAAACCATGTTCGTCTATTGAAGGGAAAAAATCAAACTGGCGCTTTGATTGCTGATGCGATATTATTAATCCCTGTTTTGAAATAGGTATTGAAAAAAAGGAATCAGAATGTCTTACGAGGTCAACCGGATCAACATGGAATGCGTTCATTTCCAAGAAGATAAAACCCAAGCATGCCCCCAAACACACGATATCTTCAACCAAATATCAAAAACCAGGACCATGAATTTGGTGAGATTCAAACAGGATAATAATTTCCCTATTTTTGCACCTCCATGTTGACCATCCGCCCTGAGGCTTTATACCTTCATTTAGAATTTGATAAAATCACTTCACTTTTAAGAGATTATTGTCAGATTGAGACTACCAAAACGGAACATTTTCCCCTTAAACTCGAGTCTAATAAAAAAATACTTGACCAGTGGTTAGACGAAGTCCAACAATGCAAAAACACCTTTGAACAAAATGATTTGATCCCCATTCGGCCATGTCCCTCCATATCGGAACTTCTGGTGTACCTGGATATTGAGGATTATGCATTAGTTCAGGAGTCTTTAGTCCATTTGTTAACTGTTTTGTTCAATTTAGAAGAGCTAAATCTTTATTTTAAGAAGGAATCCATTGAAGAGTTAAGCCCTTTTGCTTCTAATCGCTTTAAAAACATTCAATATACTTCCGATCTGTATCATGAGTTTAGAGTCGTCTTTGATGATCATGGACAAGTGAGACCTGATGCTTCACCGGAACTAAAAGCTATTTCAAGAACTATAAAATCAAAAGAATACGAAATCGATCAAGTCTTCAAAAACTTAATGGGTGAATACCGTAAAAACGGTTGGCTCAGTGAATCAGGAGAAAGTATCCGCAATCATAGGAGGGTAGTAGCTGTCAATGCAGAACATAAACGAAAGATTAGGGGGATCGTACACGACGAGTCCGCCACTGGTAAAACTACTTATATCGAACCGGAAGCTATTATCGAAAAAAATAATGAATTATTTGACCTTGAGTTGGGGTATCAAAAAGAAATCTATCGAATTTTTAAAGTATTGAGTAAATCCTGCCATCTGCAGGTGGTGATGCTCCGCATTGGTTGGACTGCTTTGCTTCATTTTGATTTTGTCCGAGCCAAAGCCTTATTTGCAGCTAAATATCAAGGCTTTCGACCGGAGATTAAAGACCGGGCACAACTAAAGATAAAGGCAGGAAGGCACCCCTTGCTACTCCTAAAAAATCAAATGCAAAAAAAGTCAACTATTCCATTTGATCTGACGCTTTTTGGTGAAAACCGAATTTTAATCTTAAGCGGACCTAATGCCGGTGGCAAATCTATTGCCATGAAGGCTACCGTGTTGCTGCAATTGATGCTACAAGCGGGACTGCTGATACCGGTGCATGAAGCCAGTGAGATGGGCATCTTTCATTCTTTCCTGGGCGATATCGGAGATCACCAATCGCTGGAAGAAGATCTCAGCACCTATAGCTCCAGACTATTATTGATGAAACAATTTCTGGAATGTGCTGATGAGCGGAGTTTGATGTGTATCGATGAGTTTGGTTCTGGTACCGATCCCAAATTGGGTGGTGCAATCGCTGAAGCAATCCTCCTCGCATTAAATAAAAAGAAGGTGTATGGAGTGATCACTACACATTACTCCAATCTTAAAATATTAGCCTTCAAAACTAAAGGCTTGCTCAATGGGGCTATGGTGTTTGATACAGAACATTTAAAACCTACTTTTCAATTGATAATAGGCCGTCCAGGTAGCTCTTATGCATTTGAAGTAGCCCACCGCAGTGGTCTAAATCCAGAGGTGATCGAACATGCAAAAAATCGTACTCAGCAAGATCAAAAAGAACTGGAGGAGTTATTGATAGATCTCCAACGCAATAAGTTGTCCATGGAAGATCAGCTCCAGCGAGTCAAAACAAAGGAAGATCAGCTAGACAAATTGATTCAGTCGTATGATCTGTTAGCATCTGAGGTGGAACTCCGCAAGAAAAAAATCAAAGTCGATCAGAAAGCCTGGGAAATCAATGCGGCCAAAGACCTGGCAATCGTCGTAGACAAAACAATAAAAGAATTAAAGGCATCAACTCATATAAATCCGTCCATAAAGCAACGATATGTGGAAAAATCAAAAATCAACATAGATGCCTTGCAAGCGGAAATAAAAATACTGGACAAAGAAATCCTCACGCTGGAGAAGCACAATGCCAAACCAATAATGATAGGATCTTATGTGCGACTTAAAAATGGCTCCGAAGTGGGCCAGGTGCTCTCCATGCGCAAAGGCCTTGCAGAAATCATTATGGGATCTATGACGATCAATGTCGCAATGCGAGACTTGGTATCTGTAAAAGAACAAGCAACCCAACCTGCTACTACAAAATCCAAAGCTTTATTCATCGAACAAAAATCAGTAGAGTCAAGTTTGGATCTCAGAGGTATGAGTAAAGCTCAAGCCATCGATTTATTGGAAAATTACCTGGACCGAGCGATCTTATCTAATGTACACGAATTGCGAATTTTGCACGGCAAAGGAAGTGGTATCCTACGAGATTTGGTAAAATCCCAAGCTAAAAAGTATAAGGCCATCAAAAAAATCTTTCATCCTCCATCAGAAGCTGGTGGTGATGGTATATCGATTATAGAGCTATAATTCAGTGGGATTTTTTTCCCACTGATCGCACTGATTTGCGCAGATTATGAGTCAGTTTCCTATGATAACAGAGCTGCATGATTTCGTGCGGCTTGCCCAATAACTATCGGGATTATTAAGGCGAACTGGCATCAGAGAAGCGAAAACCTTGTATCCACTTAATAATTAGGTATGCTAAAAAAGTAAATGTAAACTATTAGTGAAAATCCGCTTTCATAGACAAGCATCGTCAGCTTTATATAGTCTAGCCTTGCATCGGAGATGCATGACCTTTGTAATCACCTAAAAATCTGTAATCATTAGCTTCGGAGAAGCGTAACAGAGTATAAATTAAACTATAAAAAAACATTCCGTACCGGCAAAGTGAAAAGCTGCTTCTAGAGCTGCATTTTCATCACTATCCGAGCCGTGAACCGCGTTTTCCCCAACATTTTTAGCATAATTTGCTCGAATCGTGCCTGGCTCAGCCTTAGCAGGATCGGTTGCGCCAATGAGTTTTCTAAAATCTTCTACGGCATTATCTTTTTCAAGGATAGCCGCCACGATAGGACCAGAGCTCATAAAATCTACTAGTTCGCCATAAAAGGGGCGGGCCTTATGTACCTCATAGAATCTTCCTGCAGTTTGGGTAGAAAGTTGAGTCAATTTTAAGGCTACAATTTTAAAACCTGCCTGATTGATCTGGTTGAGGATGGCTCCTATATGGCCTGCTGCGACTGCATCAGGCTTGATCATGGTAAAAGTTTGGTTGTTACTCATTTTTATGTTTTTTTGCGCCGCAAAGGTACTATCTATCTCTC
>JANOWJ010000035.1:0-21579 GCA_031417835.1 Saprospiraceae bacterium | reverse complement strand
TTTTGAAGTTCACCATTCACTGTAATTCGCATTTTTTTAGGCTTAGGCTGCATTATACACTGTGATGACAGTACCATCTCTACCTCTGATGTACCTATACCAAATGAGATAGTACCAAATGCGCCGTGTGTAGAAGTATGTGAGTCTCCACATACGATCGTCATACCAGGTTGGGTGATGCCGTTTTCAGGACCTATCACATGTACAATGCCATTTTTAGGATTATTAAGACCCCAATGCGAGATCCCATACTTGGCAGTATTTTTTTCTAGAGCCAGAAGTTGATTAGCAGATAGTGGATCCTGGACCGGAAGATGCTGATTGATCGTCGGGGTATTATGATCTGCGGTTGCAAACGTACGTTCAGGATATAATACATTTAAGCCTCGCTGCTCCAATCCTACAAAAGCCACCGGACTTGTGACCTCATGGATGAAATGACGATCGATAAAAAAGATATCCGGCCCATCTTCGATCTTGCGTACCACATGGGCATCCCATACTTTATCAAACAGAGTACTCATATTTTTGAAAGGTTATTAAGGCGATTAAATCACAAAAATGATCATAAATCGTTGAATAGGGTGCTTAAAACTCGGCGAAACTACGGTATGTAAAGGATTTCGAATATACTTTTTAGGTGTTCAATGCTTTTGAGTGGACATTTCTTTATCTATATACTTCATTGAAAAATGCTTCTAACTTGTGTGGGTCCAAATGTCCGGAAATACGTACGCTGCTGCATAAATCCAAGCCAAAAGGCCCGACTTCTTCCATCGCTTGCCGGACATTTTCTGCTTTGAGTCCTCCCGCCAGGAAGACCGGTACAGACACACATTCTACGATTTTGCGGCTTAATGTCCAATTGTGTACACGCCCAGTACCTCCAAGTTGCTTTACGAGTAGATTAGGATTGCCACTATCGAGCAATAGAGCGTCTACATAGGGTGCCTTACGCTGGGCTTCTTCGATAGATGATTCGTCTATGACATGGATGACTTGCACCAACTTGATGGAAGGAAGTGCTTTGCGAATATCCTCATATGTACCGACTGTCAAAGTATCTACAATCTGGATAGTATTGGTATGTACCTTATTATGATGGGCAATGATCTCTTGAGAATTCGTGTAACTGGTCAATAGAAAGGTCGCAATGGGCGGCGGTGTAGCCACTGCAATGGCTTGTATCAATACATCAGAGATGACACCTGGGCCACTGGGCATATGCCCTACCAGGCCCAGTGCCGAGGCACCAAACTGGATTGCCAGGCTTGCTTCCTCCGAGCTACTGATACAACAGATTTTGATTTTAGGATACTTCACGCTAAATATTTATGAGCTCAAATATCGTTTAAGTATCACTTAATCTTGACTTAATTAATAGTTATCTTTAGCAGAGTAGAATGCCTAATTTTGAAAAAACAACTCGGATAAACCAACATAGATTGAGTATGAAATATCTCCTCTTTTTAAACATTTTAATAATCAATTCTTTGATCCTCTCGTGCTCCCTATTTTGTCAAAGTAATAAACCTAATATTATAGTGTTTATGGTGGACGATTTGGGATGGCAAGATTGCTCACTACCCTTTTTTACAGAAAAGACCACATGGAATAAACTATATCATACCCCTAATCTTGAAAAATTGGCAGCCCAGGGCATGAAATTCACTAATGCTTTTGGCAATCAAAATTGTACACCTTCCAGAGTAAGTTTGATGACAGGTATGAATCCGATCAATCATGGCGTAAATTCCTGGACCTTGGATAAAAACATAAGTCCTGAAGAGGTGGCGTTTATGCACTTGCGCACGCCAAGATGGAAGATGAATGGCTTGAGTAAAGATCGTACGCTTGAAAATTCCGTCTATGCAACTCTTTTGCCAGAGCTATTAGTATCTGGAGGTTATAGTACGATTCATATCGGCAAAGCTCATTTTGCTGCCTTTAGTACTCCAGGCAGTGATCCACTTACGCTTGGATTTCAAACCAATATAGGAGGCTTTTCTGCCGGTCAACCTGCATCCTATTATGGTCTAGATAGTTTTGGATTTCGATCTAATATTAAGGTCAAACGTGCAGTGCCTCATCTGCAAGAATATTGGGGTAAAGATATTTTTCTCACCGATGCGCTCACTAGAAAGGCATTATCCTCGTTGGATTCCCTCCGATTGTTGAACAAACCTTTTTTCCTCCATTTTTCGCATTATGCCATTCATACACCTTTGCAATCGGACAAAAAGTTTGTTCAAAAATATTACGACCAAGGTTTGGATACTGTGGAAGCCAGCTACGCAGCATTGATCGAGGGTATGGATCACAGCCTGGGAGTGCTGATGGAATATCTAGATCAAAAAAACCTGAGTGATCGCACGATGATCGTATTTCTTTCTGATAATGGAGGTCTATCTGATGTGGTCCGAGGAGGGAAACGAAACTTTCACAATACTCCTCTGCGCAGCGGCAAGACTTCGGGTTATGATGGGGGACTGAGGATCCCAATGGTCGTGCGTTGGCCGGGGGTAATTAAGGCCTCTAGCATTTCTACTTCAAATGTCATGATCGAAGATGTTTTCACTACTATACGAAGTGTAGCCGGAGTAGACCATTTACCTCTGATTCAAAAAACAGATGGACTCGATTTGATGCCCATATTTAAAAAACAAACACACATCAAAAATCGGACACTGACTTGGCATCATCCGCATTTAATAGCCGGCAGATCGTCAGATGTTTATCCGTTTAGTGCAATAAGGATAAATCAATGGAAATTGATTTATGCACATACAACAGAGCATTTTGAATTATTTAATACAGATTCCGACATTGGCGAAAAAACGAATCTAATCCTCCAGGAAAAACAGCGCGCAGCGAGGATGGCGAAACGACTTGGCCGCAAACTGAAAGCAGGCTTCGCATACATGCCTATTCTGAAAAATACCGGAAAAGCTATTCCGTATCCTGATGAAGTGGCCATCCATTAAATTTAAATCTATAGTTTTAAGTTTAATTTTATAATCCGCCCTAGATCGTACTTACCAACCTGGCACCAGATTGATACCAAATGTGCCTCTTGCTCCTTTGAGCAAAGGTATGGCGTAATAGGGTTCCAAAATAATCGCTCCAAATAGATTGACCCTAAGGTTGATACCAGTGCTGACTACAAATCTGGATATCGTAAAATCATTAGGAGTAGTTGACTTAAATGAAATTTCATCAAAATAATCATAAGCTACACCCGCATCGAGAAACAGACCCAATTCGGACATGAAATAGCCCGACTTGATCAATGCTAAGCGCTCAGGCCCCGTGAAAGGAAGCCGTATTTCAAAATTGCCCATCAAAAACTTTTGTCCGGATAATTGTTCGAATCCTACGCCAGTCTCCTGGGTGATTTTGTCTATTTGATTATAATAAAAACCATGAACAAACCCCATATTACCTATAAGGATTGGGCTAAACTCCGCAGCACTTTTGCCATATCTAGCATGGTGCATAAATCTTGCCGCAAAGCTGACTGGCTTTTTCCACCAATATTTTCTATAATCTGCTGTAGTGGCAACGAAATTATACCCACTAAAATATTTTTCAACTTCAAATCGATAGCGATGACCCGCCATAGGAGAAGCCATTCCAAAATAGGAATTGTCGCCTACGTATGCTAATCCGGTATTAAAAAATCCCGTTCGTTTAATTAGATATCCACCTATATTGATAAGATCCTGCTCAATCGGTATCCTTTCTCTTCGATCTTCAGCTATAAATTCAAACGTAAATGGATCGTAATACGTAGGATATCGGTCCAATCTAAAGGATCTATAATTGCCAGAAAGTGTCGTTTCAAATCGCCGAGTCGTAGACAAAGGGAACTGAGCAAAAATACCTGCTTGATCTTCAAATATTCTCAAAATATCCAAATCTTCGCGTAATACTTCAAAAGTGCCACTGCTAAATTGTAATGTATCTAATCTATAGTTTACACCACCCGTCTGAAATGGAATGTGAGATAAAGTACTGCCCCAAGTAATTTTATTTTTTGAGTTGATATAAGTCACTTGACCGCCAAAATCATAGATGTCGCCATTCAAAGCTAGATTGCTAAAGATCTGATTATTGCCAAATAGATCGGAAAACAACATCTGCACACCACCGGCCAAACCAGTTCGGGTACCAAAACTACCTGTACCGACACCCAACCCGGTACTACCACCGATATAGTCCAGTTTAAATTTATTGACTACCGGTTGTTCTTTGAATTTTAGTTTGTAAATATCGGCAGACTGAGGCAATTGAGTAAAACCATCGGCTTTATCGAGATTGTCACCGACCACATCTTTTTGACCCAGATTAGTCATAGGCAACGTGCCAGGTATTAAATCTACTTTATCGCTTGTCACCATTCTATTTAAAAATCGATCCTGACCTGCTGCATAAATAGAGAAACTGTTTTTGCCATAATAGGAATAGACGATGCGATCTCTTTTGCGAGATACGGAGATTGCTGGCGAATATTCAGTGATGCCACTGATACCAGATAAAAAATCAGTCATTTGATAGATCTGCTCCTTAGCCAGTTCATATCGATACATGTTGCGGAATCCATCCCGATCGGATAAAAAATAGATATTGCCATCGTCATCATGCTCAGGATTGAGGTTATTTGCACCATAAAAGAAGTCAAGGTCCTTTGTGGTACCGGTAGTCATATCTCTGATCGTAAGATTCATAGTATACTTACCATTCAATCGACCTCGGTCCATGCTGATTTTATCGGTTGCATATACCAGGGATTTGCCATCAGTTGCCCAATTGGGCTGGATTTCACTGTATGGGTCATTGGTCAATCGTTTGATTTTTTTGGATTTCAAATCGTATTGATAAAGATCAGTCTGGCCTTGGGCCAAACCAGCAAATACAATGCTTTTACCATCGGGACTCCACGCAGGATTGGCAATAGCGGGTAAATCTTTGAACTTAATTTCGTCTTGAGTCCGACCACTCTCTACATCTTTAATGACTAGTGCATTTGTGCCTTTTTTGTAAGCTACTACGGCAAATAGCTTACTATCCGGACTCCAGGTACCGCTGGACTCTAGGTAATTAAGATCATCGAGATGCCCATCTTTGATCGTACTTAATACTTTACGGATTATTTTACCAGTGCTGGCATCCGCTAGATACAGATCTGTAGAAAAGAGATCTTTTTCAGATAAGAAGACCATGTATTTGCCATTTGGACTCAGGACTGGAGATACATTAAGTCGACCACCTCCGGTTTTATCGGATACCAGTTCTTTACCGATAAAACGTTCTTTTTTATCTCCCAGAAACGGTTCGTAATAGGTGCGAATTGCACTGACAAAGCGCTCAGAAAGTTGATCTACTGTGAGGCCTAGCGTCAATGCGCTCGCAGTCTCCAAACCATAGACGGCTGTATTGACGAACATCGGCTTGATAATATCGTCACCGTACAAACCTGCCAAAACAGACCAAAAGGCTTGTCCATATCGATATGGAAAATACCTAGGGTTTTCCAATTGTTTGAAACCAGGGATATCATTATTTAATGTGGCATCCCGCATCCACATCGCAGTGAACGGATCTACTCGGCCCAATGACATATATTCTGCCAGGCCTTCTACCATCCATAATGGTAGATTCTGCAAATTTTTGATAGAGGAAGAATCCCCATTGATGACGATATCGTATTGGAATGCATGCACCAATTCATGACCCAGCACATGCCAGGTTTGTTGATTAGTCATCGTAAAGGGAAATATAACCCTATTGCGAAATGCCTCTGTCACCCCACCTGTGCCTACCCCGATATCCCCCGATATCGCATTTGTTTGTTGAAAGTCCGCATGGTCATTGTATAATATGATAGGGTTTTTAGTATAGAATGAATCCTTGAGTACTTTTTGATGCATTTTATACCACTGCTCCGACCATAATGCAATGCGGTCCAAAGCATCCTTATTATCTAGATAATGATAAATGCTAAAATAAGGAGTCTCGTATAATTTATAATCGAAGGATTTGTAGTGAGGCTTATTGCGGCCAAAGTACTGAGCTTCTCCAATAAACGGTAAACTAATACCGAAGAGTGGCACAAGAAATAGACTAAAAATTGACTTTTTCATAATTAGTGAGTTGATACCTATTTAACTTAAAATCTATTGCTTTTAATGATTAAGGATCTCTTAAATTTTCGAAAAAACAAAAATAGTATGTATTGCCCAACTTTTAACACATTGTATCCGATCCAGGGAAATTGGAGTGCCATCCTTCCAACCTTCTATTGAAAAATTTATCTTGTTTAAAGTAAGTAAAAAAGCCCGTCAGACAAATCTGACGGGCTTAAAAAAAACGAAAACCTTAAATGCTATACTTTATATGTTAGATTAATACCCGCCGCTTTTTCCTGGTCAGAGGCATTAAATTAGGGTCATGCAGCTTATATTTTTTTTCTCATTTTTACAGCAATGGTTTTGATTCCTCCATCTCGCATGATGTTGAACTGTAACGTTTGGCCTACACGGGAATCATCGCGCACATCCGTCAGTTGTTCGAAGGTGGTTATTTCCTTACCATCTACCTGCAGGATGATGTCATCGGGTACTAATCCGGCGTAATCTGCTATACTGCCTTCCTGAATGGATTTTATGAGTAATCCTTTTTTGGATTGTAGCCCCTGTTCTTTAGCCAATGTTTCATCGATTTCATGCACTTCGATACCTAAACTACCGACGCGTTCCAATGACCCATTTTCTCTAATTTCTTTAATCACGCGCTGCATCAGATTTACCGGAATTGCAAAAGAATAACCGGCAAAACTTCCATTGGGTGAAAAGATAGCCGTATTGATACCCACCAATCGACCTTGTACATCTACCAGAGCGCCTCCGGAATTTCCAGGATTGACAGCAGCATCCGTTTGAATAAATTCTTCAATCGGCTTCTTGTCCTGGATTAAATTCAATTTATTTCTTCCCTTAGCACTAACAATACCCGAAGTAACTGTAAAATCCAGATTAAATGGATTACCCACTGCTAACACCCATTCTCCTACTTTGAGTTGATCACTATTGCCCATTTCAATTGGTGCAAGGTTTTTAGCGTCTATTTTTAAAAGGGCTAGGTCTGTGCTAGGATCTACTCCAATTAATTGAGCGACAAATTGTCGGTCATCATAGGTTTTTACATTGATCTCATCGGCTCCGTTGATGACATGATTGTTTGTCACAATATACCCGTCACTAGATAAGATCACGCCGGATCCTTTGCCTTCCTTAGGGATATTCAGGTCAAAGCCTTTAAAGATGGAGCCAAAATCGAAGAAATCTTCAAGCTCTTTGGGCAGTTGGCGCCGACTATTGTCTTGCTTTCGCTCACTAGATTTGCCGGCTTTGGTCTCAATAAACACTGCGGATTGTTTAGCTTTTTCTGCAGCAGTCGTAAAATCGAAGGGAACATATACCGTATTGGTCGCACTACCTGTTGGCTTTGAAACTGTTTGAGCTTCGATCGAGACCACAGATACAAGCAAGAATATTAAAAAGGAAAACAATTTGATGTTCGATTTCATGTTGATCTATATTCTAAGGATTAAATCATGAAGTTAACATCAAAGTCCCGTCAATTGATTCCGGTTACATTCCGTTTAACATTAGTTTAACCGAAAGTGGTCTTTGGGCCACTCCACCTTGATTTCTTCAAGAGAGAAAGCATCATTTTACTTGAAATACACAGACTGCCAGTTATGGCAAAGAGCTATCATGCTGCACCGACATTATTTTTTAGTTTTGTGGTTGAATCCAGTTACTAAGGTTATCATGTCAAGGAAGAAAAAAATATTGAGGTTTGCTGAAGTTGACTCTTTTGAAAATGTGTTGCAATGTACGTATGCTGCCAGCAAGCTCAGTAAAAGATCCGATGGCACAATGATCGAAGTCGCAGGTCACTGGGGTGAGACCATATTCAAAAACGATCATCCCATCATCGTAGAGCTGGCTTGTGGTAAAGGAGAGTATACGGTCAGTCTGGCTCAGGCACATCGTGACAAAAACTTCATAGGGATAGATATAAAGGGAAATCGAATGCATCGGGGAGCTAAAAAAGGCTTGGATTTGAATCTGCAGAATGCTGCCTTCCTGCGTATGCGTATTGAGTGGCTCACCAATCATTTTACAGTCGGTGAACTTGAGCAGATCTGGATTACGTTTCCTGACCCTTTTCTAAAGCAGAGTAAGTCAAATCGAAGATTGACCTCCCCTTTATTTTTGGAGCGGTATCAATCTTTGTTGAAACCTGGCGGAGTGGTACACCTCAAGACGGATAGTCCTCAGCTTTACAAGTATAGCTTGGAGATGGTAAGATCATATCCACATATTAAAATATTAGTGGAGTCAGAAAATATTGATGATCAAGGACTTACCATAGGAGATCTGGCTATACAAACGCATTATGAAGGATTGCACAGAGCAAAAGGTATTCCAATAAAGTATCTTAAATGGACTTATACGAGGTGATTAGTCTCGCTCGTAGCGGCAGCAGTCATCCAACTTGGCATACGATTCATCGCTGGCTTTGATTTTGTCTGTGTCGTATCCTACAGCTGCAATCCTCTGATGGATCTCGTCAATGGTGATTTTGTCATCAGCATAGGTGATCGTGAGCTCTTGATTGGTTTTATCCCAATTGACTTTTTTGACACCTTTGATTCGTAATGATGTTTCAATTTTTTTCTTACACATCCCGCAAGAGCCTTTTACTTTAAAAGCAGTGGTAATCTCTTCAGCAGTAGCTGTCCAGGATACCAGGGAGAAGGCGGTGACTAACAAAAAAGACAATAGTGGAAATACTTTTTTCATTTTGAAAGAATTTTGAATGCAAAAATATATTTATTTGACGGAAAATGTGTTGTGAAAAGCCTCAAGAAAAGGTTAATTAAATTAGAGCCGACTTTAATAATACGGTCCTTCTTCTAACAAAACTCGGAGTCCGGGTTTGTATTTTGTGAGCACAGCAGCTACTTCTTTACTAGTGTTAGTCCGATATAGATAGACCTCTTTGAGTTTTGGAAATTTTAGTAAATCCATTGCAGTTTTGTCATCGATCAGTGTGTAAGACAAATTTAAAACCTCCAAATTAGGCAGGTTTTGTAAGTACACCAATCCGGCACCTTCTATTTTGGTTTTTTGCAGATACAAAGCTCTAAGATTGGTCATCTGACCTATATAATAAAGTCCATCGTCATCAATGCCACTTGAAATCAGAGAAACAGAGGAAAATAATTCAAAATAGGGCTTTAATAAAGGGAGCTGATTATTATCAAACAGACTGGGCGGAAATGCAGTGTGGATCGAAAAGAGATTACCATCGTACTCTTCATCCACTTCAAACTGTACTCCTACTTTCGGACTCAACTGCAGCAGCTCTAGTTGGTATTGTTTTACCTTCTTTTTAGCTAGTATCATTTTATACTGATATTGCTTAATGGAAGGTAGTATGCGATCGATGACCGGACCGATGATCGTATCTTGGATGACATCCGCAACCGGCAATCCCACCTCGGCATTTTTATAAATCCAATATTTCAATAAACTGATTTCATCGTCAGTCATGGGTGTCTTTCCATCAGGCGGCATATGATCTTTATGACTTGCGGGCAAGATCAGTCGCTTATAAATTTCACTTTTAGCGGTGTCAAAGGGTGTCAGTGATGGTAAGCCACTTTCACCGGGTTGGAATAGACTCCTAAATGAAGCCATCGACAATCCACCTTTTGCCCGTTGATTATTATGACAAGAGATACACTTAGCTTCAAAGACAGGGGCTAATAGGTCTTCATATATCTTCGGATCAGAGCTTGGTTGGTAGAGTTTATGATCCTTTTGTATATTCAAAAGCTCAAATGGAGCCACCAGATAATCATGACCATGGGTGACGGATCCTCCTAAGTGACCGGTATAAGTAGTGCCTACAACTGCAGTCAATAGGACAAGGCAATACCAAAAATAATAACTTCGTTGAAGCCAGCTAGCCCCAAAAAGCGCAAGGGCAAGCCACATCAGGGCGGAGGTGATTGACCCTGCCCAAAGATGATCTGTGATCAGGCTGCCAGAATACTCACCTGATGCATTCAACAGGATACCAGTGCCTACGGATATGAATGAGGAGATGGCTGAAGAAATTAACAAAATCAATACATACCTATTTGATATCGGGGCATTAAAATACAACCTGGACATTTCGATAATAAATGTCAATAAGATCAATACGATAGGAAAATGTAGTACGAGGGCATGGCCTCTACCAATCCCTAAAAGCAAATTAAAGGATGTCCGAATTTTTAGATTAGGTAGGAACAATAGAGCTCCCCCGATCAAGAGAGCTACTGCTATTAACAATTTTATGCGATTGGAGTTATTCAAACAGATGGTTGATGATTTCTGACTCGACTGATACACTTCTAGCTATATCATCTGCTCAAGCTGCCAACTCACACAAAGGGCCCCGGCTATCGCCAAATCGATCTCGATCTATATTAAGTGCATGAAGCATAGTTAAATAAAGATTAGCTAACGGCGTTTCTTTTTCGAAGATGAGATGTTGCCCGGTTTTTATTCTGCCACCTGCTTGCCCTGCCAGGATTACAGGCAGATTTCTGGGAGCATGGCGATTACCATCGCGTAGATCAGATGTAAACAAGATCATCGAATTATCCAATAAAGTTTTATCGCCCTCTTTGATACTTTTTAACCGATCCAGAAAATAGGCATACTGTTCAACATGCCATGTTGTGATTCTAGCATATTGTTCCATCGACTCCGGTTTGTCCATATGATGGGATATGTTGTGATGATTGCCTTTTACACCTTCTAAAAATGAAAAATTGCGATTGCTGACGGAGTTACCAAACATAAACGTAGATACTCTGCTTGCATCACTCCAGAATGCAAGTGTCATGATGTCTAACATCAAACGGGTCTTTTCCGTAATGTCCACTCCACCATATACTTCCTCATATTCTTCAATATTTTGGTGTACACGCGTTAATTCCTTTTTGATATCCGGTGTAAGATTGCCGGCAAATTTTTTCCGATTGGTCTCATTTGAAATTCTTTTCTCCACGCTACTTATAGATTCCAGATATTCTGATACTTTATCCTGATCTACCCTACCTAGATTTTTCTTTAGGTTTTTGGCATCTTCAGACACGATATCCAGGATACTTTGTTTCCAAGGATCTTGTTGGGTTTTTGCGCCTGGCACAAAAGATTTAAATAATCGATCAAATGCCAATTTTGGATCAATTTCTTTTGATAAAGGTTGTGTTGGTGTTTTCCAGGAGATACTGGAACCATATAATCGAGTAAATCCTACGTTTATATCTACTCCTGTCGTGATTCGATCCAAGCCATACTCTAAGGAAGGAAATAAGGTCTCTTTACCTACCTGTGCTGCGATCACTTGATCCAGTGAGGAGCCTCCGCAACTGATATTATCCCCGATAGTTTGTTTGATGGACATACAAGTCAATAAGCTGGCTGACTTTGCATAATGGCCATCAGCTCCTTTAAAGATCGAATTTCTATTCATCAGCTCACCTAATACGAGTATATCTTTCTTTAGTTTCTCTAGTGGAAATAATTGGCGAGTCAATGCATAATTGCTACCTACGGTATCCGGTGTCCAGAGATTAGGGTGAATACCATTTGGCATATAAAAAAATGCCGATCGAATGGGAGACCTACTAAAAGTGGATGATACACCGGCTCCTGGCAATGTCATCGCTTCAAGAAATGGAAGTGCTATACATGCCCCTACACCTTTTAGCATCCTTCTCCGAGATATGTGCCATTTGCTTTTCATTGGTAACTAAATTTGGAAGTTGATTAGGAATTAAATTTTATTGGATTGTTGCTTTCGTTATATACTTCTTTTTTCAAAATCATTAATCTTCATAGTGAAGGGATAACTTTTTACTAATTCAATCAGAAATAATTCAGGATTGAAATTATTCTGTAATAACGTTTCGTCTAACTTTTTTAATGCAGGTTCGTCAGTGAACAATATAGATCGACCTATAGCATAGGAGAGCATTTTTGAAGAAAGATTACGAGCAAACTTTTCTTTTTCTCCTAATAAAAGCTCTTTCAATTGGCCCGGCCCATTAAATTTTCGGCCATCGGCCATCACACCAGAAGCATCTATAGCCACCTTACCATAACTATCCCGCCACTGTCCAGATGGATCAAAGTTTTCAAGTCCAAGACCCAAGGGATCCATTTTTTGATGACAACCATTACATTCCGGATTTGCTCGGTGTAGTTCCAAAAGTTTTCTCAAGCCCAATGCATCATGTTTCTTTTTGTCCTCCGTCAGCTCTGCTACGACTTCAGGCGGCGGAGGTGGTGAGATACCAAGGATTTGTTCTAAAACCCATTTGCCTCGATTGACTGGACTCGTGCGCAAGGCCAAAGATGTGGTAGACAATACACTACCCATGCCTAACACTCCGCCTCGTCTGTTATCAGGAAAGGTTACTTTATTAAAATCCGAACTTGTCACACCTTCTACTCCATAGTAGGTAGCCAATTCTTGATTGAGAAAACTATAATCGCTGCTGATTAGATCTAAAAAGTTTTTGCGGTCGGTCAACACATAATAAAAATACTCAACGGCTTCTGTATAGAGTTGTTTGCGAATGGACTGATCAAAGCCAGGAAATTTATCGAGATCTACGATAGGTTGATTATCCAACAATTTTGAAATACCCAACCATTGAGTAGAAAAATTTTCTGCAAATCGTTTCACTTTAGGATCGATGAGCATACGGCGGACCTGTGCTGCCAACACGGCAGTGTCATGAAGTTTGCCTTTATATGCCAAGTCGAATAATTCCTTATCTGGCAAACTAGACCACATAAGATAAGATAATCTAGTCGCTACTTCAAAATGGCTCAGCGGATATGCTCCGGCCTTATCAGGCTCCTCTTCTATTTTATATAAAAAATTAGGCGATACCAAGATCATTTTGAAAACCTGGGCAATACTTTCATTAAACCGGTGAGGATTGGTTAAACTGTCATTTTGACCATATGCTTCCGTAAAAAGTTGTAGCATCTTTACCTTATCTTCTTCTTTTAAAAAACGACGATAGGCCTTTGCTGCAAATGGATACAGGACTTTTTCTGCCGCTTGACTGGGAGAATAAAAGTCATCGGTCGAAGGGCTAAACCAAGACATGAACCAAGAACGAATCTGACTCCAGGTGTTAGTTTTAAAATTGAATGGTACGACCTTCGCCCACAGGTCCCGATCTGAGGAGACTTCTTGAATTATTTTTTCTGCGGCATCGTAATATCGCTCCAGCTTAAGGGGTGTAAAAAATAATGCGCGGCCTTGATTATCAAATCCTCCTCCGCCGGAACCATCCGAAGGAAAAGCATTTCTAGCATCAAACTCTATACCTAGAAGGTCTTTGATGGTATGCGTGTATTCTGCATGGCTCAATCTTCGAATGACGACATGGCCTGGATTCTTTTGCTCAAGAGACTTTTGTAAAATATTATCTATTCCACTGACTAATTTTTGATAATCTTCCTCAGATAATGGTGGCTCGGTTTTGGGAGGCATTGACCGAGTTTTAATTTCGTCTAAAACCTTGAGCCAGAATTGACCATTTTGAATGACACGGGCATGTTCTTTATAATTGTCGATGTTGACCCCTGCCTTTGGCGAATTGGTGTTGTGACAAGTAATACATTTTTTAATCAACAATGGCCTGACATCGGTCTCATAACTTACACTATCTATAGCAAAAGCAGGTCTAGAGATCATAAAGATCAGGAGTAAAAAGCCGATGATGCGTCCCAAAAACATTTTTGCTTAAGTCGTCTAGTAAAGATAGGCAAGATAACCGAAAATCGGGACCTATAAAATTCAATTTTTAAATTCTGGGAAAGCCACCATTACCGCATAGGCTCTAGTATAAAAGCGGCGTCTTGGCCGATGTACCGACCTTGCCCCCCTTCAGCTTTTAAGATTGGAATTTCAAAACTAAGGGTATGACTATTTTTTACATCTATAATACCTTCATATACAAAGGCACCACGCCACGTATGGTAGATCCTCAACTTATATTTGGACATCAAAGAGGTCAGCGGCTTTGAGATGTTTTTTATTTTGATCGTGACGGTATCACCTGAGACATCCCCATCGGGATCGGCTAGCCAACCGTAGATCATTTGATCACTAGATATAGCGTAGGCGTTTTTGCCTCCAGAGATAGAATCGATCGGTGATACTTTCGTTAATTTGGAGAAAGGAATTTCGTTTGTAAATCTTGCGATATTACGAATTTGGTTAGTAATAATATTATCATTAAGGTAGCCACTATATGCCCACCAAAATGGAGTCATGGCTGATCCAGTGCCCAAAGCCACCCAAAGTGCATTATGATACATCGCTTGGTATCCTGGCATACTTGGTTCATAAAAAGTGTGATCCCAACCCGTCTCGCCGATGATCGCTGGTTTTTCGTAAGTATTCCATAGCCGTATAACTTGAGTGGCATAATTTTGATAACTAGTCTGAAGCGGATGTTCATCCCCTGCATCGATTTTACCATCCTTAAGCATAGGAAATCCCTGAGCCTCATAGATCTCTCTGGAGGGGAGGTCAAAGATCTGATACCCCTCATGCCAATATTCATGAATACCTCCACTGCGCGTCCCAGTAGTAAGATGTTGATACGGGTCATTAGTTTTAAAATAAGTGTGCACTTTTCTGCCCCATTCTGCAGCTTGCAGACTGTCGCCGGAAGCCCATCCATCGGTGCCATTGACTTCATCTATGACGAACCAAAGCATCATGGATTTACTATAACTCCATCGTGCAATCATATAACGATACAGTTGCTCCTGGTATTTCCATGCGAGTTCACTGCGATAAAAGTCTTTTGCTGCAGTGATTTGTTTGTAAGGATTGGTATTCCATCGTTTATTTCCTCCGGGCCACACCGTCTCAGAAAGAAAGGCATGAAACCAGATATTCAGGCTCAGCTGGATGTCTCTTTCTTCTAGCATTTGGATCACCTCATCCAATCGACCACAAAGATTTTGATCGTAGCGACCTACACCCGTGGCGTGGGTTTCCAAAGGTGTAATAAAGGTACTGATGAAGTTCACCCCTAGTTGTTTGAGTTCGTCGAGCGTCGACGCTTTTATATTCCCTTGATTAAATGCGGCATAACCATCATTATACCAGAGTCCGATACCGTAATAAGGATCTCCATTGGCATATTGCAAAAACCGTTTATTTTGGGCTATACGGATCGGCCCTTTATTAAGGGAGGGCACCACCACAAAACTCCTCCGGATGCTATCATGTACGCCATGTTTGTCCTTGATAAATAGTTGATATTGCCAGGTACCTATTTCGTTGGGTGCAAATCTGATTTGCCAAAGCGCGGTCCAACTGTTGTAATTGTAAAAACCGGGGATTGACCATTTTTTGCCGCTGGGAGCAGTGATCCTGGCCATCAGATCGATCTCTTCCGGATCAAAAGGATTGAGATAATCCGCTTTAAAGTCCAGATTGAGTTGCCACTTTTCATATTTTCCCACAGTATCTTTAGCCGCTCTTATAAATAATATTTGTGGTATATCAGCGAATATAAAAGTTGTATGACTTAAAAGCAAGCCCACTATAATGTATAGGCGATTAAGAATGAATTGTTTCATATCAGTAGAGTTGTACTAATTTAAAATCAAAATCCGAATGTAGCCTAAATCTAACTTGGCTGTCCAGGTTTTAAGTAGGTTGTTATTTTTTTAAACTATTATTTTCCCTTAAGTATTATTATTTTAATTGTTTTTAGCACTTTTTCTACATTTCTATTGAGTTAAACTATGTGGTGAATAGTATGATGCAATATTGCTTCGTTTACTGCATGGTCAAGGTCTGTTATTATTGACTCAAAGTCAAACAATCCAATGGTTAGAAATGAGTTTTTCATTTAACGATGGAGTTAATAAAATGACGGAATTACAACCAACGGTCAAAGAAAGTAATTCCCTCAAAATTTGATAATAAAATTGGTGTTTACGATCTATCTTGATTCTATATAATTATAATATTTACTATGGCGATACAATTGGTATAATGAATTAAAATTATGACTCCAAAAGTTGTGAAAAAATCGTATAGAGTAAAAACGTAAAACTCACTCAAAATAAACACCATTTTATCCAATCGTTATAATTTCTTAACATAATCTTATTATAACTATCAAATTGTTCAATTTTGACCTACATTGGCACCTCAATAAACGTTCTAACCCTACGAAGGGCTTACTTCTTCGGTTGAATAAAAACTCTACTAGCTATTGATATGATTAAAAAAACCTTATTGATTTCCTTACTATTCTATGGTAATCAATCGATTACCTTACTGAGCAGGTCTGACCAAGCTCGCTCCGGAGAGCAAGTTTCTCCCAACTTATATTCCACTTTTGTAAATGTTACAAATCTATGTACCGTAATTGAATCTGGGGCAGTCCACTGCTTCAAAAAAGATCTGCATGTAATTGAGCCTGTAATTTTTAAATGTATTGTATAAAAAATTATTTTTTTGTTTAATAAATATCATGAGTATGAAAAAACGACTATTTAATCAGTTTTTCTTGCTTTTACTTTTACCCGGTTTCGCTTTCTCACAAGCAATGAATATCAGAGGTAAAGTAACTGAAAGCAACGGGGACCCCGTCTTTGGGGCCAACGTAGTAATAAAAGGCACTGACCGAGGGGTTTTGACCGATGACAAAGGAGACTATACCATCGCGGCTGCGGCCGGTCAGGTGCTCTCCTTTAGTTATATTGGTTTTGAGGCCCAAGATGTCACAGTAGGTACATCTGATGTACTGGACATCACTTTGGCATCATCTAGTGTGCTCAGCGAGGTCGTAGTGACCGCATTGGGTATCAGTAGGGATCAAAAAGCCCTCCAATATTCTGTGACTGAAGTAGCCGGTGAAAATTTTACCAAAGCCCGGGTTAATAATCTAGGTAATGCGCTTTCTGGCCGTATAGCCGGTGTGAATGTCACACCGATGTCTACTGGACCTGGAGGATCGTCTCGCGTAATTATCCGAGGTAATAAATCCTTAGCCGGAGCCAATCAACCTTTATATGTCATCGACGGAGTACCTATGGACAATAGTCAGCAAGGTACGGTCGGCCTTTGGGGTGGATCGGACAGCGGCGATGGTCTGTCTAGTTTAAATCCGGATGATATAGAGACGATCACTGTACTTAAAGGTGCCAATGCAGCCGCTCTGTATGGATCTAGAGGTGGTAATGGGGTCATCAACATCACGACCAAAAAAGGCTCTAAAAGAAAAGGTATTGGTGTTGAATTTAATACCAATAATGTAGTAGAAAATATAGTTGACCTAAGCGAATTACAGACTACCTATGGTTCGGGAAATTATATCGCAGGAGTCGCTACTAAGCCATCTACGGTGCAACAAGCCAGCGATTGGGGCCTGGTAGGCTGGGGGCCTAAAATGGACGGAAGCTCTGTTATCGGTATCGATGGCAAGTCCCGACCTTACTCCTATGCCGGCAACAATTTTGATCGATTTTATCAGTCTGGTTTTGCCACCACCAATGGTTTGGCATTCACCGGTGGTACGGGTACTCAAAATTTCAGACTTGGATTGACTGATCTCCGGTCTAACTCTATCATACCTAATTCGGGTTTTGATCGTCTCAATGTATCCGTAGCTACAGATTCTAAATTTGGCAAAAAGCTTACCCTCACCGGTAAAGTACTGTACTCCAAAGAAAATGCCAAAAACCGACCTAGAGTATCTGACTCACCGGGCAATGCAAACGAAGCCATATGGCGACTGCCGGCCAATGTCAATGTAGAAGATACTAAGGGTGATCCGAATAAACCCGGAGCAATTCCTGCAGGCTACGCTCCTGCGTTGTACAGTTCTGCCAACCGACAAATAGGCAATGAAAACCTTTCTAATTATGGTAATTTCTGGGGTTCAAATGCCTATTGGGCTTCTCATCAATTTAAAGATAACTCTAAACGAGATCGTATCACGGCCTCAGTTCAATTAAAATATGATATTACGGACTTTTTATATATCATGGGTCGTGCGAGTACCGACGCGTACAATACGAAACGTGAAAACCTGACCCCTCAAGGCACCGGCTATCAATTAGGTGGTGGTATTAATGAATATTTTCAGCAAAACTCTGAAAACAATTTCGATGCGATGTTGGGCTTTGATAAAACCTTTGGTAAACTATCTGTCAATGCTTTTGTAGGTGGAAACCAACAAAAAGGTAAGTTTGAACGTATCTCTGCTAGTGGTAATGGATTTTCTGTTCCATTTTTCCATGCGTTGAATGTGGCCAATAATAGAAACTTTGGATATGGGTTTAGCCAGTCTGGTATCAACTCTTTATATGGATCTGCAGAGATTGGTTGGAACAGTTATTTTTTCTTGACTGCAACAGCTCGTGAAGACTGGTTTTCTATATTAAATGGTAAAAGTATTCTGTACCCATCTGTGGGCGGTAGTTTTGTATTCAGTGATGCACTCCGAAGTGCCATGCCAAGTTGGATCTCGTTTGGTAAATTGCGCGCTTCTTGGGCTCAGGTCGGTCTGACCGGAAACTTGGGCGCATATGCTTTATCACAACCCTATAGCCTCAATGGCAACCCACATTTAGGTAAAAACATGGCCAGTTTTGCCAATAAAGGTACCATTGCCAATCCAGATTTGAATCCGGCCCTATCTACTGAGCTTGAGTTTGGTATTGACTTAAAATTCTACAACGGTCGATTGGGACTCGATGTAGGCTACTATGACCAAAAGACGACAGATGATATCTTGAATGCTACGATCTCTGCAGCTTCTGGATTTACCAGTACCTCCGTGAATGTCGGAAAATTGACCAACAAAGGAGTTGAAGTATTGATCAGCGGTACACCTATTCAATCCAAAAATTTTGACTGGGATATTTCGCTCAACTTTGCTCGAAACACCAATCAAGTGGTTTCATTGATCAAAGGCTCCTCAGAGCTTACATTTGAAGAATCTCGTACCCGGACTACCTTTATCAAACATATCGTCGGCCAACCATTTGGGGCTATCACGGGAGTGACTCAAAAAATGTTGAATGGCAAACCCGTATTTACTGCAGAAGGACTACCTGTGAGAAATGACGCCTATTCCAAAATTGGGGAATCGGTCGCTGCGTTTACTGGGGGTTTAAACAATAACTTCAGCTACAAATCCTTTAATATGAGTTTCCTGATCGATATGAAGATGGGTGGGGACATCCATTCCGGTACCAATCAGAGCATCGATCAATGGGGATTTTCACAACGATCTTTGCAAGGCCGACTAGGCGAAGCACCGCTTAAAGTAGAAGGTGTAAATGAAAAAGGGGAGGCATTAAACCTGACGCTTACTCCACAACAAGCTGCCGCCTATTGGGGCAATCTAGGAGGGCGAAATGCTGCAGCATACATTTATGATGCAAGTTTTGTCAAACTCCGTCAATTTACGATTGGTTATAATTTACCACGATCCATCGTGTCTAAAACTCCGTTCCAGGCACTTGGATTATCTGTAGTAGCTAGAAATCTAGCTATACTTTGGAAAAATGTACCCAATATCGATCCAGAATCTGCTTATTCATTCAATGGTGGAGCTCAGGGGTTGGATTATTTTGCATTGCCATCTAGCCGAAGCGTAGGATTAAACCTAAATGTCACGTTCTAACTTACCTAACCACATAACTATTTATATAAAATAAAAGATATGAAAAAAATTATTTTAAGTGTATTATCCCTGGCGTTTTTGGCGACCAGTTGTGATACCGACGAGTTGATCAATCTCAATATCAATCCACAGGCGCCGTCTACCATCGAGATGAATTTCTTGATGACCTCTGCACAGTTGGGTACTGCTTCCGGCGGATCCAGAGGCGACAATCGGTACATCGACTGGCGTACCAATATCGGCATGTGTGCCCATGCTATCCAGCACATCGCCAATACCGGAGCGAGTATAGCTCCTGGTGATAAATACAATCAGGACAATGGTGAGACCAATGCAGCTCCCTGGGATTTTTTATACAACGATGTACTGCAAAATACCGGTGAAATCATTCGTCAAACCGGCCCAGGTGGTACGGTAGCGGGTACTCGGAAAAATCTGCGCGAAGCAGCTCGGATTTTAAGAGCCTATAACTTTATGAGGCTGACCGATTATTATGGCAATATACCTTATGAGGAGGCGATCAAAGGCATCACGGATGCGATCTTTTTTCCTAAGTATACTGCTCAATCGGTGATTTATGCTGATTTATTAAAAGAAGTGTCAGAGGCTACTACTGCCCTCAGTACTTCTAATCCTGATGAAGGATTTGGAAATGCCGATTTATTTTACGCAGGGGATATCCCCAAATGGAAAAGATTTGGCAACTCTTTATTGCTTCGTTTGGCGATGCGTATCTCTAATGTAGATGCTGCTAAAGCGAATGAATTTGTGGCTAAAGCGGTAGCAGGTGGGGTGATGACCAGCAATGCTGACATGACTTTTATCAAGACTGCGTTAGGCCCCAGCGAGTGGACCAATCAAAATGGGATTTCCCGCGCTTTTGCATTTGGAGATGGTGGTCAACAATCTGCCTTGAGTAAGACCTTGATCGATTTCTTGAAAAACAACAACGATCCTCGACTGATGATCATCAGTGGTGGTGTTGGGGGCAAGGATATCAATCCTGCCAACCAAAAAGGTTGTCCGAATGGTCTCGATGCGACTACGCTCGATGCCTTAGTGGGTAAGCCTGGATCAAATCTAATGCTGGAGTTTTCAACCATCAACCTCAAACTGTTGGATGATGATGATATCTATGTATTCATGAATTATTCTGAAGTTGAATTTTTATTGGCAGAAGCTGCAGAACGCAAAATCGGGGGCGTATCAGATGCTGCCGGCCATTTTGCCAAAGGAGTGAAAGCCGCACTACAACAGTATCCAGGGTATGATGCTTCTCTGGCGGTGAGTGATGCCGATGCTGCGACTTATGTCAATGCAAATGCCTACAAAGGTGGTATAGCCGGATTGGAGCAAATTGGTACCCAAATGTGGGCTTCCAAATTCTTGAACTGGTGGGATGCATGGGCTGACTGGAGAAGGACCGGTTTCCCTAAGTTAGTACCGGTCAACTATCAAGGCAACCTTACCGGTGGAACTATTCCGCGCAAATTGCGCGTACCGGCTGGTGAATTGGCTAGTAATCAAGCTAATTTTCAAGCAGGCGGAAGTTTGCCCAATGAATATACCACTCGAGTATGGTGGGATAAACAATAAGTTGATATTCAGATATATCGTTCTATAAAAGGGAGGTCAATTTGACCTCCCTTTTTGTTTTGATCCGATTGGGAATTATATTTTGGTTTACGCGCCTCCTTGACTCAAAAGGAATAAAGCTCGCAAGCCTGATTATTATATGCTACGATCAATTTATTGTTGAC
>JANOWJ010000034.1:0-4124 GCA_031417835.1 Saprospiraceae bacterium | reverse complement strand
AAACTAGTATATTTGGCATCAGAACGGATCGCAGAAAAATGGACTATGCCTTTACAAAATTGGGCTCTTACAATTCAACAACTAAGTATTATGTTTGAAGGGAGGATGCGGTTGATCTAAAAAAAATTCCTACTCCACTTTCCCCTAGGGCAAAGTGGAGTAGGAAAGGCTCTGACACAGTCTAGTTTACATTCCCGCATCAACAGGTAGTAATGCAAAAAAAGGCTTTTCCTGTGATACCTGATGAACCTAACTATCAACGGCTTGATTCTTTAACAAATTCCTTCATTATTATTCTTAATCTATTCAGATCAGAATCGAAACGAGCATTATGCATTAAATTGTGTTTTTCTGCGTAGTCATTGGTTATGTTATAAAGTTCTTCCCTTTTGCTTTTATTATCGAAGCTATATTTTAACATAATCGAATCCTGATAAGAAATAATGCTATACCGATCACCTTCTACATGAAAACTAAAATCTTTGTTATGCTTTTTGAACAATGATTGGCCTTCCCAGGACTCCGGAATCGGAAGGCCTAAATAATCAACCATAGTAGCTGCAAGATCTTGCGCCAGAGCCGGATTCGAGTTATCTGGTTTTATTCTTTTTCCAACCTGATAGATCAAGATTGGAATATGAATGGATTCATTGTATAGGTTTTGAGAGTGGCCATACGTTTGATGTTCTCCTTGACCTTCACCATGTTCGCCGGTGATGATGACCAGAGCACTATCCAGATACCCTTTATGCTCGAGCGTGTCTAGTATTCTTTTGATGTAGCCATCAGCCTGATGAATACCGATTTTATACCTTTCTTGAAATGTAAATGGATTCAGTACTTCAGTTGTAGAATCTGTAGTCGCGAGTTCGTTTTCAAGATATTTTTTTCCAAGTTGATGGGCTGACATTAAATGTAAATAAAAAAAAGAGGGTTTTAAAGGATACGAGGGTAATGGATTCAACCCTTCAAAGATCAATTGGTCGTCATTAACCGAATATGCCTTCGCAGTTGTTCCATCAAAATAATAGTCAACACTCACCCCGTACAATAATTTTAAACCATAAAAATAGGTATGGTCGCCAGAAATGATAAAATGAGTGCGATAGCCTTGATCATGTAGTAATTCTTGAACGGAGAAATTAGTAAAACTTATTTTGTGAGCAGCCTTGGATCTTAACGTGCTTAAAATGCCATGAAAAGAATTTGCTGAAGCAGAAAAAGCATAATCTATTTTATCTAATTTCCCTTCCTGATATAATTGATTAAGAAATGGAGTAGTATTCTGATGATATCCGTACATGGGTAAATAATCGGCTCGCAGGGCATCCACCATGATTAGGATTATATTGGGTTTTGAAAGTAATTTATTGTTTGAATATTCCTCTCTGATCGAAAGCGGTTCTACTTGATTGGAGATATTGCCAATGCTATCTTTAGCAAAGGCTAATTCTACCATTGGATCCATATTATTCAACAATCGAGTCATAGGACTTGATTTTAATGACAGCAGGATTAATGGAACTACCATTGTTAATGTCAGGGCGACTATTTTCCATCTTCTATCTGGCCTGTTTATAGTGTACCGATTAGCTTCAGGGATTATTTGTCGCCTGAAGTCAATCATTTCAATCAATAAAGATTTGGAAAGTAGTGTAAAAAGACTAATGAATATGCCAATAAGGATTATTATTCCTGTGAGCACCCAATTGTAGTTTAGGTCAAAAGACTCGACGGTACCTTTCAATCTTAAAACATAGACCCAAACCACTTTAAAAGAGAGGGGCAGATGAAGATATATTTTTTCAAGCCAAATCACAGAATAAACAAATATCAAAAAGAGGGTAAAGGCAGTCCATAATAGGCCGTACATAAGGTATTTTATCTGGCCTTTTAAAAAGGATAAAATAAAGCCCATGCCAAACATCGATGCCAGAAGAGTTTGCATCAATAGGAGGTGATAAACTATCAACTTATAGCGATACATCCCCACTTGTTGATAATACAATATAAAGGCGAAGGACATTAATAAATAGAAAGCATTAAGTTTAAAAATTTTGAGCCTGAATATTTTAGCAGGTAAACCCTGAGTCCAGAGATTCATGGAAGTAGTTTTTGAAATTATAGTTTTAAAAGCACCGCCAAAGGATTAAAAGGTATAGATTGAATCTTTATCATCAAAGTATCCAAAAATTTGAGTCGTTTGTTTCCTGCGTAAATATACAGCTATACCTTTCAGTATATCGAGTGGGTCGTTATTTGGCTAAAAATTGTCGTTTTCATCTTGCTCAAAGATTATTAAACAGTTCCTTTTGTTAGCAGGATTTGAATTCATGTCCTATTTTTTATTTCTGTGCACAGATATGATCCGAAAGAGTAGGTACTTAGTTTCAAATAAAAGGGCTTTGAATCTGGATTATTTTAACTAAGCCGTAACTAACATTTAAGCTTCATGTAAGGTCAAAATATAATAAGACCATTCATTTAATCTAATGACTATGAAATCTAATTTTTACTTAGCCACAGTGCTCTTCATTCTGTTGTTTGGTTCATGTACCAAGGATCTGGGCGAATTCGTAACTACAAGGATTCAGACCCCAACTTTCACACAATTAACTCAGGATGGCTCCACAGATATAGTATTGACCCAAGGACCTGTTTTTAGCATAGATTTCGAGGGTTATGAGGATATTTTAGCTGGACTTGACTTCAGAGTGATACGGAATAAATTGATCGTAAGTCAACGGGGTAATGACTGGTATTCCGGTAAATCCACAATTTATATCACTGTACCTGATCTCAGTTTGATCGAAATCACATCATCGGGCGACATCTATGGTAATAATCGGTTTCGATTCAATAGTGATCTCGACCTTAGCACTAGATCTAGTGGTGACCTTGATCTATACATCGATGCTGAACAAGTTTACACCGCCACTCGTGGCTCCGGCGATATTAGATTAAGAGGCCATGCTGATGACCATACAATTGATCTCGACGGCTCTGGAATTGTTGCAGCCTTTAATTTGCTGACTTCTCACACCAGAATCGAACAGACGGGCAATGGTGTGGCGGAACTCAATGCCCGAAACAATTTATGGGTACGATTGCGGGGCTCTGGCGACATTTATTTCCTGGGAAATGCATATATTGACTACTTCATCACAGGTAGCGGTAGATTGATCGATGCCAATTGATTCTTTGTACCGCCATTTACAAAACATTAATTTTTGGCACAAACCATCATATGGAGCTATAACTTTATATATAGTTCTTTAGTATTCAATACTTAATGGCTTGACTTTCGCCATTTAAACCCGCTCTTAAAAAAATAAATAAAGTATTACTGATCTTTTGCTTTGAGATTCGAAATATTGCCTTAAATTTGCCCCGCTTTAACCGATTGGTACATTAAAATCTGCAGAAAACATGCTGGAAGAAAAAGAAGATGTCCAGGATCTGGATGAAAATATTAACTCAACTGATGTCAATCCGTCATTGTCTATCAATGAGGAAGTGGCTGAAGATGAGGCTATTGAGCCAGAACCAGCTGATGACTTAGTTTTGGTTTTAGAACCTGCCATGGCTGAAGAAGGTTCAGCTCATGATGACTATAACTGGTCCGCAGGGAATCGAAATACACGTTATTACTCTCAGGAAGAGCGGAAACAGTATTTAGACAAATACTCTGTGACTTTGAGTACACTCGGAGATCATGAGATCATCAAAGGAAGAGTGTCTTCTATGCATGGTGCTGATATCGTATTAGACATTAATTTTAAATCAGATGGTCTAATTCCATTTGATGAATTCAAAGATATTGTCGACCTCAAAGTCGGTGATATGGTAGATGTTTATGTAGAGACTCAGGAGAATTCAAAAGGCCAATTAGTCCTTTCCCGAAAAAAGGCTAAACTATTTAAAGCATGGGAAACCCTTGTGGATTCTTTCAATAATGGTACGATCATAAAAGGAACGGTAATCAGTAAAACTAAAGGCGGTCTTATTGTAGATGCAAATGGTTTGGAGACATTCCTACCGGGATCCCAGATCGATATTAAGCCGATCACTGACTACGACCAATATGTCGGTAAGACTATGGAGTTTAAAGTAGTGAAGATCAA
>JANOWJ010000033.1:0-13388 GCA_031417835.1 Saprospiraceae bacterium | reverse complement strand
TGTCTTCCCTCCACCCTATCAAACAAAAATTAATAACGGCACTCACAAACCCCCTGCCGGGAGTCCAAGCGCATGTACTAATGGTCGTACCAGGTCGCGGACTTTATCCTATCATCCCGGATTCTGCTAAAAAAGCAGCAGTGCTCATCCTATTATATCACCGGGTAGATCGCATTTTTATATCCCTCATCAAGCGCAAGCACCATGAGGCCGATCGCCACAGTGGTCAGATCAGTTTCCCTGGAGGTAAAATGGAAACCAGCGACAACTACCCTGTAGAGACTGCTTTGAGAGAAGCTAGGGAAGAGATCGGGATCGGAGATACCATTGAAATATTAGGTCAGCTCAGCCCATTATATATACCAGTATCCAATTTCTATGTAGCTCCGGTCATAGCTTGGTACGCCTCCTCCAATCCATATTTTAATATTCAAGAGACTGAAGTGGATGAATTGATCGAATTAGATCTCGGGCTCTTACTCCATCCTGACACAAAAACTCATAAAAATATAACCATATTTTCAACGTTGACCATTCAAGAAGTACCGGCTTATGAAGTGCATGGCCATGTGATATGGGGAGCCACCGCCATGATCTTAAGGGAGATGGAGTGGATGTTGCGTGGTGGGTGATGGATGCATTAAAAGGTCTCCATTCGTCGGACTCTCCTTACCTTGGGAATCTTATTGATGGCCAACTACAAGTTATTCATATTAGCAATATACTATATATGTTTTATATCGTGCGATAAACCAGATAAAGATTCATCGGCCACGTTATTCAGGCTTCTTAACCCTGCTCGCACTGGTATCAATTTCGCCAATGAACTCAAGTACACAGAAGATTTTAATCCATACACTTATCGCAATTTTTACAATGGCGGCGGAGTGGGCCTTGGTGATATCAATAACGATGGATTGCTCGATATCTTTTTTTGTGGCAATCAAGTCAACAGCCGACTTTATCTAAATAAAGGGAATCTTCAATTTGAAGACATCACTGATAAAGCCGGAGTCGCCTGTGCAGGGGTATGGGCTAGTGGTGTGGCATTTGTTGACATCAATGGTGACAGCTTGCAAGACATTTATGTCTGCAAATCCGGAAAACCAGGGGGAACCAATCGTCATAATGAATTATTTATCAATCAAGGAGATCTAAGCTTTAAAGAATCAGCGAAAAGCTATGGCCTAGATATAACCGGATTATCCAGCCATGCCGCCTTTTTTGATTATGATCGAGATGGAGACCTGGACTGCTATTTATTGAATAATTCAATACGAACCGTAGGCGCTTATGATCTGCGCAAAGATCAACGCAACATCGTAGACAGCCTGGGTGGCAATAAACTTATGCGCAATGACGGTGGCCACTTTATAAATGTAAGTCAGTCTGCTGGCATCTATTCCAGTGCCATAGGATTTGGACTTGGAGTCAGTGTCGGTGATCTCAATGGAGACACTTGGCCAGATCTATATGTAAGTAATGATTTTTTCGAACGCGATTACTTATATCTCAATCAAAAAGATGGCACCTTTAAAGAATCGATCGAAGCCGCTATGCCCGAACTTAGTCTTAACAGCATGGGCGCAGACATGGCCGATATCAATAACGATGGGCTACCAGAAGTTTTTGTCACTGATATGTTGCCAGAGACCGATGCTCGATACAAAACTAAAACCTCTTTTGAAAATTGGGAGAAGTATCAACGTAATGTGCAGAATGGTTATCATCATCAATTTATCCGGAATGCACTGCAGCTCAATCGCGGGCATATGCAATTCAGTGAAATCAGTAGATATGCCGGCGTCCATGCTACAGACTGGAGTTGGGGAGCATTGATTTTTGATATGGATCTTGATGGCATGAAGGATATCTTTGTAGCCAATGGTATCTATAAAGATTTGACAGATCAGGATTATCTCAATCTATACAATAATCCTGAAACGGTATTGGGGCTGATGAAAACAGAAAAAAATGTCATCAAAAAATTGATAGATGCCATTCCTTCTGAAAAAATTCCAAATTATGCTTTTCGCAATCTTGGCAATTTGCTTTTTGAAAACCAAGCTGATGAATGGGGACTGGCGACACCATCTTTCTCCAATGGGTCTGCATATGGGGACCTGGACAACGACGGCGATCATGATCTGGTGATCAATAACACGGGCATGCCTTGTTTTATCTATCAAAATATGGCGAGAGAAACATTTAAAGGCGGTTATTTACAAATAGAATTGACCGGTGATATTTCAAACATTAAAGGTATCGGTAGTCAAATAACTCTCTTTAAAGGCGGACAACGGTTTTTTCAAGAAGTGCATCCGATGCGCGGTTTTGAGTCTTGCGTAGATCCGCGTCCACTATTTGGGTTAGGAGTATTAGAAGCAGTAGATTCTATCCACATCACTTGGCCAGATGGCTCTGCATCAAAACGAGGAATCACTAAAACGAATCAAGTGATTAGATTGAATAAAAACTCATTGTCATCCTTCGCTGCTGTCCTTACCTCAATCACTCCTTTATCGCCTTATCAGCCGGTTCATATAAAAGGTTTATCATTTTCGCATACAGAAAACACGTTCAATGATTTTGAGCGGGATCGCCTTTTGATTCATATGATCTCCAGAGAAGGGCCAGGCATGGCCGTCGCAGATGTCAATGGAGACAAGCTAGAAGACCTATTTATCGGAAACGCAATGAATGCAGCACCCGCACTTTTTATTCAAACTGCAAATGGCTCATTCACAATAAAACCTAATCAAACTATCACATCGGATGCACCATCTGAAGATACTGATGCTGCTTTTTTTGATGTAGATGGAGATGAAGATATGGACTTGTATGTCTGTAGTGGCGGCAATGAAGTGCCTTACAATTCTTCCTTGTTAGCTGACCGACTGTACATCAACAATGGACGAGGCGATTACAAACGATCGGAGCAAATCTTGCCAACTTTTAATTTCATAAGCAGTTCTTGTGTGAAACCCTGCGACTATGATCAAGATGGAGATATTGATCTATTTGTAGGTGAACGATTAAAGCCATTCAATTATGGAGTGCCTTGCAATGGCTATATCCTTTCAAATGACTCCAAAGGAATATTTACGGTTGTAGATATTCTCGACTTAAAAAAAATCGGTTTAATCACAGATGCTACCTGGATCGATATAGACCATGATGAAGATCAAGATCTAGCGATCGCAGGAGAATGGATGCCCCTTACGATATTCAAAAACGATAAAGGCCAGTTAACAAAAATCACAGATAAAATCGGTTTTGAGGGAAGCAACGGCCTTTGGCAATGTATCACCGCCATAGATATCGATGGTGATGGCGACCAGGACATCATCGGTGGCAATTGGGGCCTAAATACACGAATCAAATCAACAGTAGTTCATCCGGCACTCTTATACATCAATGATTTTGATCAAAATGGAACCGCCGAACAAATACTGACTACATTTAATCAAGATCGATCCTACCCACTTACTCTCCGCCAGGATTTATTAGTTCAAATCCCTTCTCTTAAAAAAAAGTACCTAAAGTATGAAAGTTATAAAAATCAGACCATAACCGATATTTTTACTCCAGAACAATTAAGCTCCAGTATTAAGCTTGAATGTCACACGACGGCGACTACTTTATTTATCAATGAGGGTGGGCGATTCAAAGCACAAGCTCTACCTATTGAAGCTCAATTTTCACCTGTGTTTTCCATCTTACCTTATGACCTCAATGTTGATGGGAATTTAGATCTTATCCTTGGAGGTAATTTTAGCGGCGTCAAACCTGAACTAGGAACCTATTTTGCCAATGCAGTGACATTGCTCATCCATCAAAAGGATGGTTCATTTATATCGGCCACGCATATGTTACAATCTAAAGAAGTCAGAAACATGCAGGTCCTGCATATAAAAAACAACAAGTATCTCCTTCTGGCGAATAACAATGGTCCACTCGAAGTCATGAACCTTGGCAAACAATAATTGTTTATAATCTTTTGTAAAAGGCTTCCTAGAACATTTTAAAAAGCTTTGAACATATTCTAAATCAATACGTTACCTTAGGAAAGGATTAAAGTTATACTGGTAATCTTTAATTATCTTTACAGCTTAAAATTTAACCCAAAATCGTGACGCGGATTGTAACATTTTTCTTGGCTGGGCTACTCTTATACCCCTCCTGCAAGTCCAAGTACCAATGCATGTTGGAAGCAGAGTTGGCAAGTGGCCAACGCCATGACAGTTTATTTTTAGGATTGGCATTAGGTATGGATCGTAAAGATTTTTACGCCATATGCTGGGACCTTAACAAAGCCGGGCAAATGACTCAGGGATCTAACAATCTTTCTGCAAGATACTTTTTAAATGAGGGCCTCAAAGCTCCTGCGTATCTGGATTTTTATCCTACGTATAATGGCGATACTATCAGTGAGATGCCGGCCATTTTCGTCTACAAAGATTGGGCACCTTGGAATAAAGCGTTATCTTCTGATTCACTATTGGTCGATGTAAAACAACTGCTTGAGCGATGGTATGGACCTGGGTTTATCGAAATCAAAAACAAAGCTAAAGGTGATCTCTGGGTCAAAGTGGATGGCAATCGTAGAATAAAATTTCATAAACAGGAACCCAATCAGGTAAAAATGATTATCACTGATATGACTAATCCTCCCAAGCCAATCGAATGATCAATGTGAAGTCCATCGGATTCATATGCTGCTATCTTTCATTTCTATTGATAGTCTCTTGTAAAAAAGAATCCACTATTGACATAACTACGACGACCCCGGATCAGGCTTTGTTTAAATCCATTTCTCCTGCTCAGAGCGGCATCAATTTTGAAAACAATCTCGAGTACGATCGCAATTTTAATATTTATCGGTATAGAAATTTTTATAATGGCGGAGGGGTCGCGATAGGAGATATTAATAATGACAGCCTACCGGATATCTACTTCACCTCCAATATGGCCAAAAATAAACTATACCTCAATAATGGTCATTTTACGTTTGAAGATATCAGTGTATCCGCTGGAGTCGAAGGCACCAAAGCCTGGTCTACCGGAGTATCGATGGCCGATGTCAATGGAGATGGTTGGTTAGACATTTACGTGTGCAACTCTGGAGATATCAAAGGTGATAATAAAGAAAACGAACTTTTTATCAATCAAGGCAATTCTACGTTTAAAGAAATGGCGGCGGAATATGGTTTGAATGATAAAGGTTATTCCACTCACGCTGCCTTCTTCGATTATGACAAAGATGGCGATTTGGACATGTACCTCTTGAATAACTCCTATAAAGCAATAGGAAGTTTTAACCTTAGAAATAATATTAGATCCACGCGGGACACTTTAGGTGGCGACAAGCTATTTCAAAACGACAATAATCGATTTATGGATGTCAGTGAAACCGCAGGCATCTATGGCAGCCTGATTGGTTTTGGCTTAGGCGTCACCGTGGGCGATGTCAATCAAGATGGTTGGCAAGATATTTATGTCAGCAATGATTTTTTTGAACGCGATTATCTATACATCAACCAAAAGAACGGCACCTTTAAGGAAGAACTTACGGATCAAATGCCATGTACCAGTGCAGCATCTATGGGGGCTGATATGGCCGATATCAATAATGATGGTCATCCGGAGATTTTCGTGACCGATATGCTACCATCATCGGAGCGTCGATTAAAAACAAAAACCACGTTTGAAGATTGGAATAAATATCAATACAATGTAAAGAATGGCTACTATCATCAATTTATCCGCAACATGTTGCAATTAAACAATGGTGACGGCACATTTTCAGACATTGGCCGATTAGCAGGAGTGCATGCGACAGATTGGAGTTGGGGCGCGCTATTGTTTGATATGGATCTCGACGGCCATAAGGACATCTTTGTGGCAAATGGAATATACAATGACCTGACCGATCAGGATTATCTAAGTTTTGTGTCGGATGCCAATACGGTGCGCAACATCACTAAAAACGACAGTGTCGATTATAAACAACTTATTGACTCTATACCCAGTGAAGCAATACCTAACGCTGCGTTTAGAAATATGGGCAATCTACAGTTTGAAGATAAAGCTATCTCCTGGGGGCTTGCTACCCCATCGTTTTCCAATGGCTCTGCATATGGCGATTTGGATAATGATGGTGATCTGGATCTCATTGTCAATAATGTGAACATGCCCTGTTTCGTATATCAAAATCAAGCCACAGAAATCTTGGGCCACCATTATATAAAAATAAAACTATACGGCGACGGTCGAAACACTCTAGCTTACGGGAGTCAATTAAAGCTGTACCATGGGGATCAGATGCAATATCTTGAATACATGCCTATCCGAGGTTTTGAATCCAGTATGGAGCCTGTAGCCATATTTGGTTTGGGCAAGGAGCAGCAGATAGATTCGTTGTTGATTCTATTCCCAGATGGAAGTGCCATTAAAAAATATAATTTACAGGCTGATCAAACTATTTTGTTTTATCAAAAAGATGCACTTTCGGGAGATGGTTGGCATATTCAAAAATCCATCGCTCCGTTATTTAATGAAGTAACTATTCCCGGATTAGCCTTTAAACATATTGAAAACGATTATTCAGATTTTGATCGGGATAGATTGTTATATAATATGTTTTCCAATGAAGGCCCTAAGGTCTCAGTCGGTGATATCAATGGTGATAAATTGCAGGATATCTACTTGGGTCAATCAGTAGGTAGCTCTAAGGCCCTAGCGCTACAAATGCCTAATGGATCGTTTAGCATAACCACACCTCCTGCATTTGGTCAACATAAGGAAAGTGAAGATGCCGGGAGTGCCATGGTCGATATCGATGGAGATCTTGATCTTGATCTGTATGTATGCAGTGGCAGTAGCGAGTTCACCGAGACTTCCAGCAATCTTATGGATAGATTGTATATCAATGATCATGGCAAGTTTACGTTAAGTCCTCAAATCTTACCAACCTTCAGATTCGAGTCTACTTCCTGTGTGCGTGCTCACGATATAGATGATGACGGAGATCAGGATTTGTTTGTTGGGATGAGACTAAAGGCGTTGTACTACGGAGTACCTGTACAGGGTTATATTTTAATCAATGATGGAAAAGGGAATTTTAAAGACCAGACAAAAATAATAGCACCTGAATTGCTTAATATCGGAATGATCACCGATGCGCAATGGGCCGACATCAATGGTGATTCCAAAGAAGATCTTGTCATATGTGGTGACTATATGCCCATTCAACCATTTATCTATCAAGGTGGTAGATTTATCAAATCAAGTTCTGTAAGCGGCAATGGATGGTGGAATACTTTATTGACTACCGACATAGATCGCGACGGAGACATCGATATTCTCGGAGGTAATCACGGTCTCAATTCCAGATTTAAAGCTTATCCAAGGCAACCTATCCGGCTTTATATCAATGATTTTGATCAGAATGGAAGTGTGGAGCAAATACTCACAAGCTACCGAGAAGACCGGGAATACCCTTTTGCATTAAAGCATGATCTCATCGCGCAGATGCCGATCTTAAAGAAAAAATATTTATTTTATTCTTCCTATGCCTTACAAGGGATATATGATATTTTTCCAAAAGCCGGTCAAAGTCAAACGTTGATCGATAGTGTGACCTGGTTGCAAACAAGTGTATACCTTAATGACAGCAAAGGCAATTTTACGCAGCAACCCCTACCCATCGAAGCTCAGCTCTCGCCTACCTATGCCATCTACAGCGATGATTTTAATGGTGATCAACGCCCCGATTTGTTCATAGGGGGTAATCAATATCGGACAAAACCCGAGACAGGGCGATACGATGCGTCCTACGGACTGGTATTGATTCAAGAAAATAAAGGAACGTTTAAAGCGATTAATTCTATTGCCTCCGGTGTAAAAATCATCGGCGAGATCCGGGACATAAAGTCAATTGTGATCAAAGGAAAGAAACACATCATAGTATCGCGCAACAATGATTCTGCTAAATTATTTATACTTCGATGAAGCTAAAGTCAGTAACCATTGTTTTAGGACTAGTGAGTATCATCAGTATGTCCCATTCTTGTAGAAAAACGGATAAACAATTATTCACCTCCATAGGCCCGAGTCAAAGCGGAATTACATTTTCCAATACATTAATACCCTCAGACAGCCTAAACATTATTGAATATCTCTATTACTACAATGGGGCAGGAGTAGCTACAGGGGATATAAACAATGACGGTCTACCGGATATCTATTTAGCGTCCAATCAACAAGGCAACAAACTCTATCTTAATAAGGGGGATTTAAAATTTGAAGATATCACCGCTACTGCACAAGTCACATGTCCGGGAGAATGGAATACAGGCGTAAGCATGGTCGATATCAATGGCGATGGCTGGTTAGATATATATGTATGCCAGGTAGGAGTATACAAGTCCATACGAGGTCGCAATCAACTCTTTATAAATAATAAGGACCTTACGTTTACTGAGCGAGCCCATGAATACGGATTGGATATTGTTTCCTTTTCGACTCAAGCAGCATGGCTGGACTATGATCGGGATGGCGATCTGGACATGTATCTCTTGTGCCACTCTGTGCATGCTACGGACACCTACAAAGACACCTCCATCCGGCGGGTAGTGGATACCCTCAAAGGAGATCGATTATTGCGCAACGAATCTAATGGTTCAGATAGAGTTCGTTTTATAAATGTGAGTCAAGAGGCTGGTATATTAAGTAGTCCGATCGGCTACGGTCTAGGCGTAGCCGTTGCAGATTTTAATAATGACGGCTGGCCTGATTTATTGATTGGCAATGATTTTCATGAGAATGATTATTTGTACATGAATAATAAAGTAGGTGGCTTCAGTCAAAGTCAAACAAAATCTTTCCAACATACAAGTACATTTTCTATGGGTAATGATGTAGCCGATCTCAATCACGATGGTAAGATGGACATCCTCAGCCTGGACATGAAACCGGATGATGAAATCGTATTTAAAAACTCCGTTGGTGCAGACCCCTACGACATCTATCAATACAAAGTGCAGTTTGGCTATCACTATCAATACCCCAGAAATACCTTGCAGATCAATCAATTTTTCGATGATGCAGGCACGCCCTATTTTAGTGAGATCGGACAACAAGCCGGTATAGCTCGTACGGATTGGTCTTGGTCACCCCTATTGGCAGACTTTGATCACAATGGATTGACCGATATTTTTATAGCGAATGGCATTGCTCATAGACCCAATGATTTGGATTACCTCAAGTATTTTTCAACTCTACCATCAGATCATAGCACGCCTGCTCAAGCTTTAATCGACCGAATGCCGGATGGTCGGTGCAAAAACTTTTTCTTTTCACAGACGAGTGATCTCCGTTTTGAAAATGTCTCTGCCTCCTGGAATCCAGAGGGTCCCGATCTCTCTACCGCGGCTGCATATGCAGATTTTGATCTGGATGGAGATCTCGATCTGATCATCAATCGGATTAACCAACCTGCAAGTTTACTGCGCAATCAAAATGCTGCCGGACATTCTCTACAGCTCCAGTTGATAGATACCACCGCAAACACTTCTGCTATAGGGGCTAGGGTCAATTTATACTCTAATAATATAGTCACCACTCGTGAAGTTTATCCCACACGGGGATTTCAGTCTTCATCTGACCTCACCGTACATTTTGCATGGAAAGAAGATAAATCGCCTGACAGCCTCATCATCCATTGGCCTACAGGTGGTCGACAGGTCCTGGTCCATCCAGGCTCGGATACTTTACTTCGAGTTCAAAAAAACAAAATCAGCCCTCCAAGATACCTCGATGTAGAAAATACATTGTTGCAGCAGTCCTCGGTTGCTTTAGATTTTAGTCACACTGAAAATAGTTACAACGATTTTGAGCGGGAAAAACTTTTGTTGTATAAATTATCCACACAAGGTCCTGGCAGTGCCGTAGCAGACATTAATAGTGATGGCCTCGACGATCTATGGCTTGGTGGTGCCCGCAATCAAGCCGGAGTAGTGTACATTCAATCAAGAGGCGGTCAATTACTACGGCTCGCTCAACCCGATCTCGACCTGCACGCCGGATTCGAAGATGTAGATGGAGTGTGGGTCGATGTAGATAAGGACAAAGATGTAGACCTGATCGTGGCATCTGCAGGATATGAAATGGATAAACCATCAGTACTGATCGATCGATTGTATTTAAATGATGGTCAGGGGGTATTACGCTATCAGCCTGATGCCATGCCGGCTATAGCCCATATGAGCAGTTGTATCAAACCGCACGATATAGATGACGATGGTGACATTGATCTATTTATCGGGGGTCGGGTATCGCCTTATTATGGCTTCAATACAGATTCTTATTTTTTGATCAATAATGGTGGCTCGTTTACAGTGTCGCAAGAGCCGATCACTAAAGGGCTAGGTATGGTCACAGATGCAGTATGGGTGGATATCGATGGCCAACAAGGTGATGAACTTATCGTATGTGGCGAATGGATGCCTATTACTATATTAATGAAAAAAGGAAATACTTGGATTAAGAAGACTATTCCTAACAGTGACGGCTTGTGGCAGACATTGGCTCATGCAGATCTGGATGGTGATGGCGATCAGGATCTTATAGGTGGCAATATCGGTTGGAATCACGATCTCAAAGGTTCAGCAAAATACCCATTGCAGTTGTATGGTGCAGATTTTGATCAAAATGCGATGCCAGAATCGTTGATTTCTTATAGTCAACAAGGCCGCGAATTTTCTTTTTTTAATAAGGATGAGTTAGCTGGTCAGATCGTATTGATTCGAAAACGGTTTACTGACTATCATAGTTTTGCAATGAGTTCTTTTAAAGACCTTTTTCCGGAGCTAAAAAATGTAAATCATAAAAAAGTAGACTGTATAGCGACCACGCTATTCAATAATCGTGGTGATGGCAGTTTTGAATTACTAGACTTGCCGGATGAGGCACAGCACTCCATGATATTTGCCATATTACCTACTGATTTGGGTGGAGATAAAAAAATCGACCTGATGTTGGGGGGCAATCTGTTGGAAGTGATGCCATCTATGGGACGCTTGGACGCAAGTTATGGGCATGTGTTATTGAATCAAGGGGATTTGAAGTTTAGATCAATTGCTGCGCAAAAAAGTGGTTTTATAGCCCCTGGAGCCGTGAGGACCATACAAAAAATTAATATAGCAGGAACTCCTAATTATCTCATCGTGCGCAATGATGCCAGTACAATCTTGTTTTATTGAAGATATGATTATGACTTCTGCACATACACTACAAATCCTTATTTTTGAGCCATCTTTACTTTTTAGATTTATCATTTTATGAAATCCAACTGCATTACACTTATCCTTTGCTTCTGTCTCCTATTCACGTTGTCAGCTCAAGAGACCAATCAACGCCCGAGCACTGGCCGGGATAAACGAATCTCGTTCATCCAACATGAACGACTGATCAATACCAGTCCTTACAAAGACTTGAAATGGAGGCTCATGCACCCCGGCAAAATGAGTGGCCGCTGTACCGATGTGCGCGGAGTACCTGGAAATAAAAATATCATTTTCGCAGGTTTTGCTAGCGGCGGACTTTGGAGGACTCAAAATGCAGGCAAAACCTGGTTGCCCCTGCTGGACAGAGAAGCCACGCAATCTATTGGTAATATTGCCATTGCACCATCTGATCCTAAGATCATTTACGTGGGCACGGGGGAAGCTAATATTTTAAGAGCATCACTCCCTGGTATAGGGGTCTATAAATCATCAGACGGTGGAGATACCTGGAATCATCTTGGCTTGGAAAACACCTCGACCATAGCAAGACTTATAATACATCCTACCGACCCTAACATAGTATGGGTAGCAGCAGGGGGCAATGAATGGAGTCATAATGAAGATAGAGGCATCTATAAAACGGTAGATGGTGGACTCAATTGGAAAAAAGTATTGTATGTCAATGATAAAACTGGTGCTAATGATCTGATCATGGATCCTTCTGACCCCAATACACTCTATGCGAGTACCTGGACTAGAATCCGCAAGCGATGGAGTGATCCTGTACCGGAAGATGGCGATCATGTCTACAAATCAACTGACGGGGGCTCTACCTGGAATATTATAGAAAATGGCCTGCCTGATACTAAAATCACCGGGCGCATCGGGCTTGCTAATTCACCTGCAAATCCTAATGTACTCTATGCTTTTGTCGACAATCATGGCAAAAAGCGCGACCCTAAACCGGGTGAACAAGATTCTTACAATAGGCCAAAGATCGTAGTCATCAATGGGGCTGAGGTATATAAAAGTGTCAACAAAGGTTCATCCTGGACGCTTATGAGTGAACACGATGACTTTATGGAGTTTTTTTCAGGTACATATGGTTGGGTCTTCGCTCAAATCAGGATAAGTCCAAAAGATGAAAACAAAGTCTATCTAATGGGTCTGGACTTGACCGCTAGTCCCGATGGTGGCAAGACCTGGAAATCCTTAACCAAAGGTCCAAAGGGTGAATGGGGTCGCGTCCATGGCGATCATCACGCTTTATGGATCGATCCTACGGATCCAACTTATATCATCAATGGCAATGACGGGGGTGTAAATGTAAGCTTCGATGAAGGGGCTACTTGGAAAGATTTTTATCATGAGATCCCAACTACTCAATTTTACAATATCATACAGGATAATAGAGAACCCTATTATGTCTATGGTTCTGTACAAGATGAGGGAAGTATCCGGATGTTATCTACGACTCCTTATCGAGCTTCGGATCGCACTACCGGTGCTTTCGATTGGGTGCCAGGCGGCGATGGTGAAGGCACTCGAATAGCCATAGATCGGAAAGATCAGGATATCATCTATTCCTCCAGCTATTATGGTCACATCATGAAAGGCAATCTTAAAAAATTGGGCAAAAACCGAACTAGTGAATCTATAGATCCCCCGGCCGCGGTCATCGGTGAAGAACCTCGTGGTGAATGGTTGGCAGCGACTATACTTTCGCCACATGATGGTACCACCTTGTACCATGGACTGCAGTATGTATTAAAGACGACAGATAAAGGCAAGACCTGGCAGAAAATAAGCGACGACCTTACCCAAAACGATAAAAATAAAATGGGCACCCTACCCTACCGGATCAATTATCAAGCCATCACTGTCATTACAGAGTCCCCCAAGACAAAAGGTCTGATCTATGCAGGTACGGATGATGGGCTAGTTTATTTTACTTCAGAAGAAGGCAAAGGTAAATGGACTGCAATCAGTGAAGGAGTAACCAGGCATGCTGCAGTCACCTCCATAGAAGCATCCAAACATGAGACAGCTGTAGTTTATCTTACCCTCAGTGATCGTCGGGAAGATAATCTAACATCAATG
>JANOWJ010000032.1:0-77262 GCA_031417835.1 Saprospiraceae bacterium | reverse complement strand
ATCATGGGTATCACCGGTGATGAAGATAGATTGGATGCAGCTACTATATCGGATACCGTCAACACAGCAGCGCGCATAGAAAGTCTGACTAAATACTTCAGGTCACCGATTCTATTGAGTGGTGACACGTTGAGCCTGATTAAAAATCGAGATCAATATCATTTACGGCAATTGGGTAAAGCTCAATTGAAAGGCAAACACAACTTGCTTCATATCGTAGAATGTATCAATGGCTATGCTAGTGATGAATTAAATCTTAAACTGAATACATTGGGTTTATTTAATGAGGCCATGCATCATTACTTTAACCAAAACTTTATCAAAGCCATTGAATTATTTCAAACCATCATAGAGCTGGATCCGGAAGATCAAACCGTTGAAAATTTTATTACCTATTCGTCAAACTACTTTAATACCGGTGTCCCAACAAACTGGACAGGAGCCATGGAGATCACGATCAAATAGCATTTATATAGGAACTGATTTTAATTGGAACAAGTACAAAGTTCAATTGCTCAAATTTCAGCTGAGGTAACATCTACCGGACCCCTAAAAAGTAGCTATGGAGTTGGTTTTGTCTTTTAAGCCAGTCATTATAATAGGTGATGACACTTTGGAGGTGTAGTTATGATACGATCGAGGTAAGTTTTTTACAATTCAGATATATGAACGATACAAATTCACTCTTTGACTAGCTCATCTTTATACCAATTAAACTCCAGAAAACCATTTTATATTTTTGAACAAAAAAGCGATTATGAAAATGAAAGTCAACATTAGATTAATCACATATTTTTTGTATATTTAACTCTTTAAACCCAACAAACCGATGAAAACAAAACATATACTCCAAGCTGCAGGAATAGCTTTTATTGCATTATGTATTTCAAGCTGCAAGGAAGCTGCACCTGCCAAAGACACTATGGTTACCCCAGCAGGTGCACCTGCCGCTATCACCAATCCACGATTCAGTATAGCCCCTGAAGAGTATTCCTCGTTGAGCGAAAAAGCAATAAATCATGTTGGTAATTTCGAATTTGATGCCTGGGGCGAGATGTTGGCAGATGATGTAGAGTTTAGTTTCCCTGATGGTGATGTCGATACCCGCACCAAACTTGTCGGCAAACCTGCAGTCCTAGCATGGTGGAAAGCTTTAAAAGCAAATACGGGAATCGAATCGATGTCAATGTCAGAATTTAATCACTTTCCTATCAATGTGACTGAACAACCAAAAGGCGGTGCGGCTACGGGAATTTATGACTTCTGCTATTTTTCAAATAAAACGGTGATTAAAGGAAAGCCACTTGCAATACGAATGAATTATGTCACTCATTTTAATAGCGATAAAAAAATAGATCGTTATGTAACCTACTATGATAGAACCGCTTTAGTTCAGGCCATTGGTAAAAATTTACTCGCAGCCCCTAAAACGAAATAATTCCGTCCACGGCTATTTCTCTACGGGCTTGCTACAACGCAATCTTCGATTTTCTGGGTTAAATCACGATCTAATTGATTGTCAAGGTCATACTGCTTCAACTTTGAAGGAAACTGATATTAGGTTTAATTAGTTTTACCTAAGTTTATCGAAATATTCTTTCTTTGTTCATCATTTTTAAGTGTTCAACTCATTCAAGAAAATACTAGCAGTACCGGCGTTCTATCACTATCTAAGGCAAATTCTCTTATTGGGTATGCCTATGAAAGAATGGGCGCGATACGGTAATTATTTTCAACCCCATGAAAGAATCGCTGACCTTGGATGTGGTCCATCCGATATTCTTAGATTTTTAGAAGACTCCACAAAGCCAGATTTCTATCTCGGGATAGATACCTCAGAGCAATACCTCAAGCGAGCCGAAAGTCGTGCCAGGTCAAAGCAGATTACTTCGAAATTTGTAACTATAGATTTAAATCAGCTGACTGAAAATAAATCTATCCAACAGCAATTAATTGGCTTGTTGGAGGAACACAACATCACTACAGTCAATCTTTTTGGAATCATGCATCATTTAAACGACGATGCCGTTATCCAGACCCTGAATACCGTATTCGCCGCATCTACGGTCATGTTTGTCAACACTCAAGATGTATTGATTATAGAGCGTCAAGCTGTTAATAATTTTTATGTAAAATTGGACCGAGGGGATTTCGTAAGAACAGAGCTTGAATATGATGCCTTAATGAAAAAAGTAAAGTGGAAAAAAATCAACAAACTGTGGTCCGTAGCTGGTATTAGATTTGTAAAATATATTCATTACCAGTTGCGTAAATAAGTCGCCCCACATTTTGGTAAATATCCACTTTGTTGTCCAAAACTGAATCTATCGACCGGAAACTAAAATGTACGGGGTAAAAGTTTTTCAATTTCGTAAATGGAGTTTAGTTTGCCTGAAAATAAGCAATAAAAAGCAGGGCTATCCTGCATTTTGGAGATTTTAGTCAGTCGGCTATCATCGATATAACTGGATTTTAGCTTTGTCTTGATCGTATATAAAGATCGAATATGCTGCATCGTTATTTGCTTGTTTAGATAGGTGCTCATTTGAAGGATCATTTTCTTTTCATTGGACGCTGGTCGGGCATCGCATTGAGTACAAGGGGCGATAAAATCAGGTGTACAAGACTTATTTAAAGTTTGGCAGTCAAATGTTGGCAGCACATCATACGATACTTTATGGTGTGTATAGGGTACTGAAGACAAAGCAGTTAATCCAGTAAACCCATAGGGCATATAGGACGCAAATGGTCCATCCATGACTGTGAGGCCAGTCTTAAGTATTTCTTTACATTCAACTAATGCGATCTCTGAAATTTCATATACTAATTCCATAGCCGGTATACCGAATAGGGCATGGATACTATTCGTGCCGGCATATGTAGCATTGATGATCGCCCTGGCCACCAATGACCTTGTTTTGGAATCGACTTGACTGGTGATATCTACCTTCCAATAGTCATCGAAGATGACCGCTGAATCTACTTTTGAAAGAAGTAACGTAGTTATATTTTGATGTGCCTGCAGTTTATTTTTATAGTACTCGGCCATTGGGATCAGGTCAAAGGAATACTCCTGCGTTAAGTATAATGCCTCTAATTGGTCAAAATTGAATAAAGCATGTTTTTCAACTTTCTCCAATGGTATGTCAATAAAATGGCAGAATTGCTCAAATTGTTGGCTACTCGTAAATGAGTTTGTTTTATTGATAGCATAGTAATTCTCAAACTGTGTATGGATAAATGCCTTGTGATCCTGAATAAAACGATCTTTATATTCAAAGGCCATTTGGGCCGTCGCGATACTTCTCGGATAATGGTAGCCGCTGTGCAATCTAGCCTGATTGATCAATGATGCCTTACTCAGCAGACTTTTTTCTTTTTCAATCAAGCATACTTTAAACTTTTGATTTGCCAAGTATAGTGCGGCATAGACCCCAAATAATCCTCCCCCTATAACAATATAATCTACTTCCTGCATCGGATCCAAGATAAATCATTCTTGTCTGGCAATGATGCAAAGAATTGATCAAAATTATTTTTTGACATGGTTTGGTCTATAATGTTTTAAGTGGATTATTGATTTAAGGTATTCTAAAGTCAGTGGCACCAGCCTGACATGGCTATCTTTTGAATCAGTCCACTCTACAGGTAATTCAAATAATTTCAATTTTAACCATTCAGCCAATACAAGCAATTCTGTACAAAAAAACCATCCTTTACTGTTAGGCCCCGCCGCCTGGAGTTTATAAAAAACTTCTTTTTTCATAAATTTAAATCCACACATCCCGTCAGAAAACCGAACTCCCAAAAAGGCCCTGACTATAAAATTAAATGACCGCGAAATGATTGCCCTTGAGATGGAGCGGCCTTGGACTTTTGATTTAGAATGTAATCTTGTGGCATATACTATTGCATATCCAGATTCGATGGTCTTGATCGCCTGGCCAATATGTTTTAAATGAGTCGCTAAATCCAAATCCATATAGCCTACGATCTCTGCATTGGATTGAGCCCAGGATGTTTGTAGCGCTAGACCTACGCCTTTCTGATTCACTCGGATATACTTTATGTGAGCGATTTCCTTTTGCATTTTATTCCCTATAGCCTGAGTTTGATCTGTGGATCCATTATCAGCGATCACAATCTTCCATTTCTTGTATTCAGGTAGTTCCTTCAGAATGTAATTATAAATTTTCAGAACATTGATTTCTAAATTTTGTTCTTCATTCAATACCGGAATGGTGATTTCAAACATATACCCTATTCACTCACTTTGTTACAAATTTCAAAGGTAATGTATTCGATCGCAATAATGGTTTGGGTCGGTTTTTAAAGAACTGAGGCCAAAAAATAGGTTTTAAACCTCAATGAAACAACACTTATACCATTATCGTACCACTATTTTGGCCATTCCATCATATCCGGCACAATAGATATGAGCCAGATAAATACCTGAATTCAAACCATCGACAGACAGAGAATACTCATCACTGTTGTGAAACACCCTTGCACTGACCCGTTGTCCTATCACATTGATCAAGTCTACATTCACCTCTCTGCCATACAGGGTTAGTGGAAGTCGAAGCCAGACTTGGTCCGTAGCCGGTACAGGATATACATGCAGATGCTTTGAGATCTTAAGGCTTTGCTGAGCAGTCGTATTTCGAGTAGCTTGTTTGAAAAAATCCCAATACAATGCAGGAGCTGAGACCGGATGATTCACCCCATTGGGAAATGCATGGGTTAGGTCCTTAATAAAACTAACCAAAAAATTATTTTTTTGATTTGTTGATTTAGGTTTGTTGAAATTGTAGGTATATAGATAAGTAGATTTGATTAATGTAAAACTATCCTTTAGGTTTTGAGCCCCTCGCTGTGCAGCTGAAAATTTTAGAGCGATTGGATTTAATGAATCGTTGAATGGCAAGGGTAGCCCTCCATTATTTGCAGTTAGGTTTTCATCGGCTATGCCTATAGTTTGCCACATCGGAAGATACCGTATCGGAGCTGTAGAATCTAGAGGGTGCAATAAACCGGCATTGCTGGCTACAGCTGCAAATACTTCACTCATTTCAATAGCCAGTTTATTGACCATGACTGATCCATTTGAAAATCCAGCAGCAAAGACTTTTTGACTATTTATCGTATTTGTTTTCTTTAATGTGTCGAGCACTTTTCTCAAAAATTTTACATCGTCTTTAAAATCCTGCACCTGATTCCTGCATTTGTTAGATTGCAGATCGCCATTATTCCATTTTGTATTGGTAACATTAAATCCCAAATCACCGACATAACAATACGCTAAGGAACTGGGAAATACAGAGATAAATTTTCCCGATTCACCCAATTCTTTCCATCCTGACGATAGGTAAAATCTCTCCCCATCGCCTGTAGTACCGTGGAGCATCATCACTATAGGATAGCCTCCTGCAGGTACCGGCCCGGAAGGTTTAGAAATAATAAATTCTCGATTGACCCCATCGAATATAAACTTAAAATCTACTCTACTCTGCAGAAAGGCCGTCTGCAATGATGTGAGTACTAACATTAACAAGAGAAATGGTCTAGATATCATAATTGGAATTTGCAGAACAAAATTAATAAAACGTTTCAAAAAATAACTCACCCCGAAGGGTAGCTGTAGGAGGCAAGGTCAAGCCTAAAAAAGGTGGAAATTTCCTCGGACTTCAACCGCCAAGATCGTCTAAATTCAGTCTTCCAAAGTATTCATATATTGCCCCCTTAAACTAATCAGAATATCAAAGAACTATGAGTGAAACAGCAAAAGTGGCGATCATCACAGGTGGTGGATCTGGAATTGGTCTAGGCATCGCTAAAAAATTTATCGCTCAAGGGTTCAAAACTATAGTTGTTGGCCGGGATCAGGATAAACTCCGATCAGCAGAAATCGAATTAGGTGCAGGCGCTTTTGGTAGGTCCTGTGATCTTGCCGATCTCGCGTCTATCCCCGGATTTATTGAGGGGTTAGTCAAAGAATTTGGCAAGATAGATGTGCTCGTCAATAATGCCGGCATCAATATGAAGAAAGACTTTATTGAGGTTACCGACGAAGATTTTCAAAAAGTACTCACTACCAATCTTTGTTCAGTTTTTGCGATCACTCGAGAGGTCGTGAAAGATATGCTCCTGCGAGAAAGTGGATCTATCATCAACATCAGCTCGATGGCTGCTCAATATGGCCTACCCAGAGTGATCGCCTATTCCTCATCCAAGACTGCTATTGAGGGATTTACCAGAGCTATGGCTTCCGAATTGTCAGGTCGGGGAATTCGTATTAATTGTATTGCGCCTGGATTTATTGAGACTGCTATGACTGCAAAAGCGCTCAATGATGATCCGGCCAGAAAAGCAAAAGTATTTGCCCGCACCCCCATGGGCCGCATGGGCCAAACCTCAGACATTGGAGCTGCAGCAGCCTATTTCGCATCTGATGATGCCGGGTTTGTGACTGGTACGGTGTTGTGTGTCGATGGGGGCAATTCAATTGGATTCTAAATATTTTGTTTGCTAGAAGGAATACATTCTACTTCAACATCAATGCTCTCAACCGGGCGATTGCCGTACCACGAGAGGTGGCATTCAGACTCAAATATGCATTATTGATATGCCTTTTGATGGTATTAGTGCTTACAAATAGTTTATCAGCTATTTGTTGATTGGTGTGTCCGGCATAGATCAATTCTAATACATCATATTCTCTGGGGGTAATCGGAGTCAATAGATGACGATTGATCTTGTCCGCTTGTAGATGTGGTACCAGATGATTAGATCGTTGTGCAAAATTGGATATTGCAATTTCCAATGAAGCCTGCAGCGTTTTTTCATTAAATGGTTTTACAATATAACCCCAGGGCTCCACTTTTTTAGCTCGTTCCAGAGTATCCCGGTCTGCATAAGAAGTCAGAAACAAAAATGGAATCTGATATTGCTTATTGATAAAATCTGCTAATTGAATGCCGTCTGTCTCTCCATCCAGATTGATATCAAGGATGACCGCATCGGGAGTGTGCGTGCGCAATTGGTGTCGCGCCTCTTCATCATCATGCGCGATACCAGACACAGTGAAGTCAGCATTATTCAGATAGATCGATATATGCTCTGCGATGAGCGGCTCATCTTCCACGATGAGTATCTTTAATTCGCTGGTGATAGTAGTAGATTGCATACGACTTAAGCCATTTTATATTTTGAGATAGTAAGCTGTACGACGGCGCCCTCTTCGTTATACGTGTTTAATCTTGCTTTGATTTTTTTTGCAAAGGCTTTGACAAGTTGATAACCGAATGAGAGGTTGACCTCTGGTGACCAATCCGGTGGAAATCCTGCCCCATTATCTTTTACCTGGAAAAACAAAGTGTCATCTTTTTCTCTCAAGGTGATGGCTATAGATCCACTATGCCGATGAATAAAAGCATATTTCAATGAATTACTGATCAGTTCATTGACGATCAATCCCAAAGGCACGACCGTATCGACATCAAGATAGATAGGTGCAATGTCTTCCAACAGAGTGATTTTGTTTTTCTCTATTTGATAGGAGTCGAATAAACTGACCACTAAATGATGGATGTAGTCATCGATTTTAATGCTTCGGATATGCCCGTCTTTATACAGATTCTGATGGATGAGCGCCATGCTTTGCACTCTGTTTTTGCCTTCCTTGATGGCTTCGGATGCTTTTACATCTTTTATAGACATAGACTGCATATCCAACAGACTGGATATGATCTGAAGATTGTTTTTTACCCGATGATGGATTTCTTTCATCAGCATTTCATTTTCTGAAGATTGTTTACTGATGATATTGTTTTTGGATTTTTGCTTCTTGTATAGTGTAAATACTGCAGCGCCTAACAACAATAAAGCCAAACTGCTCCCTATAAACAGTGTCCTAAGCCTGATTTCATCTTGTATTTTTTGTTTTTGCAGTTCTACTTCACGCAGCGTGACCGCACCGAGTGCTTCTTGGGCTATGAGTTGTTGATACTGCGATTCACTACGAACTGCCAGAGCGTCTGCCAAGAGTTTTTCTTGACGAATGAGAGAATCTTTTAGTAAATTCTGTGCAGAAAGATATTTGATCTCTTCGCTGAGTTTTAATTTGGCCGATTGTTCCTCCATCATCGCAATGCCGGATAATGCATTGGATAATTGGCTTGCATTTAACTCCCGGATATAAAGTTCTTTTGCTTCCAGCGCTTTTTTATATTGCCCGATCGCTTTGTAAGATTCTGACTGATGTCGATATACATACTGTCCGATGTGCGGAGCTACTCGGGGTGGAATAGCTTTTTTATAATGGATCATTGCAGAGTCTTCATGACCCATCGCCAGATGATAATCACCCCATGCGGTTTCAAATTTACTCCTCAGGTGGATATTAGATGGCTCTACTGCTTGATCGTCTATGCTAGTCAAAAATGTGAACGCTTCCCTCCGTTTATTCATGAGCATCATGAGCCAGATCTTATCCAATTGAAATTGTATGACTTCTTCCGGCAATTTTAATTCTTGAGCCAATTGGATCGATTGATCAGCATATACTAGACTCTTTTCATACTGTTGATGTTGTTGATAAGACTCTGTCAATCGTTGAGCTACCCGAAGCATGCCCTTCCGATCCCCTAATTTCTGTTTGATTTGATAAGACTGGATAAAAAAAGTTTCATCCAGATTGATACTTGGCTGTAGATTATATATTCTAAGGAGATAGTCTCTTATGTCATCTTCAAGGATCGCATCATTGGATTTGCCATTAGCTCGGAGAGCATCGTTAAAAGACTGACCAGCTAATAAATAGTTGCCTCGTTGAAAGTGGCATTTGCCGAGCATAGCTAGTAAGGCCGGATGCACCTGCTGCGAAGTCTGATTGGTAAATATAGTCCGAGCACTACTAAACGAACGAATGGCTTGATCGTACGATTTTTGATTAAAATAATAATGACCTAATGCATGCTCCAATCTCCCTTTCCATGTTTTATCCGTTTCCTGAGAGCTCTTTGATGATGCAGTTGTGAGCAGGTCTAGCTGTTGCGCATCTGTAAGCAAAGTCAATTTAAGCGAATCATAAACTAACTTCAGATCTTTATGACTTCCATAACTCTCCTGGGCCATCAGCCAAGGTGACTGGCATACCATACCTATCACGATCAATCTATTCCATAAGATCAGCATATTTCTTCTATAACCTCTCTACAAAGATTGGCTTTTACAATGAGATTGCATTCACCCTAAAAGGTGATATTTGCCGATCTGGGTTTTCAAACAATTAGGATTGTTACCCGCCGATCTGATTATTGAACGCTGGTCTTGATTGGCCCATTACCATTTAAAATGGCACTTCATCGTCATTATTCATTTTGCTCGGTCGAGTGATCAAGCCACTGAACGGAGACTGAGCAGGGGAAGGCATCTCGCCACGCAGACGGGTAAAGTCAAAGTCATCCATCTCTGTAAATTTGGCAAATTTATCGATGAATTTGAGTTGTATGGTCTCTAGTGGTCCGTTACGATGTTTGGCTATAATGATTTCTACGACTCCTTTAGGCAGATCTTCATTTCCCCCTTCCATTTCATAATAATCCGGACGATAGATAAAGGTGACGATGTCTGCATCCTGCTCGATCGCACCGGATTCTCGTAAGTCGGATAGCATCGGCCGCTTAGCTCCACCTCGGGTCTCGACTGCTCGACTGAGTTGAGACAGTGCTATCACCGGCACATTGAGTTCTTTGGCTAATCCTTTCAAGGCTCTAGATATAGATGATATCTCTTGTTCCCGGGATCCTCCAGATTTATTATCACTGCGAGCCGTCATAAGTTGGAGATAATCGACGATGATCATCTTGATATCATGATGCATTTTGAGTCGTCGGCATTTGGCTCTGAGTTCGAAGATATTGATACCAGGAGTGTCGTCTATGTAAATTGGTACATCCGACATTCGCTCAATGCTCTTATGCAGCCTAGCCCACTCGGCCTCATCCAATCGGCCATTGCGCATTTTAGTACCTTCTATCTCAGATTCCATTGAAAGTAGCCTGTTGACCAATTGTTGACTCGCCATCTCCAGCGAAAAGATCGCAATAGGCATATTGTGATCAAATGCTGCATTGCGTGCTAAGGCTAAGGTAAAACTCGTCTTTCCCATACCTGGCCGTGCAGCTACTATAATCAAATCAGATGACTGCCATCCTGAGGTCACTCTATCCAACGCAGTGAAGCCTGATGGTACTCCGGTCAATCCATCTTCTTTTTGTGATACGGACTCGATGTGCTTTTGAGCTTTGGCGGCAAGAGCCCCCAATGATTCATAGCCCCTATTCATATTACCCTGAGTGACATCGTACAGATTGCGCTCCGTCTCATCCAATAAGTCAAATACATCCATCGTCTCGTCAAAAGCCCCGCTGATCGTAGAGGTCCCGATGCGGATGAGTTCGCGCTGAATAAATTTTTGTGCGATGATCCGCGCGTGATATTCAATATTAGCTGCTGACCCGACTTTGTTAGATAGGTCTACCAGATAATGGATGCCACCAGCCTTATCCAATTCTGCACTTTTCTTGAGGGTCTCGTGTACCGTAAGGAGATCGATCGGTTGAGTCTTCTCAAATAAGCCCAACATCGACTTATAGATCAACTGATGTTGCGGTTTATAATAGCTTTCTGGCTTGAGTATATTGATCACAACTGCCAGTGCATCCTTATCAATCATGATAGCCCCGAGTACAGCCTCTTCGAGTTGGACGGCTTGAGGCTGAATTTTGCCATAGGTCATGATATTGGCATCATCATCTATTTTTTTGAATACACGACGACCAGGCGCATTGATATTGACTATTGGGTTTTGATCTTCCATTATCTACCAGCAAACATAATCTTAAATAATATATATAACCTAACTTTAATATAAGTCAGGTCCAAATGTAGTAAGGGGTTATCAATTATTTTTTTCAATAAATTCAAGATGCATTCGTTGAACGTTGGTCTGTTGTGGAAAAGTTGTTAATAAGATCATTTTCAAGATTTAATTAACTAATAATCTATCATTTATATATTAATATTTATAAATATTTATATCAAAAATATGTTTATAAATAATGTATTTTAATCTACCGACACATCAAAGTCTCGACCGAGATGTCTACATCCATGTAGATCCTTCTTAACCCAGAAATCAGAAAAACAAATTAAATTCATAGCCTCACTCAATCATTCTCTATCATGTCATCCAGAAGATCATTTTTATACCAATCCATACTGACTGCCGCAGGGCTCAATGCATACGGCTACCTGAGTTGTACCAGTACACAAACAGGAGCCGGTACGACCGCTCCCTCGACTATAGATCTACAAGAAATTAATATCGAGAGCCTTCAAGCTCTTTATAAGACCGGTAAGACAACTTGTGTACAAGTCACGGAATACTATCTACAGCGTATAACAGCTATAGACCAATCTGGGCCTGCACTGAATGCTGTGATTGAAATCAATCCTGATGCACTCATAATAGCTAAAGCCATGGATATGGAGCGAGCTGCAGGGACATCCAGAGGACCTTTGCATGGTATTCCGATATTGATCAAAGACAATATCAATACTGCTGACAAAATGATGACTACGGCAGGTGCCTTGGCATTAGTAGGTAATATCGCTCAAAAGGATGCTCACATCGTAGAGCTTTTGCGCAAAAGCGGAGCCATCTTATTAGGCAAAACCAACCTCAGTGAATGGGCTAATTTTAGAAGTACTCGCAGCAGCAGTGGTTGGAGTAGTCGAGGTGGTCAGACTAAAAACCCTTACGTGCTGGATCATAGTCCATGTGGATCCAGCTCAGGATCTGGCAGCGCCGTAGCCGCCAATCTCTGCGCGCTGGCGATAGGTACTGAGACAGATGGCTCTATCGCCTGTCCGGCAAGTATCAATGGGGTCGTAGGACTAAAGCCCACAGTAGGTCGATGGAGCAGAAGCGGGATCATACCCATCTCCCACACTCAAGATACTGCTGGGCCCATGACCCGTACGATCAAAGATGCTGCTCTTCTACTAAGTGCATTAAGTGGCGCGGATCCTGAGGATTCTACCACTATGAATGGCAAAGCAAAATCGACCATAGATTTTACCAATAACCTCGACTTGGCTTATCTGGAGGGCAAAAGATTGGGTATAGATACCAGCTTGCTCAAACGACATGAAGCTATTGATGAAGTGCTAGTCAAATCATTAGACCTGATGAAGGCAAAGGGTGCTACGATCATTGAAGTAGATTTTATGGGACCAAATCGGGAGATGAATGATGCGGAGTTTACAGTTCTAAAATATGAATTCAAATATGGGTTAAACAAATATCTTTCTACCACGCAGGGACCTATTAAATCACTTGAAGACATCATCCGGTTTAATAAAGACAATCAAGCAAAGGCTATGCCTTTTTTTCAACAAGAATTGTTAGAACAATGTGTCACACTAGGGGATCTTCAAACTAAAGAGTATCTAGAAGCATTAAAAAAATCTCATCATAAAGCCAAACAAGTGATCGATGAACTATTAACTAAAAATAAATTGCATGCCTTGATCGGGCCGGCTACTGGTGCAAGTTGGTGTATTGATAAAGTAAACGGTGATCATTTCACCGGCTATGGTGCTTATGGCATAGCCGCCGTAGCAGGGTATCCAAGTATCACGGTACCGATGGGCTATATCCATGGACTTCCGGTAGGCTTGTGTTTTATTGGTAGTGCTTGGGATGAGTCCAATTTGATAGGCCTGGGATATGCATTTGAGCAAGCTACTAAAGTGCGGAAGATGCCACAATTCATTCCATCTATATAACCTATTATTTTTTCGATGTTCATGCCATACTATGCAAAAAGCAGTATAAACTTTCATATATTTCTATTTCAAACAACTTCATATGAAATCATTTGTCCAATATTCAATCTTATTTGTATTGTTTTCATTCAGTCATAATCTTATGGCTCAACCCGTAGAGCGACTAATCAAGATCCATGTGGCTCCAGATCATGCAGACTGGACTTACAAGCCTGGCGAAAAAGTGACTTATACGGTGAGCGTCACTCGCAATGAGGTGTTAGTGCCTAACTGTATGATCCGATATGAGCTAGGGCCTGAAAAAATGGTGCCTGTGAAAAAAGACTCTATGATATTGGTGAAAGGCTCTACGACATTGGATGGAGGGACGATGACCGCTGAAGGCTTCACTCGATGTGTGGTCACTACTACAATAGATGGTAAAGTGTATCGTGGCTTGGCTACAGCAGGATTCAACCCATCTAATCTAAAGCCAATCGTAGCCTATCCATCCGATTTCATTTCTTACTGGGATTCAGCTAAAATAGCGCTCGCAAAAATACCTATGGATGCCCGGATGACCTTATTGCCAGATCGATGTACCGAAAAGTCTAATGTCTATCAAGTCAACCTTCAAAACTATCGCGATGGTGGTACAGTACGCTTATATGGCATCTTATCAGTACCTAAAAAAGAAGGCAAATATCCTGCATTATTGCGAGTACCCGGAGCAGGCGTGCGACCTTATGCCGGAGATGTAGCAATGGCAGATCGAGGCCTGATCACCTTGGAGATTGGTATCCATGGTATACCAGTCAATATGGACCCGGTGGTATATCAGAATCTCGGAGCTGGTCCATTGGCTGGATATTGGGCATACAATTTGGATGATAAGGATAAATTTTATTATAAGCGAGTATTCCTGGGTTGCGTCCGGGCTAATGATTTTATCTTTAGTTTAGCCCAATTTGATGGTCGCAATCTAGCCGTCACAGGAGGGAGCCAAGGTGGTGCGTTGGCGATCGTCACTGCAGGTCTTGACCCTAGGGTGCGATATCTGGGAGCCTTTTATCCTGCTATGTCAGACATGGCTGGTTATACTCAAAATCGTGCAGGCGGTTGGCCACATATTTTCGATAAAAACAATCCAGGCAATCTGATGGAATCAAAGATCAAAACGGCTTCTTATTATGATGTGGTCAATTTTGCACGCCAGATCAAAGTACCCGGAGTGTACTCATGGGGTTATAATGATGAAACTTGCCCACCCACCTCGATGCACCCTGCATATAATGTGATCAGTGCACAAAAAGAGTTGTGGTTGTATCAAGAGACCGGACATTGGACCTATCCGGAGCAGACCGAGCGAGTGAGCAATTGGTTGTATACGATGCTGACTAAGTAGGATCTTAACTGTCCGATTGGATTTGTTTTTGTTCCATCCTTCTGAAAGTCAAATTCACTCTTGGCTCTTTCACTTTTTTAGCAATTGGGAGCCGATGCACCCAATGAGATTGAGTAGATCCTTGCATGACCAAAAGACTACCCGGGGCCAAATACAATTCTATAGTTTCTTTAGATTCTCGATGCCTAAATAAAAACCTACGCTCGGCTCCGAAACTTACTGACGCAATAGCTGAATTTTTGCCTAAGGCTTTTTCGTCGTCACTGTGGTAAGCCATGCCTTCTTCCCCATTGTGATAAAGATTGAGCAAACACGAATTGTAGTTGGTCTGTGTCAGGTGTTGGACCTGATCTCTCAATACTATTAATTCCGGAGTCCAGGACAGGGCTTCCTTTGTTGTTTTAGAATAGGTATAACTATAACCCTCGTCGCCATACCATGCGACTTTGCGTTTGGTTATAAAGTGCTTGCCAAAGATGATCGCTTCATCATTTTTCCATTGAATGTCCTGCATAAAGGTTTCAAAATATCGTTGAGCCTCGACATCATTCATGATGCAACCATAATAATAGACTTCACCATCATAGGGGAGAAGATTTATGTTAGCAGCTGTAGTTCCGTTATTCATATCATTTAAAGTAAAGCCTTTTTATATTTTTGATATTCTGACCGCAGGCAGTGACCGCATGGTCTGTACCCATTCAAACCTGCTTCTTCCTGTGAACCAAAAAACACTCTGTGCTCTCTTTTCATTCTTTTGCCAGAAATACAACGAAGATGTCCATAAATTTTAAGTTTGCGGTTACCTGCCCACACGACCTTCTGATGATGAATTAGCCTCTGCACCTCTAGAGACGAAATATTTTGATGATGGATCATGCATGATTGTCAATGGCAAGGTGATCTTCGACATGTACTTGGGCTGCTTCCCAGCCTAAGATCGCTGTCTTCCTTGCACTGCCCCAATGATAATCACCCATGACTCCGGTACTTCTTATCACCCGATGACACGGTATGAGATAGGCTATTGGATTACTACCGATCGCTGTGCCTACTGCCCGAGAGGCCAGCGGCTGGTCTATAGATGATGCGATAGAGGAATATGTAGCTATTTGACCGAACGGAATAAACAACAGCGATTGCCATACTTTGAGTTGGAAAGGACTGGCTTTCAAGTGCAGTTTGATCGTAGTCAGATCAGTCCAATCTTTGGTAAAAATTTTCAACACTTTTTGTTGTACGCTATTTGTCTTTTGCTGGAGCGTGGCTAGAGGAAAAAGAACCCGCAAACTTTGGATAGCTTCTGATTCATCTGTGACAAAAGCAAGATGACAGACTCCCTTTGTCGTCGAGGCTATAATCACATCGCCGAATAAGGTCTCAGCCATACTATACTGGATTTGAAGTGATTCGCCCCCATTCTTATACTCACCGGGAGTCATGCCCTCCAAAGAGACAAACAAATCGTGCAGTCGACTTGTGCCGGAGAGCCCCGTCTGGAAACTTACATCAGCTAACGATACACGTTGGGCTAATAGTCCTTTGGCATATTCTACATTGATATATTGCAGAAATTTTTTGGGACTCACACCAGCCCAATTTTTAAACAATCGTTGGAAATGAAAAGGACTGAGATGGGCCTGTGAAGCTATTTCGTCCAGGCTCGGTTGTTGTTTAAAGTTAGCTTGGATATAGCGGATCGATTTTTCTATTCGTTGGTAGTCTGTCATCCCACAAAGCTAAGGTATGCCGCATAGGATTAAAACCCGAATCTTGCGGATTTAACCGAACCGCACACCAATAACATAGCTAAAGTTTTTTTACTGTAGCGTTTTAATTTTGTAGATCATGCCATGCATTTATTGAATAATTTGTCCTAATTTGCGATTCTTCCCCTCCGTATATCAACGTTTTTTTGGTGACAGATCCTTGGGCAATATTTTCGAGATATTCAAGTCCTTTAAATTGTTGCTTTAAAATGGTTTCTGAGGCTTTAATCTCAAATATATCAAAACCTGATTCGTTTGGAATAAGTAAATCTACTTCGTTGCCATTCGAATCTCTCCAGAAATAAAAATCCTGATGCAAATAGTTGTGATAGTTTTGTTTTTGAAATTCAGCAATGATCATGTTTTCAAATAAAGCCCCTTTATAGTCGCTCGTCATTAACGCATGAGCGTCTCTGATTCTCAATAAAAAACAAAGCAAGCCTGTATCATAAAAATAAAGCTTAGCTGTTTTGATGACTCGTTTATTAAAGTTTTGAAAATATGGCTGCAGTTGGAAAATAATAAAACTACTTTCTAAAATAGAAAGCCAGGATTTTACAGTAGGCTGTGAGATACCGCATTCGTTGGCCAGCGCACTTAGATTTAATATCTGACCAGATCTGCCGGCACAAAGCTGAATAAACGTTTTGAACAGATTTAGATCTTGAATATTGATCAATTGACTTATATCTCGTTGAACATATGTCTGAATGTAATTAGAATAAAAATCTGTAGGATCAATTTGCCTATCATACATCGCGGGATAAAAACCTTTTAACATGAGGTCAATATATCTTGATGGCAATAATTGATGATGAGCCAACTCTTTAAAATCTAAAGGCAATAATTTAAACAATGCAACTCTACCGGCTAGGCTCTGAGTAATTTTTTCTACTAAATGAAAGTTTTGAGATCCAGACAATATATATTGTCCCATGATTTTGGATTCATCTACTTTCGATTGGATATATGAAAATAAATTCGGTATTCTTTGAATTTCATCAAGAATGACTTGTTCGGAATATAGTTTTAGAAATCCTTTTGGGTCAGATTCTGCAAATTCCCGGTTATCTGGATCCTCTAAAGAAATATATCTATAGGTTGGAAATATTTTTTTTAGCAAGGTACTTTTGCCCGATTGACGGGGTCCTGTGACCGCCAAAACCGGAAATTTATCCTTTAAGCGATGAATAGATTGCACAATTTGCCTTTCAATCATAATAAGTTGATAATAAGACAAATATACTAATTATTTTGAATTTACATAGAAACTATTTTGAATTTACATAGAAACTATTTTGAATATACATAAGTCTACAACCGCCGTCCATATAGCTCGCATCAAGTCTAGGCGTAGGGAGTAGAAGGTCGGGATTGAACTATCAATATAATGGCCTTAAAAAGAAAACTTTCGGCAGTTGCTCCTTAATTCACCAAACTGCCCATGGCAAATTTGATTTGAATTTCACTTTGTTTGAGCGTATACCGTGCATTGATGATTCTATTTTGCGCTTCGACCAGATTGAGCTGTGCCTGACGAAGTTCGACAGTAGTGATGGTTGCCTTGCGAAATCGTTCCATAGCTATAGAGTTATGCTCCCGGATGATCTCTAGATTTTTCTCTTCGAGTTGAATAAGTCTATTGGCATTTTCAAAATTTTGGTAAGCTAATGCAGCCTGAGACATCAGGGATTGTTTTACATTGTCCATGATCAGCCCTTGATTTTTATATTGAATTGCGTTGACCCGCAACTGTTGTTTGACTACAGGCCCATTGAATAAAGGCATGGATACACTAATGCCGGCTTGTGGTCCATAAGTCTGCGTAAATAAGTTGAACCCTGCCGTATTATTATTTCGATTAAAAGTAGTTGAAAAATTGCCGAATAGGGATGGTTTGAGCTGGGTCTTAGTCTCTAACGCCTCCTGCTCGAGTATTTGTTGGTTGTAGCGTATAAAGGCTAAATCAGGATTGAGGGTATCGATAGCGGCCATCAAGGATTCCCGAGAGGGCAATTCTGTTGGAATATTGACATCTTCTATTTCGTAGACTAAAAAAGGGTCCCGTGCCAAGAGTCTATTCAGTTCTGTCTTAGCGAGTTGGATGTTATTGATCAGATTAAGTTCATTGGATCGCTGGACATTTAGATCCACTTGCGACTGGAGGTAATCGTTTTTGCCTGCTGTACCAATCTCAAATCGCGATTGTGAAAGTTTACTTCGCTCTTCAAAAAAAGAAATAGTTTCTACGATTGCGTCGCGCTGTTTGATCAGTCGGTTGATATTGATATACCGATTAATGACATCGAAGGTCGTCAGATTGATTTCCTGATTTAAGGCAATATCCGATTGTGCCTCTTGAAGGTCAAGCCTTTTTTTGACGATATAAATCCTTTTGCCATTATACAATCGATAACTAAACTGACCATTACCATTCAATGTAGTATTGCGCACCCCATTTCGCTCGATCTCGGTACCATTATTGAGCTTTTGATTGAGGTTGGTAAGTGAATTATTAAAAAATCCATTGAGGGCTACTGTAGGCAGACGACCTGCTGCATACCAATTATTAGACACTTGTGCTATTTCCTTTTCATTGATGGCGATCAGGATATTGGGATTTTGTCTGAGGGCAAGAGCAATAGCTTCATCGAGCGTGAGGACATCCTGAGCACGGATGATAGATGCACCCAACAGAATAAATAAAAAGAGCGTTTTCTTCATGAATAATGGACAAAGATTATTGTAATTCAATCGGCATGGCTTTCTTTTTTGTACTCCAGAAGGTGTACATCGCCGGAATCACGTATAAAGTAAGAATAAGTGAAAACATAATACCCCCTACGATCACCACACCGAGCGGGATTCTTGAGGTAGAGGCGTTGCCTAAGGATAGAGCCAATGGCAATGCACCTAAAGCCATAGCTAGGCTCGTCATCAAAATCGGTCTTAGACGCATCACAGAAGCGTCTATGGCAGATTCTTTTTTTGATTCCCCATTCAATTGTTTTTTGTTGGCAAAGTCAACGATCAAAATGCCATTTTTGGTCACCAAACCAATGAGCATGATCATACCGATTTGAGAAAAGATATTGAGCGTCTGATCCATAAAATATAAACTCAATAATGCCCCTGCTATTGCAAGCGGTACTGTGATCATAATGATCAATGGGTCGATAAAACTCTCAAATTGAGCCGCTAACACCAGAAAGATTAATATCAATGCGAGTACGAATGCAAATCCGGTATTGCCTTTACTTTCTGCCAGGTCTCTTGCCGTACCGCTGAGTGCTGTAGTAAAGGAAGGGTCCAATACCCTTTTGGCTATAGCTTCCATCTCCTCTATGCCATCACCGGTAGCCATGCCTGGCGCCAGACCTGCATTGATCGTAGCTGCTTTCATACGATTAAAATGATACAAAGTAGGTGGTGTAACCTCCTCCGTCATCGTTACCAAATTATCAATAGATATCGTAGTGCCTCGATTATTTCGCACATAAAAGTTTTTTAAATCATTCGGATCATCTCGGTCGCTTCGCACGACTTGACCGATGACTTGATATTGTTTGCCTTCTTTAATAAAATATCCCAATCTTCTATTGCTGAGAGCAAGTTGAAGGGATTCAGAAAGATCTCCAATACTTACACCAAGCTCGCTTGCTTTCAGTCGGTCGATATTAATCCGCAATTCCGGTTTATTAAATTTCAAATCCGCATCACCATTTTGCAGCACTTTGCTTTGCTGTACTTCGGCTAAAAATTTGGGTAAGGCTAATTTTATCTTTTCAAAGTCATTGTTTTGAATCACAAATTGCACAGGTTGTGACCCTCCCCTTCGACCTACCTGAATCGTCTGATCCTGATTTGGAAACATTCTTACATCGGTAAACTTATTAAAGTTTTTACTCAATTCCTGAACGATTTGTTGTTGAGATCGGATACGCTCTTTGGGTTCAGATAGGGCTACCCGCACAAATCCAGAATTGACCGATCCGCTTCCTGTAAAGCCAGGAGCGGTCATACTCATTACCGCGGTATTTTCCGGTACATTATCCATGACAAATTGTGAGATCTGCTCGATATTGCGATCCATCGCATCGTATGAGGTACCCTCTGGTGCTGTCACTTGTATCCTAAAAATACTGCGATCTTCCAGAGGTGCAAGTTCAGTGGGTATCTCCTTGCCGACAAAATAGATGATACCTGCACAACCCAGGATGATCACAAAAGCCAGCCATCTTACTTTAATAAACTGGGTCAGAGACCATCGATAGCCATTTTCCATTCCTCTAAAAAAAGGTTCTGTCACTTTATAAAACCAAGAGTGATGAGCTCCAGTGGCCAATTTGACATTTAATACAGGGGTTAGGGTCAAGGAAACTAAACAAGATATCATGACAGCTCCTGCTACGACTATACCAAACTCTCTAAATAATCGTCCCACAAATCCCTGTAAAAAGATAATGGGTAGAAAAACAACGGCTAACGTAATGGATGTAGCCACCACTGCAAAAAAGATCTCTTTGGAGCCTTCCCGAGCGGCTTGATATTTATTCATGCCCGACTCGATCTTCTTGTAAATATTTTCTGTGACGACGATGCCATCATCTACAACCAATCCAGTGGCTAGGACGATAGCCAGCAGCGTCAGTACATTAATCGAAAACCCACAGAGATACATGATAAAAAAGGCACCTACTAATGAAACAGGAATGTCTAATAGTGGTCTCAGTGCTATGCCGATGCTTCTAAAGAAAAACAAAATAATGGCGATGACCAAAGCCAAGGATAGTGCAAGTGTCTCTTTTACTTCGCTGATTGATTTTTTAATAAACTTTGTACTGTCTGTATTGACTCCGACTCTAACATCAGCAGGCACATCTTTTTTTATTTGTTCCATTCGTTTATAGAACTCATCGGAGATCGCGATGTAATTGCTACCCGGTTGCGCTATGATGGCCATTGAGATCATGGGTATTCCGCTTTCTCTAAAAACGGTTTCTTCATTTTCCGGGCCCAGTACGGCTTCAGCGACATCGCCTAACCGAAGGATACCAGCTTCGGTGCTTCTGATGATGACATTATTAAATTCTTCTTCCGTATTAAGCCTACCGAACGTGCGTATACTTAGTTCGACCGCATCTCCAGATACTTTGCCTGCGGGTATCTCTACACTTTCTCTCTGAAGTGCAAGTTGGATATCTTTGGCCGTCACATTAAATGCATTCATTTTATCGGGTTGCAGCCAAATCCGCATTGCATACCTTTTTTCACCCCAGATCTGGATACTACTGACTCCTGGTATAGTCTGGAGTCTTTCTAACAACACATTATTTGCAAATTCTGTAATCTCTAATTGATTGCGGCTAGCACTCTGTACTCTCATGCTGATGATCGGGTCACTACTGGCATCTTGCTTACTGACTACCGGTAGTCCATCTAAATCCGCAGGAAGGCTTCGGGCGGCCTGAGCCACTTTATCTCTGACATCATTGGCCGCTTCCTCCAGATTATAACCCAATTCAAACTCTACATTGATATTGCAATTGCCTTGAGAACTACTGGAAGTAATATTGCGGATGCCCGGCACACTATTAATTGCTTTTTCTAGTGGCTCCGTGATTTGAGATTCTATAATGTCTGCATTAGCACCGGGATAACTGCATCGCACATTGACGAAAGGTGGATCAATCGCCGGATACTCTCGTACACCTAAAAATTTAAACCCGATCAACCCAAAAAGTAAAATAATAATATTGAGTACTATGGCAAATACGGGTCTTCGCAAGCTAATCTCTGAAATATTCATTTGGCTCTGGTTGGTGATTTATTCCGAAATTTGGACTTTGATCTTTGAAGCAGGTCGTACGGAAAGTAATCCAGTCGTAAGTATCGTATCACCTACTTGGATCCCTTGTATAATCTCGACTCGGGACGAGTCTCTATAGCCTGTAGTGACTGTGGTAAAGGTAGCTGTACCACCTCTATAGACTATCAACTTTTTATCTCGAGCTTGAGGGATGATCGATTGTGAAGGCACCATGATGGCTGGGGCAGCAGATCCTACTCCAAAGTACACGGACACAAAACTGCCTGGAGTCAAATAAGCGTCAGGCTTAATGACCTGTGCTCTGATCCTGAGCTGTCGGGTATCACTGGTGAGTGCATTTTCAAAAGCTGTTATCTTAGCCTGATAGGTTTTGGTAGAGGATTCAGTTTTGAATTTAATTAATTTACCTATTTTAAGTTCTTGAGCATATTTATCCAGTACATTAAAATCTACTTTCAGAGTGCTGACCTGAGCTATATTAGATAAGATCGTTTGTGGAGTAGCATATGCTCCAAGGCTGATGTTCCGCAAGCCTATTTTACCTGCAAAAGGTGCCCTAATCTCAGTCTTGGAAAGGCTCACCGCATTCAGATCAAGATCTGCTTTGATGTTGCTCACTTGTAGGGTGGCAAGATCATACTCTTGTTGACTTGTCCCAAATACCGCCAGGAGATCAGTTTGTCGTTTTTCGCTGGCTTCTGCTATTTTGAGCTGTACCTGTAGTTTAGATCGCTGGGCCTTGAGATCAGAATCGTTGAGTTTGACCAGGAGCGCACCCTTGTTCACGATGGATCCTTCTTTAAAATATATGCCGGTGATTCGACCCGAAATCTCTGGTTGGAGATCCGTATTTTCTTCAGATAATATGCTGCCCGGAGAAGTTATTTCCCGATTGAGTACGAAGCCAGTAGCAATCACTGCGTTATATACCGGTGCGGCCATCCCTCCCGAAGGACCACCCGAATTAGTTGAAAGACCTCCTGCACTGGCCGGGACTGCATTCGCATTAGTGGTAATAGGTTTGTCCGACACAGAGGCCGGACTTTTCTCTTTGCACTGCGTCAATACCGCAGCACAAAGGAATATCGATACGATAAGTTGAGCTATTTTCATGAATGGTCACAAATTTACGCCCTAAAGAACTAATATTCCCGGTACTTAGGTTCAGCCTTAGTTTATTAGACAGATCGTATGTTAAATTATACGGATCTGAGCGTTGCAATCCTGTTTTTCGTAAATAAGTGGGTGGTAACAAAGCCATTTTTAAATGCCCTCGTCTATTTAATTCATAATTTGGCTTTTGGTCTTTAGGTGAAAAATAAAAAAATGGACCAGGTGAACACGCGTTTCATGATTATATTTAAAATGTATTCATGGCCCATTATATCTGTTGAAAAAGTCTGGCCATATGCCAGTCGGTCACATCCTGAGCACAGGTTTGATCTGCCATGGTCCATTAAAAATACACCCGGTAAAGAAGATTTGGAAAAAAGCCAAACTGCGATGTATAACCTGTTTTGTCCGGCTTTGTCTCATCATAATACTCCGTCAGTTTACTTTCATTGTTCGTAATATTATCAAGATTTATAAAAATTTCATGTGTCGTTTTAGGTCTATTCCATTTGTAACTTGCCGATAGAGTGACTTGGTATAGATCTTCAATCTTATCGTCATAGGCTTTGCTATAATCCCAGAATCTATTGTTGACAGGCTCTACCGATACTTTGCCATCAGCCCCTCGCAAAAGTGGAATGTACTTTTGCCCCCCGCTCAAAAATGTTTTTCCATTGAGGGTCAGTGTTTGATTTTTCTTTTTACCGATATTTGAAAATTCTTTTCCGAACAAAATATTTACTAAATAATTGCCATTGAATACCGTATTTCTTTCTACTCCTTCTAAAGATTTATATTTAGAATTATAAAGTGAACCATTCACTAAAAAGTAATAATTTTTATCAAAAAAACGCTCTACCGTGAGTTCCAGACCATAGTTCTTTCCTGACCCTCTATTCACTAGAGTCACGTATTTCAATTCTGTACCTTCATTTATTGTTGCATAATGACTGGAATGATTGTTCTCCACCGGCAAATCGTACAAGTGCTGATAATAGATTTCCGTCTTGGCTCGAATGTTTTCACCTATTCTTTTTTCATAACCCAGTACTATATGATGTGCCTTGAGCAAATCTAAATTTCTGTTGGGTTCAATGGTGCTACCATCCGATTGTATTACTTTGACAAAATAATTATGTATACTCTCCATAGTGCTGTGTTTTCCGTAGCCTAAGTTGAGTGTGCTGGTTCCATTCAATTTCCAATTGAAGGCCAATCTTGGCTCAATGCTGTTTTTATGATTGAGCAGTGCATGCATCGTGTGAAAGCCACCCACCATGGTCAGACCATTGTTAATCCTGTGTTTCCAACTGATAAAACTTCTAATGGTGCCGGCATTTTCTTTAAAATCAACAGCGGTGAATCGATCCGCTTCGTTGGACTGCAACCAACTTTGATTATAGTTAAATTGGAAAAGAGCATACTTGATCCCAATTTGAGCATTATTTTTTGCGTTGAGCTTATAGTTGTAGGTAAAAGCACCTCGATACGTTTCTTTTGCTGATCTATTTCTATTATTCAATTTCTTGTCAATGGTTGAATCAAGCAAAGCACCGGTCTGGGGATGATAAGTTTTTAACGTTCTGACCTTAAAAATATCTTCGTCGATACCTGTACTTGAATAGGAAAGTGTCGTTTTAAAATAACTTTTTTTATTTAAATTGATGGTGTGATTCAATCCATAGTTGGCTAAGTAGGTATCCTTGTCAAAGTCTTCAGTGATTTCTGCTGGATTGGTTCCATTATTGGGTGTTGAAGCTATTTGAGGTTTTGCATCTTCTACCGAGAACCCACTTAATCCTCCTAATCCAAATAACGAAAACACACCTAACCTTTTAGTAGGTAACACTACTTTAAATGCAGCATCTTGAAAATCTAAAGTACCCTCCACATTTATCAAGCCCAGTTTGCTAATCAAAGAAATCGTTGAGTACCTAAAATTTACTAAAAAAGAGCCACCGTACCCTTTTTTAAATGGACCTTCAATTGTAAAATCTGTACCTAATAATCCAAAACCGAAAGACGACTCAAATTTTTCGTTATTTCCTGCTCTGAGTTTTATATCGTAAACCCCAGATAAGACATCGCCATACTCCGGCGAAAAAGCTCCAGTTGAAAAATCAGAAGTAGCCAATAAGCTGTTGTTTAATGCACTGATCCCACCCTTACTAGCATTTTGATCCGCAAAATGCGTAGGATTGGTTATTTCCGTTCCTTCGAGTCGCCACTGCACATACTTTGGGGAATTACCTCGTACAATGATGTCGTTTTCACCATTTTGTGTATTCGTTATTCCAGCGAAATTAGTAAGAATGCGTGCTGGGTCGTTATAGCTGCCTGCATATCGTTTTGTTTCTTCTAACGAAATTGATCGGGTGCTGATCAATGACATATCATTCACTGCATCACCTTTGGTTTTGACTGCACGGATGACTACTTCACCTAGTTTGGTGATTGATTCTTGCATCGTCAGATTCAAAACTAGCTCCTTACCCGAATTTACCTCCAAGTCTGGAAGGGTTTTTGAGCCATATCCTATGTACGATAAATGCAAAGTGATCCTTCCTATGCCTATACGTTCAAATCTAAATTCGCCACGCTCATCAGTTGTAGTCCCAAGCCATGGATCACTATCCAAGATTACTATCCCTGCACCTACGAGTGGCAATCTACTGTCGGCATCTACGATGGTGCCTCGTACAGTTTGTCTTAATGTTTGACCATGGACCAATGCGGTGAACAAACTTATTGTCAATACGCTCGATATAAACTTTCTCATAAATTAATTTTGTTTAAATAAATTATTCAAACAAAGGTCAAGCTATGGTTAGGTTTTTAAAATTAAGCTATGCCATACAGGAAAAGATGTCTGCAAAAGAAAGATTTTCATCTGCAAAATAGCGCTCAAAAGGGCTACTTTCTATTGTTTACGTATTGAAAAAACAATTCCTTATATGTTTCTGATACCGGTATTATCTGATCGGCTATGCTTATTCTACTTCGCTCGATAGATTTTATTTTATGGATGGACACCATATATGATTTGTGAACCCTGCAGACGACACTGGATGGAATGATTTGTTCAAGCTCTTTAAAATTTTGCAGCGTCATGATTTTTTTTGTGATGGTATGAATTCTTCGATAATCACGCATTCCTTCAATATACACAATATCACTAAAGGCTATTTTTTCGAGCCTGTTTTCAGTTTTGACAAAAATATAATCTACGCCATTTGCGATTGGAAGTGATTCGACAATTTTTAGTTTGTGTTCAATTTTATTTACCGCTTGCAAAAATCGATTGAAGGTAAATGGTTTGAGCAAATAATCTGTGACATTGAGCTCATAACCCTTTAAGGCATATTCTTGATATGCTGTCGTAATGATAACCTGACTTTTTATTTTTGAACTTTCGAGCAATTCTATGCCGGATAATTCATCCATATTGATATCTAAAAAAAGCACATCGATGTCGTGTTGCTTTAGATAGACCAGTCCATGAAGTGCATTGTCAAAAGTTGCACATAGAGTAAGAAATGGAATTTTGGTGACAAAGTCCCTGGTCCGCTCCATAGCCAAGGGTTCGTCTTCTATGATGAGACAACTATATCTATCCATTAAGTAGGATTAAATGTACGCTATAAATGCCATTTTGATTTCTCACTTCTAAGGTGTGCTTTTCTGGGTATATCAAATTCAGTCTTTTCTGAATCAACTCGTTGCCCAAGCCACTGTTTTCTTGTTTCGATTTTCGAGAAGGGTCGTATTTGTTTTCGCAATTCATTTCAATGGTTTCGGCTGATACCGTTATATGGATCGTAATGGCATGTTCTACTTTTTTATTCGAGGTATGTTTAAACGCATTTTCAATAAATGGAATAAAAAGCATAGGTGCTATGGTTTGATGCTCTACCTTTCCAGTTACTCTAAAGTCTACGTAATGCGCATTGGCCGTTCTTATTTTTTGCAATGCTATGTATTTCTCTATGTATTCAAGCTCTTTGGCAAGTGGTATTTTATTCGGTTTTGTTTCAAAAAGCATAAACCTCATGATGTCCGATAGTTTATTTAAATAGTCTGAAGCATCAATGGGGTTTTTGAGAATAAGTACATCTATATTATTGATCGTATTGAATAAAAAATGAGGGTCCAACTGCGACTTGACCAATGCCATTTCTGTTTCATGGTTTTTTTGTCTTAATTCTTCTTTCAGTTTTATTTCTTCAAACCAAGTGATGAATCCCCGTATCACCAGAGCTACAATGCCACAGATCAATGCAATAAAAGTCATAAAAAGAATGACTTGCCAGGGACTCGATACTTCGCCCGGTTCCAAATTTGAAATACACTCCATCTGCATCATATATTGCAGGAGGAGGTATCCTATGAAGGCTGATCCCAATGGCATCAGTATGCCATAAAGTATGGTATAAAATATCTTTTTTTGTATCAGGTATTTGGGAAATAATAAAAAATAGAACAAATAAAAGGAAAGAAAGGAGGGGACTAGAGCAAAAAAGAAAATATTACCGAAGGTGTTTGCGATTTGCGATTCGAGAGCATTTTCATCTATTACATCTTTATAAAGGATGCCGAGCATGATCGCAATGATCATAAGATAGCAGATCCAAAAACCAATATGAAGCACAATGACGAGTGACCTTTTCAAAACTCTAAGGATGATCGATTAGAAAGTGTAAAAGTCGCTCGATATTTTGAGATTACTAGCCTATGTTATGCAAAACGGGGATATTTGTCTGCAAGAGGTGCAGCCGATTCGTCATTAATATAATTCCGCCCTAAACCAGGGCTTAAAATGGAAAATCAGTGAGTTTTTAATTCCTTGAGCCTTGATTCATATCACCACCACCATCGCCTTGTTTGAGATCATCATTTTTTACGCCGCGCTTCTTTGGTTGAGCATTGAAGTTCATTTTTCCCCATTGATAGCTGAAGTTGATTCCAAAAGATGCAAACGGTATTTTAAAGTCGGACACTTGTTTAAAGTTATCTCCCTCTATACTCGATTTGAATGAACGAAACTTAGTAAAAGGGGTCACTGTGGTAAATCCGATAGTTCCTTTTTTCTTAAGAATATCCTTTTTTAATCCTAAGGAATACATAGAGAAAGATGGGGTGGTCCCTTGCAATGATCGTCTCGGGGAATTGAAAATTCCAAACAAGTCTGCTTTCAAACCATTTTTCTTAAAGTCAAAGGATGACATCAGGAAAGCATTGTACTGTACCCCAGAGCTATAATTAGTTTGAGTAAGATCACTCTTGGTATTATACGTTCCCAAATTGATATTGCCGCGAACTGTCCATTTTTTTGAAAGATTGACCGAGCTAAAAGCATTGAAGCCGTAGGAATAATTATCACCGGCATTTTTATAGGTAGTGATGGATTGACCATCATTCGTGATTTCCGTAAGATTTTCTATGATGTCATTGGTGTGTTTTGCATAAAACGATAGATTTACCATAGATCCTTTGAGAAAGGTAGTCAATGCCAGCTCGACTTGGTCGGTGAGTTCCGGTGCCAGATACGGATTGCCTTGGGTGATATTGCGGGTATCTTGTGCATCCTGGAATGGATTGATGTAAAAGAGACTCGGTCGTTGGATACGTTTCGAATAACCCAACTTTATGGTCCTGAATTTTTTGAGTTGTTTTGAAATCGAAATATTGGGCAATACGTTTTCATAACTATTGCCAAAATCAGCACTAGCTCCATTACCACTGATCGCGGTATGCTCATAGCGGGCTCCAGCTATCATACTGATGGTCTTAGACAATCCGAGGGTAAACGAAGTGTAGGCCGCAGAGACATCCTGGTTGTATTTAAACAGACTTGTGCGGGTGAAATCCGGCAAGTATTCATTTTGATCGGTACTGAAATTAAAATAATTCAAATCGCTTTTTATATCTCTTAAGACAGCTTTGGCTCCGATTTCCATTTTAGCTTTTGCTGAAAAAGGATAGGTATAATCTGTTTGGAAGGTGTATTCATTGTTTATACCATCGTTATTGCTCTTTTGATTGAAAGCATAACCGGGATTGTTTTCGGTGATAAAAAGATTATCCGTGATGCTTTTACTATTGGACCATTGGAATGCAAAACCCAACTCTTCATCCTTTTTATTAAAGGTTCGTTTAAAGTCTGTGTTCCAGTCAAAACCACCTCTAAGGATATCACTATTATTGATACGACCATAATCGAGGCTGGTATTTTGATATAGGTCTATGATCCTGACACCGGTATTAGAAGTTCTGTCCATACCAAATCCGTTTGCTCGGAAGGTGCTGGATAAGCTGTTAAAGGCATTAAAATCATAATCAGCTCCTAAATTGCCAAAATACCCTATTCTCGCAGTCTTATTTTCTCCCAACTCTGTGGTGGTCACCGTGGTACCACCTACATAATTGATCCTCTCTAAAGAATTAGATCCTACACCTGGCCAGCCCCAAAATGAGCCACCACCGCCATTTAATCCAAATCGTCCTTTGCGTACCCCGAGGTTCAGGAAGGTATTGTTTTGCCGTGTACCGATTGCACTATTGATACTACCACTGGTGCCTTCTGCATTTTTTTTCTTAGTGATGATATTGATGATCCCACCGGTGCCTTCACCATCATATTTAGCGGAGGGGTTAGTGATTACTTCTACACTTTTGATTTGATCAGCAGGTATCATCTTGAGGGCATCCGCTACATTGCTTGAAAACATGCCACTAGGCTTGCCATTGATCAAGATCCTCAAGTTAGTACTGCCTCTTAGACTTACATTGCCATCAAGATCTACAGAAAGCATAGGCACTTTCTGAAGTACATCCACTGCACTTCCACCGGCTGAGGTAGCGTCCTTCTCTGCATTGTACACCAGTTTATCTACCCGATTCTCAATAAGACTAGCTTGAGATTCGATCGTCACCCCATCCATCGTAACTCCGACAGCTCCTAATAATATCGTGCCTATTGAGGCGTCAGGTTTTTTAGCCGTAAGTTCTATATTAGACACAGTCTTAGTATTATAGCCTATAAAAGTGATGGTGACTATGTATTTCCCTTGAGATACATTTTCTAATTTAAAATTGCCCTTTTCATCTGTCAAAGTACCATTGATATCTTTGGTACTACCGGCTCTTCGCAGTGCCACCGTGGCAAACTCCACGACACTGCGGTCTGTACTATCGATGATACTACCTGTGATTTTGCCAGTGATGGTCGGTGCGGCGGCGCCGCCACCTGGAAACTGTGCGCTCAATTCAGTATTAAACAAAATGCCAGTGAGGAATAGAATAAACAATAAGGAAAATCGAAGCATGAGAGATCTATTATTAACTAAAAGACAAAATTGTAGGTATTTAGGCCAACTATTTGCACTTCTATACCATGACTCCATATTAGTAGATCAATGCCCATTATTATTCGATTAATGCTGGGACTAGATTGAATGGGTTTATTGTTAATAAACTATGAATGCAATATTTCTATATATGTATTACGCTACCAATTAAGTCAAGACTTTCGGCCGACCCATTCTGCTAATTATTTCGCTTGCATTCTCAGTGCTCCATCCAGTCGGATGGTTTCACCATTGAGGTACGTGTTTTCTATAATATGTTTAGCGAGCAGAGCATACTCCTGGGCCAGACCTAATCTAGGTGGAAATGGGATGCCAGCACTCAATGCCTGGATGGCATCTTGGGGTAGTGCTTCGAGCAGAGGAGTCATAAACAAGCCCGGAGCAATAGCATTGACCCTGATACCAAACGGTGCCAGCTCCCGAGCAGCTGGCAAGATCATACTGACGACGCCTCCCTTGGCCGCAGCATAAGCCACTTGGCCGATCTGGCCTTCAAAAGCAGCGATACTGGCCGTGGTAATGATCACTCCTCTTTCCTGATTTGCTGATATGTCTAAGGTCATCATCTCCGCTGCAGCCATTCGCATCATATTGAATGTACCGATCAGGTTTATTCGGATTGTCTTTTCAAATTCGTATAGAGGTAATGGACCTTTTTTGCCTACCAGTCGGCCTGCGGAAGCTATGCCTGCGCAATGGACTAGGATCCTAGCAATTCCATGGTGCGCTTTGACCTTGTCAAAGGCTGCCAGCACTTGGGATTCATCAGTGACATCAACCTCCAGGCCCAGGCCATTTATTTCAGAGGCTATCACAATTGCCGCTGATATGTTTTTATCGAAGATCGCGACCCGCGCGCCGTGAGCTGCCAAAAGTCTAGCAGTCGCCTCGCCCAATCCTGAAGCCCCACCCGTCACAATTGCTGAAATATCTTGTAGGTGCATAATTGATTATTTCTCTAAGATCATTTTTAAGTGAGGGATACCGTCTTCCAGATAATATTGGCCGATATCCTTAAATCCAAAGGACTGGTAAAATGCTGTCAAGTACGCCTGAGCTCCAATTTTTATAGGCAGGTTTCCAAACAAGTTTGTGATATGGCTTATCGCAGCATTCATCAGATATGGACCCAAACCCTGACCTCGATGCTCCGGATGACTCACGACTCTGCCGATAGAAAGATTTCCCGCATATGGCATCCCCTCATCAAATAATCTGGAATAGGCAATTAGTTTGTTTTGGTCATCTCGGATCATCAAATGATAAGCTTGCTGATCGTGACCATCCGTATCCTGATAGATACAGTGTTGTTCGATGACGAATACGAGATGTCTGAGATGAAGGATCTCATAAAGTTCTTGCGCCGTAAGACTATCAAAAGCCTTACAAGTGATGGACCTATTCGTATTCATATTTTATAATGTAAATGATCTTTAACCCCCTTTGCGGGTGGATGACCAATCGCACAAAGTTTACATTCGTGCGGCTCAAGTTATTCAATCAACAAAGTAAAATAAGATTTTGTCCTCCGCACTTTATTACTCGGTAATTCCTTGCAACCAATATCTCAATTACTCCTGGAAATAAAAGCCAGATAATTTGAATAGAATGAGCCGGGAAAAAAACTTATAATGTCTTGATCTTGATATTTTTATACCACACGGTGTTGCCATGATCTTGCAAAGCGAGGCGACCCTTGGCAAAAGTGCCAAAGCCTTTCATCGATTTAAATTTACTTTTAGCGATCATTTTTTTCCATGCATCATCATTGGTCTTGGTACTTACTACTTTCTCCCCATTGAGGTAAAAATCGAGAACGCCTGCATTGCTGACGATCTCCGCATGATTCCACTCGAGAGCAGGCTTGACGGTCTCTTTGCTACTGCTGATCAGATCATAAAGATCACCTGCACGATGTTTAATGATTTTGGCATCGGGATGGCATGTATTATCCAGGACTTGCATTTCAGGACCTGTATGCCACACGTATTTATACATGGCAGTATCTTCATGCACGCCAAAGATAACACCGCTATTGCCACAGGTATCGATCTTCCAGTCCAACTGTAAGTGATAGTTTTCATACTCTGCGTCTGTGACGATATCACCGCCACCATTGGTTTGCCAGCCTTCTTTATTAGATGCATCGAGCATCAATGCACCATCGACTGCTTTCCAAGCCGGACCGATAGGTGCGCCACCATAACGATGCCATCCTGCAGTGGATTTGCCATCAAACAGCAGTTTCCAGCCATTAGCTATCTCTGCCTCTGAGAGCACAGGCAGATTAGGGTCGACCGTCGGAGTTGTTGCTACAACAGCCTCTGTTTTGGCCATTTCTTTTTCTTTGGCTTTACAAGCGATCAGGGATATACACAATAGAGCGATAATAGGAAGATACTTCATGTTTTATTTTTGTTGGAATAAGGACTAAATATAGGAAAAAAAATAATTATCCGGCTATAGCCTCCATGGGGGGCGTGGAGGACTGCATGTAAGTTCTTAGTCTGATTGGCTTGCCCACAGCAACTCATATTACCAAACAAAAGCCCTAAGTCCCCCTGGGCTACTCAAATCTTAGGCTTGATGACCTTCATTTGGATCACATCGACCATAAAAGAAAACCCCATCGCAAAATAAATGTAGCCTTTAGGAATCTTAAAGTCAAATCCCTCTGCAATCAAAGCAATCCCTATGATCAAAAGGAAACAAAGCGCCAGGATTTTAAAGGAAGGATGTCTATTAATAAACTGACTTATCGGCTTGGAAGCTACGAGCATTATCAATACCGTGACAATGACAGCGGTATACATGACCCAAAGTTCGCTCACCATACCTACAGCAGTGACTATGGAATCTATTGAAAAAACAATATCCAGAAGGATGACTTGAAGCAACAAATTTTTGAAAGTAGCTGGCTTATCGGAGTTGCCCAAAGCAGAGGATGTTGTTTCAGTCTTTCTATAAATTTCAATGGTGCTCTTGTACAGGAGAAATAATCCTCCTAAGATGAGTATCAAGTCTTTGCCACTGATCTTAATATGACGAATAGTAAATAAGGTAGCTTCTAGTTTCAATATCCAAGCTATGACCGTGAGCAGGGCGAGTCTCATGATCATGGCCAAGGCTATACCCCAAATCCTGAGTTTATCACGCTGGTCCTCAGGTAACTTATCAGAAAGGATCGCAATAAAAATAATATTGTCTATTCCCAAAATGACCTCGAGGGAGATCAGCGTCAAAAGCGGAATAATAGCTTCAGTAAATGTCATGAAAATTGAAAAATTTATAGATTAAAAACCTACTTAATGCACCATTTGTTACAGTGAACATATAAATTTACGAAAAGATATTTACAAGCTCAAATCAAGATCATAGTTTGATAAATGATTAAGAGGACCAAACGGCTACAAACAGTTGTAATCGAAAGCAATCGATTATTTCTTGTTAGACCCGGGAGCACGATTTAGCTTTGTGCTATTATTTTGAGTCTGCTTACGGCGGCCTCCATATCTTTAACGCTGCTACAAAAATGTTATCCAACCCTCGTCTCGAACTCGCCGATCAATATGTGCGATTTACTACGCGCAATATCTTTCTGACCGGAAAAGCCGGCACAGGCAAAACCACCTTTCTAAAAAACCTAAAGAACAGTACCCCTAAACGCATGGTGATCGTAGCACCTACCGGCGTAGCTGCGATCAACGCCGGCGGAGTGACAATCCATTCTTTTTTTCAGTTGCCATTTTCTCCTTTTGTTCCTCAGCAAGGCCAGAAGGAAGACAGATCGTTTTTTAATAAATTCTCTGGCGATAAAATCAAAGCCATACGAGCTATAGATCTTCTGATCATCGATGAGATCAGTATGGTGCGGGCTGATCTGTTGGATGCTATAGATGAAGTGCTGCGCAGATATCGCAACCGGAGCAAACCCTTTGGTGGAGTGCAATTGCTGATGATCGGTGATCTGCATCAGCTGGCTCCTGTCATCAAAGACGACGAATGGGCTTTGATCAAAGACTATTATGCCAGTATTTATTTTTTTGAAAGCCTTGCTTTAAAACAGAGCCATTTTCTCACCATAGAGCTCAACAAAATCTACAGACAAGAAGACGAAACATTTATTGCATTGCTCAATAAAATCCGGAATCGCCAACTCGATACTTCCAGTATAGATGTGCTCAACACCCGCTATCAACCGGACTTCAAGCCCAAAGACGGCGAAGAGTACATTACACTGACTACACATAACTATTCTGCGCAGTCTATCAACCAAAACAAATTGATGGATCTGCAAGGTAAAATGTATACCTATTCTGCAGAAGTAAAAGATGATTTTCCGGAACATATGTACCCCAATGAATACAAGTTGGATCTAAAAATAGGCGCTCAGATTATGTTTGTAAAAAACGACGCCACTCGGGATAAACTTTTTTTTAATGGCAAACTGGGTGTGGTGACTAAAATCGAAGACGATAAGATCTATGTACGATGCAAAGGTGATCAAGCGGATATCATCGTACTGAAAGTAACCTGGAATAATATCAAGTATACCCTTGATCATAACAAAGTCATGCAAGAGCAGACCGTAGGTACTTTTACTCAATACCCCATCAAGACAGCCTGGGCCATCACGATCCATAAAAGTCAGGGCCTGACTTTTGATCGTGCCATTATCGATGCTCAAGCTTCCTTCGCCCATGGCCAGGTATATGTGGCCCTAAGCCGGTGTAAAACCTTCGAAGGTCTTATACTCAGCACTCCGATCAATGTCGCTAGTGTCAAGTCAGATAGTGTAATCTCCACCTTTAATCAGGAAGCTGAACAACAAGATATCACGCCACAATCATTATTGGACGCTAGAAAGGAATCTCAATCGGAATGGATTCGAGAATTGTTTGATTTTCAAACCCTTCGAAAAAACCTGGCTTACTTTTATAAAGAGCTAGACTCCGTCAAAGATCAATTGTCAGGAAAGACCCTTCCTGCTTTTACCCTCATACATCAACAGTTTGAGTCCGTGATAGGATCTGTAATGGATAAATTTTCAAATCAACTTGAATCCTATTTTCATCAAGTCGAATTACCTGAAAATAACGATGCTTTGCAAGAACGCATCAAAAAAGGCAGCATTTATATATTGGATAAATTAAATAATTGCCTGTTATTGCCTCTAAAAACCTTAGACCTGGATTGTGATAATAAAGAAACCAATAAAAGTCTGATCAAATCCAGAGAATATGCCTTAAGAACCACTTTTGAAAAAATTCAAGCTTTCACTGCTGCACGAGAAGGATTTGATGCAACGACCTATCTGCAAGCCAAAGCGAATGCATCTATAGACTATGATGCCGAATCGACAAACAAAAAAGCCAACAGAGCCAAAATTAAAACCCATACAGCAGATGATTTCGAAATTGGCAACAATGATGTTTTTGGACTTTTGAAAAAATGGCGAGATCAGGTAGCCGATGAAAAAGGAGTAGAACGATATGCCGTATTGCCACAAAAGTCATTAAAACACCTCAGTCAGGAATTGCCTATCGATAGAGCTGCTTTATCCGGGATAACTGGTATCGGCAAAATGAAACTAGATCAATATGGAGATGCAATCCTCGATATAATTAAACGCTTTTGCGAAAAAAACAATTTGGAGCCCAAACAAAAGCTTCCTCGTGATACTAAAGTACATAAAGCAGTCAAGGGTCAGAGTCAAATGATTACCTATGAATTATTTAAACAAGGAAAATCCATGCCCGAAATAGCCATAGAGCGGCAAATGGCTCCTTCCACAGTTGAAAGCCATATTTCATCCTGCATTGGGCTGGGACTATTGGAAGTGGAAAAGATCCTGGATCAACATAAAGTCACTAAAATGAAAAACTATATGATTGCCCATCCCTCTTTGCGCCATAAGGAATTAAAAGACACCTTCGGGGATGAATACACCTATGGAGAAATTAAAATGATCTGGGCATCTTTGGGTCAGCATAATGACGCTGAATAAGACCTCCAGGTGATCTATCGATCAAACAGAAAGTCTAAAAATACGCTCCTTCAATATTTATAAGGATTTGCTTAAACGGCGTTATAATAAGTTCATATCCAAATACTTAAGTTTAATTTAACATTTCTTTATCATAAAAAGAAAAAATATAACCTATTTTTGCACTCGGTTTTCATGTAATCAATTGATTTATAGAAGATTAATAAATGAAGCAAGTAATCTCCACATTACTTTTATGTTCGATCTTGGTCAATAACGTAAATGTTATTGATTTAATCCTTCATTTTACCGACCGAAGGGATAAGTCAGAACTGGCTTTTGATATTTTGTTGTGCGAAGAATCTGAAAAATCAAAAGAAGAAAATAAATCGAAAGAAAAAGCAGAAGATGAGCAAAAATATCTTCAACGACATTTATTAAATATTCCAGGCAGTGGTTCCATCAATCTCAATGATTTTAACCAACAAACTGCGCACCTTGAATCACTTTCCTACAAAGAGGCATTAATACAACCTCCCGATTTTATTTAATACTATCTGACATGAAGTGTGCGTATAGCCCGCATACTCTATGTACATGACGATGATTAAGATTGCTACACGCACCATCATCAAGCTTCCAATGAATGGGTTTATTGAATACATTCTTTTCCTAAAACAATATAATTTATGAAATTATTTACCAAAACACTCGCGGCTGATTTGCCTGCAGGGCTTGTCGTCTTTTTAGTTGCACTTCCACTCTGTTTGGGAATAGCCCTCGCCTCCGGTGCGCCCTTTTTTAGCGGTTTGATATCTGGTATCATAGGTGGTATCGTTATTGGCATATTGAGCGGATCGAAGCTCAGTGTCAGTGGTCCTGCAGCGGGTTTAGCAGCTTTGGTCTTAGCAGCAATTACAAATATTGGAGATTTCAGTTTGTTTTTATGCGCGGTGTTGATCGCCGGCATGCTACAGATCATAATGAGCCTTGCCCGTTTAGGAGGAATAGCCAATTACTTTCCTTCAAGTGTTATCAAAGGGATGCTCACGAGCATAGGTATACTGATCATAGCAAAGCAGATCCCCCATGCCACAGGACACGACAGGGATGAGAAAGGACAGCTTACAGAGTTGTTTCCATTTGGAAATGAGGATTGGCACGAAATATTCCAGCCCATCCAATACATTGATCTGGGAGTGTTATTCATTTGTTTACTTTCTATCGCCATATTAATTTTTTGGGATAGACCAGCTATCAAAAAGAAAGTAAAATTTATACCAGGTGCGTTGGTAGCAGTGATAGTTGCTATCATTATCAACCAGATCTTTATATCCACCCAAAGTCTATTCACTGTGACATCCGATCATCTGGTCCAAATTAAAATCGCGTCGAGTCCTTCTGAATTTTTCAGCTTTTTTACATTCCCAGATTTTAGTGGATTTACGAATAGTAAGGTATTGATCACTGGAGTGATGATCGCAGTCATTGCATCTTTAGAGACTTTGCTCTGTATAGAAGCGGTAGATAATCTTGACCCGGAGCGCAATGTGACCAATACCAACCGGGAGCTTCTAGCTCAGGGTATAGGCAACTCGATATCCGGGCTAATTGGTGGCCTTCCAATCACCAGTGTCATCGTACGCAGCAGTGCCAATCTACATGCAGGTGCAAAGTCGAAGGTATCTACTATTTTTCACGGGCTTTTGTTGTTGGTATGCGTGATCACTATACCTCGCGTGCTCAACTTGATACCCCTATCGGCTTTAGCTGCTATCCTTTTGATCACGGGATATAAACTATGTAAATTATCTATATTCAAACAAATGTGGAATAATGGAAAATATCAATTTATACCTTTTATAGTCACGGTGGCTGTTATTTTGGGCATCGATTTATTTGGGTTATATAAACCCTTGAAAGGCGAAGGACTTTTAATTGGAGTCATCGCCGGCTTGATTACCGCATTCGGAGCTATTTTACATGGCAATTTAAAGAATTCGTATTATTTCCGGGAGGATCAGCATAAAGAAGGCGATTTGATCCGAATCGAATTATCTGAAGAAGTTTCTTTTCTGAATAAAGCTTCTATCCGCGAAACATTGGATCACCTGCCGGCCAACAGCTCTGTCGTGATCGATGCTTCTAATACCGAATACATCGATTTTGATGTACTAGAAATAATTAAAGAATTCAGAGATATCAAAGCTCCTTTAAAGTCTATTCAGTTGCAATTAGAGGGATTTAAGGAAGTATATAATATTACAAACAAAACCAATGTACAATCTGTACATTAAAAAAAACAATATGGACAAATCATATCAAAAACTTATACAAGGCAATAAATTATACCATCAAACCAAAGTATTCCAAGATCCAGACTATTTTAAAAAATTGTCCCAAGGTCAAAAACCGGATTATCTCTGGATAGGGTGCAGCGATAGTCGCGTACCTGCCAATGAAATCACCAGCACACACAGCGGAGAAATCTTCGTGCATCGAAATATAGCCAATCTCGTAGTCCATACCGATACGAACATGCTCAGCGTATTGGAGTATGCAGTAAAATACCTTGGAGTGAGGCACATCATCGTCTGTGGTCATTATGGTTGTGGCGGTATTAATGCATCGATGACGAACACCCACCACGGTTTTGTAGATAATTGGTTACGCAATATCAAAGATGTGTATCATGCCAACTATGAAGAACTCAAAAAGATCTCAGATCAAACCCTGAGATCCAACCGACTCACTGAATTAAACGTGATAGAACAAGTGCGTAATCTGGCTAAGACGACCATCGTGCAAGAAGCATGGTCGGAGCGAGAACTACACCTCCATGGGTGGGTATATGGCTTGAATGATGGCAAGGTAGTGGACCTGTCGGTCATACATAATAACAGGGAAGACATTGATAAAATCTATCGTTATGACTTACCAGAAAATGTAAAAATAACTGCATGAGTACAACATCTGTCCATAATTTAGCCTTCGATGAAGCACATATCCTTCATGAATTAAAACACTTTCTTCCATCTCAGCAGGCTTTGAAAGATTTTATCCATCATAACTCCTTGCATGCTTTTCAACACATGAAGTTTTATGATGCCATATTTAAAGCATCTAAAATTTTTGGGTTTCAGGTGCATTTGCAACTCCACGAATACCGCGAGATGTATAAAACTGGAAGGATACGAGAAGATGTATTGAATAACATCATTGCGGAAAAAAAGGGTAAAGAGGTATTGGCGGCATGGAAAGAAAAACTTTTAAATTTTAAGTATGACACGATCAATATTCCCCGCATAGGGCAACTTCGTAATCATTGGAAAGTAGTATATGGTATAGATTTAGACAATAAAGTACATCCGCTGTTGTATCGGATCCTTTGTAGCTTTTTAGACCAAGGAATTGCGATTGATGGTTTTCCCATTGTCAATAAACCGTTCTTGGAAAGTGTCAAAGCATTAGAGCAGCATAGTTTGGTCAGTTTCTTTAAAACTAAAGTTGTACGCCAGAAATTTTTATCAGGTCAATTTTCAATTACAGAATTATTAAAAACTATTGTCGGCAAGGATGCCTATTTCACACAATATATATTTGACCAGCAGTTTGCCCACCCTGGATGGAGTGGTTTTGTGAGTGCAGTAGAAGACAATCCGCACACCCTGCTCGATCGAAAACAGATCACACTGAAAGAACTCGTGGAGTTGGAGTTGTTGATGGAATTGGATGCTTTAACTCACACATTAGGCACTACATGGCGTCCATTGACTGATCATGTTACGATACTTCCTGTCGATTTATTAGCTCACGTGACCAAAACAGAGTTTGCCGAAGTAATAGAATTATGGCAGAATGCTTTTGAATGGAGTTATTATGACGCGGTGTTGAAAGGCATTCATATGTCGGACGAAAAAAGAAATGCAATAAATGGTCATGAGACTTTAGTGGATCAGAATATCCCATCGCTTCAGGCTATTTTTTGTATTGACGAACGGGAGGATTCAATCCGACGACATATTGAAGCGATTGATAAAAAAGCTGAAACCTTTGGTGCCCCCGGTTTTTTTGGAGTGGAGTTTTATTTTCAACAGGAAGGTGGAAAATTTTATGATAAGTTATGCCCGGCGCCAGTCACTCCACAATATTTGATTAAGGAATCTGATGCTAAGTCCATCAGGCAAGATGAGTTGATTTATACCAAATATACCCATGGTATTTTATCTGGTTTTGTCCTGAGTATCGTGTTTGGTTTTTGGGCTTTTATCAAAAAAATTCAATTGCTATTCCGCCCTACGATGAGTCCGGCAATTTCAGATGCATACAGTCATATGGACAAGCATTCCACCTTGACCATAGAAAATACGAATCCAGAAAAAGAAAATGGATTGCAAGTTGGCTACACGTTGGATGAAATGGTCACTCGAGGTGAAAATTTTCTACGGGGTATTGGACTGATCAGAAATTTTGCGCCTATCGTTTATTTTGTAGCTCATGGCAGTAGCAGTGCCAATAACCCTCATCATGGTGCTCATGATTGTGGAGCATGTAGTGGGCGTCCAGGTGCTACCAATGCCAGAGTACAGTCCTTTATTTTAAATCATAAAAAAGTGAGGCAGATATTAGCTACTAAAGGTATTGTAATCCCGGACACTACTCAATTTATAGGCAGTATGCATGATACAGCGGCTGATGTATGGGGATATTATGATGAAAATCTCCTGAGCAAGGAGAATGCCGAAAAACATATTATCAATATACAAAATTTTGAAACCGCTTTGAATCTGAATGCAAAAGAGCGAAGTCGCCGATTTGCATCAATCAATACGAAACAAGAGTTGGAGCAGGTGCGAAAAGCAATTCACAGTCGCTCAGTGTCCTTGTTTGAACCAAGGCCGGAGTTAGGTCATGGCACCAATACGCTTGCCATTATAGGCCGCAGAAAACTTACCAAATCTTTATTTTTGGATAGAAGAGCGTTTTTAAACAGCTATGATTACACTACAGATCCTGAGGGTGCCATCTTAACGGCAGTGATGCGACCTATCGGACTTGTATGTGGCGGGATCAATCTTGAATATTACTTCTCCAGAGTGGATAATATTAAGCTAGGAGCTGGCACCAAACTTCCGCATAACGTGATGGGCTTGTTTGGTGTGGCCAATAGTAGCGATGGCGATTTGAGGCCTGGCCTGCCATGGCAAATGATAGAAGTGCATGATCCTGTTCGTTTATTGGTCATCGTAGAACATCAACCTGATATCGTGTTGAAAGCAGTGCAGTCTTCTACCGAAGTATTTGAATGGTATAAAAACGAATGGGTGCATCTGATTGCTTTTCATCCGGTGGAAAAACAGTTTTATTATTTTCAGGATGGCGCATTCAAAATCTATAAACCCATAACTGATGTGAAGGATATTAAAACCATTCACAATATGGAAAAATTTATAGAGGGGGCAAAAGAAATGGAAACAAATCATATCGTACATGCCACAGAAGAAAATCTGCCCGTGTACTTGCTCGATTAAAAAAATTTAGAAATTTGAACTAGATGAATCAATTCCTCATATTATTTATTGCCATACCTTTTATTGCTTTTTTGGCAACTCTTTTTTGGCGAAACAAAAATGAAAAAGTCATTGGAAGAATAGTGCGTTTTGCAAAGGTGGCCAACATCATCGTCGCAGTCTCGTTTTTTGTGGGTTGGATTATCAATGGGCTTAAACCCATTAGCTACAAAGTCGCTACGCTGTATGAAACGGATCAGTTTGTTTTTGCTATTCAATTGTACTATGATGAAATAACTGCTGCTTTCAGTCTTGTCGGTTCGACTTTGTTTTTTTTGGTAGCTACGTTTAGTAAATATTACATGCATCGGGATGAGGGTTTTAAACGATTTTTTAATATTATACTATTGTTCGGTGCTGCCTTTAACCTTATCATTTTAGCTGGAAATTTTGAGACGATATTTATAGGCTGGGAAATAAAGGGCATTTGTTCCTTTATCCTGATCGCTTTTTACCGCAATCGTTATTTGCCTGTCAAAAATGCATTCAAAGCAGTGTCCAACTATCGCATCAGCGATGTATCCCTGATGTTGGCGATGTGGATGATGCATCATTTGACACACCAAAATATCAACTTTAATCAATTAGGCGAGGCAAAAGATATAGCATTGAATACCGGTCAAACCGGGATGGCCATATTTATAGTCTGTATGATGATCTTGCCTGCCACTATCAAATCTGCTCAATTTCCGTTTACCAGTTGGTTGCCCAGAGCAATGGAAGGCCCGACATCGTCGTCCGCCATATTTTACGGTTCCGTAAGTGTTCACATTGGTGTGTTTTTATTACTCCGCACACATCCTTTTTGGGAGGATATGTTTTGGGCCAAAGCGGTCATTATAAGCATAGGCACGTTGACTGCTATTATAGCTACGATGATAGCAAGAGTGCAACCCACCGTAAAAACTCAAATTGCCTATTCATCAGCTGCACAAATAGGATTGATGTTTATTGAGGTAGCCTTAGGCTTTCACTGGTTGGTGTTGATTCATTTTGCAGGAAATGCATTTTTAAGAACTTATCAATTGTTGGTTTCTCCTTCTATTTTAAACTATCTCATCCATCATCAATATTTTCACTATACTGCACCTCAACAAAATCTGGTGTCAAAATTAAAAGCCACTTGGTATGTGTTGGGCATCAAAGAATGGAATCTGGACAGTATCTTATATACCTATCTATGGAGCCCGTTTAAATGGCTTGGCAGGCAGGTCCGATTTTTAAATTCCAATGTATTAATCGGTTTATTTTTCGTATTGGGAGTCAGCTTAGTGATTTTCCGATATGTTCAACCAGCTGTACTTCTTTCTTGGGGAGTTTATTTGTCTTATATCTGGATAGGACTAGCGTTATCTTTTATTCTTTTTGCTTTTTCATTCAGAGGATCTGCTACAAAGGCATGGTTTTATTTATGTATTGGGCATCTTTTTATAATGGCCGCTGCCTTGTTTAATACAACATATATCCAACCGATCGAAATCATCTTTTATGCCAGTGGAGTGGGAGCTGCGTTTTTATTGGGCTATTATTGTTTGCTAAAAATCAAAAACATTGATGGTGATATCTCCCTCAATCAGTTTCACGGCTATGTGTATGAGCAAGAGACGATCGGTTTTTTATTCATATTAGCTACCATTGGGATGTTGGGATTTCCTATTTCGGCTGCCTTTGTAGGCATTGATGTGCTTTTTACATATATTCATAGTGATCAGATCGTTTTAATTTCATTAATGGCACTTTGTTTTATTTTTGTCGAACTGTCAGCTTTTCGCATTTTTCTTAGGATCTTTTTTGGACCCCATAAAAAATTAAGTCATCCGGTAGCATTCAGATCCTCTTAAAATTATTTGGCGTATCTAAAGCATTGTGAGAAAAGATTAAAAAACTGTCAAATTAGTTATCGAGCTAAAGAAGCCAAATAAACAATGGTTTAATTGGTAGACTGACCAAAAGTTAACCGTACATTTAACATATGAAAAAAACGAATAAGTACATTCTTCTAGCACTCTTGATTGCCTTGGGAGTAGCCTGCCAAGGCGGTTCTTCAAAATCAACTCCTGAGTCTGTCCCTGCAGTCGAGACACCGACTCAAGCCACAACTATGGCCGACAGTACCCAATCCCACATTTGTCCGATGCATAAAGACATCGTTGGTCGATCTGGTGATAAATGCTCCAAATGCGCTATGGCATTGGTAGATAAAAATAGTTTGAAGCCAGATGCCCACAAAGGACATAATCATTAAATTAAAAACACCGCTTTTTAAGAAATTCAGCTTATTGATTTCTCCATACAAAGGCCTAGATGATCCTTTCACCCACGGTCGTGCCCATTTTTTTGGGGTTAAAAAATCACTTTTAATTCCTATATCTTTACCATATGAGCCTTGCTCCCAGAATATTGCCAAATTATAGTTATGAAGACTATTTACGATGGGAAGGTCGTTGGGAAATCATCGACGGGATCGCATATGATATGAGTCCGATGGCCCGACCTGATCATCAGGAAATAGCTTCTAATCTATCCTGGGTCTTTACAAGCGCCATAAAAGCCTCAAAGTGCTCTTTCTGCAAGGTATATCAACCTATAGACTTAAAAATAAGTGAAAACAACATCGTCAATCCTGACTTACTGATTGTCTGCAAAAAAATAGAGGGTCAATATTTGGACACACCACCAGAATTAGTGGTAGAAATTATTTCCCCTTCCTCAAAATTAAAGGATCGGTACACCAAATCAGATCTATATCAAAAATTTGGGATTAAATATTATATCCTCATAGATCCATCAGTCCGATCTATAGAAGTCTTTAGTTTAAATGAACAAGGTGAATATGACATTCGGTTGGAGTCTACTTCTTTTGAACTATCTGATCATTGCTTGATTCACCCTGATTTAAGTTTAATTTGGCCAGAAGAATAAAAAATAGTTTGGCTTCATTTTAGGAACCAAGTTAATTAAAGCTTTTTTTTATGTGAGCTTTTTTTCCTTATGCCTTTAATACAGAAAGTATGAAAAATTTAAAATTACTTGTACTCCTATCTCTGAGTACAGGCTTACTAAGTGCTCAACTGCCTCAAGCATCTAAAACAGAATGGCAACAACTCTTTAATGGTAAAGATTTGACTGGATGGCAGCCTAAAATAAAAGGTTATGTGCTTAATGATAATTTCGCCAATACATTCAGGGTAAAAGACGGAAAAATAAATGTGAATTATGAGGGCTATGACAGCTTCAAGGAACGTTATGGTCATTTATTTTATGAAAAAAACTTTTCATATTACGTGATCGCTACAGAATACCGTTTTGTAGGGGATCAAGCCAAAGAAGGCCCAGATTGGGCTTTTCGCAACAGTGGCTTTATGTTGCATGGTCAATCCCCGGAATCTATGCTTAAAGATCAAGATTTTCCGATATCGATAGAAGTTCAGTTTTTAGGTGGAAAAGGAAGTGGCATAAGGACTACATGCAATCTATGCACCCCGGGTACTCATGTTGTGATCAATGGCTTACTCGAAAAAAGGCCTTGTATAAACTCCACCTCCCAGACCTATCATGGTGATCAATGGGTACGCGCAGAGGTAAAGGTACTAGGAGATTCATTGATGCAACACTACGTGAATGGTGAACTGGTATTATCCTACCACAAACCTCAAATTGGTGGTGATGTCGTCAATGGCTTTGATCCAAAGGCCAAGCCGGATGGAAAACTTTTGTCCAGTGGTTCTATTTCTTTGCAAAGTGAAAGCCACCCGATCGAATTTAGAAAGGTGGAGATCCTCAATTTGCAAGGGTGTATGGATCCGATGGCCTTGAATTACAAATTGTATTATGTGAAAGCAGATAATTCAAAATGTCTATACGACAAAAAGACTATGAAGAAGATGAAAAGGAAGAAAAAACATGTTTAATGAGATTTATTGCGTTTCAACGTAAGTAGATTCGCATGACTTTTACATCGCAGCTTGGTCATTTAAATAAAGTAGTATAAATCACTTCTGCTGCCACCTGACTCCCCTTCGACGAAGGGTGGAACAAATCGGGTCCGTAATACGAAAGATCGTTACTGCGATCAATATACTCCTTCCATACTTTGCCTACAGGACACAAAATTGAATTCGTAATCGTGGCTGCTTCAGAATAATTACGAATGACTCCATCAAAGTTGCTATAATTGGCATATGCAGGCCATACCATATAGAACGCAAGTTTAGCTTCGTGGTCATCACAAAATTGTTTAATTAAGGTCGCAGCATCCAATAACATTGTCCGGCCTTCTGACTGAGAAGATGGACCTTGCTGCACTATGACAATGTTGTATTTTTTAGTGGCTAGCATTTTTTGAAGGTTGCCATCCGTCAGGTGATCCATCAATGCATAATTGGGCAAAGCCAGCATTTCTACTTTTATGTTAGCTCCTTTTGACTTGCCTATAGCTGACACTAAAAGTGGTAGGTCATTGGTATAAGTGAGGCTGTTGCCTACAAATAATAAAGTAGTGTCTATATTCGTAAATCCCGGGGCTGTCTGTTTATTGCAAGCAAAGCTAAAAAACGATAAGAATATAATAAAGGTTGGAATCAAGAAGATTCCACTTGGGCACACAACATTCGCTTTTTTCATATAAGATAAATAAATCCGAATAAAGAGTTAATATAGAAGGGTTCTCTGCTACTAACGTATAGGTAGTGAAGGAACCGTATTGCCGGCGTCATAAACGAATTTCCAGGCCCCATTTTTTTGTTTGCGCCATATCGTACAATAGTTTGTATATATGATGGTGTCTTGTTGTTTATTTGTTGCAAATCCAAAACTATAACCCATATCACCACTAGCCGACGCCTCCACTTTTACGGGCTCCCAAGTCAAGCCGGTGATAATAGGTTTTACTGCCCATTGTAAGGCTGCAGCAGATTTGCCTATGAGTGGAAGCTCGCCTTTTATCGGAAGGATGACACTGTCTTCTGCATAAGTCAGTAAAGCTTTATAAAATCCTATTTCTGTGGCCAGTTGACTCATCGCGATGTCTGCCGATTTGATTTCTTGTGCGGCTTGTGCATTGCGATCAATTGATGTCCGACCGCATGTGTACAACAATAAAATCAGAAAGAAAAGGTTTTTCATAGTATGATTTTTATTGTATTTAATTTTAAATTAGACATAAGACCATACGGAGCTATCGTGAAATTTACAGCTATTTTTGAATAAACTTTGTTAGTGGAATAAATTCACCCCTTTGGGGGGAGAACCATGGCGCACGCTACGATGCTCCGCCCTTTTTTAAAGACAAAAAGATAGCCTTAATCATATTCAGATTAAATAGCCAAAGGTAGACTACAAGCAAAAGACTACGTGCGATAAAACGAATCACCGGTACATCAGGAATATATTGCGTTATGTATACACTTAAAATGTAAATAAATAGTCCACCAACTACCACCCGGGCTATTTTATTAAGTTCATAGGCTATAGGATAATACTTTTGCCCCCATATGTAGGTGACTACAGTCATGCCAAAATAACAGATCAGCATAGACCATGCGGTACCATAGTAGCTGTATCTAGGCACCAGTAGGATATTAAAGAATATGGTAAGACCTACCCCGATCAACGCAGAATACATACCATATCGGGTGCGGTCGGTGAGTCGATACCAATTGGATACATTATAGTAGATACCCAGAAAGACATTGGCCATGAGGACTATCGGGACGATACCGATGGCATTCAGATACTCAGGTCGTTTTACAATATAATGTTTAAAAAAATCAAGGTATAACAGAATGGCCACAAAACCAATCATTAAAAATTGGGTAAAATAAGTGGTGATCTTACTATAGTCCGATTTAGCATTGGACGAATTCATGTGTTTGAAAAAAAACGGTTCGGCGGCATATCGAAACGCTTGCACAAATAAGGAGATCAGTACTGCAAATTTTATACAAGCATTGTATTCACCCATTAAAGTCTTTTTTTCAATCATGCTACCCGGCAATAACCAACTCATAAATTGTCTGCTCATGGCATCGTCGATGATATTAGCTATACCCACGATCAGTAATGGCCACGAATATAAAAAAATCTGTTTCATGACCTGAATGTTCAATTGAAATCCTTCGGCGAGATATTCTTTAAACAATAAAAGCAAAGTCAGGGCACTGGCCATCAAATTGGCTATAAATACATAAGCCACAAGCTCGCTGGAGCTCAATGTATGATAGCCCGGATGCCAAAGTAAAAAATAAACATTAAGCAATACATTGACACTGATGTTGATACTTTTGATAACTACAAATTTAACTGGCCTTTTTTGTAATCGCAGCCGGGCAAAAGGTAACTCGCATAACGCATCCAGTGCGATGATGCCCGCTACATATTTGATCAGGTAGGTATACTCTGATACCTGGAGCATGGCAGCGATCGGTGTACTGAAAAGGATAAGTAAGCCAGAAAACAGGAGAGCTATACTTAATGTAAATATTTTTGCATTAGGATAGGATTTACTCGCGAGGTCGTTACTTGCAAATCTAAAATAAGCCGACTCTAATCGAAAGGAATAGATGACAATAACCAGCGCGATCCAACCGTACATTTGACCGATGACCCCATAATCGCCTCGATCCAAAACTGTAGTATGTAAGGGGACTAACAGGAAGTTGACAAAGCGGGCTAATATACTGCTCAGCCCATATAAAGCAGTTTCTCCGGCGAGTTTTTTGAATACAGACAAATCTGAAATAGAATTTTATGCTGCAAATGTACCTAATAAATAAACGCTAGGACATGAATTAAGAATGGCACTCCAAGGCATGCTACATACAAAGCCAACGGTGACCCATTTATCCAAAGGAATTGAAGCTCAATGCGATAGTTTGTAGTATACTGGTTTGTAAGCTTATGGATTCGCTATCATTTTTTTGTTAACCATAAATTACCACCTGTGTTTTTATGGCATAAGGGCATTTTATCATACACTTCAATATGGTGATGATATAAATAATTTGAAAATAATTTAATTTCAAATTCATTGTTGTACATCAAAAAAGCTCTTAAAAAAAAGCCTTCATTCCATTGGATTCCAGTATAAACCACTTCTTTTGGATAATCAAATGGATAAAAGATATCATGAAAATGGATCAAAACCCCGCTTTTTAATCTGGGTAAGATCTCAAATAAAATGTAGTTGACATCACTCCCTGTCTTCACGACATGAGAACTGTCAATAAATAAAATATCACCCGCTTCAAGGAGTTCAAAAATTTCCAATGGGATCTGCTGCACTTCTTGTTCGATGACTTTCGAAGAGTTTCGATCCTTAACCGCGATCAATGAATAGAGTCGGTCTGGATGTGGCTCGATGAATGTCAACCTGATACGATTATCAAAAAATCGCTCATTGGTGTCCAAAATGACCGCAGAGGAATAACCCGATCCCACTTCTATAATTTGTTTGGGGTTAAAATGCCGCATCATGGAATACAAAAAAATGGCATCAGTATAGGAGTGAAATTCGTTTTCAAAATAATATCGGGTCAAGTTGTTTTTGAAACTTGGAAAAGGAATATCATGATAATAGGGTATAAATTGATCTATAAGATGAAGCTGCATGGATGTATTCAAATTTATCCCGGCGATGCGCGATTCTTTTTCTCGACCCCATACCAAAGCTTCCCTAGTCTTGAGATGATCTATTTAATTAATAGTTGAATGGTAATGCCCATCAGGGAACATAGAATTTTTACGTTGCATCCATTTTTCATTCCGAAGAAGGATGTTTTCACGCCGAAGCCTACTGATATATGGCAATTTTCCAATTAGGTTAATAATTTTATTTTTTATGGTCATAAACAAGGGCCTTGTGTGATAATTAAGGAATGAACGAGAATGGTTTTTAATCAGGAACCGTGTGGGCAAGCGGTTCAGGCACTAGGTATTCTTTGAAAAAATGGAAGTTTTTATGGTGAAGCTTGCAAGGTAGGAATAGTTGCGGTTTAGTAGCTTTGGATTCTGATCAAAAATATTCAAAAGCATTACAGTAGGATGAGTTATTTTTAAGCAACAGAGTAACCCGACTATGCATATTTACCCTTTTGAAGGATTTATTCCTGACTTGAATCGGATTCGATTTGATGAATCATTTTACGAGAATATGAGGGATGACTTCAATAAAACCTTTGATCAAGGTCACTTCAAAACTGCCAGCCAGGGCAAAAACGCATATTTTGTATTAGAAGTACGACATCAAGGACTCCAATCCACTGGCCTCATCAGCCTCACCGCTATCGAAGAGTATAAAAAAAAGCATATTCGGCCACATGAACAGACCATAGCCAAAAAGGAAAGAATCCATCAAGCGCTGTTACAATCGAGAAAGGCAATGATCAAGCCAGTAGCATTATTGATGCCCAGACTCCCATCGTTATATCAACTATTGAATCAAGCTAAATCTGCCAAACCATTGGTTCAACTTAAATATCCTGATGAGCAAACATTGCATTCCGTATGGATCATTGATGATAAAAAAAGAATACAAGCGATCACGCGACATTTTTTAATCCACGTAAGCCATGCCTTGATTGCAGATGGCCATCATCGATTTGCCTCTTTGTCTTATTTGCATTCTATCAAGACTCCTCAAAAAATACTCACCGTCTATTTTGCGCCTAGCGAGATGAGGGTCGCTACTTTTTTTCGCATCATGACCCCGCTTCGATCCATGACAGTTCCCTCTATTTTGACTAAGCTTAAGAATCTAGCTCAAGATTGGCAAGAGATTACAGGTAGTAGTCATCCGATAGTACATGATCCAAACCTTCCGGAAGCCTATCACCTTATTCACCGAAACAAAATCTATCGATTTCATCTCAAGGGTGGATCCAGGACTCTGATGCCGCTCCGGTTTTCAAAGCTGGTGACTCAAGACATCTTTGACATTACGGATGAAACCAAAAGCAAGCGGATAAAGTATGCGGAATACCTCGGTGAGCGTGAAGAAATAATGGCCATGCAACAAACTTATACTGACGATTTTGTATTCATCCCGCCTACCCTTTCGACCGATCAGATTTTGATCAATAAAAAATTGTTGCCTCCCAAGAGTACCTTATTTTCGCCCAGGATAATCAATGGTTTGGTAGTGGCGATAAATGCCCGACTCGCTTGAGAGGTGGTTCATATAAATGTTTTATTTTCATCCATCCTGTATTTTTTAGACAAATGGTTAGTTGATTCCACGGACTGGTTACTCCTATTGCTATTACTAGCCCAACTTCCTATAGATGATTACATGGACATTATGTACCAAGCCATCATTGTCGAGGGTGATCATTTTATCTTGCTGTAGTACTCCATCCTCGATCACCGTCATATCCTCCTGGCCATTTTTTTGCGTAACCTCTATCTGATAAATCGCATGTTTATACTGATATCTAACTTTAAATGAGTCCCATTCCAACGGGATACAAGGCTCTATTTTTAATTTACCTCCTTCTTGATGAATGCCAAGAAAAGATTCTGTAATAAGTTGATACATCCATCCTGCCGAGCCGGTGTACCAGGTCCAACCGCCTCGACCGGCATGTTGACGACCGGCATATACATCTGCAGCCACTACGTAAGGTTCCACTTTGTAGATAGCCTTAGATTCGGAGGTTTTACCATGATTGATCGGATTAATCATATTCAATAATTCCCATACCCGCTTGTTGTCGCCTAACTTCGCAAAAGCCATGATCATCCATATTGCCGCATGAGTATATTGCCCTCCATTTTCTCTGACCCCAGGTACGTACCCTTTTATATAGCCCGGGTTTAAATCAGATTGATCAAAAGGCGGTTCCAAAAGTTGGATAATCTTTACATCTTTTCGCACTAGATTTATATAAGCGGAATTCATAGCGATCCGGACCCGTTTTTCATCACCAGCGCCAGATAATACAGACCAGCTTTGGGCAATGGAATCAATTTTACATTCCTCATTGGTGGCAGTCCCCAGTACCGTACCATCATCAAACCAAGCTCGCTTGTACCAATCTCCATCCCAAGCATATTTATCAATATTTTCTTTTAATTGACGAGCTTGTTTTGAACACTCGTCAGCAAAAGATGGATCTTGATGTCCTAAAGCTATGGATTCAAATCTGTGTAATATTTCATAGAGAAAAAATGCCATCCATACGCTTTCTCCCTGACCCCCGATACCCACTTTATCATAGCCATCATTCCAATCTCCACTCCCAATTAATGGAAGCCCATGTATACCATAATTGAAGCCATGTTTGATAGCCGCGACGCAATGATCGTACACGGACGCCGATGAAATGGATATCGTGGGTAAATCAAAGTAAGATTCTTCATTCGAAGACAAAGGTCGGCCTTCCAAATAATTCACTTTTTCATCCAATATAGCTTGATCACCTGTACGAAGCACATATCTTGAAGTCACTAGCGGCAACCAAAGAAAATCATCAGAGCATCGAGTCCGCACTCCTCGACCTGACGGTGGGTGCCACCAATGTTGTACATCGCCTTCTCTAAACTGTCGCGAAGCACATAACAAAATCTGATCTTTTGCCAGCTGCGGCGATGATTGTATCAGTGACATGACATCCTGCAGTTGATCTCTGAACCCAAAAGCCCCACCTGATTGGTAAAAACCACTGCGACCCCATAGTCGAGATGAAAGAGTCTGGTAAATAAGCCAACCATTTGTGATCATATTAATGGCAGGATCAGGAGTGGCAACTTGAAGGGTACCAAGAGTCTTTTTCCAATAATTTTTTACTCGTTTGAGAGATTCATGAGCTGATGCATTGTCTCTAAATTTGCGGGCTAAAGTAATTGCATCTTGTACATCTTTTCCTGCTCCAAGTCTAAAAATAATTTCCCGTTCCTCCCCATCAGACAAATTAAATGGGACTTGAATAGCTGCACAAGGATCCAAGGCCAAGCCGATTTTTCCAGAGAGATTTGTACGAGTCATAGCAATAGGCGACTGCAAGGTGCCGTTACGGCCAATAAATTCAGTTCGGTCGGCGGTAAATGAATTTTTTAACTCATTGGTATCAAAAAACGCTACTCTATGAGAAAACTCTGTACTATATTGATTTTTTGCTAAAAACACACCACTATCTGGGTCAATTTCGGTGTGAATATGCATCGCTGTTTTCATTCTGTTATCTCCAAGCACCCACTCTATATACCCAGTGGCCGAAAGCCTTCGTGATCTGCCTGATTGATTTCGAATCTTTAATACTGTAAACTTGATAGAAGCTTCAAGATCTACATATACCACCATTTCTGAATGTATTCCAGCTTCAATGTGTTCAAACATACTATACCCAAATCCGTGCCTGGTGATGTAATTTGTTTGACTTCCGGTTGGCAAAAAGGTAGTAGTCCAATAATGACCACTCTCTTCATCCCGAAGATAAAACACTTCTCCCCCTGGATCACTCACCGGATCATTATTCCAAGGTGTAAGTCTTAATTCGTGCGCGTTCTCAGTCCAAGTATAGGATGAACCACTTTCAGAAATAATCGTTCCAAAATTAGGATTTGCTATTACGTTAACCCATGGTGCTGGGGTTCGGTTTTTATGCTCTATTTCAATGACATACTCATTTCCATCAGCAGTATAACCTCCGGACCCATTATAAAAGATCAAATCCGTCGGCAATGGGATATTGGTGGAAGCTGGGATATACTTTTTAGTGGCTGTGATCAAAGGTATGATTGGTTTAGCCACCGTTTTAGTCTTGACAAAATCTTCTAATGTTTTATTATCTGAAATATTAATGCGGGCCACGGTTTGAAACAAGATGCGATCTTCATTTGATATTTGATCAGAAGCTCTCACAAAAATGCCTCCGGGACGATCTCTTAATTCGGCGGGGATCAGAGCCAGGATATCATTTTGAAAGCCCTGCCTATATACATTGTGTTCTTCGTTCCAAATCACCAAGTCGACAGCTAGCCCTTTTAAGCGCCAGTAAGCATGAGCCTGCACCATTTGTTTTACTAACTGCATATTACTTTGGTCTTCGATTTTTAAAAGTACAATTGGCAAATCGCCTGAAATTGCATATCCCCATAATCCAGATTGGCCCCGACGATTGTTGATCAGGATGCCAGGATCTGCACGAAAAGTAGCGTTAGTAAATAATATCGAACTGGCAAGACGACCATACAATTGGGCATCCGACTCTGAAGAATTGATTTGCCTTAGTACAACTTGACTATGTGTCCACGCCAGTTCGAATACTCTGTCTTTATGATGTTTATCCTGGTATTTACCAATGAGACTTTCGCAACCAGCCGAAGAATCAGCAATCCCAATGATCATATCAATCGCTATTTTTTCTTCAGGTTCGAGATCTATTTTATATCGAATGGCTACGATTGGATTAAGGACTGAACCCTCGTGTCCGCCGAGCGGACCCGGTTTGACCATGACTTGAGGATTTACGGTTGTATTACCTCGACCTAAAAATTCCGATCGGTCTGTTTCATAGGATATCTGAAATGGAACTTTGCCATGCAAGGTCATTAAATGAAACATCCACGGTGGATGTTCTTCATCAGACCGTGGTCTCCGGGTACACATAATTGCATGTTGGTGCGGTAAAATTTTGGTTTGAATAAACAGATTACTGAATGCAGGCTGCATCAAATCAGATGCAAGCGGTGCAAGCACTACTTCCGCATAACTCGTCACTTCAATAGTCCTGCGTCTATCTGAATAATTTTTGATCAATATCCTGCGCATTTCTATGTCATCCTCCGGAGACACCACTATTTCTGTATGGGTTTCTATTTCATGGTGTAAACAATGAAAGTCAACTCGACCTTGCGAAAATGCAGCTTCATACTTTTCTCCTCTTATGAGTGTTGGTTGAAGCACATTGGACCAATATGTATTGGTCTCTAAATCTCTGATATAACAAAAAGTGCCCCAATTATCACATGTGCCATCCTCCCGCCAACGAGTCACGGCAAGATCTTTCCAACGACTGTAACCTGCACCGGAATTGGACAACATCACATGGTATCGGCCATTCGATAACAATTGTATTTCCGGTATGGCGGTATAGGGACTTTTTAAAATTCTGGTTTCGGCACCACTAGATACATAATCAATATCAGCAATAGCCGTAGTATGGGTAAAATACGTAGTTGCTTTAGGTATACGCTCCTGAAGCAATAAAATAGTTGCCTTAAAACGAGGCTCGGATTCAAATAATTTTTGCATCGGTTTATCTAGCAGCAAATAAGCCAGCGATAATAAACTCATGCCTTGATGATGTGTCATATATGAATAAACGATAGCATGAGATTGGCCTCGTGGCAACCGGGATGGGGTGTAATCTATCGCTTCATAACAACCATATCGCCCTCCAAATCCTTTTTCAAGAAGTAATTCCAGGTTTTCACAAGCCTTTTCTGGAGCTATCATTAACGCCATGGCCGTGGCATAGGGTGCAATAACTGAATCTTCTTCTAGACCTCTTTTTAACCCCATACCAGGAGCCCCAAAAGCACGATACTGATAGTGAGAATTTGCATTGATTCTGTTGTAACCAGATTCTGAAATCCCCCATGGTATTCCTCTAATTTTTCCATACTCTATTTGCCATCTGACCGCTGCCTTACACGTATGGTCTAATAATGTATTTTCAAATGAAGGCATGATTAAAAGTGGCATCAGGTATTCAAACATTGAACCACTCCAGGAAAGCAATATAGAGTTCCCTTCCACATTTGTCAACAATCTACCTAATGCAAACCAACTCTCTTCAGGCAACTTTCCTTGTGCAATGCCTATGAACACGGCCAACCTTGCTTCTGATGCAAGCAAATCATAGTAACTTGTATCTATACGATGGTCTATCACATTATAGCCGATACTAAACAAATGGTTTGAACTATTGTATAGGAACTCCCATTCCACCTCAGCAAGCTTATTACACAGTAAGGCCAGATTTTCAATTGAACTTATTCGATCAGTTGTCCTTCGAATAGTTTCAGTTAAAGCTTGTTGAAATGGTGCATGCCGTCCAGTCTCATCATGTGACACCATTTGAAATTCATGTACCCTTTTGGTTAGATCCAGTAAGCTTGAATCTGTATTGAGGAATTCCAATTCAACAAATGCCATGGGAGCATTCATGGATACAGCCCAAGGATTAAATAGGTTACATTCATCCATCGCTTGCTCCAATTGTTGTTGCATAGTGCTTTTCCACCAATAGGTTTCACTTTGCCGACCGTAAGTCAGCGATGCCATCGTATCGTCAAAACTTGTCGCTAAGGTTTTAATTACCGATTGAACTTTATTCAATTTGATAGCACCCATATTAATCACTGCCTCCAAATCCAATTTCCATTGCAGCAATACATTGGTGTCTTTTTCTTGTAATGTCTCCATCAAAACAAAGAGGGTGTGTTGAAGACCTTCAAAAAATTTTATGTCGAAAATCTTTTGGTGCGGGATGGCCAATAGCCCTTGTCTGAGTACTATTAAATGACCTGCAAGATTACCACTGTCCACGGTTGAAATATATTTTGGCAATAATGGACTCAAGGTTTGAGTATCGTACCAATTGTAAAAATGACCTCTGAACCGCTCCAGGCTCATCATCGTGTTTAATGTCTTCTCAGTTCGTTCTACAAGTTGACCTGAAGTGATATAACCAAAGTCCCGGGCTGATAAGCTAGCCAGTAGCGAGAGGCCTATATTTGTAGGAGAGGTGCGATGTGCAATCAATACGATCGGTTGTTCTTGAAAATTATCCGGAGGCAACCAATTATCTTCTAGTCCGACAAAACGTTCAAAGAAACTCCAAGTTTTTCTTGCCAGTTTAAAGAGAAAAATATTCTGTTCTTGAGTGAGTATAGCTACCTGTTTTGGTTGCGGATTACTAATCCACCAGGTGACGAAGGGAGCAAGGGCCCACATGATCAATATAGGCCCAGCAATAATCAATTTCAACGGAGCAAATATCAACAAACAAACCAAAACAACAGCAGGTAAGACCAATTCAATCCACATTATGGAATAGGATGACCATAATCCAGGTTTGGAAACATTATGCTCAGAGGAGTACGGATTCCATTCCAGCATTTTCTTTCTAGTGACCAGCACACGCCAGAGTGTGAGGCCAATTGACTTTAAGTTAATATAAGCCTCGTAAGGCAAACAGATCAGAGTAAATAATGTATCTATACATATGTCTATAATGCTGCGAATTGAATGTTTTATATGATGGGATATGATCACATCCTTAGGTTTATTGAATGTATCCCATACTGCAGTAATGAAAATGGGTCCAACTATTATTAATGAAACCACAATGGTCCAGAATAAGGATGAAGCCAAAACCAGCCATCCTACTAAAAGCAGTGAGGTCAGTGCGATGGGCACAAGGCTACGCCTAATATTGTCAAATATTTTCCATCGGGACAACCCTGAAATTGGATTTTTTGTCCATCCTTTTGACGCATTGGGAATAAATGGTAAAAACCAGGAAAAAATCTGCCAATCCCCTCTGACCCATCTCGCTCGGCGTTTTGTATCGATCCGATAAGTAGTTGGATACTTTTCGAATAATTGCACATCACTTACTAACCCGGATCTTATATAACACCCTTCCAAGAGATCATGACTCAGGATACAATTTTCAGCAAATTTGCCATCTAAGACTTTTTTAAAAACATCCACATCATAAATTCCTTTACCTATAAAAGATCCTTCCTGAAATAGGTCCTGATATACATCTGAAGAGGCCCGAGTATAAGGGTCGATCCCTGGCTCATTGCCATGCATACGGGTATACCATGAAGCCGTTTCTTCGGGTAAGCTATTTGTTACTCTTGGTTGAAGGATGCCATAACCATCCGTTACTCTTTTCTTTTGTTCATCGTACCAAGCCTGATTGAGCGGATGCGCCATCGTACCAATAAGTTTCCATGCAGATCCCATAGGCAGTTGGGTATCTGCATCAAGTGTAATCACATATTTTATGTGTGGGAAAATAGATTGGTCTCCTATAATCACGGAGAAGCGATCTTTAGAACCTCCACGCAGTAATGAATTCATTTCAGTTATTTTTCCACGCTTTCTTTCATAACCTATCCAGGCATTTTCTCTTAAATTCCAATGACGAGGCCGGTGAAAGAGGAAAAACAAGTCATAGTGGTCTGTCTGGTACTTTATATTGAGGTCTGTTATACGCAATTGAGCTAAGTCGATGAGTTCCTGATCTCCTGGTTTTATTGGCTGGTCAGCATCTGTAAAATCCGTTAAAAGTGCAAAATGTAACCGGTCGATTCTGTTTGCAAGGAAACGCACTTCTAATGCTTCAACCAAATTTTCAATTTCTTCCACTGAGGTTAACATCGCTGGAATGACTACCATAGTCCGATAATCCGGTGGAATATCTGCGGAGAAATCCATCCTTGGCAAAAGTTTTGGTTTTACCAATAATGTAGAAAAAAAATTAACAATAGATATTCCTAGCTGACTGGTACTAATTAAGGAAAGCACAGCAATGGGAATAAGTAGCCACCCGATTTTTGTTTCAAGATGTGCACCGATTAATATGCTTACACTAGTGGCCAAGGTAATCAATACAATAGAAGCTATATAAACTTTTAGACGATGGCGGTGAAGGAAAAATTGAATCTTTTTATAAAATGGCACCACCATTTTAGCTATTTCCATCGTTGTCGCTAGACCAGGACCAATGAGATAATAGCCCACATGTGTCGTCCGATTTTCAGAGTTATTAACTGCTGCTTTTTCATTCATTAACTGAATAACAATCTTAGCCACCTGATATTCAGTCAAAGGACTATTTTTTGCAATTTTCTCTACCACATGTCTATATTGATCACGAGTATAGAAATCCATAGATTCATATACTTTATCATGATCTTCCCGTAAGGTTTGTTCAACCACACTATGAGTTTCCACAAAATCGCGCCAATCCATAGCTCCAAGTAATCGAAGACTGCCTATGCTATTGCTCATCGAGACTTGGTCAGCTGCCTTCTTTTGATTTTCAGCATTTACCAATTGCAGACTCGTTAATCCAGTATCTGTCAATTGTTGTTCTATCCAATTAAGTGCTAAAGCAAGGTCAGGCCCTTTTCCTTGCAATTGGCGGATCAGCTCTGAGACATATGCACTGACCATAGGAGGGTCTGAACGGGCCATATCTGCGATCACCAATATCTGATCTTTTGGGGCTTTTTCTGCTGTTTCAATCATCTTTTGAGCCCAATAGTCAGCAAGGTTTGCATCTACCCTGTCGATGGCAATGCGAGAGGATACCCTCCTGAGATTTTCAATAAGGGCCAAGCGCAACATGATTGGTATGGCCCACAATTCACCTAATTGTAAATTGGTTATAGTTTGATATGCTTGAATAAATCGACTCAAACTTTCCATATCTATTCGCCCATCGCTATGAGCAATGATCTGTAGTACAATATCATAGATACGCGCTAACCCTGCCGACCCTTCTTCTGAAAGTTGTGGTAAGTCTTTACTATATCCTTTTGGAAAATTCGTTTTTGCATTCCGGATGTGTTCTTCAATCAAATAGAAATTGTCTATTAACCATTCGCCGGCCGGGGGAATTTGGTGCTTTCTTCTTATTGAATCAGTCAATAGTTTTCGAACTTCATTCAATATAATTTCGTTATCTGCTAATCTTTTAAGCAAGTGCTCTTTGGATGGCCGAGTGCTCAACGTATGATTCTTAGCAAGTTTTTTACCAAAACGGTCCATCTGATCTGAACTGAATAACTCCGCTCTCAACGGCTCTTCATTCAGATAATTGAGCTTGGAGTTATTGGTTTGAAAAAAGGCCCTCATATTAGAAATGAGTTCATGTGCCGTAGGAATCAATGTTAATTTCATAAAGTTCTTAAGTATACATCGTAGGCCTTATCCCTATTTGTTGGTATCAATTTTCTTTCCCTTCTTTCAATCCGATGGAAATCGCATCTCCATTCCTCAGCGTTGTACCTGTTTTTTATAAGCTCCTGTCGCATGCTATTTTAACTTTACTCCAAATTATTATCCTTAACTCACTTTCCTTTGGTCCGATATTTTGAGCTATATAAACCATAAATAATAAAAAGGCAAAAAGTATAAACTTTTTGCCTTTTGCTGTAATGTATTTATATGTGATTTACATGTTTAAAAATATATACTACTTTAAAATCATTTATTTACATACTAAAAACTTTTAAGATTGAAAATTATCTGGCTTTTACACACTATTATCAAAATGTAAAACACTCTACTTATACATATTAAAATCAGTTCTTTGTAAATAAGCTAGGTGAAGTCTGAAATCATTCTTCTCATTTCGTTTAATCTGAATTGAGGCCTTCTTTGCATCTCTTTAGGGACAATCACCTCATCCGAGTCTTGAAAATCAATATCTGCTATAGTTGGAATTGTATACAAATCACCCAAATTTGATTGGATAAATCTGTTGTCCAAATTTAAAATTTGGGGCTGCATTGGATGCGTATTCATCTTGTTTTATTTAATTTTCTAAATTAATTGTTTGATATTCCACCTACTTAAAATCTTAGGTATTCAGACCTTCAATTAGAAAATGTCTATGCCTTTGAATCAAAGTAGATACCTTCAAAATTAAGACCATGCTCATAACCGTGTGTTACACCATTACCTCTATAATTTACATAATTCACAGGTTGCCATACCTTTCGTATCCATGATGAATTATCTTGTTGATTGTATATTGGGATCCTTTAAGATTTTCGCATTCAGGCGTCATCTCATCAGTAAGAGCAGATGGAGTCCCAGTGGCCGATCAGCATGAAATCAAAAGTTTTAGCCCCGGCTCTCCTTACTCCTGGATATCGTGCAGGCCTCAATATTAGGTACCCTGGCCTATAGGTAGCCAGCTTTGGGTCCGGATAACGTAAAAAACATGGGCTGGAAGGTCTTGTTCTATCCAGACAACTCGGCTTTGAGAGTGAAGTAATGCAGCTTGCACGCTGTAATCTAAGCTTTTAAAGGGTCGCCTGAAGGTGACTCAACTATCGCGATGACTTAATATTTAACCGTAATAAGGGATGCAAATTTGTAATTACCTTTAAGCTGAACTTCAAAAATATAAAGCCAATAGCATATCATTCAAAAACTTATGAAATACACATTCCGTCGATGCTATCTCATTTTAGGATTAACTTTATATTTTTTCATTATCAAAGCGCAACCATTACCGTACAATCAGCATGAAGTCGACAGCATAAAAAATTATCTCCGCCAAGCTCCTGACGATACGACAAAGGTAAAAGCGCTTAACCACTTGGCAGCTATGTATATAAACATAGCAGACGGCGAAAAAGTAATGTACTATGCTGGAATGGGTGACTCGATAGCAAAAATGATCGATTATCCGATTGGCAGGATTGAGTGTCTGGGCAATATTGCTTTTTGGAATGCCCGCAGTCAAAACTGGCCACTTTCGATCCAAACAATCCAAGAAGCTATACCGATATGTGAAAAATATAAACCAGCCGCATTAGTCTATATGTCGAATTTAATGTTTATTAATTACGCGACTCAAAATGACCTTAATAAAGCATATGACTGGGCGATGGCTGCACTAAATAATCCATATTTTAACTCCCTTCCTGAGTTAGGTCAATGGCCCACATTCATGCAACTTGGGCTGGCATTTGAATGGAAAGGCCAATTGGATTCGGCCCAATATTATGCTGAGAAAATTTTGGATTTTTCAAAAAAAAATACCCACGAAGATTTAAAAGCTAATTCCTATCAATTATTAGGAAATATCGCTCGAAAACAAAAAAAATACAGCAAAGCTTTAGAATATTATGAAGTTGGTTATATCAAAGATAATCCCAATTTTTTCGGAAAAGCCCTGGTTTTTGATGAATTGAATATGAAAGATTCGGCCATTTACTATGCTCAAAAAGCGTTAGATTATGCACAGCAGAATAATGCACTCATCATTGATGCTTCAAGACTGCTAGCCAAGCACTATGAGCATTTAAACCCGATTTTGGCAAATAAATATTTGCAACTTTATTCAGATACAAAAGATACCGTTTTCAATATTAATAAATTCAAGCAACTGCAATTTATGGAATTGCAAAAACAAGAAGTTGTTTTTAATAATCTTTCGGAATCGCTTGCCACAAAGAACACAATGAAACAACTGTCTTTAGTTAGTCTGGCTTTCTTATTTCTCATCTCAGCTCTTCTTCTTTATCGTAATAATCGCGAGAAACAAAAATCAAACGATAAAATAAATAAAGCCTACGCACAACTTCAATCCACCCAAGCCCAACTCATCCAATCCGAAAAAATGGCTTCGCTCGGCGAACTTACCGCAGGCATTGCCCATGAAATTCAAAACCCACTAAACTTTGTCAATAATTTTTCTGATGTCAATAGGGAGCTTCTTGATGAGCTCACTCAAGCAGCAGTTCATGGCAATCTAGCAGAGATTAAAGAGCTTGCATCATACATCAAAGACAATGAGCAAAAAATTAATCATCATGGCAAACGGGCGGAGAGTATCGTCAAAGGAATGTTGCAACACAGTAGAACATCATCAGGCTCTAAAGTGTTGACAGATATCAATGCATTGACCGACGAGTATTTAAGATTGTCTTTTCATGGACTTAGAGCCAAGGATAAAACCTTCCAAGCGGATTACAAAGTAGAAGTTGATAAAAATCTACCGCTGGTACAAGTGATACCCCAAGATTTAGGCAGAGTGTTTTTAAATTTATTTAATAATGCATTTTGGACCGTGAATGAAAAATCAAAATTAGAAATGAAGGATTATAAGCCCGAAGTGACCGTTTCGACGAAGAGGTTAGATTCCAGCATTGAAATCCGGATTTCCGACAATGGTCTGGGAATTCCTGACCATATCAAAGACAAAATCTTTCAACCATTCTTTACCACCAAACCTACAGGGCAAGGGACGGGATTAGGCTTGAGTCTGGCCTATGATATCGTAAAAGCTCACGGCGGGACTATTACTGTAATTAGCAATGTTGGTCCGCCTGGCGGGACTATTACTGTAAATAGCAATGTTGGTCCGCCTAGCGGGACTATTACTGTCGATTCAACAACAAGGGTCGGCACAACATTCATTTTTACTTTACCGATATAAAGGCAAAGGTTACAAAATTCGAATTTAGGTTGAACCGCAAGAATATTATCCCAAAAGATTTCTTATTTTTGGATTCCTGCATCACAACCCATCATTCTTTACATAAATAAAAACCTATGAATGAATTAACTACAAATCCCCGACGCGATTTTTTACAAAAATTAAGTCTCGGAGGGCTGAGCCTTGGTACCATGGCCATGGCACCTATCGAAGAGCAACTTGAATACAGCACTCAAAAAGTCAATAGGAGTTCAGCACCCTCTGAACTCAAGATTACAGATATGCGTATTGCTGAAATCAGCGGAGTAGTGTTCCGCACACCTATAGTACGCATCTACACCAACCAGGGGATCATCGGACATGGTGATGTGCGGGATGGAGCTGCCAAAGAATATGCTTTGTTTTTGAAAAGCCGATTGTTGGGTGAAAATCCCTGCAATGTGGAGAGACTTTTTAAAATCATAAGCCAGTTTGGTCACCATGGTCGCCAGGGTGGTGGAGTCTCCGGCGTAGAGATGGCTTTATGGGATTTGGTCGGTAAAGCATATGGAGTACCTGTATATCAATTACTTGGAGGTAAATACAGAGACCGGGTCAGAGTGTATTGCGATACAACCATATCCCAAGACCCACAGGAGTATGCAAAACGCATGCAAGCTCGTATCGATAAGGGTTATACTGCCCTTAAAATGGATATCGGAATAAACTTACTCAAAAACTTTCCTGGCACGCTCATCAACGCACCTGACGGAAAATTGAATCCATTTCAGTACGAATATCGAAAATACAATCTGGCTAAACACCCTTTTACCGGCGTGCAGATCACTCAAAAAGGCATAGAAAAACTTTGTGAATTTCTAGAAGTCATGCGGAATCAGATCGGTTATGAAATTCCAATGGGTACAGATCATTGGGGGCACTTTGGCGTCAATGAAGCCATCAAGATAGCTCAGGCCGTGGAAAAATATAATCTGGCCTATATTGAAGACATTATACCATGGCAATATACCGACCAATGGCGCGAGATTACGACATCGAGCAACACTCCGACTCAAACGGGTGAAGACATTTATATGCTCTATGGCGGATTCAAAGAAATCATCGATAAACATGCCGTAGATATAGTCCATCCAGATCCAAATACAGCGGGTGGTATCCTAGAGACCAAGCGCATTGGAGATTATGCCTCACTGAATGGTATCGGATTTATGATGCATCATGCGGCTGGACCTATTTCATTCCTTGGATCAGTGCATAGTGCAGCTGCCACAGAAAACTTTTTGTGGCTAGAGCATCATGCCGTCGATAGCCCAAAATTTGAAGATCTCGTGACCGGCATTGAAAAGCCATTTGTAAAAGATGGTTATGTCAAAGTGCCTGAAAAACCAGGTATTGGAGTAGAACTCAATGAAGAAGTGGTCAAAGAGTTTATTATTAAAGGGCAGACTATGTTTGCCCCTACTCCTGAGTGGAATGAGATCAGGGCTTGGGATAGATTATGGAGTTAAACATGGAGTGAGAACCACTTGCTTATTAAAATCTTGATGTTATAACTGATCATTTCCCCTAAAGTTCTGTTCAGTTTGAAAATGATTTGGGTATTATTGCTCTCCCAATAAGGTCTTGATTTTATCCAGATCAAATTTGGATGCGAAAGCTAAAGCCTCTTGTTCGGTTGCAAATCCCCTGGTTTTAAAAGTGATTAAGGTCTGACTCAGTGGAATTTGGATTTCGCAGACCTGGATTTGTTTCGATGCGCCTTTTTCGTCTGTATAATCTTCACTTTCTGTCTTTATGATCGCCCGTCTTGCCCCTACCCGCGCACTTTTCTGGCCTTGGCCCAACATCCCGGGGTTGGTCAAAAACATATTCAACCCACTTAACATGGGCGAATTTGCTATAATCATGAGCTCTGCTTCAATTTCTTTTTTTGATTCATTGTGGTAGTTCTTGGTGATCTGCATGCCAGAGCCCATCATCCCTATGGCATTGCCATTTATTATTTCCTCACCTTCCACAGCCTTCAAGCCATTTATTTCTTTTGGCAGGGATTCTATCAGTTGTTTGGCGACAAGACTGTTCAATTCATTGATGGCATCCTGAAGGCTCATTTGAGCTTGTTTGTAGTTTTTTTGAGTGATAAATCCTTGAGCTTCTTTTATATAACTATCGATCTGATTTTGATTGAAAGCCAGGGTCGATAAGCTCACTAAAAGGATTGTTATAAATTTTTTTTTCATCGTGTTGCGGTTTAATTACTAAATGTAATCATATTTTTTTTAAAAAGTTGATGCTAGCACCTTAGGGGGTCAACAGAAAAAAAGGGCTAGCTGTCTATGGATCAAAATAAAGGACATTCAATCTTTTTTCACAATATTTTTAAGCGTCAGATAGTCCCAGCCTGGTATATGCAGCAAAAAATACTAAAAAAATTTACTATGTCCCTGCCATTCCTTTATTTATCTTTGATCTAATTCAATCTTATCGTCACTCAGACAATTATACCATTCATTTCACCATATATTGAAAAAGCCCAAATACCTATGAAAGTACTTGTAGTAGATGACGAACGTGATGTCCAGGGGCTCTTTGAGCAACGTTTCAGAAAGGAGATCCGGAATGGAGAAATGCAGTTGATATTTGCTTTTTCTGGTGAGGAAGCTCTGGAATACCTACAAAATAATGACAGTGAGGCTATCCTGATCCTTTCGGACATCAATATGCCGGGCATGAGCGGTTTGGAATTGCTTCGATTAATCAAAGTAAAATATAAGACCCCACCACCCGTGGTGATGATGATAACTGCATATGGAGATGCAGAAAACTATAATTCTGCAATGTCATTAGGCGCAGATGATTTTTTGACCAAACCGTTGGATTTTAGTACATTGAAGGAGAAATTAAAAAGCATCACTGCATGACCAAAATATTGGTAGCTGACGATGAGGCCGATTTAGAATCACTCATCAGGCAAAAATTTAGAAAACAAATCCGTGAAAACGAATATGAGTTCGTATTCGCCATCAATGGTCGTGATGCCATGGACAAACTCAAAGTGCATCTGGATGTAGATATGATCCTGAGTGATATCAATATGCCGGAGATGGATGGCCTTACCCTGCTCGCCAAGACCAAAGAGTTTTACCCTTTGTTGAAATCCGTGATGATCTCAGCATATGGGGATATGGAAAATATCCGAATGGCTATGAATCGGGGCGCTTTTGACTTCCTGACTAAACCTGTCAATTTTGATGATCTGACGATCACCATGGAAAAGACGATCACCTACGTGCGCCAACTTAAGTCAACTGTAAAGGCACTTAAGGAAAACAATATTCTCCGCATGTACGTAGATGAGTCGGTTTTGAACTTTATGAATCAAAAGTCAGAAGAGACCTCCTTACTCACCAATGAAACAATAGATGCTACAGTCGCCTTTATTGACATTACCGGGTTTACTAAAATTACTGAACAAGAGACACCGGATGTGGTGGTCGCCTTACTCAATAGATATTTTGATGTCATCAGCAAAGAGGTGATAAAGCATGGAGGCTATGTGGATAAATATATCGGAGATGAGGTCATGGCTGTGTTTAAAAGTGAACATCATCTAAACAAAGCGATAGATGCTTGTCTCGCTATCCGCAAAGCTATAGAAAGCTTGCCTCAGGCCATAGAAGGCAAATATCATCCTAAGGTTTCTATCGGTGTCAATTCCGGTGAAATGATCTCTGGCAATATTGGTTCTGAAGACCTTAAACGCTTGGATTATACGGTGATCGGAGATGTAGTCAACGTGGCAAAACGTATGCAGGCTACTGCTCGGGAGGCCCAGATTATTATACAAGAGTCCTGTTATTTAAAAATAAAAGAAGCCTTTAATTTTAAAAAAATAGGCGAGGTGACCCTTAAAAACAAAGCTATACCTGTCGTCGTATACGAAGTATTGGACTAAGGCCATCTATAATATCACTTTATTGATTGATCCGTTATTTTGAAGAAACGGTAAATTTAAAGAATTAACCTATCCTAATTATTTCTTTGAAATTATACCACGTTGGTTTCAGTTACAGGGATATAATATTGACCACAAACCTATTATCCCGAGGTTGCTTCGCTATTCGCCCTATAATGTTTGCTCTATTTTGACCGAGCTCCTTCGATCCAACAGATATCGGAGCGCCTTGAATACCCGGAAAGCTTTCGGGACAAAAGGACAGATTTCAATTCAAAACCAGGTAATTCGAGATAGCCTTAAATAAAAATCTAGATTCATCCGACTTATTACAATATGATTACACTAGTTTATATCCGTATAGAATCCAAGACAAAAAATAATAAAACTATAGACAAAGTAAGTCCAGGAGGAAGCCTGTCAAGTGTTTATTTGGCAGGCATTTCTTTTTTTATAAGGTTGGCTTAGATCTCATAGGTATGACTCGATTTTTTTAGCTTAGATGGTCCTAAGGGCCAGATCGACGGTTGTGATTAAAAATATTAATTAAATATTAATCAAAAAGCTAAAGAGCATCCATTAGAAAATGAATGTTCCATCAATCCTTCCAATTCCACCACTTCAACTTTTCGGTTGTTCGCATTTGGGGAGGTGTCTCTGCATAATATACCGCTTCTCGAAACACATAGAGCAGGCATCGATCTTGAATACAACCAGCGTACTGATTAGATTGATCAAACAATGCATAAGGATCTTTCCCAATTAAATCTTGAACAGAGTAAATCCCTATATGAATCAAATCTTGTGCTATGGAAGGCCCAACGCCCGGGATTTGACGCAGATCCTTAATAGCTTGATTTCTGAAGGCTAGTTTTTCGGATTTCATAGGATACATGATTTTAATACAACATCACCCTATCGTAGCAAATGCTCGTACTGGGAAGGTACCCATACCTTTTATTTTTGGAGGTACAGCGGTGAATAAAAATTGTAATGGCGCGACCTTATCCAGATTACATAAGTGCTCTACGATCAATACTTCGGCTTTTAATAGGATGGTATGCACAGGTCTTGCGTTGGTCCGAGTGTCATCTATATTATGCGCATCTATACCTACCAATAGGGCTCCTTGATCCACTAGGTATGCAGCAGCATCGGCAGTCAAATATGGATGATCCTGATAGTAATGATCTGTCATCCAGTAGCTAGACCAATCCGTTTGGATCAAGACTGCCATTCCTTTTAACGGTATTCCTTGCAATAGGGCGGCATCAATTTGAATGCCTGTAGTATAAGGCACTATAATTTTAACAGCCGGTAAATCTACAAAACGTGTGAGGTGCACCTGAGATAGATCTTTACCATCTTCATAACGGTGAAAAGGGCAATCCAGATAAGTGCCTGTATTGCCTACCATATCAATACGCCCAATCTGAAAAGTGGTGCCTTCTTCATACTTGGATTGGCTGTCTTCACGCGATAAATAATCACAGATGATCGGTGCAGGCAGTCCTTTGTAACTGATCACATGATTATCGATAGTATGGCTTAGATCAATATAAGTTTTCAATACTTAATCATTTTTAAAAGTACTTTCTTGTTTTCTCGAACTACGATCTCGTATTTCTAGCCCACTTTATCAATGCAGCAAAAGATACCAAAGCCCAGGTAGCCTCCAGGATCGTGAACGGAATAGATCCTAACAAGATAGAAGACCAACATGCCAATATTGCTCCTATGAGGTTCATCAGGATATAGGCAATATGTTCTGGTTCTATTTTATCTAATATGTTGAGCAAATATGCCAGCAAAATGAGAAATACTCCAAAAGTGCCTAGGATATCAGCCATTTATTGTTTTCGGATTTGCGATTTTGGATTTCGGAACGTGGGGTAATGATTGAGTCATTCCGGATTTTCGATTTCGGATTTCGGAGAGTTACAGGTGTACCGAAATCCGAAATCAAAAATTCGAAATAATTAGTTAAGCTTTACCTTTTTGTACCACTTTAATCAACTTTCCAGCGGGCAATACATCTTTCAATTCCATTCCATTCAATATCGCAAATTCATTATGTCGGGTTTGAGCTATACCATAACTGGTCAATAATTCGCTCAATGAGGTGGAACGAGGTACATTGACTATACGTATATATTCAGGTTGTACATTGATTTTTGCTTGATCAGTAAGATTGCTGAAACCTTCCATCGTATTGAGGAAAAGATTCTGAAAACTTTGGAAGTCTTTATTAGCCGATACACCATGGATACAATATACATTTTGGTCTTTTTGGATATAATAACTCAAGATCATAGGCTTATCCGCCTCTGCCGGCGCTTGTTGTCCTTGTGCCACAGTTTGAGTAGATAATACACTTACTGCTCGATAACCATTGACTGTACGATTCTCAGATCGGATTGGTGCCATTCCAAATTGTTTATTGGCATTGGTAATAACTTCATCGATGGTAGCACCTTGACCTAATGTAAGCAACATCATTGCTTTGCCGCCTGGCTCAGCCATCACAAACTGAGCTGGAGAGTTTTGGTTCTGCCATCCGGTAGGTATGGGGAATTTAAATTTTAATTGAGGATGATAAAACACACCTGCCTCCACATAGCCTTCGTTTGGATCTTCGCCATACATGAGCCCCTGGATCCTGCGGAGATACTCATCTCTATTTATTTTTAAGTTTGTTTTGTTGACTGTGGTTGCACTTTGAGCTTGATCAGCCAATTTATGCACTCGATTAAATCGATCTCCAGGGTCAGGATGAGTACTCATAAATACAGGGATTCGTGCACCCGCTTTATCGGATAATCGCGCAAGCGTACCAAAAAAAGTGGCCATCTGATGAGCATCGTAACCGATCTTGGTAGAATATTCTACACCGAGTTCGTCGGACTGAGATTCATGGGCTCTGCTGAATTTGAGCAACAAGAGTTGAGCTCCTTGCATGATAGATTCTGCAAATTGAGCAGCTGCCGGAGATGCCACCACCAGCGCTATGACCCCTACTTGTGTCAAAAGATTATCCTTGGCCTGAGCATTGGCATGGCGCGCAGTGATATGGCCAATCTCATGACCAAGTACCCCCGCAAACTCAGCTTCATTATTAAAATGTGCCATGATCCCTCTGGTGAAATAAACAAAGCCGCCGGGCACTGCAAATGCATTCACTATGGGTGAGCCGATGACTTGAAATGTAAAGCCGTGATCCGGTCGATGACTTATTTTGGCCATTTCCTGACCTTTTTCATTGATAAAAGCCTGGAGGGCAGGATCGTTGTATTTGCCAAATTCTGCCAGCACCTGGGGATCACTTTCCTGACCCATTTGTTTTTCCTGAGCTTCAGACATCAGGCTGAGCTGATTTTTGCCGGTCACCGGATTTCGCGAACATTGATAAAATAGAAGCGCCAGTATGCAGGCGATAAGGGTGAGATTAATTCTTTTCATAGGTTAGGGTTTTTTAATTTCTGATTAAAACGAAATCTAAAGTTAATGTATTAAATAAAAATCATTGATTAGGTAAAAATTCATGTTTACGCATTTCTAGTAAACCAAAAACGCGATAAAAAAAGGGAACAAGGTAGATTGGAGTGCCCCAAAGGTAACACGGAAATTGGAAAAGGATTGAAAAATTCTAACCAATAAAAACATAAAACGGAACGTTGTTGTTGTGGAATATAGGAATTCAAAATCGATCTTGATTCATTTTCGAATTGAATATTGCCTTAACCGATGGATTACTTTATATTGATCCTTATATGATTCCGTTCGTACGATTACTCTTGATAGCATACGGATTGAGTGTGAGCTCGGCGGCTTATGCTCAATTGTTGACCTGGTCCCCCGCTTTTCCTGGGCCCAACGATCCTATAAACATAACTGTGGATGGCACCAAGGGCAATAAAGGCTTACTCGACTATACGGGCAATGTATATGTACATCTCGGCGTGATCACTTCTGCAAGCAAAAATGCAAGCGATTGGAAGTATACACCATTTACATGGGGCGGAACAGCGACCACTTCACAGGCTGTAGTCATATCAAAAAACAAATGGCAATATACGATAGCCAACATTCGTACTTTTTTTAATGTACCCGTCAATGAAGAAATAATAAGAATCGCGATTATATTCAGACAAGGTGGATGTGCCAATTGTGCAGCTCATCGCAATGCGGACGGTAGCGATATGTATGTCAAAATCTCACAAGCTTCCATGCAGCTTCGTTTTAGTAAACCAGATTTTCTACCGCTGTATCACCCTATACCTGAGCCGATACAACGCATCACCGGGGAGCCATTATTTGTAAATGTGATCAATAAAGAATCTGCTACTGTGACCTTGTTTTTAAATGGCGTCAATGTCCTGATGCTCGATGACACGACTTCATTGTCACATACCTTTAATATAGATCTGCCGGGCTACTATACCATCACCGCTACAGCCATTAATCGAAAAGGAGTAAGTGCCATAGATTCGTTTTCATTTTCGGTATCAGGTGGCGGTCCGCCCGAAACCAAGCCTATTCCTAATGTAGTACGGCCAGGTGTAAATCGATTGCCTGGTGATACATCGGTGATCCTGGCTTTGGTAGCACCCTTTAAAAATAAAGTCTCTGTACTGGGTGATTTTCCAAACAGTGATTGGAAAGATAACATCAACTATCAGATGCATCTCGCTCCAGACCTAAAAACCTGGTGGTTACAAATCAATGGGCTTCAACCTAATCTGGAATACAGCTATCAATATCTGGTCGATGGAACAATAAAAATAGCAGATCCATATGCTGAAAAAATTTTGGATCCCACTCATGATGGTACGATCGCATTGAGTACTTATCCACAGCTAAAGCCCTATCCAGTCAATAAGACCACTGGTATCGTAAGTGTAGTGCAGTCCAATGCATCGCACTATGTATGGAAAAATAGATTTACAAGGCCCGACAAATCTCAACTCATCATCTATGAACTGTTATTAAGGGATTTTCTAAGCACCCATGACTTTAATACGCTGACAGATACGCTCAACTACCTGGCCTCTCTGGGTGTCAATGCTATCGAGCTAATGCCTATACAAGAATTTGATGGCAATCAATCTTGGGGTTATAATCCTGCTTTCTTTTTTGCACCGGATAAATATTATGGTCCCGCTCAAAGTCTCAAACGATTGATTGACTCCTGCCACGGTCGTGGTATTGCCGTGATACTTGATATGGTGCTCAATCATGCTACCGGAGCATGTCCACTAGCTAGTCTGTATTGGGATGGTGTGAATCAACGGCCTGCTGCAGAAAATCCATGGTTTAATGTCACAGCCCGACATCCATTTAATGTATTTAATGATTTTAACCACGAGAGTACTGATACCCGGTATTTCAGCACACGAGTGATGGAGTATTGGCTCAAAGAATACCAGATTGATGGCTATCGATTTGATTTGTCCAAAGGCTTTACTCAAAAAAACAATCCCAATGATGTCAATGCCTGGAGTGCATATGATGCCAGCCGTGTGGCGATCTGGCGTATGTATCATGATAGCATTCAGCGATACTCACCTGGAGCATATACGATCTTAGAACATTTTGCTGTCAATGCTGAAGAGTTTGCGCTAGCCGATGCAGGTATGTTATTGTGGGGCAATGCCAATGGAGCCTATAATGAAGGTACGATGGGATTTGTAGCAGGTTCCAATTTTGAAAACTCCTTATATCAGGCGAGAGGATGGAGCAAGCCACATCTGGTATCCTATATGGAGAGTCATGATGAAGAGCGTCTGATGTATAAAAACCTTCAATTCGGTAATAGCTCGGGTACTTATTCGACAAGAAACTTATCTACTGCTTTGGATCGGATGAAACTGGCAGCTTCCTTTTTTTTAATGACACCCGGACCCAAAATGATCTGGCAATTTGGTGAATTGGGTTATGACTATTCGATCAATACCTGCACAAACGGTACAGTCAACTCCAATTGTCGATTGGATAACAAACCCATTCCTTGGCCCTATACCGCGGATCCCAATCGCAACGCTCTCCGAGATTGGTATAAAAAATTATTGACATTACGCAAAAGCATTGCTTGGCAAAATGCATCACTCCGTGTGAGTTATGGCCTTGCAGGAGCTGTCAAATGGTTAGGTTATAATGCCAATGATGATCTTAATGTCATGGTCATAGGCAATTTTGATGTGCAGCCGGTGACTTCGACGATAGGATTTCCTATAACAGGGACATGGATCGATCTCAAAGACAAGAGTATTTTGAATGTACCTCAAAACAATATCAACCTCACCCTGCTACCTGGAGAATATCATGTGTATCTGGATCGCCCATTCGACCAAATATCTACCACGTACACTAATAATCCTATAACAGAATTAGATGCGACCATCGCTCCCAATCCTGCTGACGAATTCGCTTTTATTCAATTAAGAGTACCCACCGCTACACACTTTAATATTACTATCCATAATTTAAATGGTCAATTGGTGCATGCCAAAAGTAATTATTCATTGACAGCCGGTGGCCATCGTATCAGGTTACCCTCAGAGTTACAGCCCGGTATTTATTTTATAAAACTACATACCCGAGATAGCTCCAGGACTTTGAAGTTTATAAAATATTAATAACGAATGGAGCGAATGACAATTGACCAAGTGACCAAGTGACAATTGTTTAGAATTTCTTCACTTCGTTGCGCGCCATTCCTTTCGCTGCAAACCATTCTAGATTTTAGAATTACTTTGCGCCTGCCTACCGGACAGGCAGGTCTTTGCGCGCCATTCCTTTCAGAATTTCTTTGCGACTTAGTGAGCCCCATCAAGTATACCTGAGTTAGATCAACTTCCAGCCTTCTCTATACGATCTACCCACAAATTGATTGGCGTCGTCATGGTTGGTAATCTTCATGTTTTTACCATCCCACAGTAATCTTTTGCGACCGTTAAAAGTCATACCTCTACCAGTAGCATTTTTGGCTCCGAGCCCATAGCTGCGTATAGCGAGATTACCCATGATCACGGTCTCTGTAAGTGGACCAGAATAGTCAAAGGATGAAGTAAGACCTTTATGTTGAGCACTACCGAACCCAGCTTTGCAGGCTTCTGTCCAGGAAATCTGATGTCCATATTCAGGTAGTTTTTCATTTTTATTGCCGCCGACAAAAGCAGGGTCCATCACCAGTTTTTTACCGTTTTTAAAGTAGATTTTAGGAATCAAGCCATAGGTGCCACAGGTCATCACCCCTTTGGTCCCTACCATCATGACCCCATTGGAGCTGCCGGCATCCCCCAAGTCTTCATTGGCCGGGATCCATTCGTGGTGGAATGGCCGTATACCCCCATCATACCAAGTCAATGTGAGTGGTTTTTTGTTTTTAGCGGTCGGTCCAAACTTTAGCTGCACATGAGATGATGGTGGACACCCTTCGGGAATATATTCTGGGGTCCAATCTTGTTTAAATATTTGACCCACACTACACTCTACCTCTGTGGGGTAGCCCAGGCCCAATACTCTGAATGGTGGATCAATCAGATGACAACCCATATCACCGAGGGCGCCGGTACCAAAATTCCACCAGCCACGCCATTTAAACGGATGATACAACGGGTGATAATCAACATACTCTGCTGGGCCTAAAAACAAATCCCAATCTTGAGGCGACATAGACTCAGGTAAGGCAGGTTTATCTTTAGGTGCGGGTTCGCCCTGTGGCCATACCGGTCTATTCGTCCATACATAGACCTGATCTACTGCACCGATCAATCCTTTGTCAAACCATTGTTGCATTTGGACTTGACCAGGATTAGATGCACCTTGATTACCCATTTGGGTCACGACTTTATATTTTCGAGCCGCTTCAGTGAGCTGTCTTGCTTCGTACAGATTATGCGTAAGCGGTTTTTGCACATAGACATGTTTGCCCAGTTGCATCGCCGTCATAGCCGCTACACCATGGATATGGTCAGGAGCCGATATCGTCACCGCATCGATGTCTTTACTCATCGAGTCAAACATCTTGCGGAAGTCTTTGAATAATTTAGCTGAGGTAAATTTATCGATAGACGCCTTACATCTTGCCGTATCTACATCACATAGTGCTACCACTTGGTTAACCCCATTATAGGAGGCATTGAGGATATCAGACTGACCTTTACCACCTGCACCGATAGCAGCGAGATTGAGCCGATCACTGGGAGCGGTATACCCTTTGCCCAATACATACCGGGGTACTATAAAAAAGGAGGCCGCAGCAATACCAGATTTTTTGACAAAATCTCTTCGTGATTTGTTGTTCTTTGATTTCATTTATTCATATTTTATCGGGTCAAGTTAATGAGATTTGAAGATATTGTTTTTGTAAAGTCAAGATTTTATAATATTTTTTGAATGGGATGTCGGAGCCTTCCGGGTAGGTCCACCTAGTTAAATTCGTCGTATGAGTCCCTTCATTACCACCTCATTACATACTGGTTAAATTCAAATATATTCCATTTTCTGCATAGACTACTATTTAGACCTATATTTGTCTAATTATACGACTATGTACGACCGCGCCATTCTCCATATGGATCTCGACTCCTTCTTCGTCTCGGTGGAGGTGCTGCGCAATAGCGCCCTCAAAGGCCTGCCCCTGCTCATCGGCGGTAGCGGCGACCGGGGGGTAGTAGCGAGCTGCAGCTACGAGGCGCGACGCTATGGCGTGCGCTCGGCCATGCCGATGAAGATGGCGCGCCGGCTATGCCCCGATGCGATCATCCTCCGTGGCGATATGGATGCCTATAGTGAGTACTCCCGACAAGTGACGGAGCTGATCGAGGCCGACGCTCCCTGTATGGAGAAAGCCTCGATTGATGAGTTTTATCTCGACCTCAGCGGCATGGACCGGTACTTCGGCTGTTATCAATGGAGTCTGGAGCTCCGCCAAAGACTACTCCGCGAGATCGGCCTACCGATATCCCTCGCACTCTCGGTCAATAAGACGGTATCCAAAATTGGTACCAATGAAGCCAAACCCAATGGCACCAAGGAAGTGCTCAAAGGCACGGAAAAAGAATTCCTCGCGCCACTCTCTACCGCCAAGATGCCTGGTATCGGCGAGGCTACCTACAAAAAACTAAGCTTCATGGGTGTGCGCACCCTCAAAGTGCTGAGTGAGATCCCCCCCCGGCTCCTCGAGCGCGAGTTTGGTAAGTCGGGTAAAATCATGTGGGAGCGGGCCAATGCCTATGACCCAACACCCGTACAGCCCTATAGCGAGGCCAAGTCGATCTCCCATGAGCAGACCTTTGGCCAGGATACCCTCGATCTGCGCAAGATCAAAAATATCATGCTCGGTATGGTGGAGAAACTGGGCTTCGAGCTGCGTCAATCCAAAAAACTCTGCTCCATCCTCACGGTCAAGATCCGATATGCCGACTTCAACACCTATACGCGTCAATTGCGCATCTCCTATACGGCCAATGATCAGATCCTACTGCGGCACGTGTATGACTTGTTTGAAAAACTATATGAGCGTCGTCAGATGATCCGACTCATCGGCGTCAAGTACAGTGGTCTGGTGCATGGTCACTATCAGATCAATCTCTTTGACGATAAAGAAGAAGACATGAATCTGCTCAATGAGCTCGATCATATCCGGAAGCGCTGGGGTGCTGATGCGATCGGTAGAGCGGTCAACGCATCCTCGAAAGATGCTGTAAAGAAGGAGAAGGAAGCTAATCATAGAACACAACCGCCGAAATCCGAAATCGCAGCCTCCGAAATGCAAAAGTGGGCGAAGATGACGAGGCGGTGGTGGTAGGCATTCGCTATTCAGACCTAAGTCGTTTGTCACGGAATTACAACAAAATAAAATTAAACGATGTAGGTCTGCTTGTAAAAAGTCAAAAGACAAACCACGTAGAATTAAAGTACTACCCTAATTAATAACATATGCTGACCCATTCACCTCCTCTATCACTCATTTTTCCGGGACAATTCTACATGGTTTTAACCCGCTATTCAGGCCTATGTTGTTTGTCAAGGGATCACAATAAAATAAATTAAACGATGTAGGTCTGCTTGTAAAATTGTATATATATTCATTTTTCAATATTGATCAAAATGAAACAATTCTACCACATCTACAATCATGCAATTGGCGATGAAAATCTATTTCGAGATCACGGCAACTATGAGTTTTTTCTACTAAAAACAAAAAAATATTTATTAATTGAGTCGCAGTTG
>JANOWJ010000031.1:0-13476 GCA_031417835.1 Saprospiraceae bacterium | reverse complement strand
TGTATGATCAACATTTTAGTTGACGACAAGACCCCACCGGTGTGTGAAGATCCATTAGATGTCTTCTGGTATTGCGATAATGTCGGCGGAGTCAATACAACATCTGATGATCTGGAATATGCATCTGATGCTTGCGACGATGATAACTACAGCGACGATGCGACTGGTCGCAATGATGGTGATGATAGAGACTGTTATGATGGCAAAGGCAAACCGTACAACAATATAGAGTGTGTACGAGAAAACGATGCCGACGGCAGCGACACTTTAGACGGCACAGGAGTTAAGTCCTTCGGTTGGTACGGCTGCAGCATCTATGGCCCGGTACATCAGGAGGAGCATGGCAATGAGATTGATAATTGCAGGTCAAACATGATTACCCGGGGTACGAATCAACAAGCAGAACAGATCAATAAAAAAGATAACAGCTGGGCACCGATCTATTGTCACACGTGGTTATGTTTAGATCGATTTGACCGAGCAGGCAAAGTGGATCCCAAATCACAATTTTCTAGCCCGATTCTCCGCAGTGGCGGTCGAGGTGCAGAGTTGACAACAGAAGAGCAAAAGACCAAATTCCTGATCTGGGACAATTGTTGGATCGATAACAATGTGGTCGTAAAAGATGAACAGTATATCGATAATTGTGGTAATGGCTGGGTAAAACGAACCTGGACCGTGAAAGATAAATGTGGAGCCACAATCAGCTGTGATCAGAAGATCATCACCAAACATCGGTCAGATTTTGAAGTGATGTATCCTGCAGATGTTACGGTCAATTGTGATTCAGACAGCAGTCTAAGCCCATCCGTGACGGGTAGACCGATGGTCATGGATGATGAGTGTGAGTTAGTAGGGGTCAACTATGAAGACGAGCGATTTGATGTAGTACAAGATGCATGCTACAAAATCATCCGTACCTGGAAATTGATCGACTGGTGTAAATATGATCCAAATCAACACGATAGAGATGCAGATGTGATTGTAGACGACCGATTTGTAGCAGATACGAACAATCGATATTGTGTATACCGCAAACAAAAAGACAATGGCGATGGCTTTATGATCTATACTCAGGTGATTAAAGTGATAGACGCCAGAGCACCGGTAGTGGTCGATTGTAAAAACGATACCCTTTGTATCCTGGGAGGTTATAGTGGAGCAGGAGCAGAGCCAGACCCCATGTGTACAGTACCTACCTATACAAGCGCCAATTTTGCAGCTACAGATAATTGTACAGCGGCAGGTTTGATCAGCTTCCGATGGGAATTGGATGAAAAGAACGATGGTGGAACCTTATTGAAGAGTGGACCAAACCAAAAGAATTTCACATCAAAGACCTTGACCGTAGGAGTACATAAATTATATGTGATAGCAGAAGATAACTGTGGCAATGAAGACACGACCTCGTGCCTGATCACAGTGCGGGATTGCAAAAAGCCAACTCCATATTGTTATAATGGAATAGCGACCGTGATCATGCCAAGCACCGGCAGCGTAGTGGTGTGGGCTAGTGATCTGAATGCAGGAAGTTATGATAACTGTACAAAGAAAGTAGACTTGGTTTATAGTTTTGATGCAGCAGGGAAATTGGCGAGCGATACGTTCTTTTGTGCAGATATAGCCAATGGCATAAGTGCTACCAATGAAGTAGACATCTATGTATGGGATAAAGCAGGCAATGTGGATCGATGTAGGACTTATTTATTGATCCAGGATGGCTCAGGCAATGCATGTCCGGATAATGCAGCAGTAGCGGGAGCAATCAGTGGTAAGGTGATGACAGAATTGACCGAGGCAGTAGAACATGTGGTAGTAGAGTCAATTACGGATAAGCCGATGTCACCGTTCAAGACGGATGTCAAGGGGACTTATTCATTCAATGGCCTACCAATGAGCAGCAGCTATTCTATCATACCTAAACGAGACGACGACCCACTCAATGGAGTCAGTACGATCGACTTAGTGTTGATCCAAAAACATATCCTAGGAGTAGGGATCCTGAACTCACCATATAAATTGATAGCAGCAGATGCCGACCGCAACAATGATATTAGTTCATTAGACTTGGTAGAGTTGCGCAAATTGGTACTTACGGTGTATGATAAATTGCCGAATACCACATCATGGAGATTTGTACCGAAGAGCTATAATTTTGCTGATGCAACCAATCCATGGGGCCAGCCTGCCGGACAGGCAGGATTCCCGGAGAAGATCGATATCACGAGCTTGAGCAAAGATGAATTGAACAGAGATTTCATCGGTATCAAAGTGGGTGATGTGAATGCTACCGTTATACCACATAGCCTATTGGGAGCCGAGTCAAGATCACCGAAAGCTGGTTTGAGGTTTAGTACCCAAGAGCGGGCCTTAAAAGCAGGCGAAGAATATGTCATTCATTTTACAGCAGAAAACTTCGCAGCTATCGAAGGCTATCAGTTTAGTCTTGGAGTCAAAGGATTGACAATACAAGCAATACAACCTGGCGTACTAAAAGTAACAGAAGGCAATTTTGGAATGACTAAATTGGGTCAAGGCTATATCACGACATCATGGAATGGCAATGGTAAGGCGATCAGCGCCAGCCGTCAGGACATCCTGTTTAGCCTAAAGGTAAAAGCGACGCAAGCGATGACGATCAGTGAGAGCGTTGTGATCAATTCTAAGTTTACGCGTGCAGAAGCCTATACAGCTACAAATAATGCCACAGAAAACCTGAATGTTTCCTTGATAGTAGGAAGCAAAGCAGTCGACAGCTATACTTTACATCAAAATACACCTAACCCATTCAAAGCTACCACGATGATCAGCTATGAATTGGCCAAATCGGAATCGGTGAGCATCAAGATCACGGATGTAGCAGGCCGATTGTTGAAAGTGTACGAGCAGGATGGAGTCAAAGGCTTCAATCAGCTGACGATCAATCGATCAGAGTTGTCAGGAGCAGGTGTGATGTACTATACCTTGGAGACTAAAAACTTTAGTGCAACTAAGAAAATGATTGTTGTAGAATAATCATCCATAAATAAATACAAAGGCCCTTTTAGATGAATCTAAAAGGGCCTTTCACATTTTGATTCATCCTAGGGCAATTTTAATCGTATTATAAAATTATTGAATATATTATTAGTTTTGTCTTCATTAGATTAGCCAGGATCACTATGAGTTTTATGATCAACTTTATTAATAACAAAAACGCAATTCTTGTATTTCAGACCGCTCAATTATGTTTGATCACGTTCGTAGTCTATGCATTCTCTATTGAGCAGGAGCTTGGCTTGGCAAGTTTTATGGCTCTATTTTGTTTTTTTTTCCCAATTCATTCCGTAGCATCCATTCGATTTAAAAGCCTGATTCAACAAATTTGGTTTTTAGCTGTACTCTTCATTTTTTTATCTCCAGCCAACGCGATCAAAGTCTTATTGGTAAGTGGTATTTTATTATCCATACTTTTTAGTAGGATTTCATCATCTGTAAAACTTTTGCTTTTGTCGACTGCAGCTATTTACCTGTTCCTATGTAGATTCGGTATTTTATATTCTTTGATCCCTCCTCATGCTCTTACCGTGATAGCTGGGATATTTATGTTCAGATCTATCATCTATCTTTACGATGACCATCACGGGGCGCAACCAAAAAATTTATTAGATAAAACAAGCTATTTTTTTCTTGCTCCTAATATTATTTTTCCGCTTTTTCCGATCATCGATCTTCAGACTTTTCAACGTACAAAATATAATACAGAGCCTTCTGATATTTATCAACGAGGTATCAATTTAATAGTTTGGGCTCTACTTTGTTTATTGTTTTACAGATTGGTCTATTATTTTGGTTTACCGGATGTATTTAAATTAAAAGGGTTATTTGATGTTTTGCAATATTTGGGCTCATCGTATCTCACCGTTATTCGATTGGTGGGTATTTTATCTTTATCCGTAGGTATTTTGCGAATGGTGGGTTATAATTTGCCTGAAATCTTTAATTTTATGTTTTTGGCAAGGAGCTTTTCTGACCTCTTTCGTAGGATCAATATGTACTGGAAAGATTTTATGATGAAGTTGGTGTATTATCCAGTTTACTTCAAGCTTCGTAAAGCAAAATCCGCTCATTTGATCACTTATGCTTTGATTATTACATTTATCCTGACTTGGTTTTTCCATATTTATCAATGGTCCTGGATCCTCGGTTCAAATCCCATTAGAGGCACTGGTTTGATTTATTGGGGTGTATTTGGAGTGTTAGCTATTTTGGGCACATTTAAAGAAAGAAAAATTAAAGCGATACCTAAACCTACATTTGCCAACGCTTTCCGCACCATGTTTAATATTTCTCTGGTATTTATAGGTATGTGTCTCTTGTATACTATTTGGATCAATGCTTCCCTGACGGTGTGGTGGAATATGGTACGAATAGCGGCATTGGATGGTCCGGTGGTTTGGTTAAAAGCCATAGGATTATGGTTATTGATCGTTTTGACAGGTGGAGCATTGGGTTTCGTATGGGATCAGATCCACACTAGGGTATCAGCAGTTTTACAGAAAAGCCGATTTACTCTTGCACCAGTTGCCTTGATATGTTTATGCTTTTTGTGGGCTTTGATCCGATCAAACCAAAAGCCGGCTATTAAACAGTATCTTGATAATGTAGCCCTCAATTCCAACGATATCCGCCAACAGAATGAAGGCTATTATGAGTCTATACTTAAAGCAGATATCTCATCAAAATTATGGGATGATGGCATTGATCTGGAACTCATTAAACAAAAAAAATGGCTCACTAACATTTGGTTAAATTCTAAAGATAAACGCTTAAGTCCTTTAGAAGAGGCGACTGGGGTGGCCCAACAAGAGCGAGATGATCAAAGCAAATTTTATCAAAAAGACAAATTCTTGAATTTTCGTTTTAAACCTAATCTTAAGACCATCTATAAAGGGAAACCCCTTCATACAAATAGTGAAGGGTTTAGAGACAAAGAATACACTAAACAGCGTGCACCAAATACGACACGTATTGTGTTGATAGGAGGTTCTCCGGATGTAGGCTATGGGGTGGATAATGACGAATTGTACGAGGCTATTATAGAAAATAAGTTGAACGTTGAGCTAGCACAAGATTCAGTGGAAATCATCAATCTTTCTTTAGTCGATCTGGGCTTATTGTCAAAAGTATATGTATTAGAAGAAATAGCTTTAAAATATAAACCTGATATTGTCCTATTAATAGAACATTTTGACGACGCCGATAGAGAAAATGATCGACTGGATAGGATCCTTCGTAAAGACATCGTAATCTATCCAGCTTTAAAAAAAGAATTTCAACGTATAAATATAACCGAGGAAGATATTCGAATGCGCCAGATCGAAGAAGCTAAAATTCAATTTCTGATATCCTGGGCTTATCATTATTTTGCCAGCACTTGTAAAAATAATAATATTAAACCCTACTTGGTTTATGTGCCTGTGCATGGCAATTCATCCAAATATAATGAGAGCGTTAAAATGTTCAAAGGTGCAGAATTCGAATTTATTGATTTAAAAAACCTATATGATGTATTTCCTATAGACCAGATTAGATTATCGGTCAAAGACAATCATCCCAATGCCCTTGGTCACCGTATTATCGTTCATGGATTAGAACCCGTATTCAGAAATATATTAAATATTAAATAATGATCGACAATGTAAAGCAAAAAATCATGGAGTTCATTATCTCCGAAAAAAACCTTCTACCTTCAGACATTCAAGAAGACACCCCATTGATCTCCACAGGCATTATTGATTCCATTAGCACCTTGAGTTTAGTAGATTTTATTGAAACTACCTTCAATATCCAATTTGAACCTTTTGAAGTAGATCAAGAAAATCTTAACACGGTGCAGAAAATTGCAGATTTTATTTTAAGAAAACAAATGAATTGAAAGCACTTAAGGAGCTTATCGTTAGACTTTATCCTACGGAAGCTACGGCACTGATGGTGCCTGGTAAGCCTGATATCAGCTATCAACAACTTGTAGAGTCTTTTAAAAAAATAAGCACTCAACTTGCCGACTTAGGCATAAAACCTGGAGATCGTATAGGTATTTGTTCTGCTTCTAAAAGCGACACCATCATAGTTATAGGCGCTTGCCTCATGGCAGATATGATATATGTGCCAATGGAGGCTCATCAGGCGGTATCTCGCAATTGTGCGATTATTACTTCAAATGGATTGAGAGCTATTCTTTTTGATCCACTTATCACAGTTTCCTACGAACAACACATTTCTGTCGATTCAAGATCGACCATTTTAAATCTCGACTTCATTGGGCTAGCCTTGGAGTCTCAAAATGAAATCATTATTCATCCAGATTTAGCTTTTATACTGAATACCTCTGGATCGACCGGTATGCCTAAGGGGGTAATGATTACCCATCAGAATGCATGGAGTTTTATTCAATGGACGACCCGTCAATACCGGTTTTTAACATCCGATCGATTTGCCTCGATTGCACCATTGCACTTTGACTTATCGGTTTTTGATGTATTTGTTGCGTTACATACTCAAGCTACTTTGGTTTTATTTGATGCATCGATGGCTAAAAACCCGTTGATTTTAGCCCAATATATTTCTGAATTTCAAATCAGCATCCTCTATTCAACCCCTAGCTTGTTGAGTTCTTTGGTAGATTTTGGTAAATTATCAAACCATACATACCTCAGACTGAGGTACATTTTTTTTGCCGGTGAGCCTTATCCGATTGAAAAATTCAAACAACTGCATACTCAAATTCCGCATGCCAGCTATAGTAATTGGTATGGTCCTACGGAGACCAATGTAGTCACGTATTACAATATGCCGATTGATGTCCAGACTATGACTCAAAGTATACCTATTGGTAAAACCTGTGCTCACATGGACTCTCTTATGAAGCAAGATCCGGATAGCAATTTAAGCGAATTATTAATCTGTGGACCAAGTGTCTCCCCAGGTTATTTTAATTCCCGGAATCTGACAGACCAAAGCTTTATCCTTGTGGATGGTCGCAATTGGTATAAAACCGGCGATCTGGTAACTATAGATGAAAATGGAGATTACATTTTTCATGGCCGAAAAGACAGGATGGTCAAGCGGAGAGGTTATCGAATAGAGTTGGATGAACTGCAACACCACTTCTGCACTTATCCGGGAGTGATCCAGGGTGCAATAGTGGCTAAGACCAGAGACAACCTAGTGGTCATTTATGCGGTTTATAAAAGTATTCAGCTAAACAGCTTACTCGATATCAGGAATTTTATGCTCGATAGATTGCCCCTGTACATGATCCCGGATCATTTTATCCGACGGGATGCGTTACCTTTGACTTCAACTGGCAAGATTGACTTGCAAGTCTTAATTTCATCTATCTGATCTATGGATCCTATTCTGCTGAAATCTACCATTTCAAAATTTGCTGATCAAGAAATCAATCGCGAAGTGGCCAATAGAGATCGAGATCAACACTTTGATAGATCATTGTGGCGAGGGACCGCTGACATCGGAATGCTCAGATTGTTTATTGAACCTGCATGGGGCGGGCTTGGTATGGATCTTTTTACAGGAATGTTGCTTTTCGAACATTTTTGTAATCAATGTGAAGATCAAGGCTTAAGCTTTAGCCTTGCCGCACACCTTTTTGCTTGTGTCATTCCTATCTGGAAGTACGGTTCTGATGATCAAAAAAACAAATATTTAACTCCACTTGTTAATGGATCTATGATTGCTTCACACGCAATCTCAGAATCTACAGCCGGATCAGATACATTTAAAATGACGGCGTATGCCCGCAGTCATCAAGATGGATACATATTGAATGCTGTTAAAAACTATTGTACAAATGCTTCAGTAGCTGACATAGCCCTGGTTTATGGAATAACTGATGCGGCAAAAGGTTCCGTCGGCGGAGTTACTACCTTCTTGGTTCATAAAGAATGTTTCACTACAGGGAGCGTGCAACATAAATTAGGCTTACGTACCGCACATATGAGCGATCTTACAGTTACTGAACAGGTTATTCCTTACGCGCAGGTTTTAGGTGGCGAAGGCGGAGGTAATTATTTATTTCATCAATCGATGATGTGGGAGCGATTAGGTATGAGCATTATGCACCTTGGCATCACGAGCCGACTTTTTGCCAAGTCCATAGACTTTGTCAAAACAAGAAAAATCAATTCTTTACCACTCAGTCAGTTTCAAAGTATTACACATGTTTTGGCCGACATGCACACTGAGATTGAGGCCACCCGTCAGTTGATTTATCATACTGTTCGTGAACTTCAATCTGGAAAAAATGTTTTTCAATTAGCTTCTATGGTCAAACTAAAATCATCAGAACTATATAAAAAATGTGCCAATGACCTTCTGCATCTCCAGGGTGCTTCTGGGCTATTTGTGCCTAATGACTTTGAGCGAGCGGTACGGGACGCCGCGGCAAGTTCTATTTACTCCGGTACTTCTGAAATCCAAAAAAATATTATTGCAGGTTATTTAAAGTTAACCTAAAAGTATTTGAAATGTCAAATTCAATGATTCCTGTTTCCTGTGATGTCCTGATCATTGGTGGTGGCCCGGGAGGTTCTATAGCAGCTTCTCACTTGGCTATGAAAGGTATAGATGTAGTTGTGTTGGAAAAAGAAAAGTTTCCCAGGTATAAAGTTGGTGAGAGTTTGATCCCCCACTTTTGGAAATATACAGATGCTATTGGGGTTTCTGATAAAATTGTCCAAGAAGGATTTATAAAAAAGGCAGGTGGTTTTGTTCAATGGGATAATACGTTAAGATCGGTGTCTTTTAAAGATTATGGTTTTACCAGAAGCGCACTCCATGTAGAGCGAGATCGATTTGATCAAATCTTATTGGATCATAGCGAGACACTCGGAGCTCAGGTATTCCAATCCGTTTTAGTCAGTCAGGTCGAAACACTTCAAGAATTCAATATAGTCCATTATCAAGATCTTTCCACCAAAGCAAAAGGACAAATTAAATGCACCTACATCATTGATGCCAGTGGTCAAAATGTAGTTTTGGCTAAAAAGAACAATTGGTTAGAGTACGATCAAAAGTTTAAATTTCAAGCTTTCTGGGCCTACTACGACCAGACCTCCTATCTCAATGCAAAATGCGAAGTAAAAAATTTCACGCAACGTTTTATTGATCCTCCAATGACACTAATATCTAGTACCGGGGATTGGGGTTGGGTATGGAAGATTGTAATGAAAGAAAAGGTGAGCATAGGCGCAATCATCCCACAGGAACATCTGGACAGATTTAAAAAGTACGGTGGAAATTTAAAAACTCGTTTTGAAAATTATCTGGCCGACACGCCGATCACTGCTCCGCTGATGACAGGTTCTAATTTGATCTCAGATATTTTATCGGTCAAAGATTATACCTACCGATCTACGCACTATGCCTTCGATCATTGCTATCTCGTCGGGGATGCTGCTGCATTTTTTGATCCTATCAACTCAGAAGGCATCACGATGGCTATGTATAGTAGTTATCTCGCTGCTTGGGCTATTTCCAATGCACTCCATAAGCCACAAAGGCAATCTTTTTATAGGGATACCTATATCAAACACATCAAAAATCGGCTGACTTTGTTTTACCTCTTGACTTATCCGGATAAAAATATTCCACAAGAATTATTGGACGAAATCAAAGACAGTATCATCAATCAAAGTGATACAGAAAATTATTTAACCTTTTCTCAATTGACTTTGACGAGCAGGGCGTTTGGCTTTGACCAGATATTAAAACAATTTGGGTTGACGATGAATAAAACCATTCATACAGTAGACCTACCGCCTTCATTAATACATCATGCTTAGTTCTTATTGTTTTTTGGTCCATTCTTTACCAAGTCATTTTGTAAGTCTGTTTCTTACTTATCTCTGTTTTTAATTTTTGTCCATACAGAGTGTAGGTTTAGGACTACGGCGATTTGGCAGATTATGAATCCCAGCATAAAACCGATTTATTTCCACATTCAAGTATCCATGGGCTTTTTTAAATTCTGCTGCGATCCGAATGTAAGAAGCCTATTTATACCGTTTACGACCCAATTTAGATTAAGGCCATGCTTTGTATAATGCGGACCGGAGGATATTGTGATTGTTTTAAAAGGGCAAAAATTGAGTTCTTATTTTTTTGGTGTCAAGTAAAAATATAGTTGGTTTAATTACCACCCCAAAAGTCTGATTTTTAACCTCTAACTAAGTTTTTTTAGTTAATTTATGAAATAAGTTATTCATTATTGGGCCAAAATTGAGTTCATAACAGACTGTTTTTTTAGATGTTAGGATTAATCGTAACCAGTCATTGCTGCACAATTACTTTATCAGCCTGGGGAGCAGAAATCCGACTCCAATCAAATTTTTTCTTGATCCATTTTTTTTGACATCAAAGTAAAAATATGGTGTAGTCTTGATGACAAAATCTAGTCCGATTTTTGATGACGGGATCCACTTTCTTCAGATTTTCTTAACGCTTGCAACGATTTTTTGGTTGTTTTCTTGAGGTTTTTTGACTTTTTTGAATTCTTTAGCTATAATTATATGTAATTAGTTACATATAAAATCGAACTCAATTTTTTTGTTCTAGTTTATTATTAACCAATATGATATATATTTTTATTTATTTATATGCTTTATCAACGCGAGCATCGCGAAGTGGTTTAGAGCATAAGTAAGGCCCTGGATATGGTAGCATAACTAGTTGTGGCCTAAAATTTGGATTAAAAAAGTATGGTTTAATTACCTGAAATACAGACCTATGACTATATTTACCTTCGATTTTACAATACATAACCCAAAATTGCTACCCATGAAAAGAGCTTTACTTCTCAGTATCGTTAGTTTTTTAGCGTTTCTATTTAATTCCACGCCCCTGAGTGCTCAATGTGCTTTGGTCTGTAATGATCATGTGCATGCTTCAATGCCGGCAACCCAGTGTGCAAGGGATTTTGACGCAGATGATTTTCTAGAAAATCCCATCCCTTGTCCCACAGCTCTTGTCCAATTATCGTATCCATTCGGTACTACGATTTTAAATGGGTATGATGTCAACCGATCTCATCTTGGTTATACCATGGTGTACAAAGTGTTGGATCCCATATCTGGAGCTAGCTGTTGGGGTTATGTCACTATCGAAGATAAATCTGGACCCCCAGTACCATGCAAAAGTGCTACGATAAGCTGCTGGCAAGTAGCTGAGATCAATAAAGTAACCAGTGAAACTATAGATGCCTGCAGTGGTGCAAGCAGTAAGGTGATCACTAAACTTGATTGGCGGGATTATGGCTGTGATAGTGCCGGCATTATCGGCCGAGTGATTAGAGATATCATCGCTATCGATGCATGGGGTAATAGGAGTATCTGTAGAGATACGTTGACCATACGCAAAGATGTATTAGCCGATATCTGTTGCCCAAGCCTTATTGAATTACCTTGTAGATTCTATTGTCTCAATGGCCAAAAACTTATTGATGGCGGAATTCTAGTAGATGAAAATAGTAATGGAATATCACCTGCCTCTAGATTAAGTGATATTAAGTTTTGGGATTTGGTAGAGTTTTCTCAAGACCCTAAAAGTCCTAACTACCCTACTCCTGAGCGACTGCTGGATATGCAAGGCAAAAATGACCCGTTAGTCAAATTGGGTGCTTTTCCGGCTCGCTATGCTGGGGAAAAAGTATTGCTTAAAAACCTGATAATCCCTTTTGGCGATATAGATGGAGATGATGAGGATGATGATGATATTCCATATGAATATTGTATTCATCCTGATTCATTAGTAGTCCCTGCCATTTTAGATTCTATTTTGGATACAAGAAAAGAAATCGTCACGGGTGAATTTTATAGTGAAGATGGAGGCGAAGGAGATGATGACAGTTATGTCTATGTAGAAACAGAAATTGGACCTAATCCAGATTTTTGCCAAATAGTCATTGGTAAAACGGATATGTATCCAGCTTTAGGTGGATTTTGTAAAATACTAGTTTCCTATTCTGATGAAGTGTTGGATATCTGTGGAGCTGGCTTCAAAATCCGACGCCAATGGCGGATTACCGATTGGTGTACCGGTACCGATACGACTTGTGTACAATATATTAAGATAGAAGATAAATCTAATCCAAATCCTGTTATTACTGGGGCGCCGTTCGCTCCTGGACCAATTTCTTCACTGGTCACTGGATTAAGAGATACCATCTATTATTTGAGGGCTGTCAATCCGCATGATTGTAATGCAAATTTTGTTATCAATCCTTTGAAGGTGTGGGATTGTAGTAAAGTGACTCAAACCTATACATTTGAATATGCTGATAATTCCCATCCTGGTAAGATTATCGTAGCCACGAAAGACCTCGGACCTAAAGGAGCTCCGATATCTCTGCCCGTAGGTATACATATAGGAGCGATTCGCCTGGTGGACGAATGTTATAATACTTGTAGTTTTCCGATTGTGGCTTTAGTCCAAGATATGACCCCACCTAATCCGGTTTGTGATGAAATTACCCAAGTTACTGTAGACCCGGCTACTTGTTGGGCCCGCGTCTATGCCAAAGACTTGGATAATGGCAGTAGAGATAATTGTTGTGAAAATCTACATTTTGCAGTTGCCGACATGGACTCTGTAGAGTACTATACTAAAGCCTATACCGATCATATCATTAAAATCTGTGGCTGGAAAGCTTATGCAGATGATAAATTTATCTTTGATTTTGTAGTTCAATCGAATGTCAGTACGTATTTATTTAAAGATTACATCGACCTTACCGAGTGTGGAGCTAGTCAAGTAATTCTCAGAATATTTGACAATTGTAACACGGATCGTTATGATCCCCATATTACTTCACTTTCTGAGCATAAATGGGTTATGGCTCAAGTTTATGGTTTGTATTTCCTTAGTAATTTCTTCGATCCAAACTTCGAAATTCTAAAATTTGTAGTTGAACCAACACTTGCTCCTACAGCATCTCAGCATCTCATCAAATTTAGAAAAGAGGTTAAAGACGAGAATACCTGTGACTCTTTACTATTCTTAAAAGTCGCTGCAATCGCAGTACAGAGCATAAGACAGTTTGTACCTGGGCTTTTACCGTTAGATCCATCTAACCCTAATTTTGCAGTAATCTTAAATCTATTGGAAGGTAACAGCGGTGATTTTTGTATTCCGGAGTTGAGTATCAACTTCCCATTCGACTCTGACGACTTTGATGAATTTTTAGATGAAAATTCTTTTGTCGATGCTAGTTATGCATTAGCGCAGACAGGCTTTATTCCGTTCGCTTTAGCGTTGTGTAAATCAATTTATAACGATTGTATGATCAACATTTTAGTTGACGACAAGACCCCACCGGTGTGTGAAGATCCATTAGATGTCTTCTGGTATTGCGATAATGTCGGCGGAGTCAATACAACATCTGATGATCTGGAATATGCATCTGATGCTTGCGACGAT
>JANOWJ010000030.1:0-32967 GCA_031417835.1 Saprospiraceae bacterium | reverse complement strand
CAATCGCTCACTGCATTCGAAGTTTGGTTTATCACCGGTAGCCAGCATCTGTATGGCCCAGAGACTTTACAACAAGTCAACCAGCATTCCACACAAATAGCCGGGTACTTTAATGATCAAGAAGGTATTCCCGTAAAAATTGTATTCAAACCAGTACTGACTAGTCCCGAGGAAATCTTTCAAATCACCCAGGAGGCGAATCACCATACAGCATGTATAGGACTGATCATATGGATGCACACTTTCTCACCATCCAAGATGTGGATCGGGGGTTTAAAAAATCTACGCAAACCATTTGCCCATCTGCATACCCAATACAATCAGCAGATTCCCTGGTCCACGATCGACATGGACTTTATGAATCTCAATCAATCTGCGCATGGAGATCGGGAGTTTGGCTTTATGGTGACTCGTATGGCCATCAATAGAAAAATCATCGTTGGCCATTGGAAAGAGGTGCAAGTCATTCAAAAAATCGGTCGCTGGACTCGGGTAGCTGCTGCATGGGCCGATAGTCAGACGATGAAGATAGCTCGTATTGGCGATAATATGCGTCAGGTGGGTGTGACCGAAGGCAACAAAGTAGCTGCTCAAATCCAATTTGGCTACCAAGTCAATGGCTATGGAGTAGGCGATCTAGTTCATTACATCAGTGGCGTCACCGAGGCGGAGATCATTCATACAATCCAGGCATATGAAGATCAGTATACCATGATGCCATCCCTCCTACACGGTGGTGCTCACCGATCATCTCTGGTGGAAGCGGCACGTATCGAAGCAGGCTTGCGCCATTTTTTAAAAGCTGGAGATTTTACCGGATTTACGGACACCTTCGAAGATTTACATGGCATGGTGCAATTGCCTGGCATCGCAGTACAACGATTGATGGCTGACGGTTATGGATTTGCAGGTGAAGGGGATTGGAAGACGGCAGCACTCGTCCGTACAATGAAGGTCATGGCCCTGGGATTATCTGGTGGCAATAGTTTTATGGAAGATTACACCTATCATTTTGATGCAGGGGGTGATAGGGTATTAGGAGCACATATGTTGGAGATTTGTCCTTCGATCACCTCTGAAAAACCAAGATGCGAAGTACATCCGTTAGGTATAGGAGGAAAAGCGGATCCGGTCCGGTTGGTATTTAATGGCGCTGCTGGAGCTGCAATCAATGTATCTGTCATCGATCTCGGAGATCGATTCCGGATGATCATCAATCCGGTGACTGCTGTACCTATACCTCATGATCTTCCAAAACTTCCGGTGGCTCGGATATTGTGGGATCCCCAACCAGACTTAGCTCGGGCAGTTGAAGCTTGGATCCTTGCCGGTGGGGCACATCATACAGCCTATAGTCAAAACCTTACTACTATTGATCTGGAAGATTTTGCAGAACTAGCCAATATAGAATGTGTCGTCATAGATCATAGGACTACCGATCTGTCGGAGTTTAGACAACGATTGAGGAGTAATGAGGTGCATTACTGGCTGAATAGAAAATAAAAGAAAGAATAAAATCAATTCTTTTTGTCGTTTCAGCATTTTAAAACAATTCGGGGAATGAAACTCTTTTGCAATCCCTGTTTGAGAATAATCATTTCCCATCAGCCATCATCTTTAACATTTTTGTCGCATTATCGTTTTTGGGATTCAGAGCCAATGATTTTTTATAATTGATTTTAGCCAGATCCAATTCATTATTTTTCATCAATGCCTCCGCATAGCTATCATATACATTTGCACTTTTAGGATATAGAAGTGTGTTGATTTTAAATAAATCTCGAGCCAATGTCAATTTATTAGAATTTATCAGTTGGTAACCACGGTTATTGATGTTGTCTTCAAGAATGGCGGGTTCTTGAGGATTGGTTTTGAGTAAACTCTGATATGCAGTGATGGCGAGATCGAACTTTTGGTCTTCAAGGTATTCGAAAGGCAACATTTCATCATGTTTCATGCGGGTAAACGTTGATTCGACTTTGCCATTGTCTGGATCTATGACCAATAGTTCCAATTGACCACTTTGGCTATACTTAAATTGTAATGGACGAGTATCATGCCGGCTGATGTACATGGAGTCCGATAGATTAATGAGTTCGACTGGATCACCGCCTAAACTTTTTTTAAAAATTTTATTACCGAGGCTCCATATGGCTAAGCGTTGTTCTTGACCATTTCGATATCGACCTGATATCTGCTGGAAGAACTGGGGATTCATAGCTTTGGGTTTATGAATCGGGACCATATCGTCCCAGGAGTAACTGAGTGCTACCGAACGCATAAGTTCCTCCATAAAATCAGGGTGATTGGAGTTGATCATGATCACTACTCCATAACCATTATCCCGATGCGCTTTCATCAAAGCGCAAAAACCTTCATCCCAACCATTGTGGCCAAAATAGGTAGCTGCTTTCTTTTTTTCAATAAAGACACCTAGTCCTGCAAATTCTGAATTATAAGGAGTCAGCATCGTTTGGACCATACTTTGAGATAATGCCACTTTGCTTTTACCTCGATATGTATCAAGGATATCTATGGCAAACTTAGCAAGATCTTCAGCCGTAGTCCAAAGTCCTGCAGCCGCCATCTCAGGGTATGTATGTCGTTTACCTTTGGTCATAGCACCATCCGGAAGATAACCTGTGGCGGCTCTGGACAACATCGTGTCGTTCAACGGTTGATCATATGTACTGTTCATCATGCGTAAAGGAGTCAATATCTGATCTTGCATGATATTTGGAAATGATTTGCCTTCTATATCCGTCATTGCTAATTGGACAATACTGGTGCCTCCACCGGAGTACCGAAAACTCTCACCCGGTATTTTATCTACTCGGACCGGAGCCGAATTGGCTGGAGGAGTGCCATCCAATACCTGCGCCAGGGAGGGCACCGGAAGATCCGGACTGTATCCTAAAAATCCATGTACAGTCGTCCCGGCAGAATGGCTCAATAAATGTTTAAGAGTTACCTTTTTATTTTTTGTAAAATCATTATCGGGGAGCTTCCAGGATTTTAAATAATCATTGATATTACTATCCAGGGAGATTATGTTTTGTTCTACCAGTTTAAGAGCGGCATATGCGGAGACTGGTTTGCTGATCGAACCTGCTTGAAATAAGGTAGTCGTAGTCACCGGTTCTTTTGTGTCTCGGTCCATGACCCCATAGGCTTTTAGCCACTCGATTTTAAAGTCTTTGATCACTGCGATACTGACTCCGGGCACACCATAATGAGCCATACGCTCTTCGATGGTCCAAGTAGAATCGCCTTCGATAAATACCGGAGCGATGAGGTTGGATTCTACAGATTTTATTTTGGATTCTAAAGCACCTGGCGATATGGAGGGATTATTACACCCACAAATTACACAAAGTGAGGATAAAAGGTATACGGAGAGTTTCATAATTCGATTTGGGAATTTAAATCATAAAGATATTTAGAATGCGGTTATAAATTACTAATAGACCTGGAGAGTTTACGCTGAATGCCATTTTTGAAACCAGGAAATTGATAACAACAAGATTATTTGATCTTCGAATTAAAACGATTTTATTTTTTGATCCATCTGGCATTATACGCAGAGGGTATGGTCTCATCTGTCATACACGTATACATTTGTTCATTGTTTCCTACTATTTTGCTTTTTCCACATTATATCTAAACAGCTAACAATTTGAGCTGAGTGTCTTGCACCAGGTAAGGATCTACACGCTGCACGTTTTGCATCTATCGGCACTTCTTCTATCTTTGCCCTTCTTGGACCGATTTATATTCATCATCAATAGCCACTCCGGGCGCAATAAAAATCAGGAATTATATCAACGTATACGATCCACGCTTAGATCATTCCCCATACAGGCTGAGATCTACATGACCAATCGGGCAGAAGAGACAAGAGCTATTGTACAAGAATCACTACATCGCGGTATAAAATATTTTGTAGCAGTGGGGGGCGATGGCACTGTCAATGCACTAGCCAGTCAATTGGTCTTTACAGATGCGGTATTGGGCATCATACCCAGAGGTTCAGGTAATGGACTTGCCAGACATATGCATATGCCTAAAGATATTCATCGGTCTATTCAAATATTAGTCAAAAAAAGAAGTCAAAAAATAGATGCTATCCAGATTAATAATCAATGGTCATTTAATGTCGCGGGCATAGGTTTTGATGGCCATATTTCGACCATCTTTGGCCAGGATGGCCGTAGGGGAATGCGCAATTATATGAAACTGATCAACCAGGAATATAAATCTTATCAGCCTATAGAAATGACGATCCTATCCGGAAAAGAAAAAACTCAAGCTACCTTGCTTCAACTCGCCATCGCCAATGCAAGTCAATATGGTAATAATGCAATCGTAGCACCTCAAGCCGATCTGTGCGATCATATCCTTGACTTAGCCTTGATCCGTAAAGTGCCTTTTGCTGTGTTGCCTGCATTTCTCGTGAAGGTGTTTTCAGGTCAAATACATCGCAGTCGATATACCCGCCTGATGACGACTTCAGGGATGATCGTTCAAACCTCGCGCCCGGTTCATTTTCATACCGATGGCGACGGGAGGGGTGTAGCCGATGAGTTTATCATCAAGGTCATCCCGGAGAGCCTAAATCTACTTTATTGAAGTGAAGTCTACACATATAAGATTTATATTATATAAGTATTTAACTATCAATGCACTGCACAATATCTATCTAGCTAAAAAAGCCTGCGAATCTCTTATAGATTGTAGTAAAAGATGTACTTTTGCATTCGCTTTTGAAAAATAGACTCAAAATCGAATATATTAAATTTTATTTTAATTTGTAAAATATTGATTAAATGGCTTTAATTAGTAGAATCCGGAAGCATAGTTGGATTATCGTAGCCTCTCTAGCATTGGCTTTAATGGGGTTTTTGATCATGGATGTGGTCAGTAACAACCGAATCGGAGGTGACACACGTTTCAACATTGGAAAAATCAATGGCGAAAGTATCGATTACAATGATTTTTCGCGTACCGAACAAATCCTGTATAATAATAGCACGACCGACCCTTATGCACGGCGTACTTACCTTTGGAATTATTTTGTAGAGAAAATTATTCTGGAAAAAGCTACGAAGAAGCTCGGCATTGGGATCAGTGAAACGGAGATGGAGGAGTTGCAATTTGGAAATAATCTCAGCCCGATCATCCAACAACGATTTATCAATCCTCAAACCGGGGTCGTCGATCGGGAACAATTGAATCAAATCAAACAGGGACTTGAAGGCAATACGTTACGCCCTGAATTGATCACCTATTGGAATGAGCAGAAAAAAGAAATCGTAAAAGATAGATTACAATCGAAATTCACCAGCCTGATATCTAAGGCAGTATATGTCCCGACCTGGCTGGCGGAGTTGCGAAATCAAGAGTCTAATGAGCTCATTGATTTTCAATATGTCAAACTTCCTTTTGATTTGGTCCAGGACAGTATGCCTGTCACGGATAAGGAGATTCAACAATATATCGACGCTAGACCAGCTAATTATCGTTATCCAGAAGAAGCGAGATTTTTAGAATATGTCAATTTTAGCATCATCCCGACTCCGGATGATAGTGCTATCATAGCTACCGAATTAAGAAGCATGGTCGATAGTTTTAGAACGACGACCAGTGATTCCAATTTTGTATTAATCAATGAGGGAATATTGGATGATGCTTATTTTACAAAAGCACAATTGAGCCCTTTACATGCAGATGAGCTCTATGCACTGCCTGAAGGCAGCGTAATGGGACCTTATATTGATGGTACAGATTATAAATTGGCTAAAATCGTCGATCGAAAAAGGATAGCCGACTCTGTAAAAGTAAGACACATCCTGCGGTCAGTACAGACTGCCGATCAATTGGCCGCCGCTCAGCAGACTATAGACAGTCTCAAAACATTATTGGAAAGTGGTAAAGCTAGATTTGACTCCTTGGCCATACGATTTTCTCAGGATCCGGGTTCTGGATTCCTAGGGGGAGAGCTCGGGATGACGGCCCATGATGCCATGGTAAAACCGTTTAACGATGTGATTTTCTTCAAAGCAGTACCTGGTAAATATTATAGTGTAACTACTCAGTTTGGAATACACTTGATCGAAGTAACTCAACAAACGTTCAACAAAGGCACTGAAGATCGCGTGCAACTGGCTTACCTTTCTCGGCCTATCGTTCCTTCACAAGAGACCCAGGACAAGATAGAAGACGAGGTGACCAATATCAATAATACCAATCGTAAGTTAGTCGATCTTAAAAAAGCACTGGCCTCCAGAACGGACCTCACCTTTGAAAAAAGTGGTGCAGTACGGCAGAATGATGCAGTAGCAGGTGCATTGGCTCCTGGTCAAAGCAGCAGAGATCTGGTACGATGGGCCTTTGATAAAAAGACTCGTGTAGGGGATGTATCTCCCGAGACTTTTATCTATGAAGATGCTGTAAACTTCTTTACCAATCAAATTACCTTGGCTGGACTTGCATCCATTCAACCTAAAGGCAAGGCTACGGTAGCCTCCGTCAAAGAAGAAGTTTCAGAAATACTGACCAATAAGAAAAAAGCCAACAAGATTATATCAGAGATGGGTACGGCTACAGATATTTATGCGCTAGCCACCAAATACGCTGTAAAAATAGATACAGCGACTTCTATCAACTTTAGTACTAGCTTTTTACCTCAGATGGGTAACGAGCCTAAAGTAGTAGCGGCAGCTTTTGGGACAGATAAGAATGCAACATCTAAACCCATCATCGGTAATGGGGGTGTCTATGTCGTCAAGACTACTGCAAGAACGCCCTCTATAGGTGCCGCTGACTTCACTTTTTTCAAAGAGCAAGTGGGATCAGTTTCCAGAAACAATGTACAATCCTTCCTGATGGAATCACTTAAAAAGAATGCAAAGATCAAGGATAATCGATTTACATTCTTTTAGTCTGTAGATTCTTCTATTATAAAAAAAAGGTCAATACTCGAGTGGTGTTGACCTTTTTTTTGTGGGTATTCCGAAAAAATACAGATCTAGTTCCAAATTAATTTTATCGCTCTTCGCCACTTCGTCCCGTGAGACACTTGACTATGCCCACATCGTACATTATGCCGTTACAGGATCTTTCACCTTCAGCATAAAGCCTACTTTAAATACATTTTCAATCTGAATATCAGGATCCTCCTTTAAAATCTTGCGCAATCGGGAAATAAAGACATCAAAGCTGCGACCCAAAAAATAATCTGACTTTCCATACACTTGAGCTACTGCTTGCTCGCGTCGCAATACTTTGTTTTGATGGTTGCACAACAAGAGCAGGATTTGACTTTCTTTTTCGGTGAGTTTTATGGTCTTTTGACCAATCGTAATTTCCTGACGAGTCACATAATACACATATTGACCCAGTTGGATTGACTCGGGAGTTTTTAAGGATTGATGGATAGTCTTTCTTCTCAAGATCACCTGCAATTTGCACACGAGCTCATCCGGATCGAATGGTTTAATGATATAATCTTCAGCACCGAGCTCGTACGCTTTCAGTTTATCTTGTTTTAAACCTCTAGCCGTGATGAATAAAAATGGAAGATAGTCGTGCTTGTGTTTGATCTGACGGGCCAATGTAAATCCATCCATTCCGGGCATAGAGACATCGAGGAGGCAAAGATTATAAGCTTGTTTTTTGAGTTGGTCCAAAGCACTCAAGCCATCGCGTTTCCAGGTCACTTGATAATGATCTGCTTCCAGATAATCCATCAATAGCAGGCCTAATGTAGCATCATCTTCTACCAGCAATAATTTATGTACGTGCATCGATTAGATTATTTTGGGAAAAAGAGTTCAAAACTTGTTCCGGATGATCCGGTCTGATCGATCCGGATATCACCATGATGCAAGTGCAATATTTTTTTCACATATGCCAGGCCCATGCCAAACCCATGTATACCATGATTTTGACAACTCGCACCGCGGTAATACCGGTCAAAGACTTTATGCTGCTCTTGAGCAGGTATACCATGACCATTATCCTGTACCCTAGCGCACCATCTTTGTGGATCAGAGTAAAAATCTATAGCTACTACTGGATGAGTAGTACAATATTTTAGTGCATTCTCTATCAGATTGCGAAATACATTGCGCAGATGTTGACGATCACCCTGGATCTGACATGCATCTGGTGTAGACCGTACTTCAACTACTGCGTTTTTTTCCTGAATCTGCATTTTCATACTATCTACGGCTTCATGTACTAGCTCTGGCAGGTCCAGCACTTCTTTATTGATTTGAAATTTCTTTTGATCTATGCTTGCGAGTTGCAGCACATTTTCTACCTGGCGTACTAGTTGACTACACTGCTGATTGATGATATTCAGATAGGATACAGTGCGCTCGGGGGATTGATTTTTACTGATCATTTTTGAGGCCAATTGGATATTCGTCAATGGAGTACTGAATTCATGGGTCATGTGATTAAAAAACTGCCTGTTGTCTTCGCTGATTTTTTGTTGACGCAATAAGGATCGGGCGGCAAATACAAATAAGCATAAAATCAACAATACGATAAGGACAGAGGTCAATACGGTGAATCGGATTTTTTGATGAAAATAATCTTGTCTGCCCTGAAAGATCAACTGCAGCCAATGATCGTTTTGAGACAATAAAGGAGTCAAAGAACATGAAAAAGGTGGTGCTGCTGCAAGAGAAGTATCTAATGTGGCAACATTTACATGATAGGGTAAGTCGATTTGATAAAATGAAAGGGAAGATCTCAATACTTCATTAAATGAAGGATCTTGCACCATTTTGTTTACTTGTTCTTCACAGCTGGTGGGAGAGGTAGCACAAGAAGTTCTAATGGCTTCGCTGCATGCCGGTGTGGTAGATAATTTATCTACGGCTGTACACAACGCCATACTCACTTTATTGGTAAACTGTTCTTCAATCATAAGCTTAGATGCTCTGAGCCAGTACACTTGAAAGCCAATCAGAAGGAGCATTGCCAATGCAGACCCTGCGATGAGCAGATAGATTTTGCGCATAGCACAAAGATCTACACATTTGGGGGATAGCCAAGGCTGTTTAACAGCCGTTTAACAAGTGGCTAACAGGCACTAACAAGTTTGAGAGTTCCTAAACCTCAATTTTGTGTCGTGCTTTTCAGCCTGGTGGAGCGATACCGCAATATCAGGTGAATTAGACGACCGTGGCTAACGGTTTTAGCCAAATAATTTCAATTTATTTTAATTATGAAAAAACTGTTTTTAGTACTAGGAATGGCATGTTTTAGTTTGATCCTGCCAACCTCTGTCACTGGCCAAGCTAGCTGTTGTGTCACCAAACCTACGTGTCAGGTGGTTACGTGTCAGCAAACTGAATGGAGTGCTGCCAATTTATTCGTGCCTACAGCAGCACAGATAGAACCAAAAGAAGTGACAAAGACCACCGCAGTGTCTTATGCTAGTTTGGCACCCAGGCTTAATTTTTCCTTGGCTTTTATCGGCAATCAATTAAGTGCACTTTTGGCAAAATTTATAAACTGTGATCCTGCTGATTGTGACCCGGGCTGTTGTATGACCGCGGCAGTTGAACCAGCTAAAAATGATCTTTCGAAAAATGAGGTCGCCCCTTGTGCAAAAAAGGATTAGAGCGAGCCCGATAAATCGTTAAGCAAGTAACAGTATTAATTTTCTATGTGTCTATGGACTCTTGAGTATTTGTTTTTGGAATGTATACAAGAGTTCATAGATGCATAGGGAATTTTTAGTTTGTAGGATTGGAGAGGCCGACGCATCTGGATTTTCGGTACTGATGCTAGGCAAGTTTGATTTTTTGGTTTAGCAGTTTCACATTGAAACTAATTTTTGCATTAAGTGCTTTAAACACTTTGAGAATGGTCTCAAATCTGGCATCTGTCAAACTATTTTCAAGTTTTGAAATTTGAGCCTTTTGCACACCTACAAGTCGTCCAAGTTCTTGTTGCGTCAAATTGCGATCTAACCGTGCTTGTTTTATTGCAACTCCGAGCAGGTCAAGTCGTAACTCGTTTTCAAATGCTTCTCGTTTAGGTGTCCCTCGTTTTCCAATATGTTTATCGGTGATTTCTGCTAAACTGATCGTTTTTAATCCTCGTTTTTTCATATAGTATGATTATTGTTCAAAATATATTTTTCTTAAATGTGCTGCCTTATCTAAATCACTTTTAGGCGTTTTATCCGTTTTCTTTATAAGTCCATGAGTTGCAATAACTATAGTATCGACCTTATCCGTCTTGTCCCAAAAAGCAAAAAGGCGATAGTGCGTCTTGTTAAATAGTGTTCTAAACTCCCAAATTTCAGAAGTTAGTTTTTTAAAAAGTTCTTTGTCATTTGAATACTGGGCTATAATTATGTTGTAAATTATTTTATCTCTCGCTTTTTCATTGAGCCCGTCTAGAAAGATAGCTGCTTCTTCTAAAAACTCAATTTTAAACTTTGGCGATTGCATTTGCTTGTCAAATAGTAAAGGTACAAGTTTCTTTAATAGGAAACAAATTTGTATTGGATTCCCGAAAGGAAAAATTGTGTTTTATGTTGCTAATTTAAATTTTAATTTACACACTTTGATTCTGCTTCTTCTGTTTTATACATCTTAAGCAAAACTGCAATGAGGGGAATAACATCTACTTCAGTCAAGTCTATTTATCACTTAATAACCCTCCAGACTCTCAATTGATCAAAGTATATTGCCCTTTTAATCGAATAGTTATATGTATGTCGCTTTCACTAGTATTCTTGAAGTACCAGCCATGTTTTCCTTCAAAAGGAGCGAGAAAACTACCGATCATGTTATTAGCATAAGCTACGGTATAACTTTCAAAAAACACATTATTTGTAGGTTTTTGTTCTTTTACTTCACCATGAAAATCAAAATAGACTATTCCTTTATCCGTAGTCCATTCGTATTTTGTTCGTCCGTATTTTAGCATAGCTATTTTGTATTCAATGCCTTTGCCTGCAGGAATCGTGATCTGAATGCTATCTGCTCTGGCTGCTAATGGCGTTGCAGGAGCTGGATTATGGGCTTCCATCGGCATTAAAACATCTGGTGATGAACCTCCCTCTTCCAGTTTAAGCAACCGCTGTGGTTGTGGGGTAACATTACCAACGACCGTCCGGGAGGCATCACTTTCGACCACTTTTTGATGAAGTTTACTAAATCCTAAATATGTGCCTACGCCTGTTGGGTCTATGCCATATTCAGCAGGTAATACTGCTGTTACTAAAATAATAGTGCCTAATGCCAATGCGATGATCGTGGCTTGTATGATTTTTTTTGTTTCAATTATAGGAGGAGTTATTTCTGTCATGATGTATTTGTTTTAGGAAATGAAGTAACCTGTCAACTGAAAACCTAATAAAACAAACCCGGCTGCCATAAGCAGGGTATTGGTAAGCGTGGAAAATTGTGTAAAGGATTTGTTTTGTCTCCAAACACTGAACAAGATAAGTACGATAGCCAATGCGATAAACTGTCCGATTTCTACACCCAGATTGAAGCCGATCAAATTTTGGAAAAGACCCTTCTGACCCAAATTGAAATCCTGCAGTTTGGTGGCCAGTCCAAAGCCATGAAACAATCCAAAGATCAATACGGCGGCTTTGGTGTCTGGCTGATAATTAAATATTCGTTTGAATCCGCCTAAGTTATCAAATCCTTTGTATACAATAGATAGAGCGATAATGGCGTCAATCAGGTGGGCATTGACGCCGATGTTTAAAAGCACACCAAACATCAAAGTCAGGCTATGGCCTAAGGTGAAAAAACTCACATAGATCAATACTTCTTTGGGTCGATAAAGAAAGAATATCACGCCTACTAAAAACAGTAAGTGGTCATAACCCGTGAGCATGTGTTTTGCTCCGATGTATAGAAATGGCATAAAAGCAACGCCTTCATTGGCCAGCAAAAATGTTTTGGTGGCATCGTCAACCCCATGCGCATAAAGAGAATGGTCCAACGCACAACTGAATACGATACAGACCAGTAGCGTTAGTAATTTATACCTCATTGTTGAGTATTTTAAATTCTTGTTAAGAATCAAATTATATAGATAAACAGTGGTTTAAAAAAGTTCAAGCTGCAAGTTCTCCAGTTATTAAATTGAGCCAAGCCCAAAACAACCTAAGGGATCAACTCTTGCTCTCCAAATTCGTTTTTACTCGCTCGAGGTTTTTTTGCATATCCTGGCCAATTAATCGATCCATAAAAAGATTCATGATATTCATAGGAAATTTAGAGGTGCCTTTAAATTGAGTAGTCACTTGAGATTGATCGGCCGTGAGTGCTGTCACTGTAGTTAAAGCATGATTGGTGCCTTCAAATGGTTTTTTAAAACGAATGATGACTTCAAACGAAGCTGGTGCATGTACACGTATGATCTCTTGATCCCCGATGCCTACATTTTTATCTTCACTTTGCCAAGCTGAGGTAGCTCCGACCGTACCATCTATTCCTCCATATTGTATTTTTATGTTAGGGTCCTTCATGACCCATACGCTATAGTTTTCTTGATTTTTAAGCAGCCGTAGATAATTAAAGACTTCTTCCTGGGGTTTATGAATTAAAATCTTTTTTTCAAGCATAAAATCTTTTTTAGTCAATGCAGCGATGAGTAAAAACAAAGCCACAATGCTGATCAAGAGGATGAGTATGGTATAAAGTGTGGTCATATTTAAAGATTTTTAAAGATGGAGCATTTAAGCTTTGGTTATTTCGTAGAAAATGGGCCTAAGGTCTGCAGTTTGTTTTAAAGGATAAAAGATTGTTTCTGGGCAAGTTTTTATTTTATTTCCAACAGATCTCTATTTGGCAATGCTGGAAATTTGATATGAGGCTCAGCCTGATACCAAAACACTGTAGATGCAATATCATCTTGCAAAGGCAGATACCTGCCATCGGTGCGCCAGCCAAGAGCTTGTATCGTCACTTTAAGATCTTTTTCAAATCGGATAGGATCTGCGATATGCCAGCGGTACATGCCAAATCGTTGTGTGATTTGATAATGGCCATCTCCCCTGATCACCTGATGTAATCCGGCATACGGTGTATTAAATACTGTGTAATCTACCATCTCAACGCCGGCATTGTTTTTTGTTTTAGTATCAAAGTCGTAGGATCCACAAAAATAATCTTCAGTACCTGTGCCGCAGATAGTAGGATACGCACTATCGCCGTCCATAAAAAACTTAATCTCACCTTCGCCCCACCAACCATTATCTAATGATCCCCAAGCTATAAAAGTGCCAACATAATGTCCTTTGCCTTTGATGCCATCGACCAGCGTATATACTTCTTTATACGGCACTCTATTGACTCGACGAAACTGGGCATGAAAATAGGCCGCATCTGCAGGCACCTCTGTGAGCACATAATCAACTTGGTAATATAGGATCATGTCTGCTTCGGCAATATTTTCCATAGTGATCTTACATTTTTTTCTAAACGGCATGGGCCAGTAACAGTTGAAAGCGCTGCCTGGATTGACAGTCACTGCCAGCGATGACAGAGGGGCATATTTATTCCAGCCCATCCCAAAAAAATCGCCAACGGGGACTTCGATTGAAGGTTCTAGCTCATCATCCCAATAAAATCGAAGGATGGAGTAGCGCCAATTGCCAGTAGGCGTCATCCAGATATGCTGAATAGCTCCAGGACCGGTGATTTCGGCGAGGGTGAAAGTCGATTTCGCCTTGATCTTGACACTAGGGCTTACCTTCCAACCTTGACCCAGATCTCTAGATGCATTGGATCCGGTACCTTCGGTAGCCATACCGCCTTTGCCTTTTTCGCCGGTAAAATTTTCTGGACTAATGCTCCGGGTTTTTGCATCAGAAAGTCTAAATAAATTATGCAGATCGACGCCGATCCCGTTAAATTTATCTTGTGCGCTAGTCGTCAGACAGAGGAAAATACAAAAAATGCATAAACAATATTTCATACGATATGGGTTTAGAATCCTATAGATTTTAAAGGCTTGCACATCGGCCGAGCTGACTATTACCCCTTCAGATAGCCAAACAGCAATGCCGCGACTACGCCACCTATGATCGGGCCTAAAATTGGTACCCAACTATATGCCCAATTGCTATCTCGTTTATCCGGTATAGGCAAAAGTGCATGCATAATCCGTGGTCCCAAATCTCGAGCGGGATTGATCGCATATCCCGTAGAACCGCCGAGACTTAAGCCCAACCCGAGGACCAATAGTGCTACCGGTAGTGCATCTAGCGCACCTAATTTGTACTCTGGTGACACCATATGCAGTACGGCAAACACCAATACGAAAGTCCCGATAGCCTCGGTCATCAGATTCGATATCGGATTATTGATAGCAGGTCCGGTAGCAAAAGCGCCTAGTTTAGCATCTCGATCATCTGTCACGGCAAAATGATCTTTGTATGCGAGATAAGCCAGCGTAGTGCCGATCATAGCTCCCAAGAGTTGAGCCAGAATATAGAGACCCATCGTCTCTATCGTGATGCGACCCAACACCGCCATCGCGACACTCACCGCAGGATTGAGATGAGCTCCACTGTGCGGAGAAGCAACCAATACACCTACGAAAACGGCAATACCCCAGCCAAAAGCGACTACGATCCAGCCGGATTGATGACCAAATGTTTTTTTCAAAACGATATTACAGACTACTCCATTACCCAGCAACACCAGCAAGGTAGTTCCTATCAATTCAGCAATAAAAGGACTCATAAATTGGCTTTATTAATTTTAATACCTTGAAGATATGGAATAAGTATAAAAAAAGCCCAACGACCGACTTAAAATAAAAAAGCCCATCAGTTCGCGTATTTAACCATGCATCTGATAGGGCGCTAAAAAAATAATAAAACCCCTGTGGGGTACGATATAAATATGATACAATATTAAGTTGTGCATGTGATCAGAATATGAACCCTATATTAATATTATATTACCTCCGGAAAAGCGAGGTATGAATCGACTTAAAAAAAACATAGAACAATCTCCGCTGCATGCGCGCAATAAGCATCGGGATGCGTATGATTTTAAAGCATTGGCTCGTACGACTCCTGAATTGACTCCATATCTCTTGATCAATAAATATGGGCTAGAGTCTATTGATTTTTTCAACCCTGCTGCGGTAAAAACATTGAATAAAGCATTATTGTTGCATTATTATGGTTTGACTTATTGGGACATCCCGCCTGATTATCTTTGTCCACCGATACCCGGCAGAGCAGATTATATCCACTATATGGCAGACGCCCTGGCCCGATATCATCGAGGCAAGATCCCATTGGGCAAAAAAATCACAGCATGGGATATTGGCGTAGGTGCTAATGCCGTGTATCCGATTATTGGGATCAAAGAATATGGATGGTCCTTTATCGGATCAGATGTACACATTCCTTCGCTAGCGTCTGCGCAAAGAATTATTGATCTCAATCCATCATTACAGGGCAAACTAGAGCTCAGAACACAGACCAATCCGGAGCTGATCTTTAAAGGGATCCTACAATCAGATGAATTTATAGATGTCGTGGTATGCAATCCACCGTTTCATGATTCAAAACAAGTCGCAAAGAAAGGTACGTTGCGCAAATTGAAAAATTTAAAAGCCGAAGTCGACCCCATACCGGTATTGAATTTTGGTGGCCAAGACAATGAGTTATGGCGAAAGGGGGGAGAGCTTAAATTTGCTTTGGACATGATCCTTGAAAGTAGAGCACTAGCCACCTCATTTCTTTTGTTTTCCATTTTTATATCTAAAGAAGATCATATCAAATCAATACATGCAGCATTGCAAAAAGTCAAAGCATTGGATGTGCGGGTCATCATCATGGGACAGGGGCAAAAAAGAAGTAGGGCTATCACATGGACTTATCTCACCCCACAACAAATCCAACTATGGAGCAAATCAAAAACTGGCTAAAGAACTACTCGTTTTGGGTAGCGATCGTTTTTAGATGATCTGCTATCATCGATTTAGATAACCACTGACCGCGATGTATGATTCCGGCTATAGCCTGTGCATTTAAAATATCATCTACCGGATTTTTGTCCAATAAGATCAGGTCAGCCCAGAAATTAATAGCTACATCCCCTTCCGTCTTGTGTTTATTATAAAATCGAGCGACCTCGGATGTACCGGCCTGCAAGATTTTCCAATTCGGGATACCGGCAGCTGCCCAGGATGACATTTCATGATGGATAGAAAAACCGGGCACATTCATCACCTGCGGTGCGTCAGATCCTAAAAGCAGGTTGACCTTGCCTTTATACAGGTCAAAAAGAATTTTGTTTCTGATCAAAAGATACTTTTCGTATCGTGCAGAGGTATAGCCATTACTTTTTAAAAGATTGTTTTTACTCAGGATCCAGGCATATCGGGTACGTGCAGGCATATAGGTCATTTCCTGAGCTTGCATCATAGTCTGAGCATCTTCTGGTGAAAACCAGCGGGTGAAAAGACTTTGGGTAGGCACCATCCAGGCTTGAGATTTTTTAGTTTGTTTCACCAAGGCCTTTATAAGTGCAGGATTGAGTTGATCGGTGACATTAAATCCAAAAAATCCATTTTGGGTGAGATCAGGCAAAGGCGGAGCCAATGCTTCTATGTAGCCATCAAGATGATCTATTGTTTTTTGCCCTGAGTTTAAAGCATGTTGTATACCTACTTCTACAGGTACGTGACCAGCATAGTCGATCCCAACAGACTGAGCGGTCAGGGCGATCGCATCATAGACGGGTCGTTTGATACCAGGATGGATTTTTAAAAAATGATAGCCATCCGATTTATATTTTTTAACCGCCGCCACGGCAGTAGTGACATCAGGCATACTGTTGCCATTAAAGGAAGGACTGGAGGTATAAATATTGGGCGGATAATATACGATTTGATGTTGTGTCAACGTATTTTGTACACCGAGATGAAAGGGTTGGCCCAACATACCTCTGATGGTCGTCACACCATTGGCCAAATATAAAAACAGGGTTTGCGTCAAAGTGGTCATGTCGCCTGTAGAATCAGGTACTGGAATATGGGCATGCATTTCAGCCAAACCAGGCATTACATATTTGCCTTTGGCATCGACGACCATAGCTGTGTTGGGGATCACGACTTCAGAAGCTTTACCTATAAATTTGATTTTGCCTTGTTCGATGTATACCGTTTGATTAGGAATTATCTTTTTGTTTTTGGGGCTGATGACATGTACTCCTTGCAACGCCAGACCTGATGATTGTCCACGCAGATCTATAAGGCCCAAAAAGACAACGAATATAAAATGGATACCAAACTTCATAGGTTCAATTTTTACTTTTTCTTAATTCGAATATTTTATCTATTGCTTTGGCTAATGCCCAGTCTTTATCTGTTACTTTATTTCCTGCAGAGTGCGTAGTGAGTTTGATGACGACACGATTCCATACATTGCTCCAGTCAGGGTGATGATCCATTTTTTCACATACGAATGCGACTTCCATCATAAAAGATATGGCCGCAGGAAAATCTGCAAATTTGTAGGTTGCTTTAAGTTGATCATTTTCTTCTGTCCACATCAGGTTTGAATTTTTGAAATATAAAGCTACATAAATTTTACTGGAAGTGAAGATGAACCACAGAGACTCAGATTAATTCATTCGAGAATCAAGTTTATGAATGAGTAGGTTGATTAAATGTCAGGAACGACTTGATCGATGAAAAGCTGGTCTGAGCCACAATCATCACATTTGAAAGAACAGTGACACTATCGTCAAAACGATGTTAACGGTTAGCAAAAGGTCAACTTCCTGCTTCGTCATATCAGGTGGAGTTGCTTTTTCCAAAATTCACCCATTATGCCTTGAAAAAAATCTTGACATCAATTTCACTAATTTTCAGCTACCTGGATTTATTGTCGGTTTGTAAAAAATTACTGTATCACCCAAACGTATTACGAATTTTACTTGCCTTTAGGAGCAGTTTCCGCCTTCTTTTAAAAATAGTATACGCATTTTATTTTTCGCAGTCGATTTCATGGAATATAGTTGAATGATTGAAATTCAGTGAATCTATATTTTTAAAAATAGACTTTCCATTTTTGTCCTCTGCATCTCCATATCCTTCAATAAAGGCGTTACCATTTTTCTTAAAGGCCACTTGTCTAACGGATTGTACTCCTTCAGAATAGAAGGAATAGTCAGCAATTAGTAATTCGCCATCCATTCGCCCTTGAATTGTTCCCTTGCTTCTATCTTTCTCATGGAAATTATAAACTAAGGTTCCTGTGATATTTCCATTTGCAGAAATGGTTTGAAGAAAAAATGAATCACTACTATTTATGTACCTGTAACAATTCAACAGGCTTGTTTTGGTCACGGCCTTATTTGTCGTTGATCCATGTTGTTGATTACGGCAGGAAAAAATGAAAGGAAAACTTGCAAATAAAAATAAATTCTTCAGTGTCATATGAGTGTTTTTAAAATTTGTATAATATTTGGCGAATTTAAGAAGGTGGAGATTACGAATTACAAAACGGTCAACCTACATATAAGCTTGATTGAAATACTGAACTTAATTTAGCCACTGAGCCGCCAATATTCTTAAACTTGCTGTTGGTGACTCGTATATTTTTTTGAAGTGCCATCACTAAAAGCGAGAAACCAAGTAAGGATAATATCGCTCTTGATGCATGGGAATACTCCCAAGTTTTTCTAAGTTCTGCCCAGTTATAAGGTAAACTGGTCCAATTGGAAGTTTCTTGATTGGTCGGAAATGTAAATATAAAGAAGACACCAATACTTACAATAAAGCATGTCAAAGCTGCCAATAAGAGAGGGAATATATTTTTTAATTTTCGATCAAAGATTGTCCAAATAGCGGTCAATACTATTGCCCCTAGCTCAAATATTGATAGCCATTGCCATCCGCTATAAATTCCTTGAACGATCTGATAATTTTCCTTTGATAAATTTATCTTTACTCGAAGTTCAAGCAGATGAGCCATCAATGCTGAAAGCGTAATAGCTGTAAAAAGAATAGCTATAAATGTGATTAAATTTTTCATGCTTACTATTATTGTTAGTTTTACTATGCGCTTTCAAATTTGCCAATTGTACTTTCTCCAAATATAAATCCATTTATTTTATTTTAAATTTAAGGTCTATATATACAATATAAAGGTTACTTTTTGAGAACTGCAAAGTGTTACGTAATTCAGAAAAACATTTACATTGTTCACACATTTCATTACAATACTTTTGCGTTTTTTAAGAGTATTTTATATTTAATTTTTCATGGTTCTATGCATATATTGCTGTATTCAAGGTGATGGTCCAATTTTCACATACATATGCCAATTTTTAACATACTTTAAGCTGATCATTTCTAATATTCGCACCTGGTTTGGATTTTTGAATTATAGATCGGCGTATATTTGAGGAAGCCCAAATTTCCCGAATTATGGGGGTGTGGACTTGATCGCTACCGCTGCGATGTGCATTAGGCTACATTATATGAATTTCTGTGAACTATGTAACCTTTTACTGGAAATGTGTAATGCTTAAGGGGTAAAAGAAAGACAATTTTGTATTGTCGTCGTATTGTGTAAAAAATTAATTCTAATAAACATGCAGCATCTAAAAGAAGAACAGGACAGACTTGTGCCGGTTAAATTGAACAGGCAGTTCGACCCCTTGATGAAATTATTGAATGATCTCATCCAAAATATATTTTGGACAAAAAAATCAAGGGTTAACGAAAAATTAGTACCTGTCAGGGTATATCGTTTTCATAGAAATGAATTAAATAACAATATGAAAATCAATAGTTATGAATAATATTTTTAAAGGGCTCATAGCAGGATATGGAGCAAATAAATTAGGAGGTGGCTGCATCGGTACTGTGGTTGTATTTATTATCATCTGGGTATTGTTAGGATATTGCAACTAAAAAGGGTGGTATTACACCTTGATCATTTTGTGGGGGTTCGCTTTTGCAGAACGCTAGATTGTTATAGAAAAATGATATTAAACTACTAGACTACACCTGTCTACAAACGCATAACTTCATCTAAAAGCCAGAAAATAATAAATATATAAAAAAGCTGGTGTTCTAATGCACTGGTGAAGATGAAGTACCTGTCACTCATTAAATTAAATTCTAAAAATGAAAAACCTCAAAACTTCAATAGTATCTATGATCGTAGTCATGGTGTCACTTTTTCTTATCTCCTCGTGTATGAACAACACAAAAGTGGTGACCCCGGAACAAAGCCCTTCAACATTCAATACACTAAGCTATACCAACGATATTAACTTTTTGGTCAGTGCTGCCGAGATTAATATAGAACAAATCAGTTTAGGAAAGTTAGCACAATTAAAAGGGATCCAAAAACATGTAATAGATTTAGGGAAAATGATTGACGAAGAACACACTAACTCCATGATGGCATTAACTGTTTTAGCGGAGACTAAGGATATCAAATTGCCTTCTGCAGTAAAGGATGATGCAATGGATGATTTCAAATTATTAGAAGACAAGACAAGAGATGATTTTGAAAAAGCGTTTAGCGATATGATAGTCAAAAAACAACAGGAAGCAATTGCAATATTTGAAAAAGGATCCATTGAATCCAACTATCCGGATGTCAAAGCTTGGGCTATTGCCGCTATTCCAACGCTTAGACACCTTCTTGAACAAGCTTTGATTTGTCAAAAGGAATGTAATAAAGTGAAATCACCGTCCAAATAATCAATTCCGGTTTTTACTTCTTTGGATGTAAAGCCACAATAGGCTTTATAAAAGAACGGGAAATTCATTTTCTGGTTTTTACCAAATGTTGGGAATTCCTATGTAATACCATACACCTTACTTAATATTGCGAAGTGTTGGCTTGAAAAGTTCAATTTACACTCAGAGGATAGAGTGCATGGGAAAGGGATTCGATTAGCGGAGTTCCTTCTAGCTATTGTTTGCCGTCATTTTAGAATTGCTCTTGGAGCGGTAACTCCTTTTTTTATTTTTTCGACTATCATTAATGCTCGCCCTATTCTTTTGTCGCTAGATTTTACTTGCGTAACCAGATAAATAAGTCCACGCTGATTACCTGCTATCAAAGAATGAAATATTTTGTTCGCTTCGGCATCTGTGTTCAAAACTTCTTTTAGTTCTTCAGGCATTTCAAATTGATAATCGGAATGGTCAACAAAGAAGGTTGCTGTTACTTTTGAGCCTAATTTAATTTTTAATTTTTTGGAAATAGCCGACCCGATATGGATAAAATGGCCACCTTCCTTTTTGGGCATAAAGGCACAATGAAATTCAGCTTAGTCATTCATTCGGCATAAAACGCATTTATGATCATGCTTGGTAAAGGCAACAACGGTTTTCTTATCGAGCAGGATGTAGTGCATTCCGCTATCAAATTCTTCTAGGATGTATTCATTCGCCATGCTTAAGGTCGATGCGAATCTTCATCGTTTGTTAGTTGCGTCGATGCCTGTTCTCGGGTTAAATACTTGGGTTTAAAAATGATAATGGTCAAAATACCCCACAACGTTATTAAAAAGCCCATGTAGTTCACAAGATTTTTATCAGCAATATCAGCAGTAAATGCAATGTCAATGGTTGAATGAAAAACAGCACAAATTAAAATGCTGGCCCTTGATGAGTTATATAACCAAGTGAGCAGAATACTTCCCGTAAGCAAACTAAATACCCAACCTAAAATGCCAGTCCACTCCATGGTGGTGTAACCTGGTCTGTAAAAAAACAAGGGCAAATGCCATAATGCCCAAAATATAGTCAGCAAAATACTAGCTGTCAATGCATGTGATATATGGAGCAGTCGTGGTAGTGCAAACCCACGCCAACCGACTTCTTCACCGAATCCAAAAAATGTAAGATTGTAAATGAAGAAGTTCAGCAAGCTCCATTGTGGAAATTCTTTAGATGTAAGTATTCCTGAAATATTGAATGGGGTCTTGTGGATTAAAAGACTAATCAGCGACGCCATGAAAACAAGAATAAAGGGACTGAACAATGCAATGGCTAAATATATGAGCGGTCTGATTTGAAAACATTTGTCTATAAGATTTTTTACTCCGCTTGTACTGGAGAAAAAGAAGGTCGTCAAAAAGGAAGCTATTAGAGGCCCTAACCCACCAATGGCATGATTAAATGGAATAGTGGGTAAGTTAGTTAGCCCCAATAAATGGCCATATAACGGCAACCAAATCGTCCACGAAATGAGGTAAGCCAACCCGAAAAAAACAAGGAGTGACTTTATGTTAACAGGGTCAATGGGAGCAGCAGTGAGCATTGTGGATTACACAAAGGAGGGCTTATCGATTGATGGTGAATTCCCTTGTTCAGAGTCTAAAAATAGGAAATAAATTGTAAAATTGAATCATTAAAATAAAGTTTTCTCCTTCCCGATGCTCTCCCGCTAACAGACTTTTGGCTTTGTAAAACGACTTTTTATATATTGTTGTCTAATTGCCATTTGTTCATACCCCTTTTTTAGTTTGCAGTCCGCTTAACATAGTCCATGAGTATTTTAAAAAACTCAGTTGGTTGCTCCTCTAAAATCTCATGGCCACATTTTTCAATTACATGCGTCTCGCTGAATTTTAAACTTTCCTTTTGTAGATAAAATGTCGATTCACCTTGGTCATCTTGCCGGCCATACACAATCAAAGCTGGTATTTTAAGTTTTTTTAATTTGTTAGTAATGTCCCACTTGGTGTCTAGTACTTCCTTGTCAATTATTGGGATTGGCAGAAAATTGAAACTGTAAAAAAGATCGTTAAAGTGTTCCATGGATATTTTACTTCTGTCGTAATACATGGCTCGAACGTGTAACGCGATAAAATCTTTATATGCCACAACTTCTTTGCTGTTTCGAGCTGTTATTTTCAGCGAGTCCAGTTCCTTCTCCGTCTTTGTTGAAAATATATTTTGCAAGATGGCCATTGAATCTAATTCCTCTTTGGATCGTCTCGCAAATTGATTGTCATATAGCACGTTCCAAACAGTATAGGATGGGGGAGCAGAGCAGACGAGCACCAGATTTGAGACGAACTCTGGATAAAGCGCGGCATAATTCATTGCAAGCAATCCACCCCAAGAAACGCCTAATACTGTTATTTTTTTATCCCCACGGTTTTTTCGCAAAAGGTCGATGTCTTGAGTATAATTCTCAATTGTTATTGTCTTATCATTGATGGGAATGTTTCTCGATTTCCCTGAACCTCTTTGATGTATTAAAATGCAAGTATAAAAAGATTTCAGACTATCTACAATTTGTCGATAGGGATGTTCTGGTGCTTCTCCCGGTCCACCAGATAAGATGTAAAGTGCTGGCCCAGTACCATACTCCTCGTAATATAACTCTAAAGAACCATTCTTAAAACTTTTAAGATTCTGTCCTACGCAATACGTGTTTGCTGTCAATAAAAGAAAAATAAACAATAAGTATTTAGTCATATGTCCCATTTGTAAGGATTCAAAAGTTCATGCCCTGCCATAATCCTGCTTTTTTGGAATACACAAATCGACACCCATTTTGACATTTTCATATTGCTGGCAGCTATTCATCATACGGACTTTTTTGGCCATTGTTAGTTAGTACTTTAATAATTCGTATTCTATTGTGTCGCTGCAAAAAAATGGGATAAATGTTTATGTAAAGATTTAATAAGGTTAGAAAAATGATATCTGCGATAATCAACTTTTTATCTCCAATAAATGCCAATCCAATACATCCGATAGTTGCGATAATATGCCTTAATTCGTTTTTTTGTGTTTGCCTTTCGTACTTATACAATTCATTTATTCTTTTGGATTTATTCAATTTAATTTGAATGATATTTCTCCATTTTCTGGCGATATCACCAGTCATGGGCAAATATTTTTTATATAATTTGATGCCGAAAATCTCATAAATCGTGTGGTCGCGGTAAATTTCGAATTTTTTGGGTTTGAAGTAGGCTTTCATTTCTTTTTTTAAGTTATTGTAAATTTTGCGTAAATGAACTGAAGTATGGAACCCCATTCTCAAATGCCTCGTCATCGTCATTTCATTCTTTGTCTTTTAGCTAAAAATGTTTTTCAAGTTGTCTAGGTTGTGTGTGATCAAATAGATTCGAGTCTCGCTGTCAGTACTGTTTTTAGTCGTCTGTAAATATCAATAAATTTTGGGCGAACTACAACAAATTTTTCAGTTTTGGTACACTTACGTGGCGCCTTCCTAACCGGTCTGCCTGTCCAGCCTGTCCAGTAGGTAGTAGGTAATGCAGGAGTGTCTTCTAATCAAGGAACCACATGGCTTATACATTCTCTTTTTATCGACTGCTGTTCTCATGTGTCAATGCGAAGCTAAAATGTTTACTGTTTCAATTCCCTTTAAGTGAAGTTCAATATGTCGGTCATGTGCTTTGTTGCGATACTCACTTACGATTTCTAAAATATCGTAGTCAATGAAATTGCATTCGTTGCCGTCGATGGATAACACACTGTATTCCGGGATTTCGTCTAAAGCTTTACGCAACTTTACTTTATTTAAAAAGGTAACATTGGTGTTGAGTTTGATGTAAAGCGTTTCTTTGCCAAGATGTGTTGATTTGATGATTTTATAGTCAGCTTTGAAATTATTTTGAACGATAAAATAAATAGAAACGATAAGTCCGATGCTAACGCCTATCAATAAATCGGTTGAAAGGATTACAAGAATAGTAATGAGAAATGGAATGAATTGATTCCATCCTAAGCTCCACATATTGCGAAACAATTTTAGTTTGGTGAGGTTGTAGCCTGTAACAAGAAGAATTGCTGCAAGCGAGGCGTAAGGAATTTTATTTAACAGAAACGGAAAAAGCAACACCGCAAGCAAAAGAAAAAGCCCATGAGTGAAAGCAGAAAGCTTTGTTCGCCCACCTGCGTCCACATTGGCAGCTCCTCTCACCACGACTGCTGTTAATGGAATAGCTCCTAAAAGTCCGCAAGTGATATTACCAATTCCTTGTGCAATAAGTTCACGATTAACGGGTGTGATGCGATTGGCTTTGTCTAACTTGTCAACTGCCTCAATGCAAAGCAGCGTTTCTAAAGTTGCAAGAAGTCCGATGATAAGTCCGTTTGTCCAAATCTCTGCTGAAGAAAAGAGCTTTGAGAAGTCAGGGAAAGTTATGCTCGCAAAAATATTGGAAGGAATATTTACTAGTTGTGTTTGGTTGAGTGAAAAGTCTGAAGCGGCATTAGTAAAAAGACTGTTTGTGAGGATACCAACAACGACCACTAAAAGCGGTGCCGGAACTACCTTCAATCTTTTCGCAAAAGGTTGTTGCAATAAAATAAGAAGGATTAAAGAAACAACAGTGATTAAAATTGCTCCTTTTGTGATGTGATGCTTGAAATTGTCAAAGCTGCCAAGAAAGTGGTCTGAATTAAACAATTTTAGAAAGTCAATTGTCCAAAAGTCGGGCTGATCGTAACCTAGGGCTAACGGAATTTGTTTTGAGATGAGAATGATACCTATGGCCGCTAACATTCCTTTGATTACTGACGAAGGAAAATAGTTAGCGATCTCACCAAGTTTTAAAATTCCCAGAGTGACTTGAAATAAGCCTGCAATCATAACAGCAAGTAGAAATATTTGGTAGTCGCCGAGCGAAATAATGGAGGCTGCGACTAAGGTGGTCAAACCCGCAGCGGGCCCTGAAACTGCAAGATGAGATCCGCTAATGAGAGCAACTAAAAGTCCACCAATGATACCCGATAAAAGTCCGGCATAAAGAGGTGCACCTGACGCCAATGCAATACCCAAACAAAGTGGAAGTGCGACAAGGAAAACAGAAAGTCCAGCTGGTAGGTCGTGTTTCAGCCAAATAAGGCGGTAGTATTTAATTGTTCTTTTCATCTAATTGGTTAGTCAAATTTATAAGGGATACTGTAAGGGATATGACAGAAGCACTTTCGTTGATTAAGGTTGCCGTAGACACAAGGAAAACCTATCGGTTGGTAATGAATTCCCTATTCTGCGTCTAAAAATAGGAAATAAATTTTAAAAGTTAATTCATTACGATCATGCGTGTGTATGTCAAACGCAGGTTTCTATCTTCATCCACTATTGATTGTTTATGAGCCAAAGAAATTTTAGATTCTAAGTATTGTATCGGAGATTAGAAGTACTTCAATAGAGTAGGTTTTTGAATTGCTATGTCACAGGTATATAAATATCAAAGGTTGCACCCTTATTTAATTCTCCTTTTGCGGTGATTATGCCGTTGTGATTCTCTACAATTTTTTTTACAATAGAAAGGCCGATGCCTGTTCCGTTGTATTCATTTCTGCCGTGCAGGCGTTTGAATACTTCAAATATTTTTTCGCTATACTGCTGATCAAACCCTATTCCGTTGTCGGAAACAGAAATATGGCAATATTTATTTTGAGGTGAGAGATTTTCGTTATTGATTTTTATACCTTCTACAATTTCGCTTTTTATATGAATGTGTGGCGCATGGTTTGGATTAGAAAACTTTATTGAATTGCCAATAAGGTTATGCATGAGTTGCCGAAACTGAAAGGGTATTATACCTGCAAAACATAATTGACTTGCTTCAATGGTAGCCTGTTTCTCCCTCAGTTCGTCCTTTAAATCTTCTTTAACATCGGTAATAATTTTATTAAGGTCGGTGAATTCAAACTTACGTTCGGTTGAAGTGGTGCGGGAGTAGGCCAGTAAATCCTGAATAAGTGTCTGCATTCTATTAGCCGAATCATGCACTCGGTTAAACATATCCTTGCCAAAGTCGGATAAATTGTTTGCTTCTTTTTCTGCTATGCGCGATGTGAAGGTTTGTATTTTTCTCAGGGGTTCTTGTAAATCGTGACTTGATATATAGGCAAATGACTCAAGTTCCTTGTTCATTCTTTCAAGCTGGTCGTTTTGGCTTCTAAGTAGCTCTTCGGCTTCTTTTCTATCGGAAATATCCTGGCACGATGTTACGGTATAACTTTCAACACCTATCCTGATTACTTCAAATGAAACAAGAGCAGGAAATTTTTCTCCATTTTTTCGGGTGTAAAGTATTTCAAAGTCTTTCATTTTTTCCGATTTTTTTAACTTTATAAGAATGGCTTCCCTTTCTTCTTTTGATAATGCCTGAACTTCAGCAAGGGAACGGTTTTCAAGAAGGTATCCGAAAATCAAATTAACGACTCTTTTGGATTCTTCGGGATCCATCAAATTCAATTCTTCCGAAGAATGGCCAATTACCTCCACATCAGTAAAACCAAATGTATTGTAAAATCGGTTATTGGCATATTTTATTTTATTTGTTTTGATTTCAGAAAGATACATGGCGACAGGATTGTTATCGAAAATTTTATAAAATCGTTCCTCGCTAATTTTCAGTTTTTCCTCATAGTTTTTCTGTTCTGTTACATCCTGCGCTGTTCCGGACATTCTAGTAACATTCCCAATATCATCAGTAAATACTTTTCCTGTTGCACTTAAAATTCGAATTTTTCCATCGGCATCTTCTGTCTTATGGAAAAAATTATATGGCTGATGGTCTTTAAGTGCCTCTTGTATGATCGAATTTACATACTCCCTGTCATCGGGATGAATACACTTGAGGTAATTCTCATAGTCGGCTTTAAATTCTTGAGGCGTTAATCCGAATATTCTAAAGAGTTCATCAGACCATTCAATTTTATTGGCCATCACATCCCATTCCCAACTGCCTAAATGTGCCAGTTGTTGAGCTTCTTCAAGCTGGATGGTTTTATTTTCAAGTTCAATATTTTTTTGCTTAATATTTTGTTCTGCCTTTTTGATTTCGCTGATATCATTGAATGCACTAAGGAAAAATTGTCTATCTCCCATGCTAATAACTTCCGCGGATGCTAAGGCAATAAATCTCTCACCTGACTTTTTAATAAACCATATTTCCCTATTTTCAATTTTACCATTTGTTTTCAATTCATTAATTATGATTTCACGTGCTTCGAAATCAAGTAATCCTAACTCTGCCGATGATTTACCAAGTGCCACTTCACGGCTATATCCGAATAATTTGGTGAAAGCATCATTTACCATAACAATTTTTCCTGAACTTGTATCGGATAGGGTTTTGCAAATAGGAGAGAGATTAAATAGATTGTAAAATTTCTCTTCACTGGCTTTTAGTTCTGCTGTTCTAGTAATTACCTGTTCTTCTAACTGTTTAGCAAAAGTTTTTTGTTCGTTGATGTTTATGCCCGTCCCAATAAAACCAGTAAATTCACCTGCTTCCAACCGGGGCACTGCTTTGATATAAAACCATTCATATTGTTGGGTCTGTGCATTTCGAACACGGAATTCAAATGAAAAAGATTGTTGTATAGATGCTGCTTCGCCAAAAGACTTGTACACCATCGCAATATCTTCCGGATGAACCTTTTGTTCCCACATATTCCCTGTAAATTCTGTATGATGGGCAATGCCGAGAAATTTAAGTACTTCGGGATTAGTATATAATATATTCACTTCTTTATCGGTTAACCATACCCACATAGGTGCTTGGTCAGCCAGTACTTTGAATTGTTCTTCAGCCTTTTTTTGCTCATCAATATCCGTATTAGTGCCGATCCATCGGATAATTTTTCCTTCTTCATTTGAGACCGGAAAGCCTCGGGTGAGAAACCAGCGGTACTCGCCGTCGTGCCTGCGAAGGGGGAAAGTGAGTTCGAAAGTTTCGTTGATTCTCCATATTTTTTTTAATATTTGAATTATGCGTTCTATGTGTTGCGGGTGATGTACTTTTTGCCAACCCCATCTTTGCATTTCTATCAAGGTAAGACCAGTGTACTCTAACCATCTTTTATTGTACCAATATATTCTTCCATCCCCATCCGCAAGCCAGGCTAGATTTCCCATATTATCTGCCAGAGTCCTGAATTGTTCTTCGCTTTTTTTCAATTCTGCTTCTTGATTTTTCTCATCAGTTATATCTCTTATGGTTCCTATAATTCTAGTAGGTTTGTTTTCTTGATCATATAAGACTTTTCCTTTCCCCTCCATCCAGTGAATGGATTTATCATCCCATATCAACCTTGCTTCGTAGTGTAAGGAACCAGTAATGAATGCTTCTTTAAAGGCTTTTTCACGAATCAGGAAATCATCAGGATGTAAATGCTGAAGCAGCTGGGCATGAGTTAATTGAATATCTTCTTGATAGCCACCTAAAATTTCAAGATATCTTTTTGAATAAGTTGGTTCTTTAGTTATTAAGTTCAGTTCCCAGGTACCTAGTTCGCTGGCTTCGATTACTATGTTAAGTTTTTCTTCGCTTACCTCAATTTTCTTATTCGCTATCACGGAAGAAGTAGTATCATAGGCAATAACTGTAACACCCGAAATAGTATTGTCAGCTTCGTAATAGGGCTGATAAACATAATTTAAATAGATATCTTCTAATTTTCCGTTACGGATCAATTGAGCAAGCATTTCATTTGCAGAAAATGGAACGCCGGTTTTGTAAACATTATCAAGCAAATCGGGGAATGCCTGTCCTTTAATTTCAGGTAACACTTCCAATAATGGTTTTCCTTCAATGTCTGACCCTTTGCCTAAAACCTCTTTCATACTTTCATTAACTAAATGCACCACCATATCTTTTCCTTTTAAAATCAAGAAAGCAAATGGAGACTGCATTAGCATCAGGTTATATCGTTTTTCACTGTCTTCGATTTTTTTCCTGGCTTCTACTTTTTCTGTGACCTCGGTAACGGCCACTATCACACCTGTAATTTTGCCATCTTCTTCCTTTAGCGGACAATAGAGAAAGTCAAAGTAAAAGACTTTCTGCTTTCCGTGGCGTTTAATAGGTACAGGAACTTCGTTTCCGTGATAGGGTACGCCGGTGTTTAATACATTGTCAAGCAATGAATGAACTGTTTCTTCTACTTCTGGCAAGGAGGTAAATAATGGATTTCCAACAAATTCAGCTTCTTTTCTGTCAACCAATCGCAGGTAAGCATCATTCGCCATTTCTACAATGTATTCAGATCCCCGTAAAATGGTGATACCCACGGGAGCCTGTTGCATGGTGTTGCGAAAACGCTGGTTGCTTTCCTTCAGGTCCCTTAGTGCTACCACTTTCGAAGTGGTTTCGCTGCAAGTTACAAACACTCCGGCAGGGCCGCCAGATTCATCCATGACAGGACTATAGCTGAAGGTCCAGTATACATCTTCCATTTTGCCATTGCGACATATGGGCAATAACTGGTCTTCGCTCCAATTAGCTTCGCCACCGCCAAGCACAGTGTCTATGATTGGCTTGATGTCTTTCCAGATTTCTGCCCAGAAAACTTCACCCTTTCCGCCTAATATATTCGGGTGCTTACCATTGTTACCAAGGCTAGGACGATAAGCATCATTATAAAAACAAATAAGTTCAGGCCCCCAGAACAGGAACATAGGGAATTTGGAATTGAGAATGATGCTCAAGGTAGTCCGAAGGCTTTGGGGCCATCCAACAAGGTCACCTAGCGATGTTTTACTCCAATCTTTTGCCCTTATCAGTTCCCCCATTTCTCCTCCTCCCCTAAGGAAATAATAGTTGGAATTTTTATTGCTCATATTATCATTACTTATGGTTGAAGTATAAATTTATCTCTTGAAGGTTGTTTTAATTTATTTAGTGGTAAGAGTGTGATCGCTTCTAGAATTACTTTTTTTATTTTAGCAAATTCCCCGGGTTTGCAAATGTAATAGTGGGCTCCTTTTTGGTACAGTATTTCTACAACATCCGGATTAAGAGAGGTGGAGTATATCATGACCGGGAGGTGCATTAATTTATCAATTGTTTTTATCTCTGCTAAACATTCTAAACCGCTTTTTCGGGGCATGTTCAAGTCAAGGAAGAGCGCATCAGGAAGTGGTGTTCCTGTTGTAGAAAGCAGTTTCATGAGTTGAACTCCATCATTTACTGTGGTGAGTTTTGCAGATATAGTTAGTTCTTCTAATGCTTCCTTAAAGAAAAAACAATCATCTGAATCATCATCAGCTAGTAAAAGGTTGAGAGTAGTTGGAGTCATTTTGACAAAAATAAAAATAAAAAAATAAGTTGATTTACCTATACCAGCCCTGTGGATGTTACCAAAACATTTAATTTTAAGTACTTAAAATATTTCATCTTTATGCTGGTTTTAATTTTTGAATTAGGTTGATTCCTCGAGAAAGCTTGCATTTTTGCTAATGATGACAGTAGAGGTGTTTTTATCTTGTCATGTCAATTATTTGCTATTTATAAGTTATTGAAAATTGTTAAATAAAATATTAGCCAGTATAGATTACAAAATACGCAAAATGAGTAATGTATTATTGAATTGGTGATTCCCATTTAGAAACTATTAATAGAAATATTATATCCCGAACGCCTCTGACGGTTTATATATTGTATTAGATTTCGATTCGGTATTTATTGGAGTCAGTAAGGTTGGTGTAAAATTCATTGGTCTTCAATGAATTGTGACCTAAAGATAGCCGGATATGCCCAATGTGAACAGTTTTGTAACGTAGGAATGACTGAGGGTTCACTGTAGGATAAGCCTACATTTTAATCTGCCTCAATCCTTGCCCGTCTTCCTGCTTTGATCGCAAAGCACACTATTTTTCTTTTCGTTACACACCACTTATTCTTAGATATTTACTTCATTGATAGTCTGAATATTATTTTCAAAGTCTGTAATATTTTTCAAAGTAATAATAGCAATTTGGGTGAGTGCCTCACTAGTAAGAAAGGCTTGATGTGCGGTAATCAATACATTAGGAAATGTCAAAAGTCGGCTTATGATATCGTCCAAGATGATGCTCTCTGATAAATCTCTGGAAAATAATGTATCCTCTTGTTCATAAACATCAATCCCTAAGTATCCAAGTTGGCCACTTTTCAATGCTACTATTGCATCTCGAGTATGTATCAAGCCACCTCTACTGGTGTTGATGAGCATAACTCCCATTTTCATTTTTAATAACCCTTTCTTGTCAATAAGATGATGTGTTTGTGGAGTTAGAGGGCAATGGAGCGATATGATGTCTGATTCTTGTAGTAGCTCGTCCATTGATTTATATTCAATACCTAATGAATTCAATTTTGGAGCCTCCGTAATGTCATGAGCTATTACTTTACAACCAAAACCAAGCATAATTCGGCAAAAAGCAGATCCAATTCGTCCTGTTCCGATTACTCCAACCGTTTTTCCAAATAGATTGAATCCTGTCATTTTTTCAAGTGAAAAATTTCCTTCTCTTACTCTGTTATAAGCCTTATGTGTCTTTCTGTTTAATGTCATTATGAGGGCTACCGCATGTTCTGCAACAGCCTCAGGAGAGTATGCTGGTACTCTCAGTATTTTTATTCCTTTTTCTTGGGCTGCTTTTAGATCTACATTATTAAAGCCCGCACATCTCAAAGCAATTAGCTTGACACCATGATCGGCTATTGTTTCAATCGTTTTTTTATCAATCTTATCATTGACGAAAACACATATTGCATCATGGCCTTTAGTCAGATTGGCTGTGTCACTGTTTAAAGAGGCATCGAAATAGGTTAGTTGGTGGTGGGCAGTTTCATTGAACCTGTCGAGGTATTCTTTGTCGTGTGATTTTGTACTATATATTGCTACTTTCATATTTTATAAGGTATTCATTTTTGACTTTCAAGAGTGTTCTTTCCAACATTGTAAGCGTAAACTGCTGCTGGTAAATATTGAAATTGGAGATTATTGTATTCTTTCACACCGGATTTGTCTATTGAAGTTACAAGAGCTTGATTCAGTTTATTTTCTTCACAGAAAGAGGCAAGACTTTTTAATTCATTAGGCGCTTCAAAATATCTATTGCTCCATTTTATTTCAACAGCCCAATCCGGTTTGTTCGTTTTTCTACTTATATTCACTAGGTCCACTTCGCCATTTTTCCATCTTGCATAA
>JANOWJ010000029.1:0-23251 GCA_031417835.1 Saprospiraceae bacterium | reverse complement strand
CCATTGTCCGTTGTCCGTTGTCCGTTGTCCGTTGTCCGTCGTCCATTGTCCATTGTCTGTCGTACGTTGCCCGTTCTACATCGTCCGTTTTACATCGTCCGTTGTCCGTTGTACATCGTCCGTTGTCCATTGTCCGTTGTTCTTGGTGTTGCAAAGATGCTAGGCTCGTCAAGCCTTATTCGGATGATAATCAATTACTGTCGGTTACAGCTGGTTGTAAATGTTTGTATACGGGTATTGAGGAGGCGTTTTAATCTTGTAAATATTTGATAATCAATTTATTAAGTGCTTTACTAGTGAGCATTAAAAAATTAAACTATTCGATATATAAATGAATAAAAATACTTTATAAAAATTCATGAAGAAGAATACTAATGCACAATCCTGCAAAACCTAGAGACAAATAGATGGTCAGTTGATACTAAAAATAACCGATCTTGTGCAGACTAGTAGAAATCTCTGAAATAAATGTGCTGAACAAAGAACATGGCATACACACAAATTCCTGATGAAGGTTTGGTTGCAAAACAAGTTTCAAACACTACTGAGTTATAACATGAGCTAAATTTGAGAATCAAAATGAATAATTAATGCTGAATTACTATTTCAAGGACACAATTGAATCTTTTCTAATAAAGAGAACAGAGGAAATCATTGGTGTGATTACTATGTCAAACCAATTTGATTCTACTTTTAATCAAAATAAGTCTTGGGAACAGCAGATACCAATCCTAAAAAAAGCACTTGATGGTTATTCTGGGATAATATTTTTTGAATTCTCAATTCCCAGAATGGGGAAGAGAGTTGATGCGATTGTAATTATTGAAAGTGTTGCTTTTATAATTGAATTCAAAGTTGGCGAAAATAAATTTCATCAATACCAAATTGAACAGGTTTGGGATTATGCACTTGACTTAAAAAATTTTCATAAACCAAGTCATGAAATTGTTTTAGCTCCAGTAATTATTGCTACAGAATCAAAAAATTCTTTTATTGAAATTAAAACCACATCACATAATGATAATTTGATATTACCAATAAGAACTAGCAAAGATGACCTGAAAGAGGTAATTGAAAATACATTATTGTTTTTTGCTGATGATAAAAAAATAAATGGAGATGAGTTTGCAAAAGGAAGTTACTCTCCAACGCCAACAATAATTGAAGCAGCTATTTCTTTATACAATACTCACACAGTTGATGACATAACAAGAAGTGATGCTGCAGCAAAAAATCTAACAGTTACAACAAATGCAATTTCTGAATTAATTGTTAGGGCAAAATTCGAGAGTAAAAAAATAATTTGTTTTGTAACAGGAGTTCCTGGTGCAGGTAAAACTCTTGTTGGGTTAAAAGTTGCAACAGCTCATCTCGACATAGAGAAAGGAAATACAAGTGTTTATTTATCCGGCAACGCCCCGTTAGTTGCTATTCTGCAAGAGGCATTGACAAGAGATAAAGTCAAGAATGCAAAAGAACTTGGAAATAAATTAACTAAAGGGAAAGCGAAAGAAGGTGTTAAGGCGTTTATACAAATTATACATCATTATAGAGACGCTTACCTTGTTGACCCCAATGCACCTTATGACCATGTGGCAATTTTTGATGAAGCTCAAAGGGCTTGGAATAAAGAACAAACAGTAAAGTTCATGAAGCAGAAAAAAAATCAACCTGACTTTGATTTCTCTGAACCTGAATTTCTAATTTCTTGCCTTGATAGACACAAGGATTGGGCCGTAATTGTCTGCTTAGTTGGAGGAGGTCAAGAAATTAATACTGGTGAAGCTGGCATATCTGAATGGTTAAATGCAATTAACAATAAATTTTCAGAATGGGAAGTTTGCATTTCTCCGAACTTAACTGATTCAGAATATTCAGCTGTCAATTCAATAAAAATATTACAAGAAAAATCAGAAGTAAAATTCAATTCTGATTTACATCTAGCAGTTTCTATGCGGTCATTCAGAGCAGAAAATCTTTCTCTATTCGTAAAAAATATTTTAGACATTAAAATTGAAGATGCTAAAAAAACACTCCTAAATATTTCAGAAAAATATCCTATTGTTTTGACAAGAGATTTATCCACAGCAAAAAATTGGTTGAAAGAAAAAGCAAGAGGAAGCGAACGATATGGAATGGTAGTTTCTTCACAAGCACAGCGTTTAAAACCATTTGCAATTGATGTCAAATCTCCAATGAATCCTGTGAATTGGTTTTTGGATGGAAAGGATGATGTTCGTTCTTCTTTTTATTTAGAAGATGTTGCTACTGAATTTCATGTACAAGGGCTTGAGCTTGACTGGGCTTGTGTTGTATGGGATGGCGATTTAAGATTTTCAGAAAACGCTTGGAATTCTTTTTCCTTTGTCGGTAACAAATGGCAAAATATTCACAAGGAAGAAAGAAAGAAATACCTGATCAATGCATACAGAGTTCTATTAACAAGAGCTCGACAAGGGATGGTGATTTTTGTTCCTGAAGGAAATGTTGAAGACCCGACTAGAAAATCCGAATATTACGACTCAACTTATAACTACTTACTTATGCTTGGCATTAAAGCATTTTAAACTCAAAGTCGTAACCTCAGACCTTTTAATAAATTGTATAAGAAGAAAGACTCCTTGCACCCTTAACCAAAAATTATGGATAGAAGATCCGTTATATTTAGTCGACATTTTTTTGCCTTGCCAGCATCCTTTTAGCCTCTCAAGCACGACCCAAAACTCTTGTTCTATTCAACAGCCGATGTATTTCGCATCTCGCTTTTTCGTTAGTATATGAATCAACACCCTTTGTAGAAATTAATCTACACTTAAGGTCACAATCCCCATCCTTACAACTCAATAAGCCGTCCACACTAATTATGAAAGTTTTAAGGATCAGATCTTGTCTTGCCCTTATATCATTTGTACATGTACCCTGTATACCCAGACCTACACCATCAGCGGTACCATCCGGGATGCTGGCACCGGCGAAAGATTAATAGGAGTATCCATTCTGATCAAAGAATTGCCGGGAGTGGGCACTGTAATGTAATGAATACGGCTTTTTTTCTATGACCTTGAATGGCTGGGCCTACACGCTCAAAGTCGCTTATGTAGGCTATCAGGATAAAATCATACCTATACAGCTCATATAACATCAAGTGTTGAATATCAATATGGAAAGTTGAGCCCTACCAGCAGTTGTAGTGGTCATTGCTCAACGCGAAAATGAAAATATTACGAAGGCTCAGATGGGCTTGGAAAAACTAGATGTGCGTGAAATAGGATTCCCCTTTTAATTGTATCCGATAAGCTTTAGCCGTCAACCGGTCAAGGATAGCATCGGCCTTGTTAGGCTTACTAATTAATTGACTCATACCACTTGACGATGGGTAATTGGGAGGCAATGCACTAACCCTCCATTTTTTTATTCATAAAAAAGCGCATGAATTTATTGTCCCTACTTGAGTGACCCATCCCGTCCTAGGACAGGATGGGTCAACATGCGTCTAAAATACAAAAAATTGTTTTGTTAATATTTTGTTAAGTTTTTAAATAATTTTATTAGCTTTACTTTATTAATATTTAAACCTTATGAAAAAAATTCTTCCAGTAAAACAATTTCTAAAATTGTTGATGAGTTTTGCTTTTCTCCTCCTGCAGACCGTTTATGCTTACGCTGCGGTTTTTGAGGTAAGTGGAGAAGTAAAAGATGATTCCGGTGAACCTTTGATTGGGGTTTCCATCCAGATTAAAGGCTCGACCCAAGGTACCATTTCAGATGAAAATGGAAAATTTAGTATTGAAGTGACCAACACCAGCGATATCCTTGTTTTTTCATACATCGGTTTTGAGCCCATTGAGATCGGTGTGGGAAATCAGACAACAATAAGGGTGACTATGCATGCTGACGGCAAATCCTTACAAGAAGTGGTAGTAGTAGGTTACGGTACGCAGCAAAAAGTAAATTTGACCGGAGCTGTCGGTGTAGCTTCATCAGAAAGACTGCAGAGTCGACCTATAGCCAACGTAGGTGAAGGACTGCAAGGGGTGATTCCGAACCTAAACGTAAATGTAAGAAATGGGGACCCGGCTCAATCTCCAACCTTTAATATCAGAGGTTTCGAATCTATCAATGGTGGTTCGCCATTGATTCTGGTCGATAATGTTCCTATGGACATCAATCGCATCAACCCCAATGACATCAAAAGTATTTCGGTTTTAAAAGATGCCTCTGCGGCAGCGGTATATGGTGCAAGAGCAGCTTTTGGAGTAATCTTGATTGAAACCAAGTCTGGTTCTTCAGGTAAAGTAAGAGTAAATGTAAATTCACAGATTTCATTGGCAAATCCTATTTTTAATATGGACCCGGTCACGGATCCTTATGAGTTTGTCCAAGCTCGAAACCTTGCCAACATTCGCACAAGTGGGGTACCTTCTTTCGATGCCGATTATGTGGAACGTACCAAAAAGTGGTCTGAAAATCCAACTCCTGAAAATGAATGGGGTGTAGTCAATGGTAGTTTGCGGTATTATGGATTCAATAAATATCAGGAAGAAATAATGACAAATTTCGCCCCAACACAGCAGCATGATGTGTCTGTATCTGGAGGATCTGATAAAAGTAGTTATTACCTTTCATTGGGGCATTTGAGTAAAGATGGTTATATAAAGCCGGCAAACAACGAAAAGTTTAAGCGGTATAATTTAATGATGAAAGCGGACTTCAATGTAAACAAATGGATAACATTGAATGAAAAAGTGATTTTTAATCAACAAAATAGTGATAAACCCCACTTTTACAATTGGGATGTTAATATTAATTCGCTCGCAAGAGTCCCGCCTATCATGGCTATTCAATTTCCGGATTTACCTCAGTACTTGGAAGCCGGAGATAGGGAAAAATTTGCTCCTTTAATTGGTAAATATTTTGGAGGCACCAATTGGTACCCCTACTTACTAGACGGTGGGCGTGAGACTTTTACAAATAATGATTTGTGGTTGACACAAGGTATCACCTTAACTCCTATGAATGGTTTGAAGGTCATTGGTTCTTTTTCGCACAATGCATTTAATAGGGAATATAAGGATGTACAAAGTAAAGTAGACATCGTTTCACAGGATCTAAAGGCGGCAAGTCCAATTTCCAATGGATTCAGTGGCGACGATTGGGTTAGGAATGAAAACCGTGCCAATCGGTACAACGTTTTAAATATTTATGGTGAATACGTGTTTCCATTTTTACCGGCTAGACATAAGGTAAATCTGGTAGGTGGTTTTAACCAAGAGGCGGGTAATTTTCGATATATTGGGGCAAGAGCTCGTGGATTGATTACCCCATTAATTCCAAATATCAGTGCCACCACCAGTACTCAGGAAACGTTTGGCTCTGAACAACACTTTTCTTTAAGAGGAGCTTTTTATCGACTAGGCTATAATTTCAATGAGCGATATTTGTTAGAGTTTAATGGCCGTTATGATGGATCTTCGCGATTCCCAAATGCTTCTCGTTTTGGATTTTTCCCTTCTTTTTCTGCGGGATGGCGAATCAGTCAAGAGAGATTTATGCAAAATATTTCATGGCTTTCAAATTTGAAACTAAGGGCCTCTTATGGCACGCTAGGAAATCAGAATCTCAGAGAAAATGGTCAAGAATTGTATTATCCTTACATTGCAGCTTATGGGGCGGGTCGTGCCCCTTATCAGTTTTCAAGTGGCCAGGTTCCCTTCGTGTCACCTCCTGGTTTGGTGAGTCCGTCACTTACCTGGGAGACGGTTGTTTCTAAAAACCTTGGATTGGATGTCGCGCTATGGAGCAATAAATTGGAAGCCTCTTTTGATATTTATACAAGGGCCACTAAAAATATGTTGATGAATGTTCAATATCCTGACCTTTTGGGTACTAATGCCCCAAAAGAAAACGCAGCAGATTTACTTACCAAGGGCTGGGAGTTTAGCTTGACCTGGAAAGACAGAAAAGGGAAAGACTTCGGTTATGATATAACATTGGCTCTTGCTGATGCTCAAGCTACCATTACAAAATTTGCAAACCCTACAGATGCCATAAACAATACGTTCCGGGTAGGTCAAAAATTGGGCGAAATATGGGGATTTGAAACCGTTGGGATTTTCCAAACTCCAGAAGAAGTGGCTGCTGCAGCAAATCAATCTCGTATAGGTAACAATTGGCGGGCTGGTGATATTCAATACGCCGATTTAAATGGTGATGGAATAATTAGTTTTGGTAGTAATACGGTGGCTAGTCCGGGTGACCGTAGGATTATTGGCAATACCACTCCCCGTTATTCATTTGGAATAAATAGTAATGTAAGTTGGAAGAATTTTAATGCCAATGTGTTTTTACAAGGGATTGGTAGTAAAGATTTTTGGCCATCGGATGGCAACTGGACTTGGTTTTTTCCCTACAATGCAGGTCACGTAGAGCGTTATTTTATCACCGAAACATGGTCAGAAAACAACAGAAATGCTTATTTCCCAGCGGCTCACGTTTCCACCAACGATAAAAAGAATGTACAAAGACAAACCAGGTATTTGCAAAATGCAGGGTATTTGCGTCTTAAAAATTTGCGTTTTGGATATGATTTACCTGGTGACCTTTCTAATAAAATTGGCATGGAAAGAGTACAGCTATTTGTAGCCGGGGCAAATCTTTGGGAATTTACGACTTTAAGAAAGCCCCTTGACCCTGAAGCCATTCAGAGCGATGCTATAGAATACCCGATGCAACGAATTTACACTTTTGGCGTTAACGTTTCTTTCTAATTTTTAATCCAGACTACCAATGAAAAATATAATTTTAGCATCTTTTCTGATATTTTTTGTAAGCACCAGTTGCAACGATGATTTTTTGGAAAGGTATCCTTTAGATTCCATCTCCAATGATACTTTTTGGAATACTGAAAACGATCTTGCCGTATACAATAATACATTCTATAATCTTGCAAGAAACGACAACAATGTTCCTATCATGATGGGTCATGACGAAGGATTTAATAGTCACTTTTTGGGGATTTGGTATTTAGACGAATTAAGTGATAACGCTACTGCCGTACACGCTCGTCATACTTTTTATATGCAATTACGAGCTGGAAAACACAACACTCCGGTAAATCCGGCTGACTATCACTATGGCTATAGAGGATGGGATTTTGTGAGGGCCATAAATATTGGTATGGCTAACTATGGAAAAGCAAAAGTTTCAGATGCTATCAGAAACAGGTATATAGGGGAAGCTCGTTTATTCAGAGGTTGGTTTTATGCCGACAAAGTGAGTAAGTTTGGTGATGTACCATACATAGAGGTAGAACTTAATACCGAGTCACCAGAACTCTTTGCTGCGAGAATGCCTCGGATAGCAGCCATGGATAAAATTTTCGAAGATTTGGATTTTGCTACTAAAAACCTACCGGCCAACTGGGGAGATGGCGGGGCTCCGGGACGACTCAACCGTTGGTCTGCTCTATTGGTTCAAGCCAGAGTTTGCCTTTTTGAGGGTACATGGAGAAAATATCATGGAATCGCAGGTGGAGAGAAATTTATACAAACTGCCGCTGCAGCTTCTAAAGAGTTAATTGATAAAGGGCCCTACCGCGTATTCAACACCGGAAAACCTGATTCTGATTATAATTCATACATGAGAGCCTTGAGTGTTGCAGGTAATCCTGAAGTATTGTATTGGCGTAAATATACCTTAGGTGTTATAACCAATCATGTTCAGAGTTATTTTGAATATCATGGAGGTGCTACGCGCGATTTTGTAGAGGATTATTTATGCAAAGACGGTCTTCCCATTTCCCTATCTCCGCTGTATAAAGGAGATGATAAAATTGAAAACTCTTTTGAAAACAGAGATCCACGAATGCGGCAAACCATTCTGCACCCTGCTGATGCAGTAGCATATAAATATCATCTTGCAGATGGTCGTGCATACCCACGCCTTAATGGTATGGCAGGTGGAAGGATTTCCAACACAGGATACCATGTAATTAAGAATTATAATGCCGATGACCAGATAGGAAAAGCCTTCAATACCGCCGAGTCTCCTGCTATTACGCTGCGATTAGCTGAAGGCCTTTTAATTTATGCAGAGGCTCAGGCAGAATTAGGAAAAATATCTCAAACTGACCTGGATATCAGTATAAACAAACTTAGGGACCGAGTAGGCATGCCTCACTTAAAAATAGATAAGGTTCCTGTTGACCCAAAATATACAGCGGACGGTATTTCTCCGATTTTAGCTGAAATCAGAAGAGAAAGGAGAATTGAACTTTTCAATGAAGGTTTTAGGTATGATGATCTAAGAAGATGGAAGCAAGGAGCTAAATTGAGGAATAAATCTCTTGGCTTGGCTATGGATGCATCTCAAAAGGACCGATATAAAGGCTCCGTAGTGAAGCTCTACAAAGATCCTGTAAATGGTAAAGATTATTTAGATCCTTATGCAGGTTCCGATTTTGCAGTACCTGTTTTTGATGAGAGTAAACATTATTTATGGCCTATTCCTTTAAATTCATTGGCTCAAAATCCTGCTTTAAAACAAAACCCAGGTTGGAATTAATGAACTAAGCCACTTTAATAGAGTAAGTCAAATTAAAACATGACTTACTCTTTTTTATTTATATGCGTCAATTAATTCGTGACCCCTTAGGGCAAATTACGATCCAATTGCATAATTTGGGAAATGGAACGAAAAGAATTTGTACAATTATTGGCTGGAGCCCCTTTTGCATTTGCTCATGGTTTAGATAAAAAGTCTTTAGGGGATTCTCCTAAAGATTTAAGTTCAGTGAAAATTCTGCAGGTAAAACCATATATATTCAAAAATGCCTTCTACGTAAAGCTTGAGTCTGACTCAGGTATCAATGGCTTGGGAGAAGCGATCGGCACCAAAACCCACTATGGGATTCACCTGTGATTGTATCAAGGAAATTCGAAAAACGACAGGTGCCGATATAGAATCAACAAATTGATGTAGCATAATTTTAAACAAATAAACCGATCCTATCAATGAAAAAAATACTTTTCTTTCTGTCCTTCCTGCATTTTATGGAGGCTTTATCCCAAAACCTGCCCGATCATCCTCGAATTTTATGGTTTAAAAATGAAGAAAATGTAATTTCTGATAACATTAAAAAAGATAAAAATTGGGCAAAAATTCATGAAAACATTTTAGAGGAATGTGATCGCATCATCACCTTACCCACTCTCGAACGAATACAAATAGGCCGAAGGCTTTTGGATAAATCAAGAGAAGGGTTAAGACGGATATTTATGCTTGCATTTGCATACAGAATGACTCAGGACAAAAAATATTTTGACAGATGTGAGTCAGAACTTTTAAAAATTTCTCTGTTTTCTGATTGGAATCCATCACATTTTCTGGATGTTGCTGAAATGACCTTGGGGGTTTCTATTGGCTATGATTGGCTTTATCATGATTTGTCCGATCATTCTCGAAAAACAATTAAAGAGGCCATACTGAAAAAAGGAATCGAACCTTCCCTGGACTCCAAATACAATTCATGGCTCAAAGCCAGTCATAACTGGAATCAGGTGTGCAATGCAGGCATGACATACGGTGCATTAGCCATCTATGAAGACAACCCAACACTGGCCATGCAAATCATAGAAAGAGCTAAAAAATCTATAGAACTACCCTTGGCAGACTACAGTCCTGATGGAGCATATCCTGAAGGATATGGATACTGGGGTTATGGTACCAGTTTTCACATTTTGTATCTAAGTGTGCTTCAAAAACTATCATTAACAGATAAGGATATAGATAGCGGATTTAGAAAAACAGCTTATTACTATCAACAAATGGTAGGAAGCTCAGGAAAATCATTTAATTATTCAGATGCAGGTGGTGGATCCGGATTGAGCCCATCCATGTTTTGGTATGCCAATATGCTCAAAGATAATAGCCTTCTTTTTAATGAAAAGAAACATATAAATGATAAAAAGATGGTAAATAATAGAATTTTACCTGCGGTTATGATTTGGGGAAATGGATTAAGTCTGGATAATGTACCCACTCCTTCCCAGCATGTTTTTGTGGGGCATGGAAAAAGCCCCGTGGCTTTGATGCGGACTTCGTGGACCAATCCGGACGCTATTTATGTAGGGTTCAAAGCAGGTTCCCCTTCGGTGAATCATGCGCACATGGATATTGGCTCATTTGTATTGGATGCTATGGGAGAGCGATGGGCGATGGATCTGGGTATGCAGGAATATGAATCACTGGAATCGAAGGGAGTGAAGTTATGGGATAAAACTCAGGGAGGCCAACGATGGGAGATCCTGCGATACAATAATCGATATCACAATACATTGACCTTTAATAATGAATTGCAATGGGTAGATGAAAATTCAAACATTATACAATACACCTCTGATCCCAATTTTTTGAGTGCCGTGGCAGATTTAAGCTCTATCTATAAAAATCGTGTAAAGGAAGCCAAAAGAGGTCTAGCCGTAGTAAACAAAAAGACGGTAGTGGTCAGAGATGAAATCACAAACAATGAAATGGCCTCCACTCTGCAATGGAATATGGTTACACCTGCCAAGGTGAAAATTTTAGATGATAGATCTATTGAGCTGACCCAAAATGGTAAAAAAATGTATTTGCAGGTTGTTTCAAAATGTAAGGTAAATTTAAAAACCTGGTCAACGGATCCAGTAAATAGTTTTGATGCTGAAAATCCGGGAACTATCCGTGTAGGTTTTACTGCTGACTTAGCGGCAAATGAAAAATGTGACTTCTCAGTGTCGTTATCCGCAACTAGAAAAAAAATAAAGGTGGAGGAATTGAAAGATTGGAAATGATAATTATTTCGACTTGTAAATTATATGAGCATGCTTAAATTTATTTTTATTGGAAGCCTCTTGTTATTCTCATTTATAAGTTTACACGCTCAGGTAAAACCGGTACAAATAGGTGGTGTATTTCCACACCTCACCGTCAAAAGTGATATGGCTCAGATGAGCGAAGCAGGTATAGGGGCCATGATCAATTGGGCTGACAAACTTTGGGCCGTCGGCTATGTCGCTCATATCCGTGGGTCCGGGGTAGGATTATATGAAATCAGTGAAGATATGAGCATGCTTCGCCATCCAATGAGTTACACCGGCACATTTACCAATCGATTTATTCATGACAGATCTATGCAAGCTCTGATCGGACCATACCTGATCAATGTCAAAGGTGAAGTAAGGATCTTTCATGATTTGAAAAAAGAGCGTCTCACCGCTACCATGGTGCACCTTACCAGACCTGACTCATCAGTATATTATCTTACCATGGAAGGCAATTTTTATGAAGCGAATGTATATACACTAAAGACCAAATTATTATACCATCTCATTCCGGAATTGGACATCGACAAAAAAGCATACATACATTTCAAAAGTGGTTTCACTGCCGGTGGTAAAGTATATGTGGCTAATAATTCTTACTATGAAGAAGAGTTTAATCAGACCCGGGAGGCAGGAAGACTAGGTGAGTGGGATGGTAAAGTATGGAAAGTCATTGACAAAAATCCCTATGTAGAAATATCAGGTAAAATATGGAGTGCAGATTTTTATGGCAACAGCCTATTGGCGACCGGATGGGATAAGTCCAGTGTGATATTAAAATTTTTGAAAAATGGCATTTGGAAAACATATCGGCTGCCTAAAGCCAGCTATGCGTATGATCACGCCTGGAACACAGAATGGATGCGGATCAGGGAGGCCAATACGGAAAGATACTTAATGGACGCACACGGTATTTTTTATGAATTACCGACGATATCCTACAATGGGAATATTATGGGAATAAGGCCTATCTGCAATCACCTACGTATGGTGCCGGATTTTATACATTGGCGGGGAATGTTGGTGATGGGTAGCGATCAGGCTGATAAATCCAGTGGCCAACCACAATCCGGTTTTTGGTTTGGCAATATGGATGATTTGTGGAGTTTTGGGAAACCTAAGGGTATAGGTGGACCTTGGTACGAAACCCAGGTCAAAGCCCATCAACCTTCTGATCCATATCTGATGAATGGTTTCGATCAAAAAACAGTTCATATTCATAACCTCGGCAATGAGTCTATTGAAGTAAGCCTTCAAGTAGATTTTCTAAGCAATGATACCTGGCACCCTTTAACTGTTTTATCTATACCAGCTAATAGTTATAGTTATTACCTGTTTCCACAAGGGTACTCTGCGCAATGGATGAGAGCGCTAAGCAATAAAGATGCAAAAATTACAGTCCAATTGACATACAATTGAATCCTGTAAAATGATGCCTTGCAGCAATTGCCAGAGCATGAATAATAGAAGGGTAGGTTTAGAAAACAATTAGATCCCTTCAGGAAAACCAAAATTACATTCACTAAACCGACAAATTTTTATTCCTATGCCTGCTTGATCTGAAACAATCTGGTTAACTTTAGGTATTATATAACCGTAATAAAACACAAAAATTCATTTTAGGTTTTCGGGCCGGTAACACCACTGAAAACTGAGTTTTAAACATGGAGCAGATTATATGACTTTTCGAATTTTAAAAATAATATCAGAATTCTTAGGAATAAAAATACTGCTTTTTAGTAGCTCCCTCACCTTATTCGCTCAGGTTCAGGCAACCTTGACATTAAACACCAAGGACGACGGTTTCAGAGGTATCTGGTATTTTATAGGAGAAACCAATAACGAGTATGTTCATAAATATAGCGGGGGGCTTGGTACCTATCCTGCCAATCATTATCCTTTTTCGGTATACGTGAAAAAAGTAAACAAAACCTTCTTTTGCTATGGCGGAGCTTCAAAAGATGCAAAACCCAGTTTGCTACACGAGGTGGCTTTTTTTGATCATAAAAACAAAACGGTTAGTCGCCCAACCATTGTATTAAATAAAAACACAAATGATGCTCATGATAATCCGGTAATCAGCGTAGATAAGAATGGCTACATATGGCTGTTTTCTACTTCACATGGTGTAAGCCGCTCTTCGTACATACATAAAAGCGTAAAACCATACGACATTGAGGCTTTTGAGTTGATAAAACCAACTTTTTTGAAAGATGGAAAGCAAATTCCATTTGACAACTTTTCTTACCTGCAAATATTTTATGATAAGGAAAATGGTTTTTTTGGTTTCATGACTCATTATGATATAGTGGATTTAAAATACAGCAAAACCAAAGCACGAAGGACTATCTCCTATATTACCAGTACTGATGGACTATCCTGGTCAGAGCTGAAAGACATCGGTATTATAGAAGAAGGACATTATCAATCGAGTGGTATTACTCGTTTGAAAAATGGAAAGATAAAACTGGCGACGGCGTTTAATTATCATCCCAATACTGAGATAGGAGCCGGGCTTGACTATCGTACCAATTTGTACTATATAGAGACGACGAATTTTGGAAAATCCTGGCAAATTGGTTTCGGTGAAACAATTGATTTGCCATTATCATATGTAGAAAATAAAGCGTTGGTACTCAATGCTCAAAAAGAGAATAAATTGACCTATATCAATGACATTGCATTCGATGAAACGGGAAATTCAATGATTTCATTTATATCCAGTACCGGACCACAGCCAGGGCCCGAGAATGGACCTTATGAGTTTAAAACTGTCTTTTTTAATGGAAGTGATTGGGTAATCACCAAGGTAAAAGATGTAGATCACAATTATGATTATGGATCTCTCTACTTTGAAAATGGAAAATGGAGACTGATAGGCCCCTTTGGAAATGCTCCTTACCAATTCAATACAGGTGGAGAATTAGAAATTTGGGAATCTGCTAAGAAAAATGCAATCTGGAAAATAAAGAAAGTATTAACCATGAATAGTGAACTCAATCATTCTTATCCCAGAAAAGCCATAGATCTTCATTCAGATTTTTATGCTTTTTGGGCTGATGGACATCCGAGAAAACCCTCGGCCTCACATTTATATTTCTCCAATAAGAAAGGAGATGTATTTAAATTGCCTTATCAATTTTATGGCAATGTATATAAATTAAATTTCAACCAGTAATAATATGAAAGTTTTAAAAAGTCTTCTTTTGATCTTGTTTTGCAGTTTTGAGACAGGTGCTCAAGTTACTGAACGAAACATTTTGGTGAGTCAAATTCCATTATCCAGTATTCAAAATAATCTTATAAAGAGAGAAGCCTGGAAGCCATTTCCAAAGACCAGTGATGAATGGAACTCTAAGCTTCCACAAAAATTGATTGACATTCATATACAAGAAGCTAAGGCACTTGCCGATTATCAGTTTTCGAGTATTCCGGCTACCGTGATGCTTGATTTTGTACGAAGCGGTGACCGCTTACGACATAGTGGAGTCCATTTTACCAAAAGAAAAAACCTGATGACTTTAGTACTGGCCGAAAGTATGGAAGGCAAGGGGCATTTTGTAGAACAAATCATGAACGGTGTATGGTCTATATGCGAAGAAAGTTATTGGGGTGTGCCGGCTCACGTGAGAAGTACCGGATTGCCAAATGTAGAAGACCCATACGTTGATTTATTTGCCGCCGAAACAGCTGCTTGTCTTGCATTGGCTGATTATTTTATCGGCGATGATTTTGACAAAATAAATCCATTGATCAGAAAACGAATCTATGCCGAAACCAACGAACGCATATTTAATCAGATGCTCACTAAATCCGCTGGCTATGGATATATGAATCGCAAAGTAAGTGTGAATAATTGGAATCCATGGATCATGTCAAATTATATGACTGCTGCTTTGTTCCTTGAAAAAGATGAAACCCGAAGGGCAAAAATGGCCTTTGAATCGTTGTATGGTACAGATGCTTATCTCAATGGGTTAGGAGAGGATGGCGGTTGTGATGAAGGACCCAGCTATTGGTTTGCTGCAGGAGCGTGTGTATTTGATTGTCTGGATATGTTTTACAGTGCTGCCCCTAATACTACTAATGTCTACCAAAATCCATTGATGCAAAAGATGGCATCCTATGTTTACAAAACACATATCGCTGGCAGATATTTTACCAATTTTGCCGATGCAGACCCTACCGTAGAGGCGGACGGGGTAGTGCTGTATCGATTTGGAAAGGCCATCAATGACCCAAAACTTCGTGACTTTGGAGTATATGTATTTAAAGAATTGTATGAAGGTGATTATGCCAACCCGGTGGTAAAAGTGCATCATAATCACCACATGCGCAAAGTGCAAAATATCCTTTCTTTTCATGAAATAAGTCTGCTAAAATCAAAATATCAATCGCCCAAAGATGTTTGGATTTCTGATATTCAATTAATGCTTAGTCGGTCAAATGATGACAAAATTGTATTTGCAGCTCATGGTGGACACAATGCAGAAAGTCATAATCACAATGATGTGGGTGATTTCATAATTTATAAAAATGGTAAACCATTACTTGTAGATGCGGGTAGAGGAAATTATACAGCCAGAACTTTTTCGCCAGAACGCTATAACTTATGGTTTACTCAATCCGAATATCATAACTTACCTATCATCAATGGGGTTGGTCAGAAAGCAGGAAGACAATTTGAAGCGACAGATGTAAAATATGAAAAGGCAGGAAACAACGTACGACTAAAGATGGATATCGCTAAAACATATCCTGAAAATGCAAAAGTGGTCATCTGGAATAGAGAAATGGACTTTGATAAAGTCAAGGCACTCATTACATTTTCAGATGAATTCCAAATGAATCAAAACTCTTCTTTGGAACAAGTCTTTATGACCGTAGCCAATGTAGACATTACTCAAAATGGAAAAATTGTATTGACTGATGAAGACGCTAAATTGTCTATTCATTTTGATCCAGCACTGTGGAAAATAAGTACGGAATATCCCTCTACAGAAGGTATGGAATATGAAAGTTTTAATAGGAAATGGTCGGGCAAAAAGGTACAACGGATTATACTTAAACACAAATCACCCGTACTGAAAGGGAAACATAGTTTTAAGATCAGTTTTGAATAAAGTTGAAATGAGGAAAAAACAAACTATATTAATTAACAATGAAAAAATGAAAAAATTATCGGTTTTTTTGTTGCTATTACTTGCTGTATTGCACTCTGGTCAAGCTCAGTCAAATGACCTCAATATTATAAAACAAAGGATAGTTTCTGAGCTATTAAATATTAAGCCTGATGACAAGCTGGTGGAATCTATTTTGACCAAAATCAACGAAGATGGCAGTTTCGATGATATTAATTATACTGACCTGAGCAGAACCGCAAGTTTTCCGCATGGCAGACATACGGCTGATTTGGCTACTATGGGCAGGGCTTACAAAACTCAGTCTTCTGTTTTTTATCAGCGTATTCAAGTAAAAAATGCCATCATAAAAGGCTTAGAGTATTGGGTAAAAAATGATTTTGTAGGCGACAATTGGCACGATAATCAAATCACTACACCTACCAATTTGATCAATTTAATTCTTGCCATTGGCGATGAATTGCCAAAAGATTTAATTGAAAAAACTCAACCGATAATATGGCGGGCCAACATGAATGCTTCAGGCGCCAGACCGAGCGGTGACAGAATAGTAATAGCAGGTCTTGTTGCAAAGAATCTGCTTTTTTTAGGAAAGGTCAAAGAATTTGAAGATATAATTAAAATCATAGTAGAAGAAATGAAATTCTCAAACGGTGAGCGGGGTATTCAACAGGATTTTAGTTTTCATCATCGACCTGATAGAGTAAATAATACAAGCTCTTACGGATATGGTAAGTTTGCCAATGCTTATGGCGAATGGTCTTTTTATGTGGCAGGAACAAAATATCAGTTTCCAAAAGATAAAATAAATCTATTGGTAGATTATTATTTAGATGGTATTTACAAACAAATGACTTATGGTATATATGAAGATGTAGCAGTAAAAAACAGGTCCATTACTCAGAAAACTACATTCAAGCCTCAAGGAACGCTTGAAATTGAAAGACTGTTGATTAGTACGGATTACCGAAAAAACGAATTGGAAGAAATCATAAAGCTTAGAAAAGGGGAAGCTCAGCCATCGCAATCGTTCGCAAAGTTTTTTTGGCAAACTGAACATTTTGTATTTCAACGACCCGGTTTTTATACCAGCGTGAGAATGTTTTCTACCCGAAATAGAAACATGGAAGTACCATATAATGGACCCGGAAAGCCTACCCACCACAGAGCCGATGGTACAAATTATTTAGTATTGAATGGGGATGAATACCTCAACATTTGGGCAGCTTATGATTGGCAAAAGATTTCTGGCACAACTATAATGCAGAAGCCTGCACTTCCTGGTCCCGAAGAAATTCAAAAAGAAGGTTTGACTAATTTTGTAGGTGCTGTCACAGATGGTCTGTACGGAGCAGTGGCATTTGATTTTAAAAGCCCTCATGATATGTTAGAAGTCAAAAAATCGTGGTTCTTTTTTGATGAAGAATATGTATGTCTTGGTACAGGAATAAAACCAAAGAAATCTTTACCGATAGTGACTACTATTAATCAGGTTTTGTTAAAAACGGAGGTAAGCATTATGCAAAACGGAGAAAAAAAACTGATGCCCATAGGCAACAGAGTTGCAGAGAATGTTAAATGGGTGTATCAGGATAAGATTGGATACATTTTTCCCAAACCCACTACAATCAATCTTTCCAATCAAACCGAAACAGGACGATGGTCTGACATCACAGACCAAAAAAACATCAGCAAGGAATTAGTAAGCACCGATATTTTTAAGCTGTGGATTGACCATGGAGATAAAATAAACGAAACGGATATTCACGGGAAACGAAAAATGGAGAAAAGTCCAGGGTATGAATACATTGTGGTGCCCAATATAAGTGAGCAAAAATTGGATGAAACTGGTGTCAATAACCGCAATATAGAAATCCTTTCAAATACAGAGGTTGTACAGGCCGTAAAACATAATTTAATTGGGCAAGTTCAATTAGCTTTTTATAAATCTGGAGAAGTGGAGATCGCAATAGGGCAAAAGGTGAAAATGGAAAGCCAAGGCATGGCCTTGCTAAAAATGAAAGGATCTAAAGTGACTGATCTGACTGTGGCTGATCCATCAAGAACCCTTAGTAAAATTGTGATCACCTTACCAAATATTTACTCAGCCAAAGGTCAGGGATATATTTGTTTACCCAATAGAAAAAGCAAAAACACCCTGTTTATCATTGATTTACCGCAAGGAGTTTTTTTAGGAAGCAGTGTGAATGTTAAACCTTAAAACTTTATTGAAAATTGAAAACAACTCGTTCCCAATTTATCAAATCATTAATGTTTAGCCCATTTTTATTAAAATTCAATGGTTTTGAAAATAATAGGGCAAAAGAGGAAATGCCTTTTTGGGTCATTGAAGATTTAAATAATCAAATTGAAGAACACATTAGAATTCAATCTATAGAGTTATGGAAAACCATGGGTCAACTGCTTTTAGTTGTGAAATCCAATGGAAAAATGGGTATAACCCAATGTAATGATCGTATGCAACATTTGGTTTCATTGCTTAAAGGATTGGTACTTCCACATTTTGTGGGTAAAGATGCCCGTGACTTACCTCAGCTGGTAGATAATGCTTACCGCCTTAATTCAAATTATAAATATGCTGGAATGCCTCTTTGGAATTGCATTGGCTCGGTGGAGATTGCTTGTTGGGATTTAATAGGGAAAATAGCTCATAAACCAGTTCATAAACTTCTTGGAAAATCTATTCGGTCTGAGTATGAAGTATATATTTCTGATTGGAGCAGAGAAGGAGATGTAGAGCAGATTGCTAACAATATTTTAAAAAAATTAGAGGCAACCGGAGCACAAGGTGTAAAAATCAAAGTAGGCGGACGCATGATCAATACCACCGAAAATTCTCAACAAACAAAAAAATACATACCGGCATTGCGAAAAATATTGGGTGAAAAAACTATTATCTATGCCGATGCCAATGGTTCATATTCTGTAAAAGAAGGCATAGAAACAGGCAAGCTTTTGGAAGATTATGGGGTCGAAATTTTTGAGGAACCATGCAATTTTGAAGACGAAGACGGATTGAGAAGAGTAACAAAAGCGCTCAAAAAAATTAAGCTAGCCGGTGGAGAACAGGACAGCAGTATGTATAGATTCTCACGACTAGCTCGCACCAATGTGTATGACATTCTCCAACCCGACTTGTACTACAATGGTGGCATTTTAAGAACCTTGCAAGTGGCTGAAATAGCAAGAAAATCTAATAAAACTATTGCTCCCCATACTCCCAAGGCAGATCCTTTGATAGCTCCATTTTGGCAAGTGGCGGCATTGGCCGAAAATCTCTATGGGCTTCAGGAATGTGTTTTTACAGACGGAGAGAAACCTGAAAACTGGTTTACACCAGAAATTAAAATCGTAAACGGAAAAATGAAAATACCCGAAACCAATGGCCTAGGAATAGAATACGACCCTATGATTTTCAAAGGAGGCGTGAAATGGGAAGTGTAAAGTTTATACGCTTGTTCAATTCAAGAGTACCTGTATCCGTATGTCATATTCGTTAGTATATGAATCAACACCCTTTGTAGAAATTAATATACACTTAAGGTCACAATCCCCTTCTTTGCAACTCATTAAGTCCTCCACACTAATTATGAGAAAACTAAAGATAGGATCTTGTCTTGCCCTTATGATGCTTTGGTGTACATATATTGTATCTGCCCAGTCCTATACCATCAGTGGTACGATCAGGGATGCTGGCACCGGCGAAGAATTGATCGGAGTACCCATCCTGATCAAAGAATTGCCGGGAGTGGGTACAGTATGTAATGAATACGGCTTTTATTCTATGACCTTGACTGGCGGGGCCTACACGCTCAAAGTCGCTTATGTGGGCTATCAGGATAAAATCATACCGGTACAGCTCCTACAACATCAAGTACTAAATATCAATATGGAAAGTGGCGCCCAACTAGCCGAGGTAGTGATTATGGCTCACCGCGAAAATGAAAATATTACGAAGGCTCAGATGGGCTTGGAAAAACTAGATGTGAGTGAAATCGCCAAAATACCGGTGTTGTTCGGTGAAAAGGATGTATTAAAAACAATCCAGTTGCTACCCGGTGTAAAGTCGGCGGGGGAGGGCAATTCCGGATTTTATGTACGAGGTGGTGGTGCTGACCAAAACCTCATCCTGCTGGATGAAGCTCCGGTATACAATGCATCCCACCTGCTGGGATTCTTTAGTACATTCAATAGTGATGCGATCAAAGATGTGACCCTGATCAAAGGCAATAGCCCGGCCAATTATGGTGGCCGGTTATCCTCCGTGCTGGATGTGAAGATGAATGAAGGCAATGATAAAAAGTTTAATGTAAAAGGAGGGATTGGGATCATCAGCAGCCGGGTCAGTGTAGAGGGCCCTATCCAAAAAGAGAAATCATCTTTTCTGGTCACTGCCCGGAGGACCTATGCTGATGTGTTTTTAAAAGCAACGAAAGATTTTAAAGATAATAAATTGTACTTCTATGATTTAAATACCAAAGCCAATTATAGAATCAATGATAAAAACAGATTGTTTGTATCCGGCTATTTTGGCAGAGATGTGCTCGGGGTGGGCAAAGATTTGGGTATTGATTGGGGCAACAAAACGGCTACCCTTCGATGGAATAGCTTGATCAGCAATAAATTATTCTCCAATGCTTCCTTTATCTATAGCGATTATAATTATGATATCAATTTTATCCAAGGCAGCAGTACGTTTAATATCAATTCCGAAATAAAAGATCTCAACATTAAACAAGAGTTTCAAATTTTTCCGAACACCAACAATTCCTGGAGATTTGGGGTCAACTCGATCTATCATACATTGGCTCCAAGTCGATTTACTGGTACCGATATTCAGGTAGAGAAAAAAGATACTCGATATGCGTGGGAAAATGCTTTGTATGCCAATAACTCCTGGAAAGTAAGCCCGAAGCTCAACATTGATTACGGATTAAGGCTCTCTTCCTACAGCATCATCGGAGCCGGTACATTTAATCTCTATCAAAACGGTATTATTAATAGTATGAAGGTTTTGAAAAAAGGTGAATTTGGCAAGACTTATGTCAACCTCGAACCAAGGGTAGCGGCGAGCTTTAGTACCGCATCCTCCAGTAGTTTAAAAATCGCGTACAGTCGCAATACTCAAAATCTGCATTTACTCAGCAATTCTACCAGCAGCAGTCCTACGGATGTATGGCTAGGCAATAGTTTTAATGTAAAACCAGAGCTGGCGGATCAGGTCAGTCTGGGCTATTCACAAAATCTGGCCAATAATCGGTATGAAATCAATTTGGAATCCTATTATAAATCATTGTATAACCAGGTCGATTATAAAGATGGTGCGGACATCAATACTGTGCCTGATGTAGAAAGTGAACTCTTGTATGGCACTGGAAGGGCTTATGGCCTGGAAGTATCCCTCAAGAAAAAGACGGGCATCCTGACCGGATGGGTCTCTTACACGTTATCCAGGACAGAAAAATTGATCGAAAACATTAATCAAGATAAATGGTACCCGGCGAAACAAGATCGCACTCACGACCTGGCACTGGTAGCCATCTACTCCATGTCTAAAAAATGGACTTTGTCCGGCACCTGGGTCTACTATACCGGCAATGCGGTTACTTTTCCAAGTGGAAAATATGGCTTAGAAAACAATACAGTGCTCTTATATACAGAGCGCAATGGCTATAGAATGCCTGCATACCATCGTATGGACTTGAGCGCTACCTATGAAAGTATAAAAACTAAAAAAATTCAAACCTCATGGAATTTTAGTTTGTACAATGCCTATGGGAGAGAAAATGCCTATCAGATCACCTTTGAAGACGATCCGGATGATCCTACAAGAACCCAGGCCAAACAAACTTCCTTATTCCGATGGGTCCCTAGTATAACGTACAATTTTAATTTTTAATCCTAGACCTCATTAGCAAATAATTTATGAAAATAGTACAGTTAGCAGCATTGCTTCTTTTATTAACCACATCCTGTACCAAGATAATAGATATAGATCTGAATACGACCGACCCCAGGCTGGTCATAGAAGGCGAGATCACGGATCAGATGAATGGCTGTATCGTAAAATTAAGTCAAACCACAAATTTTAGTAGTCCCAATGTATATGCGCCGGTGCGTGGCGCGGTGATTACGATCGACGATGGTCTGAAAACATTACTATTAAAAGAAATTGAGGCTGGCCTTTATGTCACTCAGGAGATCAATGGGCAATCGGGCAAAACCTATACCTTGACCGTGAATCAAGCCGGTAAGACCTATCTTGCTACCAGTACGATGCCCAACGCTGTCGACCTGTATGGTGCAGAGATCAGTGAAAGCCCATTTGGAAACAGACCAGGTGCCGATGAAAAAAACTATGAATTTCTGCCACTCTTCGATGATCCGGCTCATGAAAAAAATTATTATCGGTTTATATTTGAGAGTAAAGGAATGGTCGATAATAATTTTTTATATGCCTTCAGCGATAATCTGACCAATGGCATCACCAATCCCATTCCGTTGCCTCAAAGTGATGATTTTGATTTGGTACCGGGTGATACGGTAACTATGGAAATGCGATGTTTGGATAAAAAAGTCTATGAATATTTTTATTCCTTAGGTCAACTTTCAGGTGATGGCAATGGAGCGGCTACTCCTGCCAATCCATTGAGTAATTTTAATAATAATGCTTTGGGTTATTTTGGTGCGTTTACGATTAGAAAGATAAAAGCTGTAGTGCCATAAATTTCCTGCTGATAACATGTCAATTATCTTTTTTGATCTGCAAACATCTGCGTGAAGTTTTTAACTTGGAAAGCGAAACCGAGTTATATTTGTATTAAGCTGGTCCATTTTTTCCCGCAGATCGCGCAGATGAACGCAGAAAATATGTCAATATATTTTTTTGATCAGCCAAAATCTGCGTAATCTGCGGGAGGTTTTTAGCACGAAAAGCGAATGCGAGTTATATTTGTTTTAAGCAATTCAATTTTTTCCCGCCGATCGTGCAGATGAACGCAGAAAATATGTAAACTATATTTTTTTGATCAGCGAAAATCTGCGTAATCTGCTGGACGCTTTTAGCTTGAAAAGCGAATGCGAGTTATATTTGTATTAAGCTGGTCATTTTTCCCGCAGATCGCGCAGATGAACGCAGAAAATATGTAAACTATATTTTTTTGATCAGCGAAAATCTGCGTAATCTGCTGGACGCTTTTAGCTTGAAAAGCGAATGCGAGTTATATTTGT
>JANOWJ010000028.1:0-2245 GCA_031417835.1 Saprospiraceae bacterium | reverse complement strand
TTTGGTTTGAAACCAATAATAAAAACATATCTGACAAAATTACGGTAAGGCATTTGCTCAATCAGACAAGCGGATTACCTAAAAAAGCCAAAATCAACAAGAAATAGAAAGTGCGTACAAAAACTACTTTTTATCCTTAGAGGCAGACGAAACTATTTTAGGAAAAAAACATATTTATTGTAATTTGAACTATCAGTTATTGGGGCAAATTATTCAAAAAGTTAGTGGTTTAAAATATGCAAATTATGTGAGTAAGTACATTTTTAGCCCTTGTGATATGAAAATTACTTTTGCAACTTACCAAGAAACGCAAGATTTCGGATTAAAGAATGGTTATCAATATCTTTTTGGCTATCCTATCAACAGAAGTTTTGAGTATAATGACAATGGTATTGCAGCAGGTGACATTGCTTCTAATACAGAAGATTTATCTAAATTTTTGCAGGTATTACTCAAAAATGGACAAATTGAAAATGATAGTTTGCTTGCTAAAAACACCCTAGAACAGATGCAAACGCCATTTTCAAACCGTTATGGAATGGGATTTTCTATTGGTGATTGGAATGGCTTACATTCCATTAGACATTCTGGACTTACCCGAAATTATAGTAGTGCAATCAATATATTACCAAACCAAAATTATGGAATTGTAATTTTAACTAATATCAATAGTTTTTATGCAGTTCGTAGCTTAATGGATGGTGTAATTATTAGATTAAATAAACAAGAAAAAGTAGCCTATATTCCTTACGAAATGTATTTTAGGTATGCCGTTCTTGGCTTATTTCTTTGGAGTTTTATAGAATTTTTATTGCGTTTATACAAGTGGAAAAAACTAAAATTTGCCTTTAATTATTCAAAAAACAGAAAAAATATTTTCCTGTTATTTATTAGTGTTTTGATAACTCTCAGTTGGTTGTTTATAGTTCCTTATTTTGCTGAATTACCTTTGTTATCATTGCCTATATTACAGCCTGATTTAGGTTACGCATTATTTATAGGAGTAATCATAGGTATTCTAAGCGGGTTGGTTCAGTATTTTATAAAAAGCAACAGAAATGAAGAAAAACCACGCCCAACATTGTATTTATGAAATGGGATAAAAGTGCTACGATATGAGCTGAGGTGTTTTTTATTGGCTTTTGTGGTAAATGAAACTTTTGTGCTTTTAATTCCCCTTCTTCATAAATACTTCTTCGTTATGCGTCATATAAAATAAAAACCCAATGAAAAAAGAGAAAACACCATTTCACGGAATAATATTGTTTACAGGAATTGCGCTCTGTATTATTATGACATCATGCAGTGGGCAAGCGAATAATGGTGATAAACAAAACGTAATAAAAGAAAAGAAACCATTACCCACTGATTCAAATTATGAAATTGACCGATCTAACAATCAGATAAGTGGCGTTATACCTGCCATATTTCAAGACAGTAAGGGCAATATTTGGTTTGGCACTCAAAATGGAGCGTTTAAACTATCTGGAGATTCATTAGTTCATATTGATGGTTTTAAAAGTGAATCAGGGAAAGGTGTCACCATAGAAGACATTGCAGAAGATAAAGATGGAAGAATTTGGTTTGCGCATCATGCTGGTGTTAGCAGTATTGATGGTACATCAGTGACCAATTATTACGAATCAGATGGCTTAATAAGTAATAGTGCTTGGTGCATAGAGACGGATGTCAATGGGAATGTTTGGATTGAAACAATTGAAGGGGCTTGCATATTTGATGGACAAAGGTTCACTAAATTCGACCTGCCCGAAGGGAAGAAAGATACAACACTTGCTATATGAAGTACAAAAATGGTTCATAGTATTCTTGAAGATAGTAAGGGGACAATCTGGTTCAGTACTAATGCAGGTCTATTTTCATATACAAATAAAAAGTTAAAGAATATTTCTGACGAAGTAGGTGTTCCAACAAATTTTGTTAGCAAAATAGTTGAAGACAAAAAAGGTGGATTCTGGGTTTCGACTTCAAAAGGACTTTTTCATCTCAAAGAGAATATCCTTACCAATATTTCAGAAATGCATTTTGATGAAAGCAAAGGAACAGGCAGTATAATTGTGGATTTTAAGGGTGATATTTGGTTTAATTGCTCACGGAATATATATAGATTAAGTGGTGAGAAACTCAGTTAATATCGAATAGAAGAAGGAAATTATGGTCCGCTGACTTTTCAAATTTACGAAGACCAGCAAAAACGACTTTGGTTTGTGGGGTTTGAAGGAGCATA
>JANOWJ010000027.1:0-12701 GCA_031417835.1 Saprospiraceae bacterium | reverse complement strand
TGTTCCTAAGACCCGTAAGCTGCTTAAATCCTTTCCTTCAAATGGATCGAGTCCAAAACACATTAAACTTCTGATGGCGGTCGGAGCTGTGTACAATATATTTACTTTATGTATATCTATTATATCCCAAAATCGGCCAGCATCCGGCCAGGTGGGCACGCCTTCGAATAATAGGGTGGTCGCTCCGGCACACAAAGGGGCATATACAATATAGCTATGACCAGTCACCCAACATATATCGGCTGTACAAAAATGGATTTCACCGGGCTGGTACTGGAATACATTCATAAAACTATACGTAGTAAAGACCATGTAGCCCGCGCACGTATGGACTACACCTTTTGGTTTGCCGGTACTGCCACTGGTATACAATATGAAGAGCAAGTCTTCGCTAGACATGGATTGAGCCGGAAAAGATCTCACAGAGTGATCTACTATGTCATTCCACCACAGATCTCTGGGGGTGTGCATCTGTATAGGCGATCCCGTATGTCTATACACAAAGACATGCTTGATAATACTATTATTTTTTAAAGCTTCGTCCACGATGGGTTTCAGTGGAATTTCTTTTGCACCCCTATACGCTCCGTCGCAGGTGATCACGTAGGTAGCCCCGGCATCTTCCAGCCGGTCAGTGATACTGTGAGCACTAAATCCACCAAAAATCACACTATGAACAGCCCCGATGCGAGCACATGCCAGTACTGCAATAGCCAATTCGGGTATCATACCCATGTATATACAAACCCTATCACCATACGATACTCCATGTGTTGACAACATATGTGCTGTCTGACACACTTCCTCATATAATTGAAGGTAAGTATAGGACTTTGAGGGCTGGGTCGGGTCATTGGGTTCCCAAATCAAGGCTAATTGATCTCCTTTGTACGCCAAATGTCTATCCAGGCAATTTTCAGTGATATTAAGCTGAGCACCTTCAAACCATCGGATGTCCAGGTCATCAAATGACCAGTTGCTCACCCGGTCCCATTTCTTTTTCCAGGTGAAATGTTCTGCGATTTCACCCCAGAAGGTATCTGGGTCGACAATGGATTTTTGATAGGCTTCGTGATAGTCTGCTACACTTTTGATGAGAAAGGACATATGTATTTATTTTATAATCCGAAGTGGAATAAATTATTGATGTTTATAGAATCTGTCGCACAAGCTCCTATACTTCCTGATGGGTTCAGTATTGAAATAATACCAAGCGTTACATGAGCTTGCATCATCCGATTTTGTAAATCGATAGTACAATTCTTATATTGCTGATAGTGAACCAGATGCATTATATATTCGCTGTGTAAGTCGTAAAATTAGTTAAAACTTCAGTGTCATTCTTTAAAAGGCAATCCGTTTAACCACATAACTAATTCCCATTATTACTTTTTATAATATGTTCTTATCTTCGCCTGTTATAAAAAAAGATCGCACATGGCAGAAGTAAAGTATACGGAAGATGATATCAAATCGCTGGATTGGAAAGAACATATCCGACTCAGGCCCGGCATGTATATCGGCAAACTGGGTGATGGCGCCTCGCCGGATGATGGCATCTATGTCATGATCAAGGAAGTAGTGGATAACTGTATCGATGAGTTTACGATGGGCTACGGCAAACAAGTCGATATCACTTGTGAAGATGGCTATGTCGAAGTGCGCGATTATGGCCGTGGCATTCCACTGGGTAAAGTGGTAGAAGTTGTGTCCAGAATCAACACCGGAGCTAAATACGATTCTAAAGCTTTTAAAAAATCGGTAGGCTTGAATGGGGTGGGTACTAAAGCCGTCAACGCATTATCAGACAATTTTGTGGTCGAAGCGTATAGAGAAGGCAAAGCTAAAATGGCCGAATTCAAAAAAGGTGTTTTAGTCAAAGATCCTGCTTTAGCCAATACCAAGGAAGAAAACGGTACGTACGTAAAATTTGTGCCTGATGCCGGTATTTTTAAACATTATGAATTCCTGCATTCTCATATTGAAAATCAACTTTGGAATTATGCGTATCTCAATGCAGGTCTACGCATCAAATACAATAATAAGGTACTGGTCTCCAAAAATGGCCTGCTAGACCTGCTCGCTCGAAAGACAGAAGCAGACGAACTGCGCTATCCGATCATTCATCTCAAAGGAGAGGATATGGAAGTCGCACTGACACATGGCAATGAATACGGCGAGCAATATTATTCATTCGTCAATGGTCAAAATACGACACAAGGGGGCACCCATCTGACCGCCTACAAGGAATGTATCGTAGAGACTGTCCGTAATTTTTATAAAAAAGAATTTGACCCTAAAGACATTCGGGCTTCTATCATCACTGCAGTGAGTGTACGGATTGAAGAGCCGGTATTTGAGTCTCAAACTAAAACTAAACTTGGATCACAAACAATAGCGCCGGAAGGTCAAAGCTTAAAGTCCTTTGTACAAGAATTTATTGCAAAACAACTTGATAATTACCTCCATAAAAATACTGAGGTGGCCAATGCACTTCTTGCACGAATTCAACAATCAGAGCGCGAACGAAAAGAAATCGCCGGAGTACGCAAACTCGCCAATGAGCGAGCAAAAAAAGCCAATATTTATAATAAAAAACTGCACGATTGCCGAGTTCATTTAGATGATAAAGCAGATGAAGAAATCCGTCTGGCTACCACCTTATTTATCACAGAAGGAGATTCGGCCAGTGGATCATTGACCAAAGCCCGTAATGTGCAGACTCAAGCTGTATTTAGCTTGCGTGGTAAGCCACTCAACTGTTTTGGTATGAGCAAAAAAATAGTGTATGAGAATGAGGAACTCAATCTGCTTCAGCACGCGTTAGATATAGAAGATGGCATCGACAATCTTAACTTTAATCAGGTGGTCATCAGTACCGACGCTGATGTAGATGGTATGCATATTCGATTATTATTATTGACTTTCTTTTTACAGTTTTTTCCGGATCTGGTGCGCAATGGACATTTGTTTATTCTGGAAACTCCACTTTTTAGAGTTCGGGATAAGCAGCAGACTTTTTATTGTTACAGTGAAAAAGAAAAACAAGAGGCTATCCTTGCCTTGAGAGGTAAGCCGGAAATAACCAGATTTAAAGGATTGGGCGAAATCTCACCGAATGAATTTGGAAGATTTATAGGGGCTGATATGCGACTCGAACCTGTCATCCTCGCAGAAGGTACCGCCATAGAAGATATCCTTGATTATTATATGGGAAAAAATACTCCGGAGCGTCAGGAGTTTATCATTGAAAACCTCAGAACAGGATTAGATAATCTGAGGCCTGAAGAAGCTGTCGTCCCAGGGGCATTGATAGAGGAAGAAATGATAGAGCAGTAGAAAGAGTATGTACTATGTACAACGTACCATGTACCAAGTACCATGTACCATGTACCATGTACCACGTACATTGTCCGTTGTCCGTTGAACATTGAACATTGTCCGTTATAGGTTCTACATTGTACATTGTACATTGTCCGTTGTCCGTTATACCTCAACCGTACAGTTCATAGTGTATCTGCTGTCTGGGGTATTTCATCTGTACAAATAGATTAGCTACCGCCTCGTCGATCATTTTAGACCAGCCACAAAGATAAAAGTGAATGTCTGAACGATAATCGGCATAGGCGTCTATGTAAATAGGGTGAACATAACCTTTATGGATTTTGATGGCATTTGACCAAGGGTATGGATCATCATTATTGATAATTTCCCGGGAGAGTGCGATATCAAACTTAAACCAGTCGTAGTCTCGTGCTAATGCATGCCATTCATCAAGATACAGAATATCTTCACGATGGCGCGTACCGAATATCAAATGGATATTTTGATGGTTTACCTTATGATGGATGATATCTTGGATCATACTTCGGAATGGTGCTATACCGGTGCCGGTACATATCATGACCAGGTCATGATCTATTATATCAGGTAATACAAATCCACCTTCCGGTTTTTTAAATTTGAGTTCAGTGCCTATGACTACTTGCTCAAAAAAATATGTACTGCCAAGGCCTCGATCCAGATGGACCAGGCATAACTCGATAAGATTAGAGTCTCGAGGGGGAGAGGCTATAGAATAGCTGCGCCATCGTTGCAATCTTTTTTCTCCTACCGGCAGATCGAAGGTGATAAATTGGCCAGCAATAAAAGGGAATACGGTTACTTCAGGTATCTGTATCGTAAAGGATCGGGTGTTAGGTGCGAGATCCTGGATCTGAATCACAATACCCGTATACCACTGAGCAGGCGGCATAATCTACTTAACTGGTCAAAACCAATTCTGAATAAGGGATGACTGTGGAAAAACCTTTATTTGAAAAATAGGATTTTATTTTTTCAGGAGATTGTTCACTACATACTAGTGCGAAATCTCCACCCCAGGCACCCAGAGATTTAATAGAACCTTCAAAATCCGAAAAATGCTCCGATTTGATAGGCGTCTTATCTAAATAAGCACCAATTAAATTTTCATGTTCGTCCACGAGCGCATGAAAATCTTTAATTTTAGTACAGCCTATGATTTCTTCAGTGATTTTTGACACATGATCTATAAGCCCGTTAGTGGGTTTTGATTTTGATTTATAATCGATGATGGCTTCAAGACTATCTTGTTTTTTACCCAGATAGATAAAATAAAGGTTGTCTTTAAAGCTTGGATTAAAATACACTTCATCGATGCGGATGCTTTCTTCACCCAATTGATAGACCAATGGTCCTTCTGCATAGGCACAAGCAATATCATAGCCTGAACCACCCATCGTATTAAATAATAGATAATAGGGATTGGCATCCGCCCACTGCGAAAGACAATAGATCAATGTAGAACTTGAGCCCAAGCCCCATTCTAAAGGGAAATCAAGATATGTCTCGACAGTCTGACCCTTCCATGCTGATAAAAATTCAGAATTTTGACGAGTACATTCTTTTAATAACTTGCCTACTTTTTTAGCTCTTTCCTGGTCATTGGTTTTTATTGGACTAAAATCGTAGAGAGATAGATGTGCTTCAAACCACAGTTTACCGGTCACATCATAGGCTTTCCAATTGATCTCTGCTCCTCGGCCATCCTTTACATTCATAGTTTGCCCATGTTTAGTCGGTACGGCCAATGCAAGAGCCCCATCAAGTACTGCATACTCCCCGGTCAAAAGTAGTTTTCCGTTGCCTCTGAATGTTTGTTTGATGGTGTCTTAAGGTTTCGTGCAAACAAATATAAAAAAAGATAATGGATCCAAGAAACAAATATTCAGTATAATTCAAATGGACCTAATATATATTGCACTTCTCAGTACTGCTATTTTAAATCCCACTTAATTTTTGTTCCGATAAATGATATTTCTATATGCCTACCATTTTTTCAAATGAAATGAAAATAAACTCCCGGCTCCATATAATCAACCGGGCGGTGGATCTTATACGATGCTGTCGGCAATATGGTGCACCCTGGAAAGATCGCCCATCGCTCATTTCTACAACAGTTGACATTGACCGGTATCAACCCAGAAGTTTATTTTTTGGCTGTTTGGTCAAATGAACAATTGAAATCGCAAAAATTAATGAGATTGTATTAGGTAAGTATCTAGAATGTAATGGTTACGAACAAACGACCGATGAACCTTAAAGGCTGAAAGGGTTTTAAATTGCGGACAATCTATTTTGAAAGGGATGCATACATTGATCAAAATTTCCTATTTTGAAGCCCTAATCAATTAAATAAAACCTAAATGAGTCTATTTATACGAAAACCACTAAGTCAGCTGATGTCACAAGCTGATGAAGGTGAAAAATCTTTAAAAAGAACACTTACCGCTACCTCCCTGGTATTGCTAGGGATTGGGGCGATTATTGGGGCAGGATTATTTGTTCGCACGGCAGCTGCTGCCGGAGGCCATGCTGGTAGTGCAGTGACCTTGTCATTTATTGTAGCAGCGATAGGATGCGCATTTGCAGGCTTGTGCTATGCAGAGTTTGCATCCATGATACCGATAGCTGGTAGCGCGTATACCTACTCTTATGCTACAATGGGAGAATTAGTGGCATGGATCATAGGTTGGGCCCTTGTACTCGAGTATGCACTGGGTGCAGCCACCGTATCAATTGCCTGGAGTCAATATTTAAATAAAATCTTGGGCGGGAGCATACCCTTTGAGTGGTGTCACTCCCCTTTCGAATATTTAGTGTCTAGGGAAGGAGTCGATATCGTCACTACCCAACTGCAGGCCGGAGAAGCTGGGATCAGAGGTTTGATCAATCTGCCAGCCTTACTCATCCTATTTATTATTTCATTGGTTTTGATTAAGGGCACACAGGAATCAGCTTTTCTCAATGCCATTATCGTTTTTATCAAAGTGGGTATCGTGCTGGTATTTATTGCCATTGGTTGGGGTTTTATCAATCCAGCCAATCATACACCTTACTTTATTCCCGAGGGTGATCCGGGTACTGCCTATCACGGATTTTTTAATCATGGCTGGGGTGGGGTGCTGAGAGGTGCCGGTATTGTATTTTTTGCATTCATTGGGTTTGATGCAGTGTCTACGGCTGCTCAAGAGGCTAAAAATCCTAAAAAGGATATGCCAATAGGTATCCTAGGATCTCTGGTGATATGTACTATACTCTACATATTATTTTCTCATGTATTGACGGGTGTAGCTCCGTATACTGATTTTGTAAAGGCAGGTAAAGAAGCATCTGTAGCTTATGCGATTCAGACCTATATGGCTGGGTATGGCTGGTTAGCTAAGCTGGTTACTATCGCTATTCTGGCAGGTTTCTCTTCTGTGATCCTGGTCATGCTTTTAGGCCAATCCAGAGTATTTTATTCTATGTCTAATGATGGCCTCATTCCGAAAGTCTTTTCTGATTTACATCCAAAATTCAGAACTCCATATAAATCAAATTTGATCTTATTCCTCTTCGTTTCCATCTTTGGAGGATTATTTCCAGAGAGCTGGGCGGGAGATTTGACTTCCATAGGTACCCTGTTTGCATTCGTCGTCGTGTGTATTGGCATTATCTTGATGCGAAAATCTGACCCACATGTACCTCGGCCTTTTAGAACTCCGCTAGTGCCTTTGGTACCCATTTTGGGAGTATTGGTCTGTGGGGCTATGATTTTAGGTTTGCCTACAGGTACTCAATTAACTGCTTTGGCATGGATGGGTGTAGGTTTAATAATCTATTTCCTGTATAGCGCCAAAAATAGCAAACTTCGTAACCCTGGTAAGGCTGGGTAATCCTAACTAGATATTTTTAGATATACTTTAAGCCACATTCGTGATAAAGTAGCTGTGAAAGCACTATTTCATGAATGTGGCTTAACTATTCTTATTTTTGCCCTTTCTTATGCATGACAAGCTCGAAGCCATTACCCATCGCTACTATGATCTGGAGGAGCAAATGTCTGATCCTTCAGTGATTAGTGACACTTCTCGTTTTTCAAAAATTCACAAAGAATACAAGGACCTGCAACCGTTGGTACAGGCTTTATTACAACATAAACAGTTTTCTGCAGAACTCACCAGTGCCAAAGAAATGCTCAACGAAGGGGATGAGGAATTGAGGCAAATGGCGAAAACAGAAATAATGGTATTGAATGACCACTTGAGCATCTTGGATGAAGAAATCAAAGAGCTGCTGATCCCCAAAGATCCGGAAGATTCTAAAGATATCATTCTCGAGATCAGGTCAGGTACCGGCGGTGATGAAGCCAGTATTTTTGCAGGTGACCTTTTGCGCATGTATTCTCGATTTTTTGAACGAATGGGTTGGAAAACGGACTTGATCTACTCCAACGAAGGTTCTATAGGGGGTTATAATAAAGTCGTGCTGGAAGTTATAGGCGAAGATGTGTATGGTAAGATGAAATTCGAATCAGGTACCCACAGAGTGCAGCGTGTACCCAAGACAGAAGCCCAGGGCAGAGTCCATACCTCGGCCGCGACAGTGGTCGCAGTGCCCAAACTGGAACTCGAGGATGTCAATATAAATAAGGCTGATCTAAGGACAGATACGTTTAGGGCTAGTGGCGCTGGTGGTCAGCACGTAAATAAGACAGAGAGCGGGGTGCGATTTACGCACATACCGACCGGCATAGTCGCTGAAAGTACGGATAGTCGCTCTCAACATAAAAACCGGGAAATTGCAATGGGTCGATTAATCTCCAAAATTGAAGAGTCCAGAGTCAATCAGCATAATGAAGGTATCGCCGCGCAGCGAAAATCTATTGTAGGAAGCGGGGATCGGTCAGAAAAAATACGTACGTATAATTATCCTCAAAACAGAATGACTGATCATAGAATCAATCTGACCATGTACAATCTCGATGCCATCATGGACGGCGCCATTGAGGAGATTATCGAAAAGCTAAGGGTAGCTGAAAATGCTGAAAAAATGCGTGGCAATGTAGAGGTATAAAGAGTTCGGCAACAATAAATTTGGAATGCTTAGAAATTATTTTTAGATTTGTCTAAAAATAATTAAATGGCTAGCCAAACAGTCGAAAATTATATCAAAGCAATATTCCAACTTACTCAAAAGGAAGGTGGGACAGTCAGCACTTCCTCCTTATCAGATCATCTAGCCACAAGTGCAGCTTCCGTCACGGATATGCTTAAAAAATTATCAGATCAAAAATTAATCGAATATATCAAGTATCGGGGAGTAAGTCTGACCCTCACCGGCAAATCGATGGCGGTTCAGCTTTTGCGCAAGCACAGGTTATGGGAGACCTTCTTATATGATAAACTTAAGATCTCCTGGGATGGAGTCCATGAAATAGCGGAGCAATTAGAGCATGTACAAAGTGATATCCTAATCGAACATCTTGATCACTACTTAGACCATCCAAAATTTGACCCTCATGGTGATCCTATACCGGATGCTAATGGCAAGTTTACTCTACGGAGCCAAGTCCTACTTTCCTCTTTATTGACAGGTGATCAGGCACATATAGTCGCCGTACGGGAGCATGACACAGAGTTTCTTCAATTTCTAGAGTCGCGCAAATTAAACATAGCAGCGCATGTACTGATCGTGGATAAATTAGCCTATGATGATACCATCAAAGTCAGGACCCAGGATGGTCAGGAGACTTTGCTCAGTGCTAAATCCTCACAAAACGTGTATGTCAAGAAAATGAATTGATGCTATGAGACTATTTTATATTTTAATACTGGGCTTAGGACTTTTTACATCTGGTATTAGTCAGGCTAAGCGTCCCATCGTGTTATCTACGGCCTCTATATTTAATGATATGGCTCAGCAGATCGGTGGTGACCATTTTAGCTATGATATGATCGTACCTATCGGTGGTGATCCTCACATTTATGATCCGATACCCAATGATGTGCAAAAATGTGTTACGGCCGATTTGATTTTAAAAAACGGGTTGACTTTTGAAGGCTGGCTGGCGGAGCTCATCGAAAACTCCGGTACCAAAGCCCGGCAAGTGCTGATTACCCAAGGCATTAAACCGATTCAAGCGCTTACACAACACAATTCTACCGACCCACATGCCTGGATGGATGCCCACAATGGGCTTATGTATGCAAAAAATATCCGTAACGCATTGGTCGCACTGATGCCGAGTGATAGTCAGGATATTGAGCTAAGGTATCAGGCCTATAAGAGCTCGTTAGAACAACTCGATGAATATATCAAATTGAAAATTCAGTCTATACCACCAGAAAAAAGAATCCTGATAACCTCCCATGACGCTTTTCAATATTATGGCCAGCGATATGGTATTAGGTTGGAGGCCGTGCTAGGGATTACTACAGATGCAGATGTTCAGACCGGCGATATTTTAAGATTGAACAAAGTGATCAAAGAAAACAAGATTCCTGCAGTGTTTTTAGAAAGCACCATTAATGGTAAACTTCTAGAGCAGGTGGCAGCAGACAATCATATTGTCATAGGTGGAAAGTTATATTCAGACTCTATCGGGGATAGTACCAGCCCGGCGCCTTCATATTATGCTATGCTTAAACATAATACCGATGTCATCACCACAGCACTGCTCAGAGAGAATACGACTAGTCACCAGTCCACTACCAGAGCCAATCCTTGGTATTATTGGATCGCCGGCCTAGTATTGCTGGCTGCCTTGGTTTATTTTATTATTTCAAAAGTCGGTCAGTCCAAATCATAAACCATGTCCAGTAAAATCATCCATATCAAGGGATTATCTGTCAACTACGATCAAAAACGGGTGTTAAGCAATATATTTCTGGACATCCTGCCCGGTAAGATCTATGGTTTAGTAGGACCCAATGGGGCAGGCAAATCAACTTTGTTCAAAGCTGTATTGGGATTGATCGATGCGCCTTCCGGAAGTATCAAATTTGGGGATGAACCAATAGATGGGCAACGATCTAAAATAGCCTATATCCCTCAAAAGGATGAAGTCGACTGGACATTTCCTGCGTCTGTACTTGATGTAGTTTTGATGGGTAGATTTCCATATAAAAAGTGGTATGAACGCCTCAATGAAAAGGATACAGAAATTGCTATCAGTATGTTAGAAAAAGTGGGGATGGCAGATTTTAAAAACAGACAAATCGGTGAATTGTCAGGAGGGCAGCAACAGCGGGTGTTTATGGCTCGGGCATTATGTCAAGAAGCTACATTTTATTTCCTGGATGAACCTTTTGCCGGAGTGGACATCACTACTGAAGAAAAGATTATCCAGATCCTTAAAGAATTAGCGATGAACGGATGCACCTTATTGGTGGTACACCATGATCTGACTACAGTAGCCCAATATTTTGATCATGTGATTTTGTTAAACCAAAGACTCATTGCTGTCGGCGATGTGACTACCACCTTCACCGAAGATAACATCCGCAAGACCTATGGAGGGCAATTGAGTATACTCCATAAAATTAAAAATTAACAACTTGGGGAATCGAGCACTGCTCCAACATTCAAATAAAGCAAGTTCATCACCAGTAGGCTTTGTTGATCCTGCTGGAGGCATAGATCCACCCATCACAGCATTAAGAGATTCATCAAAAAAGTGATTATTTAATTTTTCTTATGCTCCTATGATCCAATGATTAGCTGCTGCACCACCTGTAGAATGACACGCTACACCTGCACATTTGGTCATCAGGATAGATTGTAATTTTCCGCCGTTTGAGCTGAACGTAGCGCCAGTAATCGTACTACAATCCTGATCAATGGAATTGCTGACACAAGCTGAGAGGTATATACTAGCCAGAATTAAACCCAGAAAGTTCATTAGAAGGATAATTGTCTAATGACGGTCAATAGGGAAGTACATCTACAAACTATTGAAAATCATTTAAGTAGGATAAATACTATTCAAATTATTGAGTTAGCTTAGCCGTAAGAATATATATCGGTGAAATGAGTAAACTTTATATTGAATATACAGACAAGGAAATTACAGCATATGGTGGTATAGCAATACTTCAAAAGATGCTTGACAAAATGTCCTTCATTCAGTTACTACGGAGTGTACCCTTACCACAACCGAGGTCAAACCGCGGCTATGATCCAATCCAAATCATCCTACAATTTATTGTTTCTATATGGTGTGGGGCTCATAGGTTTGACCACCTGGAGGTTACTCGATTTGATCGGGTTATCCAGCAACTATTTGGATGGGAACGAATGGCAGGCCATCGATCATTTATTCGATTCTTTCAAAAATTTACAATTGAAACCAACAGTCAAGTATTCTCAAGAATATATAAATGGTTTTTCGGCAATCTTTCCTTCAACCATTTCACTTTAGATTTTGATTCGACTGTGATGACTCGGTATGGAGATCAGGAAGGTGCCGCTAAAGGGTATAACCCTAAAAAGCCAGGCAGAAAATCACATCACCCATTGATGGCATTCGTATCGGATGTACAAATGGTAGCTAATTTTTGGCTAAGAACTGGAGCTGCACATACTGCGAATAATTTCGAAGCATTTTTACGAGAAACCTTATCGTACTTGGAGCATAAGACCATAGGCTTACTTCGTGCAGATAGTGGGTTTTATTCAAAGACCATATTCGAAATCATTGAAAGTCAATCAATAAACTATATCATAGCATGCCCAATGTATATCACTCTACAACAGAAAATCTTCAGTCAAAAAGTATGGCTTAGGCTAGAAGAAGGGGTGGAGATTTGCGAATTTGAATATCAATCACCCATGTGGGAAAAGCCGCGAAGATTGGTGAGTGCCAGACAAAAAATCTCTGTGCGCCCAAAGGCAACTGGGAAAACGCTAAGCTTGTTTGAAGATCATGAAGTCATGAGGGGATATCGATTTTCTTGTTATATCACTAACCTGACTCTACCACCCGTTGAGGTATGGCGATTGTATCGAGGAAGAGCAAATGCTGAAAATCAGATCAAGGAATTGAAATATGATTTTGGATTAGATAAAATGAATCTACAAGGGTTTGATGCCACAGAAGCTTCTATGAGCTTTATTATGGTTGCATACAATCTTATGAGTTTATTTAAACAAGTAGTCATTAATGATAAAATAAAACCCACCTTAAAAACTATAAGATTCAAGATGATCAATGCGGCTAGCTATCTTGTACAAAATGGCAGAAATCATGTTTTGAAAATGAGCGTCCACATGAAACGCAGGAGCTGGATAACCAAACTTTGGGACAGTATCGATACCATGAATTCGCCTTTCATTACAATATCTCCTTAGCATCTATG
>JANOWJ010000026.1:0-142311 GCA_031417835.1 Saprospiraceae bacterium | reverse complement strand
GTTGGCAACTTTGGGGGGAATGAAAAGCCAGGCTGAGAAGAACTTTGGTACTCGAGACATATTATCAATCGCTTCTTTTGCTTTACTAAGCTTGACACCATTTTTTCTATGGCGTCAAAATAAAAAGATTATTAGTCAGGTGGATTGAACGAAGTGTCCTACGGCTGGCAACATTGAATTGGCATTATGGCGGCAGACGGAACGCAGGTGCCCAGCGGCAACAACAAATCAGCTTTGGCTCCAACTGGACTTTATAAATTTAGCAATAGAATAAATCATCGGCTTTTGTATCTTTAATCAGCAACAGTTCCCGGCTGACGGATCTCTGAATTCCGCCACAACGCCAATGCGGGAACGTTGTGGGCAATGGAATCGCATTAAGTCATAATGTCCTAATTTAATTATAAAACAATTACAATCTATGAAGCGCAGAACCTTTATACAAGACTCCACTTTGACTGCCTTTAGTATTGCAACATTTGGAGCTATCAATTGGAATGGAAAAATTTTTGAAGGTGAAAGCGAGACCACCAGTGATATTTTAGGTCCTTTTTACCGTCCGGGATCTCCGATGAGGAGTAGCTTAATTCCTGCCGGATCAAAAGGAGAGGTAATGCATTTAAGTGGAACTATTTTCAAAAAGGATGGCAAAACTCCATTATCTAATGTACTTATTGAGGCTTGGCAATGCGATGAACATGAACGTTATGATAATACCTCAGACGACTACTTATTCCGTGGAGCGGTAAAAACAGGTAGAAAAGGTAGGTATACATTTAAAACTTTCGTACCGGTACCTTACAAAGATGGTGAAGACTGGAGGCCTGCACATATTCACATGAGAATTTCAAGTATTGATCATCAGGATCTCATCACCCAAATATATTTTAAAGGGGATTCTCATATTGAAGAAGACGCAGCAGCCAGATCACCCCAATCCATTAACCGTATTTTGGAAATCAGAAAAAACTCTTCTAATGAAAGCATAGTTAGATTTGATGTTGTAATGGGAAAAACATTACAATTAAATGAAGAGGGATATAAGAAAATTACAGGTCTATATAAACTGAAAGATGGGATGGCTGAATTTAATCGGGAAGATGATTTACTCATCTTAAAGTTAAATGGACAGTTTATGGAGGGACTAGTTTACAAGGGAAACAATTCTTTTGAAGGAGGAATTGGCTATAATAAAGTAAAATTTGAATTAATGGCCAACGGCGATGTAAAAACAAAAATTACGATGTGGGATTCTTGGTCAGAAGATCAAAAATTTTTAGAATTACATGAAGGAATAAAAGTTCTTAAATACGGCAAATAACTTTGACTACTATTTTTAAAAAGCTTAAGTATGATGAAAGAAACAATCCACTGCCCACAACATTCAGTTTGGCAATATGGCTGGGCGACGAATAAATTCTCAACTTTTTGTCTGCCTGCCGGTAGGCAGGTTCGCTATTTGGCTTCAGTTCCTGCGGACGAATAACGCCGAGCTGTAGTTCTTATCATCATCTTTTGTAACTTTATTTAGCAGAAGTTACGGGCTGACGATTTTCAAATGCCGCCACATCGCCAGGCCCTACCGTTGTAGGCCAATACTTTGGGACGATACTGCTGAATCACGAAACATAGGTTAAGTAACAATAATAAATATTTACAAATGAAAGCAACTCGACATTTTCTCTACTCCTGTTTAGTCCTTATGACTAGCATTTGCGTGAATGCTCAGAATAACAATGTAGATCAAAATTTAAAAGACATTGATGTGACAATCAACAAAATCCTTAAAGACTGGAATGTACCCGGTTGTGGTGTAGGGATAGTAGTAAAGAACAAATTGGTTTTCGCCAAAGGCTACGGTTACCGTGGCCAGAGAGACTCTTGGCTCCGGCTTCAGCCGTTAATTCTTGTATCGATGTTAGATATAAGGCAGCTACTTTTTCAACCACCTCTTTACTTGGTTGGTGATGATCTTGCTCCAACTTACAATAGTTTGCCTGGCTCATACGAAGTATATGGGCTACATACTCTTGGGAATATGATTTTCCCTGACGCAACGCCTTAAGTTTGGTGCCTAAATTCATCGTTTAATGGTTTTGAATGTTTTTTGATCTTATTCCTTTAAATTGTAATTATTCACTGTAAATGAATAATTTTCCCAAACAAAAAGCAATATATTTAACACAAGAACCACAATAATTAACATGATTAGAGCTTTACTTATTTGAAATCAATTGTGAAATAATACGCTATCATGACTTTTTTACGCAATATCTACCCATTTGAGCCTAATGTTAAGGCGGTCATTCGTTTTCTAAGGATATTAGGCGTAAAAGTCAATCCTACGACTGTAAATGAGACCTTACAAAATCATCCTGAATGGCCTAGTCTGCTCTGTATCAGTGATTCACTTACTACATGGAAGGTTCCGAATGGGGCAGGCAAAATCGATCCTAAGGATATAGATAAAATACCTACTCCTTTCGTCGCCAAGACCTATGACCGAGAAGCTCCTTTGTTCATAGTCACCGAAGTCTCAGACTCTACCGTTTCAGGCCTGCATCAAGGGTATTCTAATCTTAAGAAGGAGCCAAAAGAGGGATTTATTACCAAATGGGATGGAGTATATCTCCTAGCCGAACCGAATGTCCTGTCTGGTGAGCTAGAATACCAATCAAAAAGACAAAAGGCAATCATTGACTCCTTGTTGCCGATTTTGGCAATTGTATTAATTGTAGTCGGTACTATATTATGGCTTACTAAATTGAAAGCGCCATGGCAGGCTATAGATGGTTTAGGGATCTATATTCAATACTTCCTTCTATTAGGTGGAGTATTTATTTCTTCTCTATTGCTGTGGTATGAGTTGGATAAAACCAATCCTTTATTACAAAAAGTGTGTACCGGAATTGTCAAAGGTAATTGTAATGCTATTTTGTCGAGTAAACAGGCCAAAATATTCTCTTGGCTGAGTTGGAGCGAAGTTGGGTTTTTTTATTTTGCAGGAGGAATAGTAATGCTCTTATTTTCTGGCAATTTGAATGCTTCACTCACTTTATTACTATTGATTAATCTTTTGGCTTTGCCTTATACTATCTTTTCAGTGTATTATCAATGGCGGGTAGCCAGACAGTGGTGCGTGTTATGCCTTGCCATCCAGGCATTGTTGCTCCTTGCAGCCATCAATAGTCTTATCTATTTTACAGCTATCCGGTATACATATACAGTATCCTTTTTTGTATCTGCCTTCGCATCCTATTTACTACCAGTACTATCCTGGTATACCTTAAAACCATGCTTCAAAGATGTCCAAGAGGCTAAAACCACCAAACGATCTTACTCCAGGCTCAAATTCAACACCGAGATCTTTGATACGTTGCTCAAAAAACAACCGGAAATATCAATTGTACCAGAAGGATTGGGCATTGATTTGGGTAACCCGCTCGCTATCAATACGCTAATCAAAGTATGTAACCCATATTGTGGGCCTTGTGCCTAAGCTCATCCTTTAATAGAAGAACTTTTACAAACAAACAATAATATAAAAGCAAAAATAATCTTCACCACGACCATCGAGGAGTCCAATCCGGCCATCAAACCCGTAAGGCATCTTTTGGCTATCGCAGAGCGTGGCGATCCATCCCTGACTCATCATGCCCTCGATGACTGGTATCTGGCAGAACACAAAGATTATGACGCATTTGCTTCCAAATACCGCATGAATGGGGAACTACTACTGCAAGATGATAAAATAGAACGGATGGCTGAGTGGTGCAAAAAAAGTGATATCCACTATACCCCTACCATCTTTGTAAATGGGCATAAACTCCCCGATGCCTATAGCGTCGAGGACTTAAAATACTTTTTACTTGATTAAGCACCAAGTAAAAATAAGCAGCTTGGGTGCTTACTTCTGTTGGTTGCAAACGACAGTTGCCAGACTGAAAGAGTCAAACACCAATGATACTTTAAGCTATTGGTATTCAATCAAATGTTTTAACTTTAAAAATTAATTATCATGAAAATCGTAAAAATGAGCCTTGCTAATATGCAGGGCAAAATGAGTAGGATGGAAATGAAGGGGGTTATGGCGGGCAGTGGTGGTGGAAGCGGAGGGTCAGGCGGTGGCATTACTTGTGATATTAACTGCAAGCTTAATGCAAAATGCTGGAAAGGAACAACGAATAGTTGTGTTTGGTCTGGGTACGAATCAGATACCTGTTCATGTTACGCATAAATAGTAAAGGGCTTCTTGATTTAGATAGGTTATCATACTTTAAGATAACCTATCTTTTAGCTTATATTCTTTTTATGCTATCAAATTGCAATTTAACTAAAGCCGTAAATAAGAATGAAAAGTCATATAGCAAAAATAAAGATGAACTACATATAAAAGACAGTTTGATAAATTCTGAAATCAGCAAACAAATACTTTTAAACTCTACAAGCGTCAATTCAATTTCCTTTTTTGATATATTTAACAATCTCGAATATATTTCTGTAGGCGACTCCGTATATAAGCCAAAACAATTATCAAATTTAAAATTTGTTGATTCTTGTTTCTATTTTTTAGAAAAGACATATATGAGAATTTTAAAAGTTAAACCCGATGGAACAATTAAGATCATTTTGGATAATTACGGTCCTGAAATAAACAAATATACTTACATTACTGATTTTGATGTTTCAACCAATGAACATCGCATATTAATTCTTGAACCTTGGGGAAATATATTTGAATATGATTCAACTCCTAAATTTATCAATAAAATGCAAGTAAATTTAAGAGCAAATCACTACATACACAGTGAAGATAGTATAGTGTATTTATATTCAAGTACAGAACCAGTTAAAATTCATAAATTTAACCTAAGTAATAGCTTGACACCAATCAAAGACACTTCTCCATTTTTCTTTCGAAAAACATTGACTGTTAGCGACAAAAGTCCCTTTTATTACGATAATTCCATATTACACTATTATCACTCAGGTTGGGATGAGCTTTATACTTTAGTAGGTGACAAATGTCAATCTATTTTAAAAGTAAATTTTGTTTCCGGAGGATTTGATTATTTCTTCAAAACTGATGATCCTAAAGATATTTCCGAAATTAAAATATATTTCGAAACACATCCTAATGAAATATGGGAAATGAATTTTATTTATAAATTTGATTCTATTTATTTAGGAAATTATTTATTGGGTACTAAAAATAAAAAAACATTTTACATAGATAAGCTTGGCAAAACGAAAACATTTCAAAAATTTGACGAAGGAATTCAGTTGCCCAGTCATCAAATTTATAAGTATGATAATAACCTTTATGCCCTATTAGATCCAATCAAAGATCCTATTGAACAATATGCAAATGAATCAATTTTAGCTTCGGAACAATTAAAAAATCTTAAAAATATTCAAAATGAAGGAAAATTTATTATTTTAAAGTACACAATAAATTAGACCTAAAATATTTTTTACTTGATTAAGCACCAGGTAAAAATAATCAGCTTGGGTGCTTACATCTGTTGGTTGCAAACGACAGGTTGCCACGTTGAACAAGTCAAACACCAATGATACTTTAAGCTGTTGGTATTCAATCAAATATTTCAATTTTAAACTTTAATTATCATGAAAATCGTTAAAATGAGCCTTGCCAATATGCAGGGCAAAATGAGTAGGATGGAGATGAAGGGAATTATGGCCGGTAGTGGTGGCGCTACTTGTGGTAGCATATGCACAGGTCCATTTGACTGCCCTTCAGGTGATTGTTGCGCTGATTGCGGTACATCAGGCCCAAGTTTAAAAAAATGTCAAAAGTGTTAGGTTAACTAAAAGCAGATTGATTCGTTCCTAATCGATCTGCTTTTTTATATATTCTAAATTATGTTTAATAAGAAATTTTTAGTATTCAATATTTTTTACTGGAAATATTTGATTATACTTTATAGTCAACAAGAAGCTTTTACACTTATTGGCCACCTAAATAAATCAATCGAAGGCACTGTAAAAATTAATTATAATGCAACCAAATATGACACAGCCACAATTATTAATAACCAATTTAAAATTAATGGCCATGTTGATCATTCCGCATTCATAATTCTTAGTATAAACGACACTCTATATTCTGATTGGTTTTACTTAGATGCAGGATTTCAAAATGTTTCAGTGGACATTGTGGGTAATAAAATTTATACTGTTTCAGACTCTAGATCAAATATGGAACATACTTATTTTAAATCGTTTGAAGATTCATTAAAACTTGTTAATATTCATAATATAAATTATTTGGATGAATCTGAATACTATTTGAAAGTCGACTCATTCTTGTTCTCTTTTGTCAAAAATAACCACGATTCTTATTTTGCTATGTATAAACTCTCTTCACATATTCCGTGGTATGGATTAAAGAATATTTATTTGAAAACGTTCAACTTGTTTTCAAAGAATTTAAAAAAATCCGCACTAGGTAAAGAAACATTGTCAGAGATCAAAATAGCGAATAAACTGGCAATCGATCAACTTTTTCCATCATCTCTTGTATATACTATTGATGAAACCAAAGTTTTGCTTTCGACCTACTTTAAAAACAATAAATATACACTTATAGATGTTTGGTCGAGCACTTGCCCGCCATGCATTCAGCAGTTTGAAGAATTAAATAGAATTTATTCAAAGTATAAGTCAAAAAAGTTTGAAATTATAGGAATATCAAATGATACTAGAAAATATAAAAAGGAATTAATAAGCGCTATAGAAGAAAATCAGTTACAATGGCCACAGCTATGGGACATTGATGAATCTCTCAGAAAAAAATATCATATATTGTCCGTACCAAGAAGCTATTTATTAAATAAAAAAGGTAAAATAGTCCTTGCTAATTTCGACTTGGCGGATTTAAATATTTATTTAGATAAGCATTTACTTCATTAGGAAATTAATTAACTCAAAAAAAATCCACACTCTATTTATATCCTCTTTATGAAGATTGACCAGATAGGAATTTGCCGAATGCTGGAGATAAATGATCCTCAAAATCCAGGTCCAGTCAACTACCCACTCCTTGTATCGTTATAAACCAAGAATCGGATAGCACCACCGCTGTGCTCTCAGGGATTGACTAGATCACTGTTTTAGACCTACAAAAGGATTATTCCAAATGCTTACGCTTGAACGTTGCAAAGGCCAAGTTGCAAAGCAGCCTGGCGGTTGCAAACGCTAGGCTGGTAGGCGGAAAGTCAAAAGCCCTAGTTTATTATCGGAATATAATGGCGAAAAAATTGTAAGGGAAGTACAAAATCTTTCAAAAAGGGAAATTAGTATGAATGATGTTAGTATTCCCACAACTTATTCCTGTTTTAGAACGCGAAGCTGTTCCTCCAAAGACACGATCTTGGAATCCTGTAACTCAATGATCTTATTTTTAGCTTCCAATAGATTGTGTAAGACATGAAGGTCATTTGGAAAACCAGTGGGCTCATCTAATGGTGTTGTTTGTCCGATAATTTCAATGCCTTGGAGTTTGTCGGTTGCGTCTTCAGTCATTAATTCTTGTATTGTAGTTGCATATAAGGCAGCTACTTTTTCAACCACTTCTTTACTTGGTTGGTTTATTTACAGGATATACCGAGGGTGTCAAATAGACTAATAGACAGGGGGTGTCTTCGAAGACACCCCCTGTCTTGCATGAAGATTATCTTTAAATAATAAACCATTGAAATACCAAAAGGGCTTATCTGCTCAGGCAGATATCATTACTGAAAATATGCGTAAGCACATACTTTTTGTGTGACTGTAGTGATCTATGGTTGGGCCGATTTGGGTTGGCCAAAACCTCCGATTTGTTTCACATTGTTTTTTTGAAAAATATTTCCCCGAAGTTAAATATCTCCTTACCTTCAATCTATCTCAAAACCTTAAATGTTATTAGTATGAATACAAACAAACTCGCAATTGGTGCTTTATTGGGCTTTGTCGTTTATTTCCTCGGTGGTTTTTTATTTTACACCATCGTATTTAAAGACATTATGGCCAGTTCTAATCCCGGTATGGCCGGATCTCAACGGGATCCCGATATGGCGGCTATAGTCATCGGCAATCTTGCTGCCGCCTTCTTATTGGCTTACATTTTTGAAAAGTGGGCCAGTATCCGCACCTGGATGTCGGGAGCTGTAGCAGGAGCTACGATCGGTGGCTTGTACGGCTTAGCATATGACAGCTTGATACATGGCACCAGCAACCTTATGACCTGGAAAGGTGTACTGGCCGATGTCATCGTATATGCTTTATTATCCGCATTAGCTGGAGCTGTGATTGGCTGGTATTTGGGTTATAAACGAAAATAGTTTTTTAAAAGTGATGGGGTATGAGTGATGAGTGATGAGCTCATAATTCATACCTCATCATTCATACCTCAATTTCTCTTATACTTCAACAGGTCGCTGGCCCAGGGAATAAAGTGTTTCATATTAGGTCCATCAGTATGGCCACCATCGTGCTGCCTCCAGGCCAAATGTCCATCTAGCAAACCGGTGAGTACGGGTGGCATTTCCTCTTTTGTATAATCATTGGAGATGCCCAGATCTTTGGAGTCTAATAATTTAAAGACTGATCCCGCAGCTATCGTCGCCATATAACTTCCTTTTTGATCAAGCCATTTAGAATCTCCTTTTTCGGGTACCCCATAGCTCACAAAAGTCAGCCTGGGTGCACACAAGGCAATCAATTCATGGGAATCAACAGCTAAGTCACACCCAGTCTTTTTACCAAAAGCGGACTCGGCCGTGCCGTACTTAAGATAATTGCCCGCCATCCAATGATATTCTCCACTTCCGGTCAAATTTTCTACTGCTTCGCCATATACCCTTCGATGCAATGTCGTTCCTCCTTTGCCGGAAGATCCGATCAATCCTACTGCGAAGCGTTGTTCGAAGGCAAGTGTGACCAATGCTGCTTTGCCATACCGCGACACGCCCTCTATACCTACCTTCGATGCATCTACTAATGTATCGGTCTCCAGATAATCCAAGCCTCGCGCTGCGCCCCAAGCCCAAGCCCGAAGTGATCCCCAATCATCTGGTTTCCGCGGTTGGCCTTTGTTCGTCAATCCTATTATTCCCCGAGTAAGTCCAGCACCTTGATCAGCCTGGATGCTGGCAGGATCTATTGTGGCATATCCCCAACCTGCAGCTAATAATTGTTCAGTCGATGGAAGATCACCCGCAGGGGGTGGCGTAAAAAAATTTGGTACAGGCAATCTCGTGATCGGGGTATATGCAGGATACAAATCAAATATGGCTTTAAGCTCTGGATCACTTTTGATCATGATCTCTTTGAATGCACTATTGATTTTTTCCATGTGTTCGGGCGACGGCTGCGCAGGAGCAGGAAATGATGGTCGGCCAAACATCATCAATACCGGTACCGGACCTTTTACGTTGGTTGGAACCACCAACATCATTTGGATATCCACATTGATCAGGGGGTAAGCATTATTATCTACATGGCCTACCAATTGTTTTGCGATGACGGGGATACGATTTACAAATTCTCTGTCGGTCACTTTTACGGTCCAAGTCACTTTGGGCACGTTTTTGGGAATACGACCGTAGACTTCTAATTCAAAGTCTGCTATAAGTTCAGGACGGCGTTGGTTCCACCATGAATCTGCAGTATTTATTTTTACACCATTTTTTGTGGTCAGGATATCCGGAAGTTGGGGACAAGGATTGGCTATGGATTCATCATAGTTTGCATGATTGACCGCTGATTCATTACCACTGGGGCCGGGTCTTAAATTTTTTATACCCAATTGTTGTTTCATGTTATCATGATCCTGTTGAGTCGTAAACGTGGTGATAGCAGGATATAGATTGGTATGTATACCTGATGATTGTGCACTTACCAAATGTGCAAAGCCTAGTACCAATACTATTAATGAAAACTTCATACGCTGTTTGTTGATTGATCTTGTTTTACATCCAGCCTTTTATTTTGCCGGACATACATATTAAGTATATAAATTACTAGAGCTGACTAAAGGTTACTAACCTTAAACTCAGGGTCCGCTCAGAACTAATGTTTTTGTTTTTTAGTTCAACTACAGCCCCGGGCGATTTATATGTTTCTTTTTTTCAACTCAGTAATCGCCCCGGGCTATATGTTTTTGTTTTTCATTTCAATTACAGCCCTACCGGCAGCACGAGCGGTGATCGCCATAAAAGTCAATGTAGGATTTTGAGTACCCGTACTGGTCATACAGGCACCATCGGTCACAAATACATTTTTGCAGGCATGCACTTGATTCCATTCATTGAGCATAGAGGTCTTGGGATCGCGACCCATCCGAGCACCACCCATCTCGTGGATATCGGAGCCTGGAGCTGACTTAGTGTCATTGGCGGTGATATTTGTAAATCCCGCTGCTTCAAACATGGCTTTGCTTTGCTCTACATAGTCGGCTACCATCTTATCATCATTTTCAGTCCAATCGGCGGAGAGGATGATCTGCGGGATCCCGTATTTGTCTTTAAGTTCAGGATGCAGGCGCAGATGATTTTGCTCAATCGGTACACATTCGCCCATCATCCAGGATGAGATATTCCAGTTGCCGAGTTTAGGATTAAGGATATTGTCCCGCAGTTGATCTCCGATCATAGATGTATCCGTACTGTTGCCTCGACCCCCGCCGATACCGATCGCATACCCCCGTAGAAAGTCCATGTCTTGTTTTTTGACATTGCGAAATCGGGGGATATAACTATTGGTAGGGGTACGGCCATCGGTCTTTTTATCTTTGAAGCCTTCATACTGCGCATTGGCTTTGCCTCGGTAGTTATGCCATGCGAGGTATTTACCGAGCGTACCGCTGTCATTGCCGAGTCCATTGGGGAATCGATCCGATTTTGAATTTAAAAGGATAGCACTACTATTGATGGTAGAGGCATTGACGAATATGATCCGGGCATGAAACTCCATCATCTCGTGTGTATGCCGATCGATGATGCGCACTCCGGTAGCACGAGCTTTTTTCTCGTCGTAGATAATAGAGTGTACGACCGCATCAGGACGCATGGTGAGTTTTTTAGTTTTCATAGCCCATGGTATCGTAGAGGAATTGCTGCTGAAGTAGGCTCCATAGATACAGCCCCGATTACACATGGTCTGATTTTGACATTTGCTTCGTCCTTGCTGTACGTGGATGTCCTGGGGATCGGTAAGGTGAGCACATCGGGCTGCGATGAGATGGCGATCCGGAAAATGTTTTCCGAGTTGTTCTTTAAAATAAGTTTCTATACAAGATACTTCGAAGGCTGGTTGTACTATGCTATCCGGTAATTCATCGATGCCATCGCGATTGCCTGCGATACCGGCAAATTTTTCCACATGGTCATACCATGGCGCAATATCTTTGTAACGGATAGGCCAATCGGTGGCAAACCCATCTCGTTGTGGACCTTCAAAGTCATAGTCTGACCACCGCTGCGTCTGTCGCGCCCATAGCAGGGACTTCCCCCCTACGTGATAGCCTCTAAACCATCGGAAGGGTTTTTCATAGACCACCGGTTGCTCATCATCTTTAAGCGCCCAGTGCAGAGACTCTTCGCGAATAAATCGCCCGGATTGAAATCCAGTCCGCTTTTCTAATGGTACAGTGCCTCGGAATTCAAACTCCCATGGCGCTTTGGAAGCCGTCGGATAATCTACGATGTGTTTCACATCCCGACCTCGCTCGAGTACCAAGGTTTTTAGTCCGGCTTCACAAAGTTCTTTTGCAGCCCAGCCGCCACTTGCACCGGAGCCGATGACGATCGCGTCGTATGTGCGTTTTTTGACAGAGTCTATATTTAAATTTGCCATGTAGATTGTTTTTTTGCGTCTAGCACCGTTTTTTAAATCGTTAGATTAGGATAGTTTTATTGTGTCTTTATGAACAGAAAAAATGACCCATCGTAATATGGTTTACTAGGCCGTCACTTCCACACAACCATAAAAATGCCCTGGGGCTACCTGATATTTTAAATACTTCGTCATCACTACTTCAGAAGTATTAAAGCCACGTATGGTTTCAGATTTGAGCAAACTAAAAGAATCTTTTTCTTCTTTTATAGTTGAGGCGAAAAACGTTGAGAAGAGGGCCTCGCGTTGCTCTTGAGTACATGCGACAAAAGAGGTAGTAAGCGTCGCCTGCGCTGATGCTTCCAGGCTTGCCAACTGTTTTTTGATATTGTCCTGCACCTCTTTTTCGTAACATCTATCAAAAAGTTTTTGAAGAAAAAGATCAACGCCGACAGATTTAGCACCGATGCTACTTCCGGCAGGGATGATCGTATCGACCACCGCGGCCAAAAGGTCTTGCTCCATTTTAGTAAAGGATGATGTATATCGCTTCAAGGATGTCACTTTCCAGGATCGGGCCCAGCCGGGTAATGCAAGTAATGCCCCGGCGGTAGTAGCGAGGTTTTTTAAAGTAGATCTTCTATTCATAATATTAGCAGAATTTGCCTTCCTAAAATTACATCTAAACAAGTACAACGCATAATACTTGACAGAAAAGTGTTAATCAGGGATGATATTGTGTAAAAACGTGGGGTGTGGGGACTTGAACAGTGAGGATGCGGTTGTAATTATTTGAAAAGGGGCAGTTAAAGTAACCCCGGGTGAACAAACAGTTGTTCCTTCCAACATCAATGGTGATGTAGAGTTAATTTCTGCAACTAATGAATTTAAAAATACTTTCTACTCACTATGTCCTGGTACAGGGCGAGTAATGTCAAGAGCCGATGCAAAAGAATTTACTGCTACTTTTGAACAAAAACCCTAATCTTTTGTAACATTACATTTTGCATATAGAATATACAAAACTTAAAACGCAATAAAATCATGATTAAAAAATTCACAACAGCAGATAAAATATTCTTTATCGCTGCTTTTCTTTCGCTTATTTTCTCCGAAATATTGTATTTCAAAGGAGAAGCAAATGCGGCTATTTTTGTTGGCATTTGGGTGCCATCCATACTGGCATTTGGTATTTATTTAAAAATTTTAAACCACTAAAAAATGATTGAAATAATACCATATTTTGCTGGATTGATTACTCTTTTGTTTGGAGTTGGATTTTATTTAGGTCTACAAGAGTTTAAAAAAATCAAATAAGAGCTTTCTTTCGTCTGCAGGTTTAGCAGCACTTGGATCATTGGTAGGATGATTTGTAGTGTTTTTTCTTGTATGCCACCATTCTGTATGCCTTTTTCTCTTCTACGTTCCAGTTAATACACAAAATGGTATATGTGCCTGCTGTGCAGTCAGGTAGGAATTGGTAGTCAGTGTATAAACAATGAATAGATCGGATATAGTACGGAGAATGTCCCAAAGATCTATATATTGAGGTGGCGTCTTATTAGTCAGCAAGGAATCCGATTTTTGTAGTATCACATAACAGCTACCGATTACAGAAAAAACTACGGACGGCTATTTGTTAGCTATCTTACCTATAATGATATAGTTTTATAATCCAAAGTATTCTTACAAAAATTAACCTCGAACATCTGATTTTGTCAAACGAAATATGAATACATTCTTGAATCATAGTTCATTCATAGACAACCGCGTCTTCGAAGTCCTCAGCCAGCCTATTTCTTTCGATCAATTGACACATAAAGATGTAGAAGCCAACATCAACCTGATCAAAAAATTAAAAATTAAGCTTGTCGGCATTGGCGGCCTTGATAGTAGCGATGAAGTAATGCAACTCTTCGCTAAGGAATTTTGTTATAACTACCGAAATGTTAAAGTGGGTAAAAGAATAGGTTTTTAGTCTAGGTTGTACATTAAATGTAGTAATGAATCTTCCTTTAATAAAAGCATTGCATTGTTCGTTGATCTTTTTTATTCTACGCTCTACTCTTCCAATCCGTGTGACTTGTATGGTGCTATATCATAGATTAATTCAATAAACATATTTTTTACAATGCTTGCAAATAATTTCAACTTACAAGGTTTAAACACCGAGCAGGTACTTCTTGCAAGGGAAAAATTTGGACAAAACAAATTAGATTATAAAAAAGAGAACCCTTTTTTCGACCTGGCAAAACGCATGGTCAAAGACCCAATGACGATAATGTTATTAGTAGCATCATCCATATACTTTATCAGCGGCAAAACAGGTGATGGAATTTTTCTAACGGTTGCAATAATATTTCAAGTATCTATTTCAATATTCCAATATTCCAGAAGCAAGAATGCTTTACAAAAATTGAAAGATTTTTCACAGCCGAATTGCAAAGTCATTCGAAATGGAAAAGTAGAGGAAATAAAAAGCGAGGACTTGGTAGTGGGTGACAGTCTCATGGTAGAAGAAGGGACTTCTATTACGGCAGATGGTACTATAATTCAATCTAACGACTTTTCAGTCAATGAATCTATACTTACCGGGGAATCATTTTCTGTTTTTAAGGATAAAACCGGGGCGGACAATTTTATTTACAGTGGTACTTCCGTTGCTAGTGGTTTAGCTATTGCCACCATTACTGCCATTGGCAAGGAAACCAAATTGGGTAAGATAGGATCGAGCTTACAAAGTATCCGGGAAGAAAAAACTCCATTGGAATTACAAATTTCAAATTTTGTAAAAAAGATGGCGATTGCCGGGGTTGTCGTTTTTATTATAGTTTGGACCATCAATTATTGGCATTCTCAAAATATTTTAAGCAGCCTGTTGCAGTCACTCACATTGGCTATGAGTATTTTGCCTGAAGAAATTCCTGTTGCGTTTACCACCTTTATGGCTTTAGGCGCATGGCGTTTAATGAAAATGGGTATAGTGGTGAAGCAGATGAAAACTGTTGAAACCCTAGGAAGTGCCACCGTTATTTGTACCGACAAAACAGGTACCCTTACAGAAAATAAAATGACTTTGGCAAAACTTTTTTTGCTGGCCTCCAATAAAATTTCTTTACCAAAAGACGCGTTAACCAGCGATGAAAAAGAGCTCGTACGATTGTCGATGTGGGCAAGTGAACCTATTCCGTTTGATCCAATGGAAGTAGCATTGCACCAAACGTATAAGGATGTTATGGAAAACGATGAACGACCTGGCTACAAACTCATCCATGAATATCCATTAGGTGGCAAACCACCTATGATGACCCATGTCTTTGCGAATGATACCGGCCATAGAATAATCGCCGCCAAAGGTGCACCGGAAGCCTTGATGAATGTGTCAAAGCTTACAGAAATCGAAAAACAACAAATACATACTGCCATTCAACTTTTGGCACAGGAGGGCTATAGAGTATTGGGTGTAGGGGTGTCCAACTACACTGGTGATCATTATCCGATTAAACAAGAGGATTTGCCGTTTGTTTTTAAAGGCCTCGTCGCCTTTTACGACCCACCTAAAAATAACATTAGTAAAGTTCTAGAGGATTTTTATACCGCTGGTATCTCTGTAAAAATTATAACCGGTGATAATGCCGCAACGACTGCAGCCATTGCAAAACAAATCGAATTCAGGGGATACGAAAAAACCATTTCGGGTGACGAGTTGATGGCATTGCAGGAAGATGAGTTAAAAACCTGCGTGATGAATACTTCCATTTTTACGCGTATGTTTCCAGAAGCAAAATTGAAAATAATCAATGCTTTAAAATCCAATAATCAAATCGTGGCCATGACAGGCGATGGTGTGAATGACGGACCAGCTCTAAAAGCAGCCCATATTGGTATTGCCATGGGTAAAAAAGGCACAGAAATTGCTAAACAAGCAGCATCATTGATTTTATTGGAAGACGATTTGTCTAAAATGGTTGACGCTATAGCCATGGGCAGAAAAATATATGCTAACCTAAAAAAAGCAATTCAATATATCATATCCATACACATCCCCATAATCCTCACCGTATTTATTCCTTTGGCTTTAGGGTGGATCTACCCCAATATCTTTTCCCCTAGCCACATTATTTTTTTAGAAATAATAATGGGCCCTACGTGTTCAATTATATATGAAAATGAACCGATGGAAAAGAATACGATGTCACAGAGACCTAAAGCATTTACGACTAGTTTCTTTAATTGGAAAGAGCTCTCCACCAGCATCCTACAGGGGTTAATAATAACCGCAGGGATCTTATTTGTTTACCAGTATTCTGTGCAGAATGGCTATGATGAGGCACTTACAAGGACAATGTGCTTTACGGTCTTAATAACAGCAAATATTTTCCTTACTTTAATTAATCGCTCATTTTACTATTCTATATTTACAACGTTGAGATATAAGAACAACCTGGTATTGTTTATTGTTTTTATCACCATCGCCATCGTTGGGCTTATCCTTTATGTTAAACCTTTGACCGCTTTTTTTCAATTTGAAACCTTGAATTGGCCGCAATTATTAATGTGTATCACAATTGGCTTCATTTCAGTAATTTGGTTTGAACTTGTAAAATTGATTAAAAGGACTAAAACAAATAGAGATATCGACTATGGAACAACAGAAAATTGAGAATAAACTTATTCCAACTCCTTTTTCTCAGACTTACTTTCACGGGACAAAGGTCGACCTTACATTGGGGGACTTCATCGAAGTGGGGCTCAACTCAAACTATGGCCAACGAAATAATGCGAAATATATCTACTTAACATCCACCTTAGATGCTGCTATCTGGGGTGCCGAACTTGCTGTAGGGGAGGGGCGCGAAAGAATATATTTAGTAGAACCCACTGGTGCCATTGAAGACGATCCCAATTTAACAGACAAAAAATTCCCTGGTAATCCTACAAAATCATATCGTTCCAAACATCCTTTTAAAGTGGTTGGAGAGATTACGATCTGGCAAGGACACTCGCCTGAACAGGTCAAAGCAATGAAGGATGGATTAGCAATCCTTAAAAACCAAGGAATCGAGGCAATTGAATACTAGTCAAAAGGCACTGCAACGTAAAGGCTTTAAAAAAAATAGTATGTCAAAACAAACCATTCATCTAAACCCTGAAGTAACTATCTTTTTAGACGATTTAAACCATCCGTTTAGAACGGAAATTGAGGAACTAAGAACGTACATTTTATCTGCAAACCCTGCTTTGACAGAAAATATAAAATGGAACGGACCTAATTATTGTTTTGATAATGAAGACAGAATTACGATGAGAATTCAACCACCCACTAAACAAGTTCAATTGATTTTTCATAGAGGAGCAAAAAAGCAGGATCAACCAAAAGAAAAATTGATCTCCAATACCAGTAAATTATTAGTCTGGAAAGAAAATGATCGTGCTATTATAACATTTAAAAATTTGCATGATATTGAATTTGGAAAAACTGAATTGACAAAAATTGTAAAAGAATGGCTTATTGCTGCTAAATGATATCAATGAACTACCTACCATATCTACCCAAAAGTGCGTTTGGAAATGCGACATTGACCCAGAGCATCTTTAAAATATGAAGAATCCGAATAATATAACAGTCAAGGATTTTGATGCTGTCAAATTCATGCATGATCAACGCGATAGATTAAGTGCGCTTCTATCTGGTATGTCAACAGCTGAAATTGTTGCATACTTTAAAAAAGTCAAAAAAGAATCAAGCATTAAACCCAGCACGTAACCTCTTCTGGAGGAAAGTGTTCGCCCAAATTAATGAAAATTATAATATTAATAGCATGTTCTCACCTGGTCCTGATCCAAAAGTTATAGAAGCCCTAAATCAGCAAATAATCATTGCTAGACAAGAGTCAAAATCTGCAAAATACTTTGCTGTGTGGGTCTTAATAGTTTCAGGATTGTCTTTGATTCCTGATTATAAAAATATGATTTGTAAAAGTGTTTCCAAAAATAGGGAACACATATCCACACAATTATAGAGTTGAAACTGTCACAAACTAATCTATTTGGCTCTCAATTTATCAAACCCAGTCCTTGGAGCACTATCTTTTTAAACTCCTTTGGAACCAACACAGACCATATAAATTTTTATTAAATTTCTTATCATAAAATTTCGATCTTGCACTCATATCAAGGATAGTGCCCTTAATACTGAACCAATTTATGTCTGTCTGTTATAAGATCATCCGGGTCTTTGTATTTCTACTCTTCATCACCTTTTCAGTGCATGCTCAACAAGCATCAACAGTCCCGACTATAACCATAGATATAAAAAATCAAACCCTGGCGACTATATGCGGGCGCATCAATCAATCTCATCCGGTAAAAATTTATTTTCAGCCCGAGCGATTACCAGCAGCATTGGTCACTTTTTCATTTGTAGATGCCAGCGTGGACAGTGTGATCAGGACTTTACTAGCAGGTACACCCCTAGATTTTTTTGAGTATCGAGGCTATGGTATAATTATTGCGCCCAAAGATATAGTCCAGACTGTCTATAGCCCAGCGTATTATCAAATCATGGATAAGGAGTTGACCAAAACAACTGAGGTGCTAGTCGACAGATCAACGATATCGGTAGGCAATGATAAAATATATAAATCGTCAGGCAAAGCCAAAGTCACTGGTACGATACTTCACCAAAAAGATAAGTCCCCGGTCATAGGCGCTACTGTCAAAGTGGCCAATCTGAATACAGGTACTACAACCGATGAAAAAGGCTCATTTGAACTTGAATTGCCAATTGGGTTACAACAATTAATTATTCATTATATCGGTAATGCGGACTTGATACAAGATCTAAAAGTATATCACGACGGTCAACTCAACTTAACGATGGAAAGTGAAGCAATCAAGCTAGGTGAGGTGGTGATCAGTGCTCGTGCCGCCGATGCCAATGTGGAGCAAGTACAAATAGGTGTCACGCAACTCGATGTAAAAACAATCCATAAACTGCCTTCTTTTTTAGGAGAATCCGATGTGATCAAAAGCCTCCTCTTATCGCCTGGTGTGAGTACCATCGGCGAAGGCGCTACCGGATTTAATGTCAGAGGGGGAGAAGTAGATCAAAACCTGATGATGCACGATGATGCGGTGCTTTTTAATTCTTCCCATGCGTTGGGTTTTTTTAGCACCTATCATACGGAATTGATCAGCAAGGTCTCTTTATACAAAAGCATCATCCCTGCTCAGTATGGTGGTCGGCTGGCATCCGTATTAGATGTAGAAATGCGAGATGGAAGTTTTGATAAATACATGGTAAAAGCAAGCGTAGGACCCGTGAGCAGCAGAGTGGCATTCGAAGGACCCATACTCAAAGATAAAAGTTCATTTATATTGGGATTTAGATCATCCTATTCCGACTGGGTATTGAAACAGGCCAAAAATGTAGAAGTGCGCAACAGTTCAGCTTTTTTCTATGATGCTAATTTTAGATACGCCCATCGAATAAATAGTAAAAACTTCTTTTCCATATCCGGTTATGGAGCCCAGGATGAATTTATTTACAACAAGACTTTTGGATTTGATTATCAAACCAGACACCTACAAGCCACCTATAAAACGATATTTTCTCAAAAACTATACTCAAAGCTTTCCGCGGTCATCAGTAGATATAAAAGTTTACAATCTGATTTTGTCGGAATAGATGCGGCCCAATTGAATAACAGGATTGAACAGCTTAACCTCAAAGAGCAATTGAGTTATACTCCAAGAAAAAACCTGCAGTGGGTAGCTGGATTCGCTGCTACCTTATATCGGACCCTGCCGGGCGCAAAAAGTCCATTGGGAGAGTTCTCTAGAATATTTTCAAAAAATCTGGATCTAGAGCGTGGCCTGGAGTCTGCGGTATTTATCAATGCCGACTGGACCGCCACGCCGCGAATAGAGGTATCTGGAGGTATTAGGCTCAGTATGTATCAGTTTCTTGGTCCCGGGACTTCTTATACTTATGCAGATCCTGAGACTAAAACGATTCAAAACATTAAAGACTCTGTTCGCTACTCACATGGAAAGGTAATAGCTAAATATGGGGGACTCGAGCCCCGTATCTCCGTGCGGTATAAACTGAATCCAGAATCTTCTATCAAGTGGGGCTACACTCGAACTGTACAATACATCAATCAGATTTATAATTCGGATGCCCCTACGCCTACCAGCCAATTCCAACTCAGTACCGAATATATAGAGCCTACCAGGTCTCATAATATATCGATTGGATATTTTAGAAATTATAATGCTAATACTTGGGAAACTTCCCTGGAATTATATGCACGGGCTATCGATAAGCTCTTTGATTATAAAGACTTTGCCGAACTTACGGTAAACGATCATTTAGAAACAGAGATTTTGCCGGGCCGAGGCCGGGCGTATGGTGCAGAGCTCAGTATCAAAAAAAACAAAGGGATTTTAAACGGAGCACTTGGTTATACGCTCTCTAGGACAGAGCGATTGGTCGATGGCATCAATCGTAATCAGTGGTATCCAAACAATTTTGACAAACCTCATGATTTCAATTTGGTCCTCAATCATAATTACAATCAGCGCCATACATTGACAATGAATTTTACGTATAGCACTGGTAGGCCTACCACGGCCCCTGTCGGAGGTTATCGATTATTGAATGGTCTACCTGTACCTATATACTCCGATCGAAATGCGCTGCGCATCCCGGATTATCACCGATTGGATCTAGCCTACACGCTGGGTAAAGGATATAGAAAAGATAAAAAATTTAAAACAAGCTGGTCTTTTTCTATCTATAATGTATATGCCCGCAAAAATGCTTTTTCGGTGTTTTTTACTCAATCTCCTTTTACCGCTGGTCAAGCCAATCGGCTGGCTATTCTCGGAAGTGTTTTCCCATCCGTAACCTTCAACATCGAAACCCAATGAAAAAGATAGGTCAATATATACAGGTGTGTGTTCTTACGATTACCCGTACATGGCCTCATCCTTTTTATACATATGGAGCCCGGTGGTTTTTAGCCGCAGCTATTACGCTCTGGATTGGTTGTCTGGATGAGATCGATTTAAAAAATCAACAGTTTGACGCAAAGGCGATCATCTTGCAAGGTAAGCTTATCATGGGCAACCCATCCTCTGTAGAAGTGAGTCTGCAACGAATTGGAGATTTTACAGGCAATGAAAATGCAACTTCTATCTTCGGGGCTAAAATAACTTTACATCAAACAAGTGGAGCCTTGCTGGCGCTGAATGAAAACATAACAAAATCTATCTATACTGCAACGATAGATATAAATCATCCAACTTTCAAGGTACTGGCAGGCCAGTCCTATTATATACAGGCCATACTTCCGGATGGCAGGCAATACCGATCTGACCCGGAGACCATACTGTCCGTACCCAAAATGGAAAAGATAGGATTCAATCCGGAAGTGTTATCCCTGCCCGATAGAAAAGGCTTTATACAAACAGATACGTTTTTACAGATCTGGACAAATACCAAGCTTTCCACAAATAATGATTTGAGAAAAATAAAATGGGAGGTCAGCTGTGTATATAAGTTTACAGATGATGCATTGAGAGTATGTTATGCTCCAGAACCTGTTCGTCCTGAAAAGACCTACTTATATGATTCGCCCTTGTATTTATCACAGAGACTGGATAGTTTTATTATTACTGACACCAGGATTGATCACCGATTTGCTGAAGGCCTTTATTTGACAGTTCTGCAAGAAACTCTTACGGATAAAGCGTTTACCTATTGGAATCAAATAAAGGTGCTTGCAGAACGAAATGGAAATATGTTTGAAGCTCCGGCGGCGACCATCTCTTCCAATATCAAAAATCCCGCAGACAGCACCGAGCGCGTCTTTGGCTTTTTTTATGCTACACAGCAAGATACCCAGCGTCTTTATATCACTCCACCGATGGTGTTTTTTCCTCGCAAATATTGTCCTATACCACCTACGCCAAGAATAGGGCCTACCATTTGTGATGCATGTCTGCTCATCACAGGCAGCTCGAATACGAAACCCAGCTATTGGAAAGAATGAACGCCATGATTCGATATTTAAATCGCAAAACCATTGTTTTCAGATCTGCTCTTGTCTGGGTTTGTATTTGTATTGCTGTCAGCTTATCGGGTCAAAATGCAATATCAAGTAATTCCTTGATCCATATAGACAAGCCTTATTACGTGGCAGGCGAATGCATCTGGTTTAAATTGTATCTGTCGCCGTTGGTGAGCAATAAATCAATCTCGATAAAGACCGTGATCACCAACGATCAAGGAGTCATTTTAAATGATTTTTTCTTACAGAGCCAGCGCCAAAGTTTTGTACACGGGTATTTTAAAATCCCTCATAATTTTAGTTCTGGCATATATCCTATTCATTTTTTGATCAAAGATTCGATTACGAACCAGACGACTTTGATGGCTTCGGTAGAAACACCTATATATAATGATTTAGAAAACGCTACTATTGATACAGCTCTTTTATCTACCACAACAGTAGCGACTATAAGCTCCGACCTTGACCTTAAGCTTTCTATAGATAAAAATTCCTATACTACAAGAAGTCCGGTACGGGTGCAGGTTTTGGTCAAAGACCGAGAGGGTCGACCGGTACAAGGCAATCTCTCTATTTCGGTATATGATCGATCGTTGATCCCCAATGATGAAACGAGATATCCCACCGTAATATCGGGGGCCAGTCATGCCAAAACCAATTTTAGTGCTCAATTTTTTTATTCCTTTAATCCAACCGCGAATACAACAGATATCACAAGGAATGTATTCGGTGTTTTTATGCCCAGGGAATGGAAAGTACGGTACGCATCTAATCGCGGAGGTACGTTACACCTAGATTTGCCGGCTTTCCAGAATCAGAAAGATATCCAACTCTTGGCCAGTCCCGATGCCAATCTTAAATTAGCACCCGTCGCATTGTTTAAATATTCGGTCAAATCTAAATTGATATATACCAAAGAAATTTTAAATTATATCGAATGCAGTAAACGACGCAAAAAGATTTATCAACTTTATACAACGACAGAATCGCCTGTACTACCAGCAGTGATCAACCAAAAAATTATTTCAGAAGTCATCCCCGACCGTACCCTACTAGCCAATAAATATGAAGCCTTTGAAGACCTCGCTACTTTTTTTAAAGAGATCAATACGCCGTTGGCATTTAAATTGCAAAAAAAATCGAATCTATATACGGCCACAATGTACGATCCTGATACATTCGATGAATATCCGGAACCTCCACTGATGGTAGTGAATGGTAAAATCGTAAAAAACATTGATTTTGTGGCCCGATTAAAAACGGCTCAAATTGAATCCATTGATCTTTACTATCGACTGAATAATATATTTTATTATTTCAAATTATTGGGTAGGAATGGGGTCATCCACATCAAGACAAAATCAAAAATGTCCATTCCGGAAGAATATTTGAATAATGTTTATACGTTGTCTGGCTTACAACCGGTTGCTCCTTTCCCGGATTATACCGTAGAAACCTTTCAAAACAAAACCAATCAACCATTTTACAGGCCTTCGATCTATTGGAATGCAGCCGTCAAAACAGATGCTGAGGGGCGTGCAGAAATTGATTTTATGCACTCTGATGATCTCGGCAGATTTGGTATACAAGTGGTCGCTCAAGACACGATGGGGCACTATGGAATTGCAGAAATCCCGTACATCGTAAAGTGATGTCAATAAAGGAATTAAACCAAAGCTGCTTATATGCCCGCTGGGATAGAATGCAGTGCTATTCGATTGCCTTCCGTATCTAAAAACACCGCCATATGCCCGTAGTCAGGACTAATCTCGGTCTTTGGTACTAAGATCGAACCTCCGGCTGCGACTATTCGATCCAAAAAGAGCTGTACATCAGGATTGCCATTGAGATAGATCAAAGGACCATCTGTCGCGGATGGTTTATAAAAACCTTCAGCATAGGTCAAGGCTCCACCGACACCCATCGGATCCTCTATGGGGAACATGCGCATCTTGATGTTGGCCAGATCCATCGGGTTGAGTTGGATATCAAAGACGGTTTCATAGAATTTAGCGGCGCGATCGATATCGATCGTTGGAATTTCGAACCAGGAGATAGCGTTTTTAAAAATCATAAGTGGCTTTTTTATGTAAATAAAAGGTTTTTAGATTTGGTGGGAGTCACCCATACGGGGGGAAAATGTACAAAATTATTCGTCCATACCATCTTCACCCATGTCGGTCTTACTACTGCCGGCTAAAAGCGCATTCATCGTAAGGATTTCAGCAGGAGTAAAATAACGCCAACTGCCAGGGGCCAGACCTGACAGGCTAAAGTTCATGATACGCACCCGCTTGAGTGATGTCACGGAGTAGCCAAGTGTCTCGCACATCCGGCGTATTTGTCGATTGAGTCCCTGGATCAAAATGATTTTAAACCGTTCAGGTCCTTCTTGTTTTACAAAACATTTTTTAGTCACTGTGCCCAATATTTTGACTCCATTGCGCATGGCATTGATAAACTCCGGGCTGATCGGCTTATCTACGGACACGAGATACTCTTTCTCATGTTGATTGCCGGCGCGTAAGATTTTATTAACGATATCACCGTCATTGGTCAGGAAAATAAGACCCTCACTCCGCTTATCTAATCTGCCTATTGGAAATATTCTGGATTTAAAATGCACAAAGTCTACGATATTAGATTTGTCTTTAGTATCAGTAGTGCAGGTTATGCCCTTGGGTTTGTTGAGCGCGAGATATACGGTTTGTTTTGTTTTTCGGATAGCTTCTCCATCTACACGGACTTCATCACCCGGCTTTACTCTATTGCCTTTGACGGCATCTACCCAATTGATGGTGACCCGTCCTTGCTCTATAAATCGATCCGCTTCCCGACGACTGCATAAGCCACTATCGCTGATATATTTATTTAGACTGATGTCCATGATACGAAGGTAAGCAAGTCATCATAAAGTAATGGAGGTGATGTGCTGATTTAGGTGTGTGCTGCTGAGCTGTGCGTGGTGAAAAACAGGCATTAAGTCAACAATGATTAATGTTTTTTTCTTTTAAAGCCTAGCATCGGATCACTTGCACAATTCTATTTACCTTAGCTCGGTGACATCTTACTAAGACAGTTATCCGTGTAACGTTTATTTTTTAATGAAACGAATTTTTACCAATCTTACCTTCTGGGTACTGACCGCTATTACGTTGGGCATTGTGTTTGGCCATTTTTATCCGGAGTGGGTATTAAAACCGATACTCGACCAAGAGTGGAAAACAAATTTTTTAGGCCAGGAACTTAAGGTGGGCAGATCCATCAGCGAGGTGCTGGGAGGAGCCTTTATTTCCATCGTAAAATTATTTATTAACCCTATCATCTTTTTGACCATCACGTTGGGGATCGTGAATATGGGGGATTTAAAAAAAGTAGGCAAGGTGGGAGCTAAAGCCTTGATCTATTTTGAAGTCGTGACGACAGTGGCATTGTTGATAGGCTTGGTCGTGGCCAATGTGATCAGGCCCGGTGATGGGGTGATCGCTAATTCGACTCAAGGGGACATCTCTAAGTACACTCAACAGGCGGCGACATTTAGCTGGTGGAAGTTTTTTAAAGACAACTCTACCCTTCAGGTGCTTGTATTGGCTATTATATCTGGTATCCTATTAAATGGATATTCTGCTAAGCAACGAATAATGGATAAATTAATTCCGATTTCCAAATGGGTCTTTAAGTGGCTTTATCGGGTGATGTTATTAGCACCCATCGGTGCATTTGGTGGGATGGCCTTCACTATTGGTAAATATGGACTCAACGCATTGTTGCCATTGGGCAAATTGATGCTCACAGTATATTGTACCATGGGGTTATTTGTTTTTATTGTCTTGTCCTATATCCTACGCTATTATAATTTATCGATCTGGAAATTTTTAAAATACATCAAAGAAGAATTATTGATCGTATTGGGCACCTCCTCGTCTGAAGCAGGTCTTCCTAATCTCATGGCCAAACTGGAGCGTATGGGTTGTTCAAAATCAGTGGTAGGTCTCGTAGTGCCGACCGGGTATTCCTTTAATCTCGATGGTACGACGATCTATCTTTCTATGGCCGTAATCTTTTTGGCTCAGGTATATCAGGTCCACTTATCGTTTTCTCAGATCATGACGATCATCGGAGTATTGATGATTACCTCCAAGGGTGCTGCGGGGGTGACCGGCAGTGGGTTTATCGTGTTAGCATCTACGCTCACCGCAGTCGAAGTAATTCCTATAGAAGGATTAGCATTGTTATTAGGCGTAGATCGATTTATGTCAGAGGCCAGGGCTATAACCAATTTTATTGGCAATGGAGTAGCGACTATTTGGATTGCAAATAATGAAGGCGAATTTGATCGCGAGAAGTGGGCTTCCATGTCTAACAACCTCTGAACTTTGAATCTTTGATGAAGGTTATACCAATTGAGATCCTGAGTAACCATACATATATTTCAACATCCGCCACCGATTACTCCACTTTTCCATGTCTACGATGAGCGATTTGCGATTCATGGATTTTAAATCCAGTACCGCGTTGCCTTTCTCCAATGATTGTAACTGATCTATAGCCGTATAACTTAATGCATAAATGATCGCCGTACGAAAACGAATTTGTCTTAGAACTCCAGTAGCACCATTCAATCTACTCAAGGCTTCATGATATGTTTTTACTTGTATATTTAATTCTTGCTTCAATGCATGAATTGAGCGACTTCGGTTAGCCAGAGTGTTGATACCCTCTTGAAGATCCTTAAACAGGTCGAATATATCATTACCCAATTGAATCAATGCCCCCAACTGATACCAACATTGTTCTTCTTCCGCTTTGCTCGGCAGATCAAGATAATAGCGACTCAATAAGACAGAAGATCCACCTTTGCGAAAGGTGATCTCTTTTAAATCTTCATCGGTGATGGTTGGGTCCATTTGTTTTAAACTATCGACTTGAGCGTGGTATACTGATTTTTTTACGTTTAAATATCCCGGCTTGAGTACAGCATAGGTGGATAAGATTTTATTGGATGCTATAAACAAAGATTCAAGATCATGTTGAGGAGTACACGCTTCCGGTTGCAACAATATGCGCTCTAATTGGGGCAGCGTATAGCCCGGGTTATCAAAAAAATCATCGAATAAAGTGGCGCAAATAAAAAAATGCAGCAACCTTTCTTTTTCCGTATCGGTGATCTTAAGATGATGTAATCGAATGAAAGGTTGGGCAATGATAGCATGGAATATGGCATACCTCGAGGTTATTTTATGCACGGCTACTTTTGGTAACTGTATATTTTGAGCGTGTTGAATAGTCAAAACTGTCCGCTTAGCCCAATTCTTTTCTTGTTGTAGGATCGAGTATAAAGAAACTAATTCCGGTAAACCTTTAAATAAAAAAGACAGGAAAGCAACCTTCACGCACCAAAATAATCAATTAAAATAGATCAAATGAACCCCAAATCCTCTTAACTCTCACTCGGATAGAAATGGTGAAAATGAATTTTTAACGCTTTGTCGGGCACATTTAGGGGGTTAGCGACATATAGGATTGGATCTCAGATCTAGTGAGGAAATAAATACATACGTGCGAGTCATCAGAGGTGCTTAACTTTAAATATCATGAATGCTTTATTAAACGCAATTTTTATCTCCTATCGGCGGGTCGATCTCACTCAAGACCAGGTCAATGTCATCCATGAAGGTCTCGAAGGAGTGTTTGGTAACAACAGCGTGTTTCTGGATACTTCTGATATCCACGGCGGCGCAAAGTGGAAAGAAGTGCTCAATCAGGCTGGTAGCAATGCCAGGATCTGCCTGATCCTGATCGGTAAAAACTGGCTTGAAAAAGATAAAAATGGTAGCCCTCGCATCTTAGCGGAAGGCGATTGGGTGCGTAAAGAAATCGAATATGCTATCGAAAAAAAATTGACGATCATCCCCACTCTTGTCAATGGAGGTCAGTTGCCTGCGAAAGAAGACCTCCCGCTCTCGCTGCACTCCATTCATGACTCTCAGACTATGAAGTTGGAGATGGATCAGTGGGCTACATACCGAGAAAAATTTTATAAGGATATCCGATTTATTTTAGGCTTAGATAAAGTCATTGAAATCAATAAGCCTATTCGATTTGATCGAAAAAGAATTCTTTTGTTTTTTATGCTGCCGATCATCGCAGTATTAGGATTTCTCTTTCTGAAAAAAAAGACCATCGACATTGACTCTCCCGAGCCTATCGACTCTACCGCTGTCACCGTCACTGCTTCTACGCAGCTATGCCCGCCTTTTACCCAACCGCAAAAACTCAATGCCCTTATATTTCCGATAGAATCTGATCATGTAAAAAACCTGGAGCGAGATATCGATGATGAGTTCACGATCAATTGTGAAAAATATGGCCTGCAGAATGAAAATAAAATCGCTGGGTGTTATCGAGGTCAAAATGTCAGCAGTACGGACCTTCCGACGATAGCCAAACAATTGGGCGCCGATCTATACTTTAGCGGCATCCTTACTACGTTAGATGCCCACCACCGCTTTAAGGCCAGATTTGGATTGAGCAATGATTCATTGAATGTGTGGAATGCATCTCCGAAAAACTTTAGTTTGGCTCTGACCAATGTCAGCCTTCAGGATCTGACCGGTGGCGAGGCTATGGATACGCTCTTTGCCCGAGTGATCCAATACATCCTGGGGCTGGTCGCGTATCAGAAAAAAGAGTATCAGACTGCGCTTCAAATCTTTAAAGATCTCGGACCTCAAAGTATACAAAACGACACCATGCAAAAAGTAATCTATAGCATCATGGTCGATGCATGTGATCAATCTGGCAAACCCGACTCTGCCATGCTTTATCTTCAGAAGCTGAATATATTATTTCCATCCGATCACAACATTACCCTCAAGACTGGCCTATTGGCCGAAAAATACAAAAAGCCCGACATCGCTATCCTGTCCTTTAGTCAGCTGATCGATCATAGCAAATACGATAAAAACGTATTGCATGAAAAACGGGCAGACCAATATACGGAGATCAAAGACTACTCCAATGCTAAAAACGATTATCAAAAAGTCCAGCCTAGAGATCCGGTTCAGACCAAAAGGGTCCAGTCTAAAGAAAAAGAAGTAGATGACCGCATCAAAGTCAATAAGAGAGCTATGGATAATATAAATCAAATTGAAGCTACAGACATCCAAAAAGTGACGATGGCAGACCAATTATTACAAATAGGTCAAACAGCCAAGGCCAATGAACTCTTAAATACCATATCCGAATCATCACCGGTCGCTAAACAAGCCGAACCTTTAAAACAAGAAGCGCAACTCAAAACAAACCCAGCTATAAATATTATAATCCAAGAATCCACGCTCAAAGCCAATCCAAGATTAAAAACCGAAGTTTTAAAAAGAAATAGTGCAGTCATAAAACAACATTAAATAAATACAATTGGTTGGTTCTTTATTCAGACCCGGATCAAAATGCAGAAAGTGTTTTTCTCATTTAACTCTTTCTCAGCCCTGAAAGTATCCCAGCGGATAAGCTCAACTTTTGTAAGGATCAAATAACAGTGTATTACGGCTTCGGAGAAGCGCAACCTTTGTAAGGAAGAAACACCAGCGTATCTTTAAGTGGCACATCGATGATTTTTTCACAGTCCTCTTTATACCTTTTGATTTGTATGCTTTTTTGGTATGCAACTTCACAGCTTCGGAGAAGCCCAACCTTTGTAAGGATCAAACACAGCCGTATCCCAGCTTCGGAGTAGCTCAACATTTGTAACGATCAAACACCAGAATATCCCAGCTTCGGAGAAGCCCAACCTTTGTAACGATCAAATACCAGAGTATCCCAGCTTCGGAGAAGCTCAACATTTGTAATGATCAAACACCAGAATATCCCAGCTTCGGAGAAGCCCAACCTTTGTAAAAATCAAATTCCAGTGTACCACAGCTTCGGAGAAGCGCAACCTTTATAATGATCAAACACCAGAATATCCCAGCTTCGGAGAAGTCCAACCTTTGTAAAAATCAAATTCCAGTGTACCACAGCTTCGGAGAAGCCCAACCGATGTAAGGAGCAAATACCAGAATAATGAATTATATTTGACTATAACCTTAAATAAATAAAAATATGAATTTACTCGTACAATTGTTAATTGGTGCCGTAGCCGGATGGCTGGGTAGTGAAATTTTTAAAGGTCGTAGTTTTGGGCTCATTGGAAATATCCTGCTAGGTATAGTCGGTAGTTTTGTCGGAACCTGGGTCCTTGGCCAATTAAATGTCAGCCTGGGTGCGGGCTTACTAGGCATTATATTGACAGGGGCGTTAGGCGCTATTGTTATTTTAGCATTAGTCAATATATTATTTAGGGGGAAATAATTCCGGTTTTACTTGTGTGGTTTGGATGGATCCGTTATTGGAGCAAGACCCGTTGTTTTAAAAAACCGTTGAAGCTCTAGCTTCAGACTATCCACTTCCCGTATGGCACTGTACACGATATTGTACTTGATATCGTTCATCGTAAGGTAACGAGACAGGACTACTTTATCTTTTTTGGGCATGTATCTAAATCTATTGAATGTTTTTTGCCAAAACGATAAGGCTTTTTCTTCTCCCACTGGTCTGAATATTTTTAACTCAAAAAATTTATCCTGTGGGACCATTGTTAAAATCCCTGCAGCTTTAAATGCGGCTGGGTGATTGCTAAACAAAGATTGCGATACTGCGTTTCCGGTTGCATCCAATTCAGAATTGATCTGATTAAATTTTAGATCGGCTTCATAATTTCCATTGATGATCGATATTAGGATAATAGGCCGTCGAGGTGCGAGTGTATCCCGCTTAGCTAAGACCAATTGATAAAGATCAAACAGGGTTTCGTAAGCCAGATTATCATAGATACCCCCATCCAGATAATGAAAAGAATCGATACTGCCACTGGCGCTAATGATGGGAAACATTTGGCTCGTGAGTATAGACCGATTGATTTGCAGATCATGTTGCTCACCAATACTGTCCAGCACAGAGTAAAAGGATCGCATTCTTTTAGCAGGCAGTTGCACCGGACTATGGATAGCTTTTACACCATATTCAATATTATAAGTCAATGGCATAAATAGAGGGAGTGTATTCGGTGCCGAAGGAGCGTACATAGAGCTCCATGTACTATCCAATAAAGTAATAGGGTTCAGTTTCAAATAATCGCTAAGCTGATGATAGGATGCTTCTTCTTCTTGCATCAAGGCTACATTTCTGGATTGCCGATTACTGCGTTTACCCAGTAAAAAGCGGGCATAATCGGTGAATAAAAGTTTGAATAAAGAATTAGAAATATAGTCCTTTTGATATAAGATGGAGTCAATGGTCCTCAATCGTGTAGAGTCTGAAGCCTGTATCAGCTCTGCAAAGGTCTTGGATTCCGGCAATGCTTTTTTAATTCCCAGATAAAATCCTGCTCCATTAGAACTACCGGATACGGTGGTCATCGCAAAAGTATTATTGTCCAACAGAGAATCCATTAAAGCCATCGTCGTAAAAAACGCACATCCTGCTCTGGAGCCACCCCCTTGTCCGGATATTAAATAGATCGGCGTCGTATCATTGAACGGTTTAGCCCTAAACCATTGATCTGCATATGCATCAAATGTCTTTCTTGGTTGACTCGATGTGACTACATCCAGGATGTAGTGGTCTCTGCCTTTACCGGGCCGTGTGATCATACCTACACCAATACAGGTGAGTAACACAACTAAAAATTTGAAACTTAAAAAATGAATGGGTTGAGCATTGGCGAGATATCGGGCTAACACGCCCAAACAAAATAAGATCATCCTGACACCAATAAAATAGAGGATCACGATATCAAATCCATTGCCGAATCTATTGTAATTGCCAAAGGATAATAATAGGAGGATCGTAATCGTCATGATGTAGACCGCATTGATCGTACTATTGCCGATCAATGACTTCCAATGAAAAACCATCGGTTTTTCTTTGCGCCGCTTATATTCAAGGATAAGACTATTGATCAAGATGGTAAGAACTATAAAAATGAGTACATAAGCCGACAATCTATCTTTGCCTCCGATTTCATCAAACTTGATCAGGAAAAAAACAAAAATCAAGATGATCAAGACCATACATACCAGGATCAGTTTATTGATCTGGGGTTCGCGGATCGCCGATCGGAATACATTGTACCTGGGTGGAGAAATAGCCGAAAAAGCCAACATCAAGAGCGCTGTGCATACTACGATCGATCGCCAATGGGCCATAGGATAATTAATCGTAATAGCCAAAAACCAGATACCCAGTGGTACCATAAAAGCAATCTGATTCACGATTTTAAAGGTAGAGGATTGATCTACCGTGTCTTCATAAAAATAGGTCTGCCGGGTGTAGATCAACATGGTATAAAATGTAAACAAGCCGATCAATAACGTGCTGTAGATCGGGTCCTGGCCTTCGAGTTGGCCAAATACGAGGTGATTGGCCTGCGGTATAGTCCGCATCAATACCGTCAACAAGAAAGGCAGGAAAAAATTAAAGAAGGAGGTGTTGATGAACAGTAAGTCGTTTATGTTGGGTCGACCCACTTTTGCATTGACACCGCGATCAAAAAGGAGTTTGCTGTAGATTCTCATGATAGAAGGAAGGGCAAATTAATTAAAATAAAGGGGAAGTTTCTCGTATAACTCACCAATGGCATCTGGAAAGGCATAACTAAAATCTCTACCTAATATAATGGATGAATGAGATTGCCACTGTATTACTTTCTGTTGTGTTCCAATACTTAGCTACTTCATTTGATCGACTTCTTGCCCGGATCACCAAACGGGTGAATTAACGACCTCCTCGAATAGGATCATTGACCTGCATTAAGGAAAGGTTCTTTTTAAACAGTATACAAACACCCCTTTCCGTGTCGAGATCTGTGCGGATAATAAAAGAAAAAACAGGAAATGAATATATTAGATGGAAAGGCAACTGGTGCCAGATTAAAGTCAAATCAAAGTTGCTCTGAGTATAGAAGGAGTAAAAAAAATTCAGATATCGATGCCCAAGGTGATCTATTGATTTTTCACATTGCATTTAATCTGCATTCAATTGGCCAAATCGCAATTCGCAGCACAAAAATTAAAGATCCTATAAAGATACCAAATAATTGAATATCTTGGTCACTATAAAAAGTTGATTGCTGGTCCCGGGTCTCATATAGCTCGGACTTCATAGGGGATGTTTAAACAGGAATATTCTCAAACCCAAAACCACATGTAATGACCAATTCAATGCCTCATCAGAATCCTATTACGATCATTGTGCCGGTTCGACAAGATAAAGTTGTTGAATTGCGTACCGTTTTAAATCAAATCAAACAGGATCTGCTAAACAAAAAAAATGAAGATTTTGAACGAATCGGTACCATCCATTATGCACGATGGGTCATTATCGATGATAAGGATGAAGAAGGTAATCCGGATCATGAAAATGTAAAGCTGATTTTTTCTTCCAATTTTGATGGCACGAAAGAAGACCAGATTAAAAGCTTATGCGTAGAGGCTCAAAACACCTTAGACTCCATCTACTCACATTGTATTGGTTACCCAGCTATAAATGAAAGAACAATTGAAAATCGTTATAATTATCTGCTATTGCGTAATATTCCAGCCTCTTCATTTTATAGAGGATCGCCCAACCGGAGTTTAGTACAAATCTTGAATGAAAACAAATTAAGGGATTTTTTACGTAAGGAACTTGACTCTAGATCTTGGCTTGCCCAAGGTCCCCAAGTTGTGCAAAAAGCACTGCAAGAAGCCGTAAAAGCCACAGCTGAATTTAAATGGGCTCAAACTCCTTTTGAAATGCCTAAAGTCAATTGGCCAGGCATGATCTTGCTGGGCATCTTGATTCTAATCTGTTTCCCATTGATCATCATCCTTATCCTTATCATTCAATTTATTTATGAACGGAACGACCCCTATTTTACAAAGACCCGGAGCGAACTCAACGAAAAAAAGATGCTAGATCTGGAGACCTACGAAGATCTTCAATATCAAAATCAATTCACTCAGTTGGTCGTCATGAAAGCCGGCGCAGTGCGGTTATTTACTTTCAAGCTCTTAATGTTATTTTCCAGGACATTGATAAAATTTAAGTTTGTAGAAGGCAAGTTGATGGGTATACCGACGATTCATTTTGCCCGATGGGTATTGTTTGATAACAATAAACGAGTGTTGTTTTTTAGCAATTTCGATGGAAGTTGGCAACAATATCTTGGAGACTTCATTGACAAAAGCGGTTGGGGCTTGACGGGAATATTCTCCAATACCACCAATTTTCCCAAAACAAAATTTTTGTTTTTCGGCGGAGCCTATGATGAGGAACATTTTCTCGCTTGGAGCAGGGATACGGAATTACAAACTCAAGTATGGTATAATGCGTATCCTAAACTATCAATCAAAAATGTAAACAATAACTCTAGGATACGATCGCTGCTTTTTAAACATCTGTCCGATAAAAAAGCGCAGGATTTTTTAAACTTATTATAAAAGACTATGATGACTTCTTTAGAATTGCATGATATTCAGGCCTACGTGATGCAAGATTACCCCGATATGATGTATTCAAGATACATCATGCTGCGGGTCGATCATGGGCCATCTGCTAAACAATGGTTAAATCATAAAGTCGATGATATCGCTATTGCCACTCCAGGGGGGGTTGTCGATCCTCATCAAAAGACCTTTTTAAACATTGCCTTTACCTCAATGGGGTTGATCGCATTAGGTATGCATCTGGATAATGTGAATGCTTTTTCAAGGGAATTTCGGGAGGGCATGACGGCAGCACATCGCCAAAGATTGTTGGGCGATGTAGACGGAGGTGCTCCGGAACAATGGAATTGGGGAAGTGAACAATCTAATGCCGCAAGTTTACATGTGTTGTTGCTTGCCTTTGGAAAAAACGAAGAAATCTGCCTTCAATATGTACAAGAATTAAAATTGGACTACGAGCAAAATGGATTATTTGAAATAAAATATATTGATGGAAGGACTTTAGAAAACAATAAAGAACATTTCGGATTTAGAGACGGGATCTCGCAACCCATAATCTTGGGTAGTGGGCAACCGGGACTTGCAGAGACCATGGTCCAGCCAGGTGAATTTATTTTAGGATACCACAATGAGTATAATGTATTGCCACAAAGTCCTTTAATCCAGGTTGATCAGGGAGACCAGAATTTATTGGCCGCAGATGCAGGGGGGAGCGGCAAAAAGGATCTTGGTAGAAATGGGACTTATTTAGTCATCAGAGACCTTGAACAGCACGTGGATAAATTCTGGAACTATATGAATAACAAGACTCAGAATGAAGACGGCACGATCAATGTAGATGAAAGCATCAAACTCTCGGCTAAGATGATGGGACGATGGCCCAGTGGTGCGCCTGTCACCATCTACCCTTACTCCGATCCCGGGATTTTTATAGATGATAATAATTTTGGATATAGCCATCAAGATAAAGAGGGATCGAAATGCCCATTTGGTGCGCATGTGAGACGAGCTAATCCAAGAGATAATTTTGAGGATCTTAGTCCCAAGGAATCATTAAAATTGAGTAGGCGTCATCGCATCATCCGCCGAGCCAGGTTGTACGGTGAGCCTATCATAGGTTCGCCGATCAATTATACATATACTGGAGCTGTAGGCTTATTATTTAATTGTTTTAATGCGGATATCAGCAGACAGTTTGAGTTTATTCAATATGCCTGGGCCAATGTATCCAAAATCAAACAACTTTATAACGATCCTGATCCTATCATAGGGGCAAAAGAATTGCTAGATGCGGGAGTCGAACAAAACTTTACCATTCAGGACGAACCTGTAAATCGGACTATAAAAGGGCTGGAACGGTTTGTCACAGTAAAGGGTGGAGCCTATTTTTTCTTCCCATCTATCAGTGCCCTTCGATATTTAGCCTCGATTAAATAATTTATTTTTTAAAATTTAAAAATTGCTCTAGGAAATGAAAAAGGAAATTGCAAAAGAATACCCACCCATGGATGAAACCTCTCAGATCGGCCAGATGGTGGATGAGTTGAAAAAGCAAATGGATCAATTGTTTCCGACGGGTACTAAAATGCTCCGACAAGCTGAAACCAAGATGCATGGTTGCCTTAAAGCACAGTTCATCGTTAACCCACATTTGGAGCAAAAATTTAAAGTGGGCATTTTCGCCGAGCCATCTACGTATGATACGATTATCCGTTTTTCCAACACCAAGACCGGGATTGCTAAAGACTCTGCCAAGGACCAACATGGTATGGCCCTCAAGTTGATCGGCGTAAAGGGAGAAAAATTGATATCCAAAGATCATTTAGCCGGTACGCAGGATTTTATAGGTTTGAATTTTGAAACCTTTGTTTCTAAAAGTGTAAAAGAATTTTCAGGAATCATCAAAGCATTTACTTCAGGAAAACTTAGCCTATTGTTGTATGCATTGAACCCCATGCATTGGTCTCTATTGAAACGAATATCTAAAGCGAATGCTAAAATCGGTAGTTTATTGGAGCAAAATTATTGGAGCACCACAGCATATCAATTTGGAGATGATCAGGCAATTAAATTTTTGATCCGATCTAGCTTGAACAAAGAAACTTCTGTGCCAGCTCATCCGGATCCAGACTATTTAAAAGATCAAATGGCAGATTTTTTACAACACTCTGATGTATCCTTCGATTTTATGGTCCAGTTTCAAGAAGATGCGGATACGATGCCGATAGAAGATCCTACTGTAAAATGGAGTTCAAGCTTTGTAAAACTTGCTACACTTTATATACCCAAACAAGTGTTTGACACTGATGATCACCGTCTATTTGGTGATGCCTTGTCTTTTAATCCGTGGCACAGTTTGCCAGCTCATCGACCTTTGGGTGGGTTGAATCGAGCTCGACTTGCCATTTATACTCAATTGTCAGATTATCGACACAAAAAGAATGGAATTAAAGTCTTTGAACCCACAAATATGTCATTTAAGATTCCTGATTAAAGTTTTTAATAATTAATAAGGTCCAGACTATAGTACTTGTTCTATATTGAATAGCCGAGATGCTTGTTTACCAGATTGAATTCAAACATTGAATTCCCGTTTATGAAACCAACTGAAACCTTTACCGGAAAACAATTTTTATTTCAACGACCTGATCAAAATCATGGCGAAAACGTAATTTTTAAAAGTTCAACTATTGTTGCCCTTTCCCCTATCGCGCAATTAAAATCCAATAATGAAGCCTCCTTCATAAACGATACTATTGAAGGCTTTAGAACGATACTAGATGTCGACCACACGACCACGGAATATAAATTAAAACTAAATTATATTGATGGCTCCACGATCGAGCAGATCATAATGGATCTGAATAATATTAAAGATAAAATTCAACTCGCCGTTAAAATTGCACAAAAACTATCCATTGTACACAGTCAACAAATTGTTCATTTAAATATTAATCCCCAACATCTGCTGGTCGAGCGAAATACGGGGGATGTTGTTTTCATTAGCCTTGGTTTAGCTAAAAGAGTTCAAAGCAGGATGGTCGTTCAGCATAAACTGCTTTATTCATTAGCAGATCCGGATTATATATCACCTGAACAAACAGGAAGGATCAGTACGGATGTCGGATATTCCTCCGATATCTATGCTCTTGGAATTCTTTTTTATAGGCTTTTTACCGATCATCTACCTTTTGAAAACAAAGAAGGCTCGGCAAAAATTCATGCCCATATAGCCCTCAATCCTGTACCTCCGGACAAAATATCTAATACGCCTTCTATCCTTTCGGATCTGATCATGAAAATGATAGAAAAAAACATAGAAAAACGATATCATTCGGCAGATGGAGTGCTTCATGATCTGGTTACCATAGCCTTGAGTATGGATCCCCAACAGAGTCTAGACAATTTTGTACTTGGAAAAAATGATTCTTCCGGCAATTTAAGATTCACCAATCAACTCTACGGTCGAGAACTGGATATAGCTAAAATGATGTCTGTTTTTGGACACACACTTCAGGGGGATAAAAAAATACTATTAGTGTATGGTCATTCCGGTGTGGGAAAATCAAGTCTCGTCGATCAGTTATATCGTCCGGTAGTAAATGAAGGGGGTATCTTCATATCCGGTAAGTTTGATTCATTAAAGACGGATGTTCCATACTTTGCATTTACTCAAGCATTCAGTAAACTCATCGCAGATCATATTGAAATCAGTAGCGAGGAAAAAGTCTCGGAATGGAAAAACGAACTGAATAAAAAGTTACATCCGATTGGAAGGGTTTTATTTGATATCATTCCCGGACTCAATCGTCTATTGGAGGATGAGCCAGAAGTGCCCGAGCTCAATGGTTTGGAGGCTCAATCCCGATTTAATTATGCAATCAGCAATTTCTTACAGGTAGTCACTCAACTGTCTCGGCCCTTGGTCATTTTTTTAGATGACTTGCAATGGAGCGATAGCTCATCCCTTTCACTCATACGAAGTATACTTAGCAATGATGAGTTGCATAATATCTTGATCATCGGAGCATACAGGGACAATGAAATGACGCTGGGTCATATCGTGCTGCAGTTTATCATGGATATTCAGGACATCGGAATCATACCGGAGCAGATCAGTGTGGAAAACCTCGGACTGGCAGATATTCAAAGTTTAGTTCGAGATGCGATCGGTCACTCCGACACCAACCTCAAAGAACTGTCTAGTTTGGTGTATAAAAAATCGGGTGGCAACGCATTCTTTGCCAACCAATTTATAAAATCCATTTACAATAATGAAATATTGTATTACGACCGTACCAAACGGATCTGGACCTGGGATAGTGAAAAAATATTGGCTTTCAACATGGAAGGTGATATTGTGGACCTTTTGTTGGAGACTATCAATAAATTACAAAACGAAACCATAGCCTTGCTTAAACTTGCCTCCTGTATTGGTAATAAGTTTAGTCAAGGCCTTCTAGCTAAAGGCACAGGACAAAACCTGGATACCGTTTATGTAAACCTCAAACCTGCCATTCACATCGGACTCATTCTGGAAGCAAGGGATAATAGTTTTTATTTTGTACACGATCGAGTTCAGCAAGCATTGTACTCCTTGACCGATGATGTACTCAAAGCTAAGTTTCATCTTGAGATTGGACGGCTAATCTTAAAGAATACACCAACATCATCACAGCACGAATTTATCTATGACATTGTCAATCAATTTAATTTTGCAAAAGAAGTACTGACGGATCCCGGCGAATGTAAAATAGTGAGCGAGCTCAACTTGCTCGCAGGCAATCGATCTCAACAAGCTACGGCTTATTTTGTCGCGCTGCAGTTTTATGAAAATGCCATCCATTTATTGAACAAGGACTCATGGCAAAAAAATTATCGCTTTTGTTACAATCTTTTTTTCCAAGCCGCTGTTGCCTCCAATCAATGTAATGATATCACTCGCTTTGGACAATTAATTGGTATTCTTGAACAGCACGTAATAGATAAAATAGATTTCTTGAAACTAGCAGACCTTAAGATTCAACGGGCTACTGCAGATAATGATGGCTCGCTGGTGATCAATATTGGCCTTGATACGTTGCGAAAAGTAAACCTACGTATAAATCCCAATCCCGGTCAGGTCTCTGTGTTGAAAGGCTATATCGAAACAAACCTGAGGCTTAAAAAATTTGATGACGAACGAATAAAAGCTTTACCAAAGATTGAAGACGACGAATTGATTATTACCATGGCCATTCTGCATCATGTTTCGCTGGCGGCCTATTTTAGCAAACCCAATATTGTACCCCTAATCATGTTTGAGTTGATTCGACTCACACTCAAGCATGGCCTCTCCCCCAAGTCGCCTTTTGCTTTTGTTGTATTTGGTTATATCAATATAGCTTATATGAACAAAATAGAAAAGGGGATCAAAATGGGAAAATTAGGATATCATTTATCGGATATCCTTAAAAATGAAAACCAGATCTGTTCATTAAAACAAGTGTACAATACGTTTATCTCCTACTGGTTGATGCATTTACAAAAAGTATTACCAGACCTTGAAGACGGGTTTAAAAAGGGGTTGGAAACTGGAGATTTTGTGTTTTCGGCCATCACCGGTCAATTGCTGATGTATTGGAATTTTTACGGTGGAGAAAGCATTGAAAAAGTTTTAAAAAGAGGTGAACTCATCAGTATGCAGGTGGCTTCGCTCAACCAAGTATTACAGATTGAACGAATTAAACTATTCAGACAATCTGTGCTAGCCCTGGTAGAAGGGGTACAAGATTTTGATGTCTTGCAAGGCGAGATCTATGATGAAACAAAAGTTAATTTTCCAAAGGAACCGGCTTTTGACTTATACTTTCATAACCTCAACATGCAGAAAAAATATTTGGCCATCGTATTCAATGAATATGAAACAGCCTGGAAATATTGCTGCGCAGAAAAACAATTTATGATCCCGGTCAAGGGCTCGCCCACCGAACATTTATTTTATTATTACGAAAGTCTATGCATCACCCCTATTTTTGCATCGAGCACGCCAGCAATACAAAAGAAGCTATTAAGAATTTGTAAAAAAAATCTGAATTTAATTCAAGGGTTACAAAAATATTCCGAGATAAATTATACAAACAAATATGAATTGATGCAGGCTGAGTGGTACCGACTGAGTGGTCAGCACGACTTGGCGATGAGTGCTTATACAGATGCTATCAAATATGCCAGGCAAAACAAATTTATTCTGGACGAAGCCCTCGCATTAGAAAGAGCAGGAATGTTTTATTTAAGTTTAAATCAAACTGAAATAGCCCAGTTTTATTTATCGCATGCTTACCATACCTATAATAAATGGGGCGCCCGGGCAAAGCTCGACCATATGAAAAAACAGTATGTAGGATTGGTGACCGATGAAGAAATGATTTCAAATTCCTCTACCCTGGATTTAGATACCATATTAAAAACGATACGGTTGTTATCCGGTGAAATGAATCTTGAAAACTTATTGACAGGTTTAATGAATTTGATAGCAGAGAATGCTGGAGCAGAACGCGCTTTTTTGATCTTTGAGGAACATGGAAATAAACTGATACAAGCCTCTGTGGATAAAGCAACGAATACGATAGAAGTGCTGCATCATATACCTTATAAAGATTATAGCTCCATCAGTCATACTGTAATCAACCATGTCGCCAGGACCGGAGAAACGTTGGTGTTGCATAACGCAACAGATAAAATACCGTTTTCGACGGATGAATACATCGTAAGACACCAGGTTCAATCTATAATCTGTCACCCCCTCAAACAAACAGGTACTACATTTGCTTATTTGTACCTTGAAAACAAACTAGTGCCCGGCGCATTCACCAAAGAACGAGTAGAGATCATCCAGGTGATCGCTACCCAAACGGCCATCTCGCTGCAAAACACGATGCTATTTGAACAAACCCTCAAACTCAATACGGATTTAACCCATGAAATTGATTTCCGTAAAACGATTGAGGAAAATTTAAGGGTAAACGAAAAACGATTGGAAGATTATAACACCAATCTTGAACACAAAGTGAAGGAAAGAACGCAAGACCTGTTGCAAGAAAAAGCCAAAACGGAGGAATTGCTCTTAAATATACTTCCGTACGATATCGCGATGGAGTTAAAACAAAATGGGGTCGCTGAGGCTAAGACTTTTGAAAGTGTAAGCGTACTCTTTACCGACTTTAAAGGGTTTTCGCAAATCGCAGAAATGATGAGTGCATCTGATTTGGTTGCAGAGATTGATTACTGTTTCAAAGAATTTGATCGTATTATCCAAAAATATGGAATTGAAAAAATTAAAACGATTGGCGATAGTTATATGGCCGTAGGAGGCTTGCCGGTGCCCAATGATACACATGCGGAGGAGGTCGTCAAAGCAGCACTAGAGATTCGAGATTTTATAGGTAGTTATAGATTAAAACAAGAAGCTGCGCAAAAGCCATATTTCGAAATCAGATTAGGCATACATACTGGCCCTGTTGTTGCGGGTATAGTAGGATCAAAAAAATTCGCGTATGATATATGGGGTGATACGGTCAACCTGGCTAGTCGCATGGAAGGTAGTTGTGAGCCTGGTAAAGTGAATGTAAGTACCGTCACTTATCAATTGGTAAAACACAAGTTTAATTGTATCCACCGAGGTAAAATTGAAATAAAAAACAAAGGCCCTGTGGATATGTATTTTGTGGAACCGTAATGCCGCTTAGCTTTTCTACCTACTTATTGAATGGAAAAGATTTATTTAGGATTACTCTTTTCTTAAAATGATTAAGAAATCTAATTCGGTTCTTTACCATATTTAGTGGGTATCCAAATTTAATTCATCAGCAGTAAAATTATTATGGTTTTATACTGTACACCTTTTTTTAAAATTTACAATTTTACCCGCTAAATACAACGAAGAACTTTCAATCGATATTTGACCTATGTGGTTTGCAGTTTGGATACAAAGTTTCTTACAATTTGAATTGTAGTATGTCTATATTCCTTTTGAATGGCAGAAATTGGTTCAAGGCCAAAGCCAAATGAATAGAACTTGCTTAATTAACCCCAGCCGTAAGGCTGGGGTTAAGGCTATCTGATACACCGGCTTTAGCTATGACGCTTAAAGTTGTTTTCTTGTGATACTCTTCTTGCCACTCATAATAGCTAATTAATATTTTTTCGAGATTTACCATTTTGCCCACTAAGTATGGCGAAGAACCCAAATTCTAACTATTTTTGGTTGGCCGGCGAATTGTTCTTTAATTTATTCAATGTGCTTTTGCCGGGCGCTTTATAGGGGACGGTATAACAATCATTGGCTTTATATTCAGGATTTCTCTTTAGAAATGTCTCTAGTTCATTTCTAAAATTATAGACTATTGTATTTGTTCTACTTGTGATCAGATTTATTTCAGTACGAGTAAGATACCGCGACATGATGACCTCCTGCTTACTCGGGTGGTATTTAAAATGTCTGATAAAAGTTGGATCCTCCGGAATGGAGTCACTGTAGACTCGGAGCTCAAAAAAAGTATCCCGGCAATATAAAGATTTTATGCCCTCATTCTTATGCTCGTGAGGTACAGAGGAAAATATAGAGTTGGAGCCAGCCATGCTTACCGCACTCATATCGAAAAGTTTTCCTTTTTTTATATTGGGGGTATAGCTTCCATTTTCAATGGAGATTAATATGATCCTTCGATCCGGAGTCAGACTATCTCTTAATAATGTAGTTATTTTGTAGAGATCAAATAGGGTCTCATATCCTAAATTATCATATACTCCGCCATCCATATAATTGAAACTATCTAATGTAGCCGAAGCACTAAGGATAGGAAATAATTGATTTAGCGCTACTGATTGGATCACTTTCACGGTATGATCAGGCCCCAGTGACCCCAGGATGTCATAAAAAGGCGATACTTTTTCGCGCGAGAGTTGTACTGGGCTGGAGATCGCTTTGACCCCATGCTGAACATTGTACGATGTAGGAAAAAACAAAGGAAACTTGCGTTGACTTAATTTGGACGAATCATAGACCTGGCTCCAAGCACTTGTCAACAACCTAAATGTATCTTTTTGTATTTTATTGAAACCAAAAGAATCAGATAACATCGCATATGCTCCAATTTCCTGATTCATCAAACTATAATTCCGGGAATGTAAAGATGATTTTCTTAGAAACTTAGATCTAAAATAATCCGTAAATAATATTTTAAATAAGGAGCTACTGATATAGTCCCGTTGATATAATATAGTGTTGGCACGGGAGATTGTAGCAGAATTGTTAAACACTGAGTCGTATAGATTGTCTAATACATATTTGGCACTTAAATAAAACTGCGCGCCGGTGCCGCTTCCTGAGATCGTATTAATAGTGAGTACGTTGTCTTGTAGGTAAGGATCTAACTCTGATAATGTTTGAAAAAAAACACTGCCTGCACGAGAACCCCCACCTTGTCCAGCAATGAGAAAAATAGGAAGCTTGGTGGTATCCTTTTTGAGCCATTCAGACACATAATCATAAAAAGGAACCCTGGTGTTTGGTACCTCCAGCAGCTTGACATCATGCTGATCTCTGGTGCTTTTCCGGAAAAAAAGAATTAAAAAGAGCATCGTAATAATGACTACCAAAGTCCGTTCTGTTTTTGTTCTTTTAAGTTTCTGCTTCTTCTGAGCCTCACTGTCGATGTCGTCGATTGGGGCAAGGTGTTTCTTGATCAAGCTAGTACTCCCTAGTGGAATCCAATCACCCACGATGACCATACACCTTGATATCAGGAATAATACAATTCTCACCACCAGTGCATACAGTAGAAATATATTTGCGGGAGTAAAAACAATGTTGTGATTCGCTTTTACGACAATAAGCACGGCCAATATGACCAGTCCGGCTATCACTTTTGAGTATACTGAAGTAAGTGCCTTGTCATCAATAAATAATACACAAATGATCAATATCACAAGAACTAAGGTATATAATATAGTGGCGATCCAACCGGAGTAACCCGAATCCGGGAAATCATTAAATATATACGCTCCCCATATGAGCATCGTCAATGCCGTTAAATATACGAGGTAAGAAATATTGCTCCGTACTAGTATATTGTATTTTTGTTTCGAAAGGATCAGGAAGATGTTTAATGCCATGTACACCATCGTGATAATGATCGAAATGAGATGGTTTTTTCCATTATTAAATAAGATGACTAATAACCAAACTATTAAAGGAATAAAATTAGCTACTAGGTTTATGCGTTGAAAGACTATAGATAGATCTAAAACCTCAGTACCGTCTACCTTATATTTTTCTTCCTGCGCATAGTATATAAACATCGAAAATATCGAATACAAGATCACGAGCAGAGTCGTCGAGATAGGGTCAATCTCTGATAACGTACTAAATACAATCTGGCTGGCTTGCGGTACCGCCCGGATAAACAATACTATTAAAATCGGAAGTACAATATTAAAGGCCGATGAATTGATAAAAATCAGGTCCCTAATACTGAGATTCATGATTTTTTGGTTGGATTGGTTGCCGCTCATCAGGAAATAAATTTTTGTGGTTAAATGATCTTCGTAAGTGCAGTTAGGAATTACCTTTCATGAAGGTATGCCCACCCAAATTAATTAAATAATATGATAATGTCCGTTAGTACTTATCAATGGCACTTTGCAATGTATGAGAAAACACGACTTAAATCTCCTGATTCAGGAATTAAGTATAACATCGGTTGGGTAAAAATTTAGAAACTTCTTTGTAACGTTTGCCCAAGATATTACACCATATATTATGCCACATCGTTTCGACAAATTGGTCCAGATCGAGAAGGAATTCAAATCCCGTCACTCCCGGGATCTTGAGCCGCTCACCTACACCTCCGGACCAGAGGATTTAAAAGTCTTGCTTTATAAATCTCCCAATGTCTATCATTTCAAAGAGGTGAAAGCTAAAAAAAGAATATTGTTGCATTTTACTGCAGGTAATCTCAATGGGGATCTGATCACGCTTACTCCATCTGAAGACCAATCCAATCGTTTTGTGTCGGTACCTTTTGTAGTCGCACGAGATGGTACGATCTTTCAGTTGTTTAGTTCCAAGCATTGGGCATACAATCTGGGTATGAAAGCGGCTGACGGCAATGTCGATCATATCTTCGAAAAAGAATCTATAGCCATCGAGATTTCCAATTATGGACCTCTGGTCTTGGATGGCGAGGTTTTAAAAACACCAAAAGATAAAAATGGTCGCCAGGATACGTATTGCACCACATTACAGGCTGAAGCTTATCAAAAACTAAACGTTCCTTTTCGCAATTTTTCCTACTTCGCTACCTATACAGAGGTGCAGATGGCGAGTGTGATCCGGCTAGTTCGTTGGTTGGCTCATAAATATGAGATCCCAACGGAGCTGATCAGCCCTGATCTCAGGCTGCTAGTGGATTCTCGAGCCCAAAACCACAAGGGCATCACGAGCCATATCAATTATCGATCATCCGGCAAATGGGATATTGGTCCGGCTTTTGATTGGTCACGTTTTGAGCAAGGCATTCAAGCACCCGTGACTTTAAGTCGGTCCCGCACCCGATCCTCTCGACCTGCGATGAACGAAGAGCAAGGGTTGAAAGGTAAGTTGAAAGGCGCTCGATTCAGCAAAGCGAAAGAAGAGGTGCTCTCGGATTAATTGCTTGTACTTAATTTTGAGCTAGATCATTACTCAGCCACTTGGGCAGGCAGGCTTCCTTGCCCTATCAGACCATTCTTTATTCAATTATTCAAATCATAACTCCTGCTTTTGTTTCTTTCCATGTGTATGCCAAAACGCAGGTTTTTACCTTCCTTCACTAACGGTGTTGGAGCCGAAAGAGTCTTAGATTCTTAGTGCTGCATCGGAGATGCATAACCTTTGTAAGGATCAATAACTTTGATTCAAGGGCTTCGGAGAGGCCCAACCAAGTTTGGATTAAAAATAGGTTTCAAAAGTTTATGAATTGGGCTAACCCCTACATTTTTGCAGATCACCTTTCTACTAGCTTTCTTTTAATGATTTAAGAATCACGTTACTTTGTACCTAATTACAACTTACCTCTACTACTGATTTTGTAAATTATTCCAAAAGCTATTATGGCACCCAAAGTAATTATATCTGTCAAAACCTCCCCTCCGATCAAGCCTGTCACACAAGCCTACCTGCTTCGGCATTTACTACCCACGATTAAATCCCAGGGCCTCCTTTACTCTAAGTTTGGCGAGGTCCAAGCACGCAAAGCTACCAAGGTCGAGACCATTGTGACGATCACCAGCTCAGGGGTAGAGACTACTAACGTAGCAACCAAAGGCGACTATATTCTCACGAATTCCACTACCAAGACCAAAGAACAATATGTGATCCCAAAAGAGAAGTTTAAAACCCTCTACAAAAAAATAAAACCTTTGACTAAAGGTACAGCGCTCTATCAACCACTGGGCCAAGTCCTAGCTCTGCAGATCACTAATGAAGTACTCAAAGCTTTTCAATGGCCAAAGAAGTTTTATATCATGCCTCGATGGAAAGAAAAGCAGGTTGTGCTCGTGGGCGATTATCTGGCGTGTCCACTTTCGGGAGACGAGATTTATAGGATTGGGGCGGATGAGTTTTTGAAGACTTATCGGAAGGAGTGAAAAAAAGTATGTAGGTTCGTAAAAACTACGATCACTATGTCACCAAAATTGTGCTAATCGTGTGGTCAACTTTCTTCGGGCATGGGTTCATCACGTTAGCTACAACTTTTCCGTCCGCCTGAATAAATTCAGCCGCACAATAAGTATCCTTGCGGTCGAATTTATTCGGGCGTGTTTTAAATTAATTTAATTGTAATAAAAAAATTATTTTCATAATCCTTGTCTAAACAAATCTCCTACACTAAAAATCTTCCTCATATACTTCCAGCTGGCGCAATTTATTTTGTTACTTTCCGGTTGTACGGATCAATTCCTTTCGCTAAACTAAATGATTTAAAAGTAAAATTTGAATTTGAAAAATCGAATTCGAAATCTGATGAAGAGCGCAATTTTTTATCGCAACAATATTACCAGAACAAAGACAAGTTATTAGAACAAATAGATAATGGGCCGCAATATTTAATTAACCCATTTGTGTCATCGATCTTAAAAGAGCAAATGCACAAACACGACAATTGCTATTATGATTTAATGTGTTATTGCATCATGTCAAACCACGTACATATTCTTTTAGACACCTCTATTCAACTGAATTCGGAAAAAGCATACGTTCCTTTATTTAAAATTCTTAAACAAATCAAGGGAGCATCATCGTACCTAGCAAATAAATTATTAAATCGAACAGGAACGTTTTGGATTGATGAAAGTTACGATCATTATATCAGGACTGATGAAGAGTTAGCTAATATTCAAAGTTATATCTTGGAAAACCCGGTCAAGGCTAAATTGGTCTTGGGTTGGCGTGATTGGCCTAATACGTTTTGTAAAAATCCACCCGATTAAAAATGGATTTCGTGTGAAGACCTTGTGCGGCCGAATTCATTCAGGCGTGTTTTTATTCCCATATTTTAACAGCACTTCCTATCCGTGTCGTACGTGCGGCCGAATTTATTCGGGGCGTGTCGTCAGTGTCGTGCGTGCGGTCGAATTCATTCGGGCGTGGATTCATCCCTTTTCGTGTCGTTCGTGCGGCAGAATTTATTCGGGTGTGGATTCATCCCTTTTCGTGTCGTACGTGCGGCCGAATTCATTCGGGCGTGGATTCATACACATGTTAACTGTTCTTCCATTCCGCCTGAATAAATTCAGCCGCACGATAAGTGACTTCCGTGGCGTACGTGCGGCCGAATTTATTCGGGGCGTGGGATTCATACATATATTGACTGATTTCACGTTCCACCTGAATAAATTCAGCCCCACGATAAGTGACATCCGTGTCGTACGTGCGGTCGAATTCATTTGGGCGTGGATTCATGCACATATTGACTGATTTCACGTTCCACCTGAATAAATTCAGCCCCACGATAAGTGACTTCCGTGTCGTGCGTGCGGTCGAATTCATTTGGGGGTGGATTCATACACATGTTAACTGTGCTTCCATTCCGCCTGAATAAATTCAGCCGCACGATAAGTATCCGTGTCGTGCGTGCGGCCGAATTTATTCGGGGCGTGGCTTCATACGCATGTTAACTGATTTCACGTTCCGCCTGAATAATTCCGATAACTTGCCTATAAATGAAAACAACGTAGAAATAGACATGTAGCCCTTTCAGGGCAATGGCGATTTAGGATTACCGCCCCCACTTTTTACATGAATCCTCATAACATTTTCCACACTCCTATAGCCCGCTAGCTGCGGTATTTTAGCTATTCAATTCGCCTATTTTCTCTTATTCACCAAAGTCAATATCGGAATATTCATATGCAAACTCAATGGCCACCCTAGTTGCTTTTTTGTATTGTAAGAATTCTCTTTTTCAGATACTTTTGTTAACAAAGAGTATTGTTGCCAGCCGAAGTTTAAAGCAATGGCATTTTTTCTTCCAAACCCTAACGAGATAATAATCCCAGGAGCGACAATTTCTTGTAAGGTAATTTTTGCCGTACCAAGACTATCATTTCGAAACCTATAAGCAGTCAATGGGCCTATATCTATAGCACTCAATAGAATTGAATAAGAAATACCATTAACAGATGTAGAAAATGAAATTCCTACTGGCGTAGACAATGCAGCCTTATCCTTTCCATCATTAAAGAACAGTGTCGGTCCTAGATAGGAATCTAATGCTACATTAAAAGTTGTAACCCTTTTGTCCCGCCACGAACCAATCGGAGCAGCAAATGATTCCAACACGGCTTTTACTTCATCTGAGGTCTTGGACTCAGCCAATTGAGCAATGAATGGTGCATGTGTGGTAATGAAACTGAGAGTCTTAGAAAAATCTGATTTGTCATGGACGCCTCCTATTGCTTTAAACAGGTTTCCTAAATTTAAGGCCACTATAGAATACTTTTTAGTACTTATGTTTTTAATTAAACTACTAAGATTTTCGGTAATAGTTATTAAAATATTTGATTCATCCATCGAATCAAAGTTGAATATTGTTTTAAAATATTTTATTGATTTTAATACTTCTAGGGAACCATCGATGTAGTTTGCGATTTGAAGCTCACGATCACTTTCGGTAATTGCCTCTTGAATCCTGATTGCCTCAATTTCAGCAATTGCACTTTTTAAAGACTTTAATAAAGTATCAAAAACATGAATTTTTTGAGTGCCTATATCTTCATTTAGAAAAGAGTATAATGATCTGGAAGGCGAGTGCTTAATATTATCCATTCTAGCTTTCTGAGCTACAAGTCCTAAAAGGTACTGCAGAAATGTTTTATTGTTTATTAGACTATTGATCTGATCTTTATTAACCCAGTAATTTTCGCTACCTTCATTGTCTCTTAAGGATTCTGAGAATAGCTGTAAGGACTGGAATGCCGTGATTAATTGTGGTGATGTATTAAGACTGAATTCAACGGGTTTAATATTTGCAAGTGCCGATCCTATATGATGATGCTCATTGATCGAATTATAGAAGGTCAACCCTGTAGCAACTAAAAATCTTGCATTGTTAGTCTTATTCAGTACGTTGTACAATTGTGATTGATCATCGTTTGTCAACTTAGTTAATGAATTAGCAAGGTTTTTATAATCTAGTTCCATGCTTTGTCGGATAGAAGCCAGATAATTTTGAAAGTTATAAATATCTACTCCAATAAGCTTTAAGGTGCCGTGGGTGTTTTTAAATATTTTATGAAGATCTTGAATGGAAGAATCATTCAATTTACGAGTAAAACCATTAAAAAAGGATATCATCAACTCCTGTTTTACTCTGCCGACTATAAATTTTGCAAGACCATCCGCCAAAGCGGTAACGGGCAGACCTAATATACCTGAGGCGATAAACTCAATTTTCGCATTATCTCCTATCCCGGCTGACTGCAATTCGCCGAGATCGATAAGTTCTTTGACTGTAGAGGTTCTTAATTCGCGGAGAAAGGTATTCGTACTATCTACTTGATACTTATTCAATATTTGTAACCTAGACGAGGCATCTCCATCAAATAAAGTAAAGGCATCATGGTAAATATTAATTCCATCTCCTGATGATTCTCCCATTTCCACCAATGTTGGAGACGCGACAGGAGCGACCCTCACTATGGCTTGTTTTAATATTTTAATATTTAATTTTTGGGTTTGGGTTTTAAAAAACTGAAGCTTGCGGTCGATTGGCATTTTTACAAATTGTGTATCTTTACAATGGATTATTCGTAATACGCTATCACCCAAGACTTCTAGGTCAAGTATATTAACTATAGTTCCAGCGCAGGCGACAGCTATAAAATTTTGTTTATACCGTATAGTATCCCCAATGTTAAAATCAGAAATGATAATTTGAACTGACCGGTGAAAACTATCTGATTTAATATCTGTCAATTTCCATCGAATGGGGTTTTGAGAAAATGTTACCCCCATAAAAAGTGAGTTTAATAGAAAAATTCTAATAATCTGTTTCATGATATTGGTTTTATTTGAAGGATTTCAAAAACATCTTTAATCTTTATTCCAAAAATATAGTTTATGCCGTCTTCTACCCCCACCCCAACTAAAATACCAATTGGAATTTCTGAAGTCGCGTCGACAATCATTGACCCTGAATCACCTTCCTCAGATAGGTTTTGATTGTGGTCTGGTACGATCTTTAATAAATCAAGATATTTAATGTCTTGATCTCCCTTAAGTTTAAAGCTAAAGTATTCATCTGTCTTGACAATAGTACCTGAAATGCTATTCTGCAATGTTCTAATTGTAACTTTGGTATTCTCGCTTTCTGACAAGGCGACTTCCCTGAATTCAGTAATTGGTTCGAAGATTTTATGCTTATTTAATTGTGACAAGGATATGTTTAAATCTATAATTCCCGCATCACAATATCCAGACATCACCATATTGGATGCCATCCCTATCCTGATTCTTTCTTTTTTATCATTTTGAATGATTTGTAAAAAAATATCCCGTTTATCTTCTTCCAAGAAGGAGGAGTTAGAGGTTCTTATCACATGGCCACAGGTCAATAATGCAAGCTTACCTGTTCTTGGGTTTGACACGATGCCTGCCACTGACCCCCATGTCTTCATAGAGCCTTGGATGATGGCACCTGTTTTGGGCTCAGTTCCGATATTCAATTGACCTTTCATGCCCTCATTACATTTTACGATTACGATTTCACCTACCTCTTCAAATTCTTTTTCTATAAAGGGAAGCCGGTTTTTTTCAAATGTCAGTTTAATACTTCTTCGGTGTGCTTGATCATATACTTCGTTTATACTTATAAATCCTGGCATGGACTCCCAATAGTTCTTATGTCTAGCTATCACTAATTTTACAGGATCTTGATTCATCACTGCCAATCCATCATTCCCATTCTTCTTAATCGCCATTTCCTTTTTCAATTCAGAGTCTCTTTCTTCTGGTTTTACTCCAGCGCCTCTAAGCGATACTAATTTTTTCAAAAGATCATACCAGAACTGAGAGCCTAGACTCAGGGCTAGTGCTGTTATTACGAATCCCCAAAATTTGGCTCCGTTCCATGGCAATGATTGCTTAAAAATTTCACTATTATCAAGCTTGCCCCATCCAGAAGCAAGAATAGTTTTGCTTTTTTCTATGATCTTTCTGGTGGAGTCAAGTTCTGCCTTGAGCAAATCATACTTTTCCTTGTTTTTTTGGGTGCTTGTGTCTTTTAGATATTGCTCCCTTGACTCAATAGTATACTTGGCAAGCTCCACCATTTCTTTTCTTTTCTCTGGACTATTTGCTAATATTTTGACGATCTCGAACGTGTCTACATTCATGATCACACATATCGCAAATCCAATCCAAAAAATGAACAGCCCGATCTTCCGTTTGTACCAGCCATTTACCCGGTCCATCATTTCTTCATAGGTGCGTTCTACATTGGTAATAAAATTACCATATTGATCATTGGAACGATCCACCCAGTCTTGAAACATTTTAAAAGTCTCTGGCTCAAGTGCCATGGCATTATGTTTGATAGCAAATTTTATCTTATCCCATTCATGTATTCCCTGAGTGCGCCTGCTGAGCATATTGAGAATAGTAAGAGTAAAGTTTTCTTTGGAGATATAGGCAGGTTTGGTATTGCGGATGGAATAGACTTCATTCTCACCCGCTTTAGCTAGGTATTTGATCGTAGGCTCCTTGTAAAACCTACCAGCAAGAGTATATTTAAATTCCTTTGGCTCTACGACAAAAATATCTTTGATCCAGTTTGTGAAGTCTTTCTTATTATTGACTCCCGGGGTTTTATCATTGAGTATATTATCTATCCCTTGTCTTAGTAACCTCGCCCGCAACCCTATCCAGGTCGATATCATCTCTGCGATAATGCTGACCAATAATGCGTACAAAAAGTAGATCAGTACAAGTCCAATGAAAATATCTAAAGCGATCATATCATGAAGTGGTTTAGTCCTTTGGTACAATATATCCTAGCCCCGGATTCCAATTGATACCGTGGCCCTGGTAGTCTAACTTTCATAGGGTGTATGATCCTGATTTAGAAATACTCTCGAAAACCCGGATAAACAATGTGCTTTTTGAGTCTGTTCTTAAATTGTCGATATAGGTACATGTAACAAATGGGCAAAAGGTCACCCTTGGCAATCAATATTTATTTAGTTAATTTTCTTTGCTTTCGGCATTGGATTGTTGATGAATCAAACGGAGTGGATTCCTAGCAAGAAGTCTTTTTATTGAATAATGAAAGAAAGAATCAAACAAAATGTTCATCCATGACTTGCGTATCTGCAAGCTTTTTCCCTATAGTATCCAGCAATTCCCTATTCTCCGCATTGCTCATCTCAATGATGTTTTCTACATCTGAAGCAGTAAAGTCCCGGCCAATGCCCAGGCCATTCAATACATTCTCTGTGATAGGTGTGTTATCTCTTAAATATCGGATCCCGGCTTTGCCGCCGATCTTATCCTCCAGAAGTGATCCCATTTCACGATCGATGGGGACAGCTGTGGGTGATTTGGACAGCCATTGCAAGATGATTTGGTTTTGCCAGCTTGCATCCTGCATCAGCATATCCAATTCATTTTCTTCTGAAGAACCTTTCTTTGGACTGACCTGTATCAAAATCCAGACCCTCTTTAGTGTTTTTATATCGTGAATTTGGTTTTTATAATAAGCCAATGTATTCAATTGTTGTTGCTTCTGTTTTTAGGTTCTTCGCATCAATACTTACATCAACTAACCGGACACTGGAGGTTGGCTCGACTGGGCCTATATTGAAATGTTCGTTAACTGTGCAGGATTTGATGCAAATATTGTGCTCATGGGTGAATAGACAAGCCTCTTATCCAAATAGATAATTGTAGCTTAATATAGACGGATGCTTATGTAAAAGTGCTTGAGCCTTTCAGAAGATATTATCTATGATGCCAGTTATTACTCCCATACAATTGTGTAACCTATTAAGATTTAAATTTCATCAACTTTCGTGGCGAACCTAAATCGTTCAAATTCAAAGACTTAATGCGTCAAACTCATTTGTTTTTTACCATGCGGTAAAGCATTAGAGTCTTATCTTTGTAGCATGCCAGTAATATCCATGTTTTATGGTATCATTATTCGAATGTTCTATTTTGACAATAAAGAGCATAAAAAATCACATATCCATATACAATATGCGCACTATAATGCAGTTATAGAAATTCCCAGTGGTGAAATTATTGCAGGAAGGTTTCCAAAAGGAAAACTAAAACTGGTATTGGCCTGGATAGAAATTCATAGAGATGAACTCATGGCCAACTGGATTTTGGCTGTAGAAGGTAAACCTGTATTTTCCATAGAGGCATTAAAATAGAATTATGAGAAAGCTGAAAAAAGTAACTGCTCTTGATAACTATATTTTAGACTGTAAGTTTAATGACGGCACCTTGAGCAAAATTGACTTAAGTCCATTGTTAAAGTTTGATGCTTTTTTCCCTCTCCAGGATCAGAGAACTTTTAAAAAAGTAGTCAACAGGAGTATCTTCATTGAATGGCCGGATGTAAAGCTGGATTTGAGTGCGGATACCGTATGGCATATGAGGAAGGAGACTAAACTAACAAACACTAAAGCGAATTAAATAAGGATAGAGTGTGTTTATGTTTGCTCTTGTTTAGCATGCTAGCTAATTTGGGAATGTATGCCGTACTTAGTTTTTTAATCATCAGCGACTGATGTCGCCGCTACAAAACCGACGGCTTTTACCGCTATGAAATCTGCAAATAATTTTATTTTATTCTTAATTGCAATTAGAAATTAATTAAGTTTTCTGTAACGACGAATTTAGTCTCTAATGTTATCAAACAACGAGAGCCTTCGGCTCCAGCGACTAAAGTCGCCGCTACAGAACCGACGGCAAATTCCGCTACGAAATCTGCAAATAATTTTTCTCTAGTCTAAATTGCGATCAAATATTATTCATATTTTCTGTAGCGGCGACTTTAGTCGCTGAAGTTATTCGTGTTTATCAACCGGGAGATTCTGCAGCCTGGCTAGCCAGCCCTTAATCGGCATAACAACCGAGCCATAAAACTTGCCTACGAAAGCAAAGCGAAAAATATATTTGTGCATTCTCCAGGTCAGCGTGTTTTGGATATTCTCTAAGGCCGTTTGTGATTCAATTAAACTGTTTTTAATGTCCTTTAAATTATTTTGGAAATCCTCCATGATCTTTGCTTTCATTATCAATGATTCATTTCCATCATCCTGAGTATACTGCCAGGCACATAGATCAATTACCTCTTCAATGGCCAATCTTGTTTTTTTATTCCAGCCTTGTGGATCGGAGGAGATCTCTGTCCAAATCGCTTGCTGTTCGGTTGTGCCATGTAGTACATCTTTATGGAGGTTGGCTGGCATAAGATTTAGATCAAACCGGTGCTTCCAAAAATAGAATCCAAATATTTCATCGTACGTGGTATCATGCCAATTTGCTTTGAAGTGCAGGCAGGTGGGAGTTCCATGATAAGCGAAATTTTTCTCCTCGCCACCTGTAATAATTCTCGTCCACATATCCATATCACCAGCTTCGGTTAATTGATCGTTCCAATAACCATATTTTGAAAAACAATCCTGACGATGCATCACACAGCTTGCAGGAATTTTATTCACTTTTTTGTCCAAAAACAATTTCCGGGTAGGTATATGATTCAAGTTGAACAGCCCCGGAACGATCATACCCAATGGAATCACCCACATGGGTCGACTATAAACGATATCAATTTGTTTATTGTCAAAATACGGGAGCAGCTGTTCCAGGTGATCTGAAAACCATAAATCATCATGCGCCATAAACGCAATATATTCACCCTGTGCTTCCTTTAATACAATATTGCGATTAGCATATCCAAAATTTGGGGCTTTTGGCAAATTGAACCAGCGTATTCTAGGGTCGACAAAACCTTGAACGATCTGAGCTGTATCATCTGTACATCCATCGCCAACGATCAACAACTCAAAATTCTGAATAGTCTGTGCCAGCACGGATTGAATAGCAAATGGCAACACATCTGCCCGGTTGTGGGTCGGAAGCAGTATACTGACCAACGGATTGTTTTTCAATTTCGTAAGTTCATTCAAATTTACCAGCCCTGCGGATTGTGAAATTTATAAGGAATTTGATCCGTATCCAAAGGCAGGCGGTATTTATCCGGATCAGCATGGTCATATTGAATAGTGGGAAAATTAATCACCACGACATCTGTATCTCCAATATTACGATCTGCATGCCATATCCCTGCGGGGATATTCATTAACCTGCGGCGATATTGCGATAGTATTATTTTAGAAACCAGGCCATGGGTTGGCGAATCAGGACGAACATCATATAAAACCACTTCCATGCTTCCATAATAGATGCAGTAGCGGTCTTCATGTTTTTTGTGCAAACCCCACCCTTTGATGACACCTGGTCGAATCGTAAAGCTATACGCAAAAACCAGCGGATCCATATGCCAGCCCCAACGCGGATCAAAGAGTTCGCAAATTTCGCCACACTCATCCACCTGAGTGGGAAGATCATGAAAAGTTACGCCAAATGGGATTTGTTGAATAGATTCTCCATCAGGTGTTACTGTTTGTACATCTTGGATTGGGTTAGACATCAGAAATCTCCTTATTAATTGTTATCCAAAATAAATTAAATATTACTTTATTCCTTAAAATCCGTAAACGGCTTTTCTAATATTTGTAAATCAATATAGCCAATACGATAGTTGTTGCCTAATATCTATGGGATCAGTTTGGTTGCATCGGGTTTGTATAGATTCACAAGCTTCTACTAAAGTAGTCAGCATGGCCAATTCATTTCCATCTGAAGTACCTTTCTTTGCTCTGGCCTGCATCAAAGCTCAGATCCTTTTTAGGGCCTTTTTGTAATGAATTTCGTTTTTAAAATAAGCCATTGTGTTCAAGTGTTGTTACATGTATTTTATTTTTAAAGTTACAATTCCAACCCCAAAACATTAATCAAGCCGGGTCTAAATTAAATCATGTCCATTTGGGATTTCTACTAGTATGTCTGATCGTTAAAACCTTGATCTTGTTATTTGAATATCGATATGTAATACGATAATGATGTTTTTCAAATGCTCTGTAACTACCATCATTAAATATTTTAAATCTATCGATAGGATGCATTTCAGGATTTACAGCGGTAAGTTGTAGGATTAAGAGAATGTCCTCAGCTACTTTTGTTGCATTTAGTTCTGAGTCCTGTGAGATATAATCATATACTTCTCTAAACTGCTTCTGAGCATTTAAGGTCCAGGACACATTTACTTTTTCCATGAACGCATCCTTACCAACATTTCTTCGTTTGATATAAGATGGAGATCATTTTCTAAATTAGCTTCTTCAATCTCCTGATTATATTCCATTAATAGCGCATTAGATTCCTTATTCATGTACGACTTAAGCAAAATCAATAGCGATCTTTTTTGTTCTAAAGATAATTGAAGCATAAATTGATTCAGTTCAATATCTACAATGGCTTCCATAAAATTCCAATAAAGTTAATGGAAATTCAAACTTTAGCCAAATAAATAAGATCTAAATACTTCATTCAACCTTTCGGATTTTTTATTGACCAATGATGTCTGCCAAAAGCTATTCCATTTCTGGTAGCGGCGACTTCTCCCATAGGGATCACTTTGTGAAGTCGCTGATTAATTTTAATCAAACTTTCAATGCTTTCAAATAAGCGACTAAATCCGACAGCGACTGAAGTCGCCGCTACAAAAAGGTTACTTCCCCCACTTTCTACATCATTCCTCGTAACATTTCCCCGACTCCTTACACTCCCTAAGTGCGCTATAAATAATATAGGTAGCCCCTGCCTATAAACTGAACCCACTCTGAGCACACCCTTGCCTTTATGTTCATACTAAACATATGGTATAATTTGATAATATAATAAATTTCTTCGGAAATAATTGGTAGGTTCGTTATAATATTTGGATAATTTTTTATATTTAATGCTGTAATACTCAAATCCGCCATGGCCCGAAACCTCAATTCTCTATCCCGATATGCACAATAAATCTTTCAGTAGCAATAACTACGCTGGCTATCACCCTGTAGCTAAAAAACTACTTGCATCGGGGCCTAAAAGAATACTCTCGTTAGATGGAGGAGGTATCAGAGGAGCAATTAGCTTGGGTTATCTGGAACAAATCGAGCTGCTTTTGAGAACCAGATATAATAAATCCTACCTGGTGTTCTCAGATTATTTTGATGTGATCATTGGTATTATCGCAGGAGCCATTTATTTGCCATAAGCAAGGCTGTAGAGTATCAACAATAATAAATAAAAAAGAAATATGAAAAAATCACTTGATCAAAAATTTTCCAACAAGGACGCTAAGAAAAAAATACTATCATTGGACGGTGGTGGTATCCGAGGAATTCTTACTCTGGGAATGCTCAAAAAAATAGAAACTGAAGCTAGAGTTGTAGAAAAAAATCCAAACTTACTTTTAGGAGAGTATTATGACCTAATAGTGGGTACAAGTACTGGAGCAATAATCGCATCAGCGTTAGCCATAGGATATTCCGTAGAAGATTTGATTCAACTCTACCAGACTTTAGGTAAAGAAATATTTGGGAAAGGTCGAAAATATAAATTGTTAAAAAGAGAATGGACTTTTCCTCGCTCAATATTTAATGAAAATTATTCCTCAAAAATACATGAACAATATTTGAAAAATAAATTTGAAAATATTGAACTAGGAGATATTGAAAAAATCAAATGTGGACTGGCAATTAATATGAAAAGAGCGGATAGCTATAGTCTTTGGACAGTAACAAATCATCCTAAAAGTAAATATTATGAGGGTAATAAAAGATACAATCTTTGGGAACTCTGCAGGGCTAGCTCGGCCGCACCATATTATTTTAAACCTCAAATACTACCTATATATTCAAACAATAATCCAAATCAATACGGTGCGTTTGTTGATGGTGGATTAAGTCTAGCCAATAATCCAGGCTGGCAATCATTTTTAATAGCTGTGGTTCCATCTTTTGGATTCAATTGGCAAATTGGGCAAGAAAATCTCAACATTTTAAGCCTTGGAACAGGAACTGGGTTTAAGACGGAAAAACCTAAGAAACTAGAAAAACAATTGACAATTGAATGGGCAAGTAAGCTATCTGATCTATTTATGATTGATGCCCTTGAAATGAATGAATACATTATGAATATTGTTGGTAAAAACTTAGGAAAAGAACCTAAAATTGACCGCCTATCTGAAAACCTCCAAGCGATTATGCCAAAAGTTCAAAATAATTTCTTATTTTCCTTTTCAAGACATAATGTTAGCCTCACTTCCAATGGGCTTTCTGCTTTGGGATTTTCATTTACGGAAAAGAAAATAAAATCATTGTGCGAAATGGATCATTTTGAAAATATGGATGACCTTTTACAAATTGGTGAAGAATACGCCAAACAAATGACCATTACCAATTCAGATTAATTACTTTTGACATGATGATTTGCTTTCTAGGGCTCACACCCTATAAGACTACCCGAATTATCCATTTTCCCCTACTTTTTATTACCTTAACTTACCAAATCAGGTTATCAATCCTATCCGATCAAATGTCGAGCTATGGCACTCTCTAAAACCAATCCTAAAACACCATCTTCATCCCGTCCTGTCACCCAAGCTTTTCTTTTAAAACATATCCTTCCTCGTATAAAAATGCAAGGCCAACTCTACACCAAATATGGGAAAGTCATTGCCCGCAAAGTCACCAAAACCGAAGAAGTAATCACTATCACCAGCTCAGGACTGGAGACCAAAAATGTGGCTCAAAAGGGAGACTATATCGTAACTAATATCAGTACTAAAGCCAAAGAAAAATATGTCGTTTTAAATGAAAAGTTTAATTCACGCTATAAAAAGATAAATACCATCTCAAAAAGGATAGGTCTATACAAGCCGCTAGGAACTGTTCAGGCCATTCAAGTCTCAAAGACCATACTTAAGATTTTAAATAGAGCTTCTACGTTTTATATCATGGCGGCTTGGGGCGAAAAACAGATGGTGAAGCTTGGGGATTATCTGGCTTGTCCGGTTACTGAGGATGAGGTGTATAGGATTGGGTATAAGGAGTTTATGGATACTTATTAAAAATAGAACAACTAATAATTATTAAACTTATTAGTTTGAACTTAATAATATACATTTTAGCCTGGGCTGGTAAAACTTTTGCCTGGATTAGGAAGATATCTATGGGCATACCATCTTATCCACTCAACGGTATCACCTCGGATGTCAACTAAAGGGAAGATGGTAAATGAGGTGAAGCTTATGGGATCCAATGGAAGAGATTAGATTTTGATTTTCTTGATGTTTTCTATCCTGGTAGCCAGGTTTTCGATTACTTTCATCCACATATTGTCGTTATCATGGGAATTAATAATTACCATATCTTTTCCTAAAGCCTCATTATCCAATAATTGTTGATTCATTCTTAAACCTGGAATTCTCTTCCAGCCACATGGCATTAACTGAACAAATTCCAATTTTGTTTTATCATTGTTTTTTTCGACAAGCTGAATTCCTTTGGGTAGTTCGATATCCATAATGTATGTTGTTGCTAAAAAATGAGGGCTTAGTAGATAAATGATTATGTCTGAACTTTCCATCTCAAGTCGAATTTTATCATCCCACGATGTACCAGTCTCTATCATTCGATCCACCCAATAAGAGATATGTCCTTCCCTTTTTAATGATTCAAGATGCGTAGTAAGGCGTTTCATAAATGCACTGTCTTTAGACGAATATGATATGAATAGCTTTTTGGGTTCTCTTATTTTGATTAATGTGAATGAATTAAATGCAGCTCTGAATTCTTCCTTTGTGTTTGAGTTGTTGCCCCATCTAAATAGTCTTAGATGTATATAACTATCATCATTTTCAGGCTTTAGATCTTCAAGGTAATTCAAAAAATATTCACCGTCCAGTGACAGGTAAAAAGGAAACTTGACTAGATTAATAAATGGAGTGTCTTTATTTTTTAATTCAAAATCAGAGCCGTACAGAATGCCTTCCGCACTCAATTCTGATGTTGGTAAATTTTTAAATTTATCTATTTCGATATGCTTTACATTCCAATAAGCTAATAAAATGCTATAAAACAAATATTCATGCAATTTTTGCTTCAGCTTATCATTAACGTTAGACTTAACATCCAAACTTAATTCACCGAAATCTACTTTAATCCAAACTTTAACAGAAAGATTGCTTTCTGGTAGCGAAATTGAAAATATCAAGAGATCTCTGTAAAAATGATTTGATCCGGCCCACTTGCCGAGTCTGCAGATGAGTCTGGCCATCATCCCATGCGGCATATATTCTTTAAACCTAATGTTAAATCCCGATTTTAAATCTGTCGTAGCCAGTGTTAGCAGGGCGTCATCTTTAGGACTTATTTTTAAATATGATGGTATGACATATTCATTTAAGCCTCCTTCAATATTGTGTTCAAATAAAATTTCGGAATGGATCATGAGGAGCTTTAATTTTTCCTCGCATGGAAACTGGTTTGTCTCTACTTTCCCATTTTTCTCTAATGCAGCCAAATTCAAAGCATTGAATATTTCAGCACTAGAAGCAACAGGGGAAAGCCAAACATAATTTTTAATGGTCTCCACATCTCTATAATTCAAAACGATGCCTCTTGAATGTAAAATGTCAAGTAAATAAGGGCTGGCCTTAGGGTAATTAGCTTTAAATTCGTCAACAGTAAGTACCTTATATTCCTTGACATTAAGTATTTCCTGCATTATTTCTATATCTTCAGTAGTAAGAGATAATGGAGATCTGAAGAGTAATTCGAAAGAATCAAGGATTGATTCCTTGACCAGTTGTTGCCTGGTCTTTTGGATACCCATTACTTGATCCGATCCAAGGTAAGCCGCAACTTGGTAGTCAATACGTTTACTATCTGGAATTGTAATTATAGACTCAGATTTAAATAAATTTTGAACTGAAATTAATTTTATTTGACTTGGATTAGATGTCGTTGAATTACTAATTCCTTGAAGATCCTTTTTCCTTTTCCAGTAATCTATATTGCCAAGCCAATATACTATGGGAAAAACACGATATAGATTTTCAGCCGATAGTAATTCGTTATTCCGGCTTTTATTGACCATTTGAGTTGTTTGTCTTGCTGCATCCCAAACAAGAATATATCCGGTATTCCATGTAAAAAACATATTATAAGATGCATGATAATAATCCTGGCCACCAAAATCATATATCAATGCAGTCCTTAAATGGTCAATTTCCCATTTTCTAATTTTAAGACCGTGGGTAGAATCTTCTGTTATATTTGAATCCCATCCTTCTATTAGTTTTAATGCAAGGCTGGTTTTTCCATCTTCACTATTACCCAATAGTATAATTTTTATAGGTGGCAAATAATCTTCTCGTAATCTACTACTTTGCTTGTCGAGTAGAAAAGCAAAAAACTTATCCTTATTATCTCCTATTGCCTCCAAAATTTCCTGATTTAGCCATGTATCATGAGTAAAGGGGTTCTTTTTAAAGTTTACTTCGGTTAATTTCAATACGTTTAAACTCAAAATTCCATTTGAGCTTTGGAGATTATTTTCACTTAAGTTTAATTTTGTCAGAGATCCTAGATTTTCAAGACCCTCTACTTTCTCTATTTTATTTCTTTGCAGGTCTAGATTTTTTAAATTAACTAATGACTCTAATCCTGCTATTTTATCAATCTGGTTGTTTTCAAGGTGCAACAAAGTCAGGTTCTTAAGTGCATTTAGTCCTTCTATTTTGCGTATATAATTGTTCTCTAAATGAAGATGCTTTAAAGAAATAAGATTTTCTATGCCACCAATTCTTTCTATTCTGTTTCTATCTAAAGAGAGCCAAGTTAAAGAGGGTAAGTCCTGCAGTTCAATTTCTCTGACTAGGTTACTGCTCAAGTTTATTTTTGAAAGGACTTTCAGGCCACTTAAACCTTCGAGTTTTGAAATATTATTAATATGCAAATAGACTTCTATCAGGTTTTCTAATTTAATTAAACCTTCGAGTTTTTGGATCTTATTTCCGGCTAAATATAAATACCTAAGATTTTGTAAATTCTCCAACCCTTCTATGTTCTCTATTTGATTTGTATATAAAAAGAGAGACGATAAAAGGGTAAGGTTGTCGAACCCCGTAATTTTATTGATTTGATTACCCCCTAGTTCTAGTGTTCTTAAGTTCGTGTTTTGACCTATATTATCAATTATCGTTAGGTTATTTCTTTCCAATGAAAAGTATTCTAAATTTTGTAGTTCTTTAATTCTGGAGTCTATCTGACTAATTGAATTTTGCTTCTTAGTTTTTAATGATTTGTCTCCTAAGTGCACGAAGCTTTTAGTTGACTTATCATAATCATTATAATAATTTCCAAGATTCAATACAGTGAGCCAGGTCATTTGAAAAAGTTGGTCTGGCCATTCTCTTATCCCACAATTATTCAAATGCAGTGTCTTGGTTTTTTTAAACATTTCTTCTCCAATCAACAAATCAGCATTACCATCTTTTATAAATGCTAATAAATCAGTTGTAAATGAATTGGAGAAAGTACCATTGATATCATCGGAACTATTGCTCAATACCTGCCACTCTTCAAATGAAATTAAATTGGCATTTTTCCTTGCAAATAAAAAAACATTACTTTCGGCAAAAAATGAATCTCTGGTGTAAGGGTATGGCTTTAAAAGAATAGGGATAATCTTTGATTTGTCGTATATGTATAATATTTCGTTTTTAGAAAAAGCGGATGTTGAAAATGCATTGCTAAGTAATACAATAATATAATCGGCTTTTGCAAGTTCGCTTTTAATTAAATCTTCCCAATTACTGCCAAGAGGTAATTCATCATCACTCCCAACTGTCCAGTTACCAGGAATTTCTTCTACAAATAGCTTTTTAAATTGTGTGTAAAGCTCTTTATCGGCATGGGCATAAGCGATAAAAAATCTAGGGTTTTCTTTTGACATGATAGTAAAGCTAAATATTGTTTATCAAATTCCTGCTGGCTTACCAAGGTTACCTCCATCCTTTTTCCCTATCAACCCACCGTATCATTTCCCCCACTCCTTAAACTCCCCTGTGACTATATATAAAACGTACCCGCGCTTACCGATGTAACTCAATAAGAGCCTACTCCAGAGTTAATCACGTTAGCTTAGTAATTGATTAAATTCTTCCATCGTCAATTCAAGATCTTCCCGAATAATTTTTCTTAATAATCCTTTAGGCAAATCTTCGTTTTTGTGAACCGGTATAGTAGTTAGTCTGCCATCAATATGTTTTAACCGATGATGCGAGCCATTGATTCTGACAACAGTAAATCCATTTGCTTCCAGAATTCTGATTAGTTCTTTTCCGGAAATCGTCGGTAAGAAAGCCATCAAAAGGAGATTTCGAGCTCCCTAAATCCAACAAACTGATTGAGATTTTTTATATCCTTTTCTTCGTCCATGCATATAGCTATCACTTCTTTGATATTAACCATCGCCTCATCTATTGTCTTTCCGTATGAATGACATCCTTTGAATGTAGTACAGCTTACGATATAAATGCCATCTTCATCTTGTTCAATAATGATAGGTAAATGAATAGTATTCTGCATTCGCTTTTTTTCATAAAGTTACGATTATTAAATTATCCGTTAATATTCGATCAGCTGGTATTCATGGTGTTTTTAGGGACCTAGCTTCTGAACTTTTGGGGAATTGTCTTCATCTCTGTGACCGATGACTTTACGAGTCTCGTAGTAGCGTCTAAAATGCTCAAAACAATCGGAATCATTTGCGGGAGTAAAGTCTACGTTTTGGTAACTTCTACGATCCCAACGGGATCGACAGCGACTAAAGTCGCCGCTACAAATAGGGTTACCTCCCCCCACTTTCTACATCAATCCTCGTAACATTTCCCAGACTCCTTACACTCCCTAAGTGCGCTATACATATATATAGGTAGCCCCAGCTTATAAACGGAACCCACTCTGAGCACACCCTTGACTTTAAATCCATACTATACATATGGTATAATTTGATAATATAATTAATTTCTTCGGAAATATTTTGTAATATCGTTATAATATTTGGATAATTTTTTATATTTAATGCTGTAAAACTCAAATCCGCCATGGCCCGAAACTTCAAAATCCAGGGTAAAGAGCAAAATCTAACCGAAGGACCACTCATCAGTGAGTTTAATCATATCGTCAAAACGTATAAGATCGAGACAGTCCGCAGCAAGGCCGATATCATCGATGTGGCCGCTGAGCCCGATGATATCATTGCCCTCGAGTTTGAAGATGGTGGCGAATGGATCGGCCCAGCTGAGGATATAGAAAAAATCTTTGGGGAACACATTCAACTTAGCCGGGATGGCAATGAATTGTTTCCAATGTCTATCCGATCATCTGTTGGTAGTGATCGGGGTATACAAGAGATTGGCCTGAAACTATTGCATCTCATCAAAAGAAAGGCAGTAAAAAATATTTCTGAACAAGCCGCAGAGAAATTGGGTTTAGCCGTAGATCGATTTGTCCTTAAAGAGCCCGGCTTATTTAAAGTGAATAAAAGCGGCTCGTTGATCAAAACGAGTCTGGGTAAAAAGCCGGAGCATTATCTTTTATTCCTGCACGGTACGATTAGTTCGTTTGATGGATCTTTCGGTGGCCTATATGATACGGATACTACCGGCATCTCCGATCTGATCTTTAATACTTATGGCGACCGGGTATTGGCTTTACAACATTATACCCTTTCACAAAGTCCTTTTCAAAACGCCATAGATCTACTGGAAGCCATACCCGAGGGCAGCACTTTTGATATCATCTCACACTCCAGAGGCGGCCTGATCGCAGACATCTTGGCTATAGGGGCCATTGATAATACCTTGCCGGGATTTACTCCTGACAATCTTACCCTTGCTGAAAAAGCCAATGACGATAAGGAATTGGCACAATCATTAATCCGGCTCAATCAGCTGATTAAAATCAAAAAGTATAAAGTCAATAAAGTCATTCGGGTAGCGAGCCCGGCACAAGGCACGGTATTATTAAATTCCGGCAGACTTGATTTTTTCCTCAATGGTGTACTCCGGGCCTTGGGTTTGATCTTTGGAAATCTCAATCCGATCTATCAATATATCAAAGGATTTATCTGCGATGTGGCCACGGCAGGACTCGAGACAGAAGCATTACCCGGACTCCGAGCGATGGTCCCGGAATCCATAGCTCAACAATTGATCAATCGACCTTTCACTACCGTCAAAAGCCAACTGGCCGTGATAGCAGGAGATGCGGAGATGGGTCGTAATTGGGCTAATTCTATTAAAGTCGCGTTTACTAATTTATATTTTGGCCGCGACAATGATTTTGTGGTCAATACAGATAGCATGCATCACGGGAGCTTGCGGGAGCAAGGCTTATATATTTTTTTATCACAAAATAATGAAACCTCACACTTCAAATATTTTAAGAATCAAAACACCCAACAAGCACTGGCCTATGCATTGATTACAGAATCAGGTAAAGCCATCAAAGGCTTTGACTATTTATCTTCAGCTACTGATCGGGGCGTGTTGCTCGATAAATTTATTCATTTTGAAGGGGAATATCGGGATGAGATCTCCGGCAAAAAACCAATCGTCCTATTATTACCCGGAGTCATGGGCACTCACCTCAGTATAGCGGGTCGCCACATCTGGGCTGATCTTGGGGAGATCGGCAAAGGTCGACTCGTAAGGGAGTTGCACGCAGACAATAAAAATGTAGAAGCAAAAGAACTAATCGGTGAATACTATACCAAGATCTGTGACTATCTAAAACCTACGCACGATGTGTATACCTTTGGTTATGATTGGCGATTATCGCTGCGGGAGGCTGCTATCAAATTAGAAGCTACGATTAAAAAACTCACTACCCACGATCAGCCCATCGTTTTACTCGCACACTCCATGGGCGGCCTCGTCGCGCGCGAGGTAATGCGCTTACATAAGACATCGTGGAAAGAATACCTCCATCGCAAAGGCTCCCGACTCATCCTATTGGGTACTCCCTGGTTGGGCTCTCATGTCAGCATGCAGGTACTCACCGGGCATCATAAAAAAGTAAGGCAATTGGGGCTGATGGATACCAGTCATACCCGCGATGAACTGATCTCCGTGTTTAATAAATACCCGGGAATCTATGAAATATTGCCACTTGTTGATAGCCATAAAATCGAAGATGAAACAAGCTGGCAAAAAATAAATACTGATTTGGGAAAGGATAAAATTCAGATACCTCCTTTGTTAAAAGAATTTAAAGACTATAAAACTAAAGTACTTCAATTTGATAAAAAAGTAGACCTCACCAATGTATATTATGTCGCAGGTCATGGTGAGCAGACGGCATGTGATTATAGAGTGATCTCAAATTTTTGGGGACCCAAATTGCAATATCTAGGTACGCCCGAAGGTGATGGCACAGTCACCTATCAACTGGGCATCCCGAAAAATCTCGACAGAGATAATCTATACTTTGCTCACAATACGACTCATGGCGAACTGGCTAATGATAAAGCCTTGTTTGATGCCATTAAAGATCTTATAGATCAGGGCAAAACTCAACATATTGCCTTACAAAAATCGGCCCCGACGATTCAGGTCAGTAGATCGGTCGTGGACCTGCCTGATATCAAAAATGTGGTTCCTATGCCGGAAGAGCCCATTTTCAATCGCACTGCCGATATGGCCAGTGTACTCCTGGATCGCGAGATTCCAGGGTTTGTGACCAAAAAAGGATTTGATCAGCTTATAGATGTGCGCGTAGTACACGGTGATCTGCGGTATGCACGATATCCGGTGATGGTGGGGCACTTCAGACAAGATGGTATCACTAGTGCAGAGTGGGCCATAGACGAATGTTACGATGGTAAACTAACCGAAAGGGCCAAAGTCGGTCGCTATCCCGGGTTGATAGGCGATAGTTTGGTATTGTTTGATCCTTTTAATAATCCAAAAGGCGCGATCGTCATAGGCTTGGGTGAGATCACAGAGCTTACTCCATTTCAATTGCGCAAATCAGTAGAGGCGGGCACACTCAATTATGCCATGCATATCCGGGATAATGTGATTAGAGATTGGCTTAAAGACGAAGAAAGAGTTGAAAAGGATATCGAGACCTCGATCACTTGTCTTTGTATCGGCTCAGGTTTTGGCCGGCTACCGATGGATGAAGCGCTACATGCTATACTATTAGGTGTTCAAAATGCAAATCGATTGATCGCCACACTCAAAGACCTCAAAACAATCCAACATATAGAATTCATCGAATTATTCGAGCACGTAGCACAGAATGCGTATTATCAACTTTCGAGATTGATGCATAATAATAACAATCTGTCGATCCGACTCACCAAAAAGATAGAACCTAAAACAGGTGCCCGAAAAAGATTCCAATTTGAAAATGAAAACTCCTGGTGGCATAATTTTACCACTCGACTGGTAGAGGATCCTTTTAGTGCAATAGAATTAGAGCGAGAAGGCAATAAAAAAAGGGCTGCTAAAATCAATAAAAGACTTCCCCGACTTCATTTCACCAGTGCTTCCGGTATAGCTCGGGTGGCTGAGGAAAATACCTTTACGGCCCAAAATACGGTACAGGCTTTATTGGCCCAATTGTCTGATCAGTCCGTATGGAATGCAGAATACTCCAAGACTTTGTTTGAGATCCTGGTACCTAATGCATTTAAAGAGATTATCCGACAACAAAATAATATCCTATGGAAGATGGATGTCGATACCGCCGCTTATCCCTGGGAGATGTTTCATGATCATGAAGTAGATCGAGAGCCTACTTTCGTGCGAGCTGGATTGATCCGACAATTATATAGCGGTACGGTCCATTACGAACCCGATATCATCCGCTCGGAGACGGCCTTGGTCATTGCCAATCCGATCTATTCACCTTCTGGTCCACCACCATTGCCAGCTGCAGAGCTGGAAGGTAAGATTGTACATAAACTATTAAAAGCAGTAGGCTATAGTTCCATAGACCTTCTACATAAAAGCAGTCTGGAGATCTTAAATGCCTTATACAATAAAGAATATAAAATATTGCATATCGCGGCTCATGGTATCGTGAGTGACCATATCCATGAGACGGGTATTGTCTTAGGCGATGGTATATATATTACGCCACCGATGCTCAAAAACATGAGTCGATTACCGGAGTTTGTTTTTATCAATTGTTGTTATTCGGGAGCTATGGATGCCTCTCGAGAGCGATATTATCATGAGCGGTATAAATTTGCCGCCAATGTGGGTACACAATTGATTGAGATGGGAGTCAATGCAGTGGTGATCGCCGGATGGCCAGTCAATGATGCGGCGGCAGAAGTCTTTGCAAGATCTTTGTATACTGCTTTATTAGCCGGTGATAAGTTTGGTACCGCCGTGCAAAAAGCCCGGAAAGAAACCTGGGATCACTCTGGTAGTTCCAATAATACCTGGGGCGCCTACCAATGTTACGGGGATCAATGGTATCGCCTAGTAAATGAAAGTTCGAGTAAGCTAGGAGGAGATGAATATTTTATGGAAGACCAGGTCCTCGCCGATCTGTATAACCTAAAAGACAAATCCAGATCAGAACGTATAAAATCAAATAAACAAGAAACGTATAAGGCAGATCTGGAACGTATCATCAAAAAAGCCAAACAAGCAGGACTTTACAAAGGTGCGGTCAATGAAAAAGAAGCCGATATCTTATCCGAACTGAATCAAGTCGAGGAATCTATAGATCGGTATCAGGCTTTATTAAAACAAAACAAAGCCGACTTCAGTGTCAAAGCGCTGGAGCAATATTGTAACCTACGGATCAAAGCCCTATTGCCTAAAGGGGAAACGGTTCATCCTAAAAAACAAGACCTCGAAAAATTAAGTATAAACATTAAAAATCTGATTCACGACTTTGAAACCCTCACCTTGATCGGAAAGACTCCGGAGCGGCTCAGTCTCATGGGCAGTGCCTATAAAAAATTATTTGTGATTCGATCGCATTATCGATTTACCAGAGCTCAGGCCGTACCTGCAGCCCTGGTGCTCTTAAAACAAGCTGGAGAATATTATCAACACGCATACCAGGCCTCAAGCGAGCTCAATCTTCAGGAACAGATTTATCCATTGACGAATTGGTTGATCATTCATGCTATGACTAAGCAGGGGCTCACCGCAGTTATCAATGGCAAAAAACAGGAACTCCCAAAATTCCTCAATGACCTTGATGCAGAGCTTAAAAAAGAAGTAGGCAAACACATCGATTTTTGGGAAGACATTGCTTTGATCAATCTGAGACAATGCAAATTGTTTTATACCTCATCCCCTAAGCTATTCGTGGACTCCAAAAGTCCAAAAGATAAAATAAGCTCCGCTAAAAAAATTGAGCTCATCAATAAATTGATCCTCACCCGATATGCCGCGGCTTGGAAATTGTCAGGCACCTTAAAACAATTGCAAGCGGAAAAAGAACAAGTAGATTTTATGTTGAAAGGCTTGGAAGTGATGCAAGGCGATGAGTCCTGGAAGGTGAAGATGAAGCGAGGCTTGGTGGAGATGAGACGGGGGTTGGAGGAGTTGGGGTAGTGTGGGGAGTGATTGATGTATTAATAAGAGAGCTGGGCTTTTGCAGTGAGTGATAAGAGTTAGAGGTATTTGGGGGATCTTTAGTAAAAATTTGGAAAATAAGAACCTAAAGTGAATAACTTATGAAAATGTAAAATGAAAATGAAATATAACCTACCGCAATTTTTCCTCTCCTATTCACACGCTGATTCTAATGAATTTACTGATTTTTTAAGTATTCTTTTAGACACGACAAAGGGCAAGTGGGAAATTTGGAATGATGAACAAATAAAAATAGGTGAAAAATGGAATTCAGTTATTTATCATACATTAGAGGGAATACAGTTTTCAGTTTTGTGCATAAGTGATAACTTTTTAGATTCACTTTATATAAAGGAAAATGAACTGCCAATTACAATTTATAAAAATTTAAACGAACAATGTAGATTCTTTCCTTTTTTTCTAAATAAATGTTCCAAAGAAAAACTAAGTAAAATCAGTGAATACCAAATATTTATGCCGCAAGAATTACAATCTTTAACTAGTGGCGTTCCAATTGTTTCCTTTCAAGAATGTCAAAGTGAGGAAGAAAAATTAAACTTTGTAAATCAGTTTATATCTAAAGTAAATAAAACAATTTTCGATGAAAGTATAGAAGTTAATAACATAATTAATTGGAGAAATGATTTTATAAAAAAAATCCGAACATCGATTTTCAAAAATATAAATCCTTTAAATACCTATCATACTGCTAGATTAGGCATAGCTGATGTCTGTTCAGAAGAACTAATAAATGAGTTGCCTCTTATTTTTCAAAGCATTTATGCATTAGAGTTAGAATCTGGAAATATATATTTAAAAAGAGCTATAAAACTATTTGAACCATCCTCTGCAGTTTACGCTGTAAGTCTAAATAATGTATCTACTTTTTGGAAAGAAAAGGAAGCTAATTATTTGAGATCTGAATATTTGAGAATCCAATCCATTGATGGTAGCAAACAGTATTTAGACTTTTTGTTTTTAGAAATGTTCATGAAATAAAAGAATATAAAGAAATATTAAAACTCCACTATGAAAACTATGGAAATAAAGTAAATGGCGGCGTATTTATTTGTACCGTTAACGATTACGAAAAAATACTAAACGATTTTACAATTTCAAGCTTAGATTCTGATCTTAGCAAAGAAAGTGATTTTGCAATTTTAGAATATAAAGAAAACGATGCTATATTAATAAAACTAAAATCCAAATCATTCAACTTTTCAGAAATTAGCTCCACAGACAAAATTAAAAATAAAAATCAATTTCTCTCCTTCTGTAACAATCTATTAAAATTAAAAGAATGGGAATTAGCTCCACAATACAACATACTCAAATGGGGTTCATTAAAAACAGACAAAAACAAGTTAATTATAGCCATAAGCCCATTTACTAAGGAAATTAATCGTCCTATGAAACACTTTTTGTTTTTAAATAACAAACAAGAAAACAAAGAAAAAATAAGAAAACTACTTTTGGATGTAAAAGAAAAATTTGATAATTCTAAATTACTAATTAAAATTAATAGTGTAACCTTTTTAGAAAAAAAGAATTTCAACGCCTTTGACTCACGATTTGGAAGTAAATTGAACAGCAAAAACGAATATGAATATTGTCTAATTATGGATTTTGAGGATGTAAAAGACTTAAATTTTTTTTATGGTTCTACAGAAAGTAGCGAGTATCGTGAATTAATTTATAAAATTATCAATCCTACAATTATTCAAAACTTTGAGGCATTGCTTAAATTTGAATCAGAGTCAGACAAAATTAATCAAATGATTCAAATTGAAAAAATAATGCAAAAATATATATCTCGTATGGATTTTGTAGTAAATGACCCAACTGAGGAAATTGTTGACTTTTTAATCAAATAATTATATCAATTAAATAGTAAAATAAAATAATTTATATGAAAAATGTGTACAACTATTATGAATCTAAGGAATCGATCGAAAGTAGATTAGAGATAGCTTCGGTTGCCCAAAAGAGAACTAGAAATGCCATGCTTCTACTCTTATTAGTGTCTTGTATGGTGTTTTTAGCTGTTTATAACGCATATCTTTCTTATGACTATAATTATATAGAAGAAATGAACATATCACTTGAAGAACATCCTGAATACTCTCAAATTTATAAAAGTCTAAAAGTTCAATATAAAAATATGGACTCCCTTGCCCTTGATAGTATGAGAAACAATATAATTAAAAGCTTGGTTGATACTTCAGACTTTTATAAATATAGCAATGTACCAAATGAATTAAAAAGAAATGCTTTACGAACATGGAATGAATCACGATACTTAAACATTAGCTTTTTAGGAATAAGGATTGGAGCTGAAGATGCCCCGCTACTTGGTAGTTTTGCGATCACAATATTGGCAGCTTGGTTCTATCTCTGTGCAAAAAGAGAAAATTCAGTTATCGGGTTTCTATTATACAATACATCAAGTGCTCCCGATGAAGGTATAAAAAAAGAAAATATTTCAACCATTATTAACCCCATTATATCTAGTAATAATACTGTAAAATATTTTCAAATTCAATGGTGGATATTCAATTCAATAAATTCTAATTCACTATTTTTTAATATTCCTAAACTAAAAAAGCCAATTAAAAGCTTTAATGAAAAAGAAATCGAAAAACTAGTTGACAAAACATTTTCGCATGGAAAAAGTGGTTTTAATAGATTATTTGAAGATCCAATAAGGTATTTCTTTATCTATATATCACTAATTTTAGTCACGTTATGCGTAGTGATTGATCTATTAGCTACCCATTGGCTTCCAGATCCTTACAATTATTGGAATTCAAATGATGGCGGTTATTCAATCGATGATTTCAAATTGGTCATTTCGCTGGTGTTTTTATATTTTCATTTTATTTTTATTATGAAAGCAAATAGAAATATTAAATCAACAGAATTTATTGTTTTTGAATACTACAAAATTCTTGAATCTTCTAAGAATAAAATATTGTCTTATTAATTTTCAATCTAATTAAATTTTAACTATAAATTCAAAATTATGACATATCTAGAACAAAAGGCTATAACATCAGCTAATACAAGTTCAGCAGAGAATGAAAGCAATAAACATTTAAATAAAACTACTAACTTTATTAAATTTTCGATCATTTTTAATTTTATAATTTATTTCATTTTGGTCGTTGTTTCAGGAATGATTTTACATTGTATATTTTATTTATTGCCTGATAAAATCGATATTTCGTTTAAATACTATATATTTAGTTTAATTTTAATTTATATATTGCTTGTATTTGGAATGTTTTCAATTATGTTGATAAAGACCAATAAACTTCTTTCAAGCTATTTTAAATGGAAAATTAAATATTTTTTATACATCCATGCATTCCAATCAAAAGATCCTTTAAATAATCAAAAGTTATTAGAAATTTTAAATTTAGGCAATTAGAAATCCGATTATCATAAATTTTTATTACTTCAAAAATCTAAAAATGATTTTTTCAAAAAGAATTCCTAAATTAACTACAACCGGAAAAATTATTAATGCTTATAATAGAATTGATTTAAGGGTTAGAAAATCAAGACAAGACGCCGCTATAAGTATGACAGAAAATAACAATTCCCTAACATCAAGAAGAGAGTTTTTACAAAATTGTAGTAGTAAAATTTGGACTTTAGGAATAAGTTCTTGTATTCCCATGGTTTCTTGTAATAAGCCTGACGATAAAAAAATAGTAATAATCGGGGCTGGTCTGGCTGGTCTGGTTTGTGCATACTCTCTAAAAAAATTAGGACTAAAAGCGACACTTTATGAAGCAAGCGGAAGAAATGGCGGAAGAATATTAACACACTACAATAATCTACTCCTCAGCAATGGTGTATTTCCTGAATTTGGCGCAGATTTTATAGACTCAACGCATCATGATGTTCTCTCTCTTACAAATGATTTTAAACTTGAGTTGCATGATCTTAAGCAAGAACAAATTGAAACTGGTTACATCGAAACACTATTTTACTTCGATAATAAACGACGAACTGAAAAGGAAATAGTGACTGAATTTCAAAAAATTCATAAAAAACTAAAAAGTGATAATATTTCGTTGCAAAACGATTTAATGAACCACAAATTTGTAGAATTGGATAATACGCCCTTAGAGAAATATATTTTAGATCTAGATTGCTCTAAATGGTTTAAAGATTTACTCATTGCAGCTTACACTGCCGAATATGGTTTAGATTGCTCTGAACAATCCACTTTGAATTTTTTAGAAATGATTGGAATAGATGATTCTAAACAGTTTAAAATCTTTGGAGAAAGTGATGAACGATATAGAATTAAAGGAGGAAACTCAAAATTAATTCAAGCCCTAGTATCTGATGTTAATGAAAGTAATATATACAAAGACCATGAACTTATTTCAATAGTTGACAAAAAAACAAGATACAATTTGAATTTTTCCAATGGAAGTTCTATCGATGCAGATTATGTTGTGATCGCGATACCTTTTACAATGTTAAAAAAAGTTAAACTTGATGTTAGAGAAATTACTAATGTCAAAAAAGAATGTATAGACAAATTAGGCTATGGCAATAATACAAAATTGATAATTCCTTTCTCTGGTTGCCCTTGGAGAGATCCGAAAAACAATTCTATGGGTAATTTATTTCACGAAACCATTGTCAATGGGTGGGATGGGAGCTATACTAAAACAAAGGGTAATACTAATTCAGTTTATGTTTGCTATTTTGGAGGAAAATATTCTCAATATTTGGATAGTATCTCCAGCAGAAACGTTGCACAACCTTCTAGCCATTCTTGGAAAACACAAATACCTGAAAAGGATTTAAATGATCAGCTAAAAGTGCTTGATTGTGTTTTTTCAGGTATTCGAACGAATTATCAAAATAATCATGTATTTGTGAATTGGATTGACTATCCTTATACCAAAGGAAGTTATAGTTGTTATAAAGTAGGGCAAAAGACGACGATTGGAGGGCATGAACGTGTACCTATTGGAAATATTTTTTTTGCTGGTGAGCATTGCAGTAAAAATTTTCAAGGTTTTATGAATGGTTCAGCTGAGACAGGCAGGATGGCTGCTTATGATATTTATGAGAGAATAAGGAGCTAAAAGCATTTTTTACAATCTAGCTACTAAAATTTTAATGTTTTTCATATGTAATAATTTTAATAAGATCTGACAGTTGGACTAATTTTTGTAATTGCAATAGCTGATCATCGTGTTTTGTATCAGCTTTCGGCAAAACCCAAGTAATCAACCTTTTCCAGACCATCATTTATTTTACATTTTTTCTCCCTTCTGGGGTTACATTTTCACTCCTTGATACACTCTATATAAGATTAAAGCCCCAAACTAACCGCCCAATCGGGTTGGCACCCCTTATGAAGATGTTGCACATGTTATGACCATACCTTAGACAGTACTCCAAAGCCCATTGGAGAAAAAGTAATTCATTTATTTTATTAAAAACTAAAAAACACGCATGTATGAAAAAAGAAACAAAAAGATACCTCATTACCTATACCGATGGTAATATAGGTGTAGCAGAAGCCAGCTCAATACTGGGCGGCACCAAGAGAAATTATAGTGATGGTAAAGAGTTCATGATGTCAGAACAGGCACCGGGTAAAGAAGATGTCTTGCACTTTGAAAACCTGGGTATATCCAATGCAGAGCTCACGGATGAAGAAGTGACTAAGCTTTCAAAAAAAGCAGGTATACTAGCAGTAGAAGAAGACCGGGAAATGTTTGCATTAGGCGAGATCACGACCGATCAAGAGTCAGAGGAATTATGGACTGAAGATTTACCTTCTCTCTACCAAAGCAGAGCTTCCTCCTCAGAACCCCAACAAAGAGGCTACGATCAGGCGCTGATAGATGTATTTGCTGCTATCCTAAAAGCAAATAAAGGCTCTGCCGATACTATCGCAAGCCAACTCAATCGTTTTGCAACTCCATTAGCATCACAACCAACACCGTGGAATATGGCGTTGATCAATGCTCCCGTTGCCTGGGCACGAAACGTGATAGGAAATGGTGTAAAAGTAGCCGTTTTGGATACCGGTATTACCTCACATCCAGATCTCATTATATCCGGAGGTGCTTCATTCGTACCAGGTGAAAACACCAATGATATAAATGGGCATGGCACACATTGCGCAGGTATTATAGGCGCTAGGAATAATAGCATTGGGGTAGTGGGAGTAGCTCCAGGATGTCGCCTTTATGCAGTAAAAGTACTAAAGCATAATCCTGCCACTGGCAGAGCATCCGGCTTTATTTCTTGGATTATAGCAGGTATGGAATGGTGTATTACAAATGGTATAAAAGTAGCCAGCATGAGCTTGGGCGGAGAAATTGACCCAACGGTAGCCTATTCCAATGCCATAAAAAGATGTCAGGATAGAGGAATAACTGTCGTGGTGGCAGCCGGTAATAGTTTCACTAATCCATTTAAATGGGTAAACGCTCCAGCCAATTCAATAATGACCGGATCACCCAATGCTAGTCCGCTGGCAGTCGCAGCAGTTGATCGAGCTAGGCTGATTGCGAGCTTTTCATCAAGAGGTGGCCGGGTTAACCCGTGGAACCAGGTCACTGTCTCGGCTCCTGGTGTTGCAGTAAATTCCACATACCTTAGAAATGGCTACATCAGTATGAGTGGTACCAGTATGGCATGTCCGCATGTAGCAGGCTTGGTGGCACTTCTGTTACAGAGATTTCCGGCTCTGACTCCAGCTCAAATTAAAGCTAGAATAAGGGCTACAGCTCGGGATCTTGGTACTGCAGGTAATGATATTACTTATGGTGCAGGATTGATTGACTGCAATAGAGCTACTGCATAGTGCCTTTTTAAAGTATCTGCCGAATTTATGAAAGGCGCAAAATAAAGCATGGAATTATGGGCTATAAGTACCTATTTTTCTAAAGGTATTTTTGTTCATGAATCCACTTATTTTGCGTCTTTTTATAAGATGAAGTCGAATTAGTGTACTTACAATAAAAATACCATTACTTTAGACCAGTAACATAAAATAATTTTAACTATTATGGCTAAAATCAAATCATCGCTTAAAGCAGAAATAACCAAGAAGCCAAATGCTAAAATAAAAGTACTCATAACTGTGCAAGAAGGTATAGATCCTGAAAAACTAAACATTAAGAATAAATCAGTACTTATGCCTGGCATCATTTCAGCAAGCCTGAACAAAAAGGAAATAAGTTCTTTAAGTAAAAGCAAAAACATCCTTTCAATAGAAATGGATAGTGAAATGGAGGCCCTTTAATATTTGCCAATATTATCAGTCTTTTGCAATCGAAGGAGCTTCTTAAAGTTTAGATGATATATATCCATTCTGGTAATTACTTGGAACCAACTCGCGGTTAAAGAACCTCATTTGTTTGGCTGTATGGTTAAAAATCATCAATGAAGGCTTGGTATTCTTTATTAGTATTGTAGGATATGCTAGTCAAATTCACTAGAAATTCCAGGATTTCAAGAGCAAAACGTTCAAACTTGTAAAACTAACTGCTAAGCAAAAACTAAGCTAATTACCTGACAGGCAATTCAATTGCTAGGAGTCTTTTTTTGTTAATAAACTTGAACAGTGAAAACATAGGAGTTTTCAAAAATGGTGGTAAGAATCCAAGTATGAACAAAAGTCATTTTGGTAGTTTATTATATAAATGTGTTGCCATTTAAGCATCACATTTTCAAATACAATTTTCAAAATCACCTGCAAAAAGGTGACTTTTTTCTTTTTTGTTACATATAAGTAAATAGGTTCTTTACCACATTTACTGGGTATAAAAATTTACTTCCCCTAGTTAGATATAAATCAAAATGATCAGCGGTAGGTGGCGGCTCCGATTCGCCAACCACTGGTTTGTTCTGCAGCGGTCATGCTTTTTTTTGGGGAGATTGCAGACTTATCGTTGGAGCGTGAACTGAATCTTGGGAGTGCTCAGAGCGGTTTTAAGGAAATATTTGCTCCCGTAGAAATAAAAAAAGTTCATAATCAGAACTTCCTTTCATAGTAATACAAAAACAACAGTAATCTTGATCATGGGCTTCAGTAAAAAAGTTCTTGTCCACACAGAGTACACTTAATGGTTTTTCTAAAGTTTTTACTATCTTTTTTATTTGTTTGTCTGTGAGCTTTTTCAAATTTATTGTTACTTCACAATTCTTTACTAATGAATTAAAATCTATCGAATTCAATAGATAGTTTTTCACATTTACAGTTCTGGCACTCGATCCTATTTTTGCCGCTCTATTTGGCACATCTCCTAAGATTGAATACTCAAGGCCTTTAAACTTAGAAAAACTTCCAATGAATCCACTTCCCAAAGTAAGGCCAGCGCCTAAACAAATCTCGCCTCTATCTATAGGGTTCCAAAGTAATTTGCCTTTAAATTTTATTAACAGGTCATCAAATACTTTAAAACATTCAAAAGCACAACTAATTGCATTTTTCTTTTCTACTTCAAGTTTGTAATCCTTGCCAATCGAGAGAATAGTTGGTTGGTAAACATTAAAAAGGGCTTGAATGCCGTCTCCCATTGTTTTGTCCATAACTCCACCATATTTCAATATAACTTCTCTAATTTTTTCGTGATACTTGCTTATAAGTTTAACATAAGTTCGTACACGATTATTGCGTAAATAAAATTTGCAAAGTTCGGTTGAATCCCGAATATCAATATTCATAACTATGAGGTTGTCTGCTTCTTTCGCAACTAGTGCATTTTCATTCAATTTAATTATCGTTTCACTTTTCTCTGTACCAAAATGGTAAGTAAGAATATCGCGTGTTGTTTTATTAAAAGCTTTTAAAGAATCCGATGTGTTGCGACATAGTAATGAAAGACACCAAATGTCATCATTGACAAGAGAAAGAAAATGTCTATGACATTTAATCCATAAAGTTGCTCTAACAGGGCCGAGATTTCCATCATCTGTTAATTCGAAAATCGGAAATCCTAGATCAGTTATGACATTTGTTAGAGTTGAATTCTTATCGATATTTCTTGCTATTTTATCCAGTGATTCGCTTGGCAAAATTTTTTTTAATGAATCGTCAAATTTTTCCCACTTTATAAAAAGACCTGAATCGCCGATTACTCCTATCTTTCCATCATACTTTACCATGTCATTTTCGATCCGTATATCGGTCAAGGCAATAGGCCTGCCTTTTTTCCTTACTTGTTCAGAAAATCCATCCCTTCTGGGATCTTTAGTACCCGTTAACTGATTGTACCATCTTTGTTTTTGGAAATCCCAAATTGTTGCATTATATTCAAGCTCATTGGCTGCATCAATTGTACTTTTAAAAATTTCTTGCTCCTCATTTAATTGCGAAAGCCAATGATTTTGCTTAATGGCAGTATTTATATTCTTCCACAATGTTGCCTGATGCAATGCCTGGGCAGCAGCTGCAGCAAATTGGAACAAAATAAGTATATTAGCTTCATCATACGCATTTTTAGCATCTGCTTCAAGATTTAGCACCCCAATAACTCTATTTTGAATAATTAGAGGAATGGCAATTTCGCAACAAGTGTTTTTGTTACATACAATATATCTTGGGAGTGAGGAATCTAAAGGATTATTGTTTATTTTTTGATTATACTTCTGCACATCATTAATAAGAAATATTTGCCCTGTTTGACCTACATATGCGACAATTCCTTTGTTAGGTTCCTTTATTATATTTTTTTTATTAACATGAAGTGAAGTTACTCGATTATTTGCGTTTACCGCAGAGAGGTCACATAATATATTTTTCCCATATTTAGGGGTAATTAATTTTAGCGCCTGTTCAACTATAAACTTATATAACTCCTCGCAGGTTTTTTGTGCATTTATACCTAATACTTCTCCCAATTTACTTTGAAACTTGAGCATTACCGAACGAAGTCGCCAGGCATCGGCATTATTTAATTTTGGTTGAGATGATAAATAAATTAGTTTGTCTTTTAATGAGTGGTATAAGGGTTTAACTTTTAATTCGGCTTGTACTTTTGTTAAAGGGAAAAAGTCAGAATTTAAATAATTTAAAAATATAATAACTGAACATAAGTCTTTTGAGCTCCTACGATTTAAAAGGCTATAATCGCTAAAGCGTATACGGATGACATGTTGTATTTTTTCTCTTTTAATGAAAGAGGTCGCAGACAAAACATTTTCTGACAAGTCAATAGGGATCTTTTTGAAATAGGCAACACCTAGTTTAGATTCAGAACTCTTTTTTGTATTCATTCGCTTATGTTGATCAAGTGAAGTTAATGGTCCATTCATTTGATATGGATAGGCGAATTTCCCATCTTTATAAAAGAGCCAATAGTATCCGGAGTGAGGGTTTTGAAAATAGCAAGTCAATAAGTCTGCTTTAAAAGTTCGGCGTAATTTAGATAATAAATTTATAGCCTCCTTTTCATGTTCTTGATTCATGGTATCAGCTTTAAAATGGCGTTTTTGAATGTAGCTTAATCACTCATTTGTCTTTCACTTATACTACTAATTGTTGGAAAAATTGATTAGTACACAACTAAATATACAGGAAATTGAGTTTTTAATCATCTAATATTAATCCGACCTCCTTTGATTTTAAAAATCAGACTCTCTTTCTCCCTCCTCACTCTACTAGCAGTTTCTCCTAAGCTATTTTATTATACGGCTGATACACTGACTCGGCTTCCTTCTGATAATCTGATAATCTTATAAGTTAGTCTAGGCCTATTTCCTTTTTTAGTATATACCCAAGCCTGCCAATACGTTGGCTTTATAGGCTAAAATATAATTGTCGCGTTCAAACTTCATATATGCTTCGAGGGATTGATTTTTATAAACCTGCGTTTAAGTTGGAGGTAGTCCCTGATCCAACTTTGTTTGAAGTCCGGTTCACTCACTGGCTATTTCATTAAACACTTTACCGACTCCGGCCGACTCCCTTAGTATTCTTCCCGGTACAACTATATGCCCATGCTTTCTGCAAAAAACAACCTAAATAATTGATTGTTAGATGCACATATGAACAAATCGACCGACCTTGTACGCGCAAAGACAAATTAAATCATTTATTGAACCTGCATCGTATTCAGCAAAGTCTACAATACTCATTCCTTTACAAACCTACCACTACCCATATCGCTGATCACATAATAAATACCTCCCGGGAGTGATGATACATTGGCCTTATCACTCTTCCCATTTAGGAGCAGTTGACCGGTTGTATTATAAATTTTCCATTGTTTCACATTTGGTAAATTGATCAAATGAGTTGTCGGGTTCGGGTACAGTTTGAGTTTTGCATTTGACCTTATTTCATCTTTATTCGGAGTAGTTATTGCACAAGCTTTCTCTATTAGCTGCAGTGAAAGTGCATTGATGTCAGCTTTTAAAGAATGTTCTGCATTGGTCACTTGTATTTGCCGTTCTACAGCTTCTCTTTGGGCGATCGATAATCCTACGATCAGGGGATACTTACCGGGATTGGCCAAAACTGCATCTTTAAGTTCATTAACCAATCGTCTAAGGTAATTTTTTTCATCCAGGCCATTATTGATCCTAATTTCCTCGAATATGGCTTTTGAAAGTTGTTCGGAAATAAGAGGAGATCTATCAAACCGTTCTGGATATAAAGGAGCTTTCTTTTGCTCGTGGAGTATAGCACAGGCTCCGCGGTTTTTATAATTCTGTACATGTACTCGAGCTTCCTGATTACCTATAGGTCCTGCTCCATCGTTAAAGTCATTTTCATTGATGGATACCAAATAGGGCACTATGGCTTTAGGAGAAAGTGATAAAGCGCTATTACCACTAGAGGTATGATTGATAGCCGCTTTCCATTGAAGGGAGTTGGCAATATACTCTGTAAATGCGCCGCCTGCAGACCAACCTATCGCGGCATGGCTGGTGTTTACATGGATAAGGTTTCGCTTGATCAAGGTATCCCGGATAGCTCTTACATTGGCGATGTCCAATAAAGTGCTATCTACCCCATAGGTATATCGATATTCCCCATCATTATTAAAATCAAGATCGTATTCACTTTCTTCGCTGTAATAGGCTATGACTGCATAGCCTTGGACCATCAGTAAATTCATCATTTGTCTGGCGTCCGGGTCACTGATCATGCTGGCTGGATTGCCATTGGTGCCGTGTAAAAACCACACCACCCCTTTGATTTTGTTTTTATCAGCGGGAAAATAAGTGTATAGTTTTTTTGATCGCTCGGCTCCTTTTATATTCATGACCGTCATGTCCATAGCTGCAGATAGTGTAGCATAGTTGGCGGTGACAGCTATGTTTTTTGCAGGCATGATGACACGAGAATGATATTCATTGGGTGACTCCAGATATTGTATATCGCCTGACCAGTGGGTAAATACACTACCATCTATTTGTTTTGCCCAGATATGAATGGTATCGCCTTTGGCATAAGTACCTTGCCCATACCCATTGATCGTAGCAAGCGTATTTAAAACATGGGCAGTAGAATCTTCCAACAAGTATTGTTTCATCCAATTCCAGTGATTGGTCACTCCATCATACGGATGCTGTTTGCCATTTGGATAAATATGTGCCAATCCTTTTACAAATACAAACTTAAACTCATATCCGGTGCCTGGCCCCGGATTATTAGGTTGATGAGTAGCGACCATGACAAAATTGGTATCCCCTATTAAAGTGAATTCTCTTTTGAGATTAAAATTTCGTATACAATTATAATCTACCTGGTAATGATGCCCATTTTTGTAAGTCAAACCAGGTGTAGAAATTAAATCATCAAAATAGGATAAAGGCGCTTCGGGTCCTTCATTGTCCGACCCATAATCTTTATTGCCTACTTCATATAAGTACGGTATTTTTCTTTTGGGTATATAAGTTGTATCTAAAAAAAACGATCCTGCATTAGAGCATACTGCAGCCAATACATCTGACATTTCTATCGCACATTTTGCAGCCATTTGTCCGCCATTTGAAAAGCCATTGAGGTACACTCGTTTTGCATCGATTTTGTATTTAGACTTCATTTCGTCAATCACCTTTCTGAGAAACTTTATATCATCAAATGCCTTTTCACCGGGTTGTAAGCTCCAGTTTGCATCCGGTAAGGTATTCCATTTAGTAATAGTCTTTAATTCGCCATCATCATTAATCTTGTATCTACCAGAAGAAGGGAAAACCGCCAAAAATCCTTCTTTATCGGCCAGTTGGGTCCATCCATGCAAATTATAAAATTCCTCGCCATCGCCACTGGTACCATGCAGCATAAACACCAGGGGTACTTCTTTATTCCCGTTATAATTCGTCGGGATATGAATAAAATATTCTCGATCTATACCGTCTACTTTAGTTACGACTCTCACCTTGGAACTACCAAATAAAAATGAAGTACATATCAAAGAAAACAGGAGCAACGAAGAAATACAAATCTGTTTAAATACAACTCGCATACAAATAATAATTATAGGATAAAAGTATGCGTGGGATTGTGGTCGTGTTTCACCCTTAAGGGTAATTTTGATGCCTCCTATGAGCTAAAGCTGGTGTTATTTACGATTCAAATCTAAGGATAGGAAGCATAAAATGTAAGGTTCTTCGCATTTTTGAGTACTTGAATTCAGCATTAAAAACAGCGCAGCGTAGGCACAGCGCAGCGTTAGAATTTGTAAGGCTGAACAGCGTAGCGTAGAAAGCCTTTTATAGGGTACATAGCTGTTTTACTAAAGTCTCAGAATTGCGAAGCATTTTCCCTATGTGCCCTTGTGTATTACACTCATATTTAATTTTCTATGTGACACCTAATTATCTCTATGTCCCTACGCTTCGCTGTGTTTAACAATGAAGCATTTAGCAAATTGGATTTGAAAAACTAAAAAAGTACGCATATATGCGAAGAGCCTAAAATAATCTAGTGACCGAAGCCTGTCAATATTTCACAGCCAAATGCTTTAACCAAAGGAAACACTAAGTCAATAATCCATTTATCTGCCGGGTTATAGCCGAAACCAATGAATACTTTCATAGTTCAATTCATTTTTACATTCTAATGTTACGCTTTTCTCGCCTCACTCCACCAGCGGCCTCTCCAAAGCTAATTTAGCATAAGGCTGATACACTGATGCGGCATCGTTGGATAATCTTTTAAGTAAGTCTAGCCCTCGCTGCTTTTTTAATATACCTAAGCCAGCCAATGCATTGGCTTTATAGGCTAAAATATAATTGTCGCGTTCAAACTTCATATAAGCTTCGAGGGATTGATTTTTATAAACCTGCGTTTCAGCGGGAGGTAAAATATTATCCGGAGACTTGATATAAGCCTGCATTTGACTATACCGTGTGGAAGAGCTTGCATCAAAGCTGCGAATTAAATTGCCATCTGGGCCTGCATCGAACGTGCGAATAAACATAGGCTCAAGCGCATCAGCATATTGAAGCATAGAGGAGATTATTTTTTTAAATCCTTCGGTGGTTCCGCAGTTTTTATTCATCCAATCTGAGAAAACAGTCTGGACATTCTCGGGACGATTGGGATCTGGTTGAGCTTTGAGCCCGGATGCTGCAAATAAAATAAGGGATATGAGGATGAAGGTTTTGCGATTTAAATTTTTCATGATTGACTAATTTAGAGGATAATCATTTTATTTAATTGGCCGGAAAAGTGCCATCGGCCCAGATTCTTTTTTGAATGGCGGGGCAAGCATCTGAGCTAAGGTTGCTGTGCGCGCAATCTCGGGTGGGTAATGCAGGCCTGGCGGTATACACAAAATTAATAGCAGAGTTGGTACGCAGATGAGAGCGAAAGAGCTGACCTTCCGTCACAAATTGTCGAGTATTGCTTGCAGGATGCATGATATTAGTCTGATCAAAGTTACTGTCTCCATCGACATGCTGTAAAGAAAAACAATGTCCCAGCTCGTGAGACATTAATTCACTGCCACTGCCTGAGGCCATGGCCACAAAATCACTCCCGATCTGGCATGCTTGCCCACGATCTGCGCCACCATCTACCGTCCGTACATAATAAATATTGATGCGACCGGCGGTAAACCCTATATCCGTTTTGATCCCTGCTTGCTGTGTACAGGTAAAATCCAAATACGTGGCTGCCTGAGCATCACCTGTAGCATCTATGATCTCAAAAGTCGAAAAATCCAGACCCATACGTTCGCTGTTCCATATATTGGAGGTAGTGATGCAGGCATTGATTGCTGTGGTCTTGGTAGTATTGAACGGGCCGTGCAAAACCCACACTTTTACTGCCAGTTTCATTTTATTTGCGTAGGGCACTGCTATTTGTTCGAAGGAGGATGTCCAGGGTACATTTTGTACTATGGCCGGTGGCCGGTGGTTTGTAAAAGCAATGACTTCATTGGATGCCGCAGAAGCATCGATGCTGACGACATCGATGGTCGCCGCAGCAGAGATAAATTTTTTATCATTAAAGTTGCCCGTGCCGTCCCTGCCGTCCACGAGAAGGCCATTTTCACTCGTAGAGTTATTGGTGAGCTGGACTGAGTCGTTGCAAGCGATAGACGCAAGACAAATAGTGATGAATAAAAAAAACAAACAAGTGTAGTTTTTCTGATTGGGCAAGATTTGTTTATTCATGGATGTTGTTTTTAAGGCCAAGAAAATAATGTTTATGATCTTTCTGATATCTAGTGTAATAAAGCGGCTAAATGTTACCACAGAATAATTTTGAATGCTAAATTCCAAGTCTTCCACAATCAATTTTCTCGGGCTCCAAATGCTAATCTATAAAACATAGGTTGGCTCAGAATTCAGTTTTATTTTCCTAAGCTTGATCCAATTTTAGTCGCGCGATAAAATCACCTTTGAGACTTGTCATTGTATAACCATGACGAAGTAGGATCAGATAACTTTCTTAGCTCTTCTGGTTCTTTACGTTCATTTTGTACCTGACGGCACAAGGTCCTTTAGTTTTCTAGTCTTTTTTTCAACATTAAAATCCTAACAGACTTAAGCAGCAAATGATTACTTGTGCCGACAAGCATATCATCTTCTAAAATATTCCTCCTGGTCGTACTAATTTGCCCTATGCTTTCTGACATAAACCAATCAAAAATGCCTATGCTTTCTGCTAAAAAAAATCTAAATAATTGTTTGTTAGATGTATATATGTACAAATCGACCTACATAGTACGCGCAAAGAGAAATCATAGCATCATTGAACCTGCTATACTTTTTAGGCATAAAAATCGATACCTATTTTAAAGTGGTTTCTGAAAAAAGTTTCTTAATAGGCAATACCGGAATCTGATAAGGCTCTTTCGGAGTCATATTGTGCCATACGGCACAACTCCCCATGAGTTTTCTATTTTACCAACATCAAAACCCTAACGGATTTAAAAGTGTGTTTTGTTCAACTTACCACTTATGCCGCTAGGCATATCATCTTGGTAAACACACTTATGAAGTGTTTACTTGTGTCGTAGGCACAAAACCGCACCCTGTTGCAGTTTTTACCTACCCCAAAATCTTGTCTTAACTAAGGGTATAGCAAGATTCTAAAAATTCAAACGGTTCACTTACGCCTTACCATTGAATAAATCGGCTTGATCACCTTCTTATAAAATGTATTATATTGTATACTAAAATCATGTACCAGAGTATCACTTTATCTTTTCAATTTAACCTTTGATAAAATGAAAAAATCTAAAATCAACGATGCCAACCGACGAGAATTTATTAAATCTACCGGGGTGGCGCTGATGGGAAGTTCTATGGCCATTAATTTGGGCTTTCCCGTTACTGCTTTCGAGAATAAAAGAAATAATTCCAATATTTTAAAAGTAGGCTTAATAGGGTGCGGTGGTCGCGGATCTGGCGCAGCAGCCCAGGCGCTCACTGCTGATCCTAATGTAGTACTTACCGCTATGGGTGATGTATTTATGGATCGATTAGAAGAGTCGTATAAATCATTGATAGAGGTCGCTCCCCAAAAAGTACAAGTAGATAAATCACATAAATTTGTAGGTTTTGATGCTTATAAAAAAGTAATCGCATCAGGAGTAGATGTAGTGATATTGACTACTCCACCTTATTTCAGGCCCGAGCACCTGACTGCAGCTATCGAAGCAGGCAAACATGTCTTTTGTGAAAAACCAGTGGCAGTAGATGCACCCGGAGTCCGAAAAGTAATCTTGGCTGCTAAAAAAGCTGCAGAAAAAAAATTGTCTCTAGTGTCTGGTTTTACTTTCAGATATGATAATCCCAAAAGAGCTTTTTTTGAAAGGGTGTTACAGGGAGAAATAGGTGAGGTCAAAACCGTATCATCTACCCGCAATGGTGGCTATCTATGGTATAAGCCCAGACAGCCGCAATGGACCGATATGGAGTATCTCGTGCGCAACTGGTATTACCAAAATTGGCTCTCCGGAGATTATCTTGTAGAGATGATCGTGCATAGCCTTGATATGATGTCATGGGCGGTGGGTGACCAACTGCCTATACAAGCTACCGGAAGCGGAGGGCGTCAAGCCCGGGTAGAAAAAATGTATGGTAACATCTATGATCATTTTGCGATCGAATATGAATATGCGAATAATGTGCAGGGCTTTAGTTTTAGCCGCCAGCAGCAAGGTTGTTCTGGTCGCAATTCTGTAGAAATAGCAGGCACCCTGGGCAACGCTATCGTAAAAAGCAGTGGTGAGCTGGAAATAACCGGTAAAAATAAATGGAACTATCAGGGTGAAAAAAATGATCCTTATCAAACCCAGCACGATGAACTATTCGCTTCAATTAGAAATGGTAAACCCATGAATGATGGGGTCAGAATGGCTAATAGTACCATGTTGGCTATCCTCGGCAGGATGGTAGCTTATAGTGGGCAAACACTGACCTGGGATGAAGCAATCAATTCAAACCAGGTATTGGGTCCGGTACATAACCAAATGAATTGGAATTTAAAATATGTCGTACCCGAAATTGCAATTCCCGGGAAAACCAACGTACTAGGTTGAACACATGAAGATTCTTAAAAATTCAAAGCTGATTCTTTTTATAGTATTCAATACGATACTATATCAAGATCATAGTGCCCAAAGTACTACATTGAAATTTGGTCAAGAAAAGATTTCTACTCAGGTTTATTCAAATCATAAATCGAAGGGCACTGACATAGAATGGATCAATGTAAATACCGCTCCAGACACCTGGTCTCGAAATAAAAAAGAATTAATATGCACCGGCAAACCCATCGGCGTGATGCGAAGTAAAAAACAATACGAAAACTTTCTTCTTCATGTAGAATGGAAACATATGGAGCTCGGTGGCAACTCAGGTGTTTTTGTTTGGAGTGATGCTATACCTGGTGTCCAAAATCGCCTTCCAAATGGCGTTGAAGTACAAATGTTGGATCTGGATTGGGTAAGGTTAAATACAAAAGATGGCATAGAGCCGCCCATCGCTTATGTCCATGGAGAACTCTTTGGTGTAGGTGGTGTGGAGACTGTTCCTGATAACCCCAGAGGCACCAGAAGTAAAGCTATTGAAAACAGATGTAAAGGACGAGGCGAATGGAATACGTATGATGTGGTATGTGTAGATGGTGTCGTGAAGTTATCTGTCAATGGAAAATTTGTCAATGGCCTGGCAAAGTCAAGTCAGAAAAAAGGCTATCTGTGTTTAGAGTCTGAAGGTGCAGAGATTCATTTTCGCAATTTTACGTTAATTGAATTGCCGGCTGGTGTGACGACAGCGGGGCAGACTGCGCCTTTGATTGATTGATTTCACTTGATCAATGACTATTCACTATCCCCTACTGTTAGATGGTGGCCTTTCTAATGAATTGGAAAGACAAGGGTGTGATCTCAATCAAAAATTATGGAGCGCCAAGGTGTTAGAATCAAACCCAGAAGCTATCATTCTTGCCCATCTGGCCTATCTTGAAGCAGGTGCTCGATGTATCATTACTTCTAGTTACCAAGCTACCCTGCCGGGATTTATGGCTATCGGTTATGATCGGCCTTCGGCCAGCGCATTGATCCTGAAATCGGTTCAGCTAGCTGAAGAAGCAAGAAGTCGTTTCATGGCATCACATCCACACGGACCAAAGGCATTGATCGCTGCCAGCATAGGTCCCTATGGAGCCTACCTGGCAGATGGTTCGGAATATCGGGGTGATTACACTATTTCAGATCAGGAACTCCATGACTTTCACGAGTATAGAATTAATTTATTGGATAATTCATCTGCCGACATGCTCGCTTGTGAGACTATTCCTGGTTTTCAGGAAGCTCTAGTTTTATCGGAAATTTTAAAAAGTATAAAAAAGCCCGCCTGGATATCTTTTTCTTGCAAAGACGGTAAACATACCAGTGACGGGACGCCTATTGAAAAATGCGCTTCCTTTTTTGCCAATCATCCTACGATATTTGCTATTGGAGTAAACTGTACTGCGCCACAATACATTTCAGAATTAATAAAATCAATCAAAATAAAATCAGGAGATAAAAAAATAGTCGTATATCCTAATTCAGGAGCAGTCTACAATGCAGAACGCAAAACATGGTCGGGTCTATCGGATGTATCCTCTTGCGAATTAATGGTAAAGGAATGGCTGGATCTAGGCGCTGACATGATTGGGGGTTGTTGTGGAATTGGCCCGCTACAAATAAAAGCAACGGGTAAAATTATGAAGCGATTGTCCAATACGAATACGCATATAATATAAGATTAGAAAATAGTATAATGAAGCTCTGGTAATCCGTATACACCGCATCTAAACGATCCCTTATTGAACAGCATATTACTTCCCCCCAAGCAGCTATTAAACTACGTTGTTTTCTTGTGTTTTGCATACATATTGTACCTAACAGCACAAAGGCCCATGTGGTTTCTGGTTTACCGACATCAAAATTCTAACGGATTTATAAGCGAAAGTTTAATCTTGTCCTAGCAGCTATGAAGCATTTTAGTTCTCTTTTGTTGCACATACATCTTGTACCTACGGCACAAGGGCCCAAACCCTTTCTAGCTTTTTACCGACATCAAAAATCCTAACGGATTTAAACGGGCGTTTTGCTCTTGCCTTAGCAGCCATTAAACTACTTAGTTCTCTTGTGTTGTGCATATATATTGTACCTACGGCACAAAGGCCTATGCTCTTATTGGTTTTTTTACCGACAACAAAATCCTAACGGATTTAAACTACAGATTCGTTAATGACACTTTGCGTTGGTAAAAGTCAGCAGTGTATTTGGGATCAAAGTTACTCAAAGCGCTGAGGTGTTCTCCTTCATCATATGCCACTAGGCATATCATTTTGGTAAAAACAAGCTTCTGGTGTTCTCTTGTGTCGTAGGCACAAAACCGCGGTAAGGTTCTTTGGCTTTTACTCAAGCAGCAGTTAAGCTTCTTTGTTTTCTTATGTTGTGCATCCATCTTGTACCTACGGCACAAGGGCCCAAACCCTTTCTGGTCTTTTACCGACATCAAAATCCTAACGGATTTATGGGCGAGGTTCGTTAAAACCCTAAGTCCTGAGGTGTTTTTATTCCACATACCACTTATGCCGCTAGGCATATCATCTTGGTAAAGACAACTCAGAAGTGTTCTCTTGTGTCGTAGGCACAAAACCGCGGTAAGGTCTATGGCTTTTACTCAAGCAGCCATTAAACTACGTAGTTCTTCTGTTATGCATACATATTGTACCTACGGCACAAAGACCCACGCCTTTACTGGTTTTTTACCGACTTTAAAATCCTAATGTATTTAATAGGCCGATTTGTTTTGCTCTTTACGTTGGTAAAAAGTCTGCTGTGCGTTTGCTTTTAAAGTGACAAAAGAACTTAGGTTTTTCATTCCACCTATGATGCTAGGCATATCATCTTGGTAAAACCAACCCGGGAGCGTTCTATTGTGTCGTAGCACAAAACCGCAGTAATGATTCTGTTTGCAATCCTTTTGTGCCCTACGGCTGGCCCATGGTTTTTCTGTTCTTTTAAAACAGGCACCTCTCAAAAAAAGGTAAAAATTAAAACTCATGTAACTCCGGATAAAGAGGTGCCAAATTTTTTGGCTAGAGTGTATAAACGAAGTTCACAAAACTTACCGTGTTTAAAACAAATCATTTATTTATATTTAATCAACGTAACTAAAAAAATGGCGAACACTTACACTCAAATTCACGTTCAATCCGTTTTTGTTGTGCAAAACAGAGCTTGTATCATTCATAAATCATGGAAAGAGGAATTATATAAATACATCACAGGGATTATTCAAAACCATAATCATAAAGTTTTAGCGATAAACGGAATGCCGGACCACATTCACGTTTTATTCGGCTTCCGGCCTACCCAGTCTTTATCCGATTTGATGCAGGACATTAAAGGTGATTCTTCTAAATGGATAAAGGCTAAAGGTTTTGTACGGGGAAAATTTTCTTGGCAGGAAGGATACGGAGCTTTTTCATATAGCAAGTCACATGTAGATCGTGTGATAAAATATATTCAAAACCAAGAGCAACACCATAAGCAGAAAACTTTTACGAAAGAGTATTTGGAGCTGCTTCAAAAGTTTGAAGTGGATTATAATGAAACGTATATTTTTAAACCAGTGGAGTATGACCCCGAATAACAGAGGCGGTTTTGTATACCATACATATTGTACCTAACGGCACAAAGGCCCATGTAGTTTCTGGTTTACCAACATCAAAATCCTAACGGATTTAAACGAAAGTTTAATCTGGTCCTAGCAGCTATGAAGCATTTAGTTTTCTTGTGTTGCGCATACATCCTGTACCTACGGCACAAGGGCCCAAACCCTTTCTGGCATTTTACAGACATCAAAATCCTAACGGATTTAAACGAAGCGTTTCGTTTGATCTTTTACGTTGGTAAAAAGTTGACAATGTGTTTGCGATTAAAGTTACCAAAATTCTGAGGCGTTGTGGTCCAACTTATGCCGCTAGGCATATCCTCTTGGTAAAAACAGCTCGGAAGTGTTCTATTGTGCTGTAGGCACAAAACCGCAATAGGGTTCTTTGGCTTTTACTCAAGTAGCAGTTAAGCTGCTTAGTTTTCTTGGGTTGTGCATACATATTGTACCTAACGGCACAAAGGCCCATGTGGTTTCTGGTTTACCGACATCAAAATCCTAACGGATTTAAACGAAAGATTAGGTAATGACACTTTGCGTTGGTAAAAGTCAGCGGAGTGTTTGGGCTCAAAGTTACTCAAAGCGCAGAGGTGTTCTCCTTCATCATATGCCACTAGGCATATCATCTTGGTAAAAACTCTTATGCAGTGTTCTCTTGTGCCGTAGGCACAAAACCGCAGTAGGGTTCTTTGGCTTTTACTCAAGCAGCGATTAAACTACTTAGTTCTCTTGTGTTTTGCATTCATATTGTACCTATGGCACAAGGGCCTATGCTCTTACTGTTTTTTTACCAACATCAAAATCCTAACGGATTTATAAGCGTGTTCCAATAGAACCCTAAGTCCTGAGGTGTTTTTATTCCACTTACCAATTATGCCGCTAGGCATATCATCTTGGTAAAAGACTCTTACGAAGTGTTCACTTGTGTCGTAGGCACAAAACTACATCAGGTTCTTTTCAGTTCTTTATATCATTTATATTGTGCCATACGGCACAACGCCCATGAGTTTTCTGTTTTTTTACCAACATCAAAATCCTAACGGATTTAAACGAAAGTTTAATCTGGTCCTAGCAACTATGAAGCATTTTAGTTCTCTTTTGTTGCGCATACATCTTGTACCTACGGCACAAGGGCCCAAACCCTTTCTGGCATTTTACCAACATCAAAATCCTAACGGATTTAAAAGTGTGTTTCGTTATTAACAAAGTTTTGCGGTGTTTTCGTTCAACTTACCACTTAACACCCTTATGAAGAAGTCCTAAGGTGTTTTTATTCCACTTGCTACTTATGCCGCTAGGCATATCATCTTGGTAAACACTCTTATGAAGTGTTCTCTTGTGTCGTAGGCACAAAACCGCACCTGGTTCGTTTATCATAAGGAGAACTTATGTTGCAAAGCATATCATGTCATTCCCCCTACGGCCTTGCCTTCACATAAATCGCCTTAATCCCCTTCTCTTCCAATATCTTATTGATAGCAGGCGCTTCGGCTTGAAGTACTTGATCTAATTTTGTTTGAAGTACAGCTAACTCTTTGGATAGTTCATCAAATACTTTTCCGACTCCGGCCGTGGGTTTGCCTTCTCCGGTCTCCAGACTTCGCCGTAGAGCAGCGATTCGATTATTCAGTTTGATCGGAAAATTGAGTGGGTCCTGGCCGCTGCGATTTTTGGTCTGATACAGTTCTTCCTCTATGGCTGTCATGTTTTTAATGATAGATTCGGATTTTGATTTTAGCATATCATCATGAGTAGTCTTCATAGCGGATTCAAGCTTTGTTTTTATATCTCGGATAAGGATTACGGCTTCATTGGCTTCGGTTTCTTTGTCTCTGATCCGGGAGGCCATTTCAAAAGTAGATTTGATATCTGCTTCTGTGACGCCTTTGAGATTGGGATTCATTTTTATTTCAAACGGTTGAGTGAAGGATTTACCATCTGCACGGAGCCTTACCTGGTATTTACCGATTGGGGCTTTGGGTCCACGGGTCATCTGGGCACCCCATATGATGATACCATCGAATACTTTTGCTCCGGGGTATAAAAGATTCCAACTAAATTTATTTAGACCAGCGACAGTGGTGGGAGCAGGTGGCGGCGGCGGGCCAAACCAATCATCTTCAATAGTTTCATCTTTTTTTATTGCTTTGACACCTGTATACGTTTGTATCAAACTTCCACGTTCATCCAGGATATCGATATATACCGTATCTAATGCTGCAGGTAAATAATATTGAAACTCTGCATTGAATACAGATCGTATGGCATCTGCCGGTTTGTACAGCTTGATTTCGTTGGTTGACTGGGCATTGGTCCATTGTCGCAGAGGTTGGATATCATCCATGATCCAAAAGCCCCGGCCATGAGTACCTAATACGACATCGTTATCTTTTATAACCAGATCCCGCACAGGCGTATTAGGAAGGTTGGATTGTAAGCTTTGCCATCGATCTCCAGCATTGACAGAAAAGTATGCGCCATGCTCGGTACCTAAAAATAATAAATTTTTTTGCACGGCATCTTCTCTGACCGCTCTGGCAAAATGTCCCTTGGATATGCCTTGAATGATTTTGGTCCAAGTCTTACCGTAATCCCTGGTGCGATATACATACGGAGCTCTATCATCGACTTGATATCGATTGGCTGCCAGATAAGCGGTACCTGGTGTAAACTTGGATTCATCTATGATCTCAATTCTTGAAAACTTAGGTAAATCTTTTGGCGTGATATCGGTCCAATTCTTGCCGCCATCACGGGTGATATGTACTTTGCCATCATCTGATCCTGTCCATATCGTGTTGACATCGTGATTGGATGGAGCTAGCGCAAAGATAGTCGCATAGATCTCCGGACCATTCATGTCTTTGGTGATGACACCTCCGGTGGGTCCGAGTGTCTCGGGATCAGCATAGGTAAGATCTGGACTTATTTTCTCCCAGCTTTGACCATCATCGATGGTCTTCCATAGATGTTGTGAACACGTATACATGATGTTGGCTTCCTTTGGTGAGAACATAATAGGATAAGTCCATTGCCATCGTTCGGGTAAGGAAGCAGCAGGCTCACCACTAAAAAATCTTGGATATACCTGAATGTCTCTGATCTGACCATTGCTGCGATCATATCGGGTGAGCAGGGCGCCCTGACTACCCGCATAGAAGACATCTTTTTGGATAGGATGTTGTGTGATCCAGCCACTCTCACCTCCTCCTACACCATAGTACCAGCCATGACCAGGCCCTCCTGCTTGCATATGACGCCAGCCTTCACTCGGCACTGCTACTGTGCTGTTGTCTTGTTGCGCTCCCGCCACATGATACGGTACATCGCTGGTGGTCATGACATGATAAAGTTGGGTCGTGATATAATCTTGCTCTGTCCAGGTCTTTCCGCCATTGGTACTCACGACACCACCGCCATCGTCCGATAATATCATTCGTTGTGGATTATTGGGGTCTATCCATAGATCATGATGATCCCCATGCATGGTACTTATATTTTTAAAGGTAAGCCCACCATCGATAGATTTAAAAAAGTCTACATTCAATCCGTATACAATGTTTTTATCCCACGGATCAGCCACCAGACGGGTATAATAAAAAGCGCGTTGGCGCAGTTTGCGTTCGTCATTTACTTTTTTCCAGGTCCATCCGGCATCGTCGGATCTAAATACACCACCCTCATTGGCTTCGACGATCGCATACAGTCTATTATTATCAGCCGGTGACACGGTAATTCCTATTTTACCTAGAGGCTCGGCAGGCATACCTGGATTTTTACTTAAGTCAAGCCAAGTATCGCCACCATCCAACGATTTCCAAAGTTTACATCCCGGGCCCCCACCCCACATTTTCCATGCTTTACGGTATACTTGCCAGGTCGTAGCATAGATGATCCTGGGATTTTGCCTATCTATAGTGAGATCTGCACCACCGGTTTTGGCGTCTACATACAATATTTTTTTCCAGGTATTGCCACCATCGGTGCTGCGAAACACCCCGCGCTCTTCATTGTCTCCATAAGGATGGCCCAACGCGGCTACGTATACAATATCAGGATTGGTAGGATGTATGCGCACCCGAGCTATGGCTTGGGTTTCATGCAATCCGACATGTCGCCACGATTTACCGCCATCGATAGATTTATAGACTCCATCACCTTGTGTGATCGAACCACGCAGTTGGGTTTCGCCCATACCTATATATACGATATCAGGATTAGTCTCTGCTACGGCCACCGCACCTACTGAGGAGCTTGTCACTTGCCCGTCCGTGACTGCAGCCCAATTTTGGCCACCGTCTGTAGTCTTCCACAATCCACCGCCCGTAGCCCCAAAATAATATTCAAGGGGTCTGCCGGGAGTACCTGTACAGCCAAGCGACCGCCCACCGCGTTGTGGCCCTATATTGCGCCATTTTAGTTGGTCATAAAATTTTGGCGAAAGGATGGAACTATCACTTTGAGTAAAAGTGATGCCATGACTAAAAATCAGCAAGGCAATACATAACAGGAGTCTTTTCATGTTGTACGATTAAGAATGAGGATCTAAAGTAATTCATTTTAGATAAAACATAGGTTCTCCGTTGGATGGTATGTTTTTGAAAATACAGGTTCCAATTGTATGACTTGGATTGTACGAGTAGTTGTTTTTTTTGCAACTATTATTATCTTATCTGAAGCTTCAGAATAAAGATGATTTTAAGCAGAGAAGGGGAAACTAAGATCTTTCACAAAGTCAATTGTTGTAAACTAACAAATTGATTTGTATTTCTTTTTGATTTGTCAACATCTAAATATAATTCTATCGCTTCACGGGTACGACGCATCAGATGGTCATAGGTTTTTGCTTGAGTATGACAGCCTGGTAATTCTATAACAGACGATATAAGGTAGCCATCTATACCTTCCTCAACGATTATATGATATGCCCTTTTAGCCATAATTTGAATTTTATTGACTTGAATTCAAAAATACATGTAATCCTAGATAAAATCCTCAATGTGTTTTTTAGGTGTGTGGCTGAAATTGGTTCAAGGCTAAAGCCAAGTGAACTGCATTCTTGCATAACCCCAGCCTTAAGGCTGGGGTTATCGCTGTCCTGATACCCCGCTTTAGCCATGACGCAGGTCTTTTTCTTTCTGGATGGCTGATTTCCCTACATGGGGCTTTAAGTACGTTGAGGTAATCCGCTAATAAGATGTCTGAAGGAATTCAATCGACGAGGCAAGTAGCCTTTAAAAAGGATGAAAATTCATTTGCAGAAGGATATGGTGATTTCAAAAACTTAGACTCGCTAAGTTTTAATACTTCAATGAGATTAGCGGAGATCGACTGTCCATAAGCCATCACACAACTGCTTGGTTTGCTTTCCAATGATGATTGGTGATTCATCATGGATGTAACTATGATGTTCAATGTACTTTAGCCGAAGTATATAAAAACATCTATTCTTTTCACTACTCCATGCTCTCTGTCCCGGGGTAGCAGCGTCTTGCTAAGCCATTACATTACTCTATCTTTGCCCAATGTCTATGCCTATGCAGTCCATGAAAGATGGTTTTCCCCCAGAACTGGAAGGAAGTCAAAAAAAAGGATTTAAAGAAAGCCTGAAGTCGCTAAATCTCTTGTTTCCTTTTTTTAAAATGATCTGGAAGACCTCACCGCCACTGACATTGGCCAATATCATATTGCGATTGATCAAATCAGCCATACCCTTAGCCCAATTGTATGTAGGCAAGCTGATCATAGACGAGATCATGTTATGCATCAATGGCAAAACTGACTATAATCAACTCTGGTGGTGGGTAGGCATCGAGTTTTTTTTGGCAGTCAGTTCGGAGATTTTAAATCGACTCATCAATCTCACCGATTCTTTACTCGGTGATTTGTATGGCAATAGTTCGTCGATAGAGTTAATGAATAAAGCAGCTACGATCGACCTAAGCCTCTATGAAAATGCCGAGTTTTACGATAAGCTTGAGCGCGCTCGCCGCCAGACCACCGGCAGAGTGGTATTGATGTCTATGGTCTTGAGTCAACTACAAGATTTGATCACGATAGGGTTTTTAGGATTTGGATTAATTGTATTTGAACCATGGTTGATATTGTTATTGATCATAGCGGTATTGCCTTCTTTCATCAGTGAAGCTTATTTTTCGAGATATAGTTATTCATTGGTGCGAAGTTGGACTCCTCAACGACGAGAGTTAGATTATCTGCGCTTTATCGGGGCTAGTGTCGAGACAGCAAAAGAAGTGAAGGTTTTTGGACTTGATAAATTTTTGGCGGAACGATTCAGCAGGATTGCTGGTGACTATTATATAGCCAATAAATCATTGGCCATCCGGCGTACGATCTGGGGTACTCTACTTCAGGTCCTCAGTGTGCTGGCCTATTACAGTGCCTATGTCTTGATTATAATCCGGACGATCAAAGGATCTCTCTCGCTGGGCGATCTTACTTTTTTATCCGGATCTTTTAATCGATTACAAAATCAATTGCAAAATTTATTAACCACCTTTACGCGGATCACCGAATCCGCTTTGTATCTACAAGATTATTTTGATTTTCTGGCCATTGAATCCACGATCATAGATACTGTTGATGCGATTATAGCGCCGACGAAAATCATCAAAGGCCTTCGATTTGATCGGGTAGGTTTTAAATATCCGGGTACCGAGGACTGGGCTATCCGAAATATTAGCTTTTCCATTCATTCCGGAGAAAAAATGGCTCTTGTAGGTGAAAACGGCAGCGGTAAAACAACATTGGTCAAATTAATCGCCCGGATGTATGATCCAAGCGAAGGCACCATATACCTGGATGATATCGATATTAAAAAATACACCTTGGAGTCCTATCGCCGGATGATCGGTGTCATCTTCCAGGATTATGTACGCTTCAATTTTAAGGCAGGTGAAAATATTGCTATTGGCAAAATAGAAGCTGCTCATGAAGATGCACAAATCATATCATCCGCACACCTCAGCCTGGCCGATACGGTCATCCAGCAACTACCGGCTAAGTATCAACAAATGTTGGGCAAACGATTTGCCGATGGTGTAGACCTGAGCGGAGGTGAGTGGCAAAAAATAGCGTTGGCTCGAGCCTATATGCGCGATGCGTCTATCGTGATCCTTGATGAGCCCACTGCATCCCTCGATGCCAGGGCGGAGTATGAAGTGTTTAAGCGGTTTTCAGAATTGACCTCCGGCAAAACCGCAGTGATTATCTCGCACCGTTTTAGTACGGTGCGTATGGCGGACCGGATCCTGGTTTTAAAAAGAGGACAGTTTGTAGAGCTCGGTAGTCATGAAGAATTGTTAGCCAATAAAGGTTTGTATTTCGAGCTATTTACGTTGCAAGCTCAGGGATATTTATAAAGGCTTGCTCGAATTTAATATTTCTTTGTGCTTTTGCGACCTTAGCGGGAAGATCTGCATAATCTGCAGAAAAACTCATAATCTGCGCGCATCTGCACGATCCGCTCCGTTTCACTTCACTGCGGGAAAAACTCCATTATAGATTTCTGCGTTAAGATCCCTACAGCGGTGTGAAAAGAAGGGAAGTACATACGGGACGCCGCGAAACAAAGGAAATTTGTTTAATAATTCTTAGCGTACTTTGTGGGAAGGAATCGACTCAAAGTCATAACTAGGCGCTTTTTATTTTCTATTTTTGCCCGCGTATTAATAGACCAAGGACATAAGTCTGGTTTAAAGAATACACATGTTGCAATGAGTGAACGAAAAGAACAAAATTGGTCCCTCACTATAAGTTCTAAAACGAATCTTTTTGATTTAAATCTTAAAGAGTTATGGCGTTATAAAGACCTGATCTATATGTTTATCATCCGGGATTTTGCTTCGGTGTATAAACAGACCATTTTGGGTCCTTTATGGTACATTATCCAACCCATGTTGACTACCATTATCTACGCTATCGTATTTGGAGGCTTGACCAAGATGTCTACCGAAGGGCAACCCAAAATCTTGTTTTATATGACAGGCATTTTATTCTGGAGTTATTTTTCAAATAATTTGATAAAAAACTCAGATACTTTTTTGATCAATACCGGGTTATTTGGAAAAGTTTACTTTCCACGATTGACCGTTCCGATTGCTACGACGATATCTGGCTTGCTGGCACTTGGATTTCAAATGATTTTACTCGTCGTCGTATATCTTTATTATCTCTATCAAGGCGTCGATATAAAAATAAAACCTTCTTTTATTTTGTTTCCATACCTATTGTTTTTAGTCTGTATGTTGAGTATGAGTCTGGGCATGATCATAGCCTCGTTGACCACCAAGTATCGGGATTTAAAACATTTGGTCACCTTTGGCGTACAATTAGCTTTGTGGGTCACCCCCGTATTGTATCCTTTGTCCGGAGTCACCAGCCCAAGGCTTCTGAAGATTATCCAATTAAATCCTTTGTCTGCCGTTTTAGAAACATTCCGATATTCAATTTTAGGCACTGGAGCGCTTCATTGGGGTGCTTTGGCATATTCTTCCGTGTTTACTATCTCCACCTTGGTCGTAGGGGTCGTGATTTTTAATAGGACAGAAAAATCATTCATTGACACGATTTGATAATCTGAGTAGCACCATGTCTGAAATAGCGATCAAAGTAGAGCACCTCTCCAAAAAGTACCGATTAGGTGCAGTCGGTACCAAGACCTTGTATGGTGATTTGAATCGATGGTGGTATAAAGTAAGAGGCCGGGAAGATCCTTTTCTCAAGATCTCGGATGTCTCGCATCGAAAAATACATAAAATCGGTGAAGATATCTGGACCTTAAAAGATATCTCTTTTGAAGTCATCAAAGGAGAAGCCATCGGCATCATAGGTAAAAATGGGGCCGGTAAAAGCACTTTGCTCAAAATATTATCCAGAATCACCAATCCGACAAAAGGGGAGATCAAGGTCAATGGTCGTGTGGCCAGCTTACTGGAAGTCGGTACAGGTTTTCATCCGGAGTTTACCGGTAGAGAAAACATCTATATGAATGGGGCTATACTCGGGATGACCCGAAAAGAAGTGACTGCCAAACTCAGTGAAATTATAGACTTCTCCGGCGTAGAAAAATATATAGACACTCCTGTAAAGCGCTATAGTACTGGTATGTATGTCCGACTCGCTTTTTCTGTAGCAGCACACCTGCAGACGGACATTCTGATCTTAGACGAGGTGTTGTCGGTAGGGGACTTAGAGTTTCAACAAAAGTGTCTTGTAAAAATGGAGCAAGTGTGTCGCAGAGAGGGCAAGACCATCATCTATGTAAGCCATGCATTAAAAACGGTCGAGCGGATGTGCGACCATGCCATTTATTTAAAAGAAGGCATCATCTGCATGAATGGTCCTGTTCAGGAAGTCACAACAGCTTTTGCCAACGAAATGAATATACCAATCTAAAAAAGGCTTTGAACTCAAAGATCATTTGAGTGCAGGTCATATTGTGTCTGATCGTCCCACATCGGGCTCGGAGCGCCTTCTGTATAAAAGGTGATGGTGATCGCTCTACGACTTTTGTCAATCCGTGTTTTTTCTACACTATGCCAGGAAGTATCTGATCGGATGATGACGACAGAGTTGCCGATATTCGGCAATACTTTGGCATGCACATCTTCGGGATCAGACGAATTAAGGATACGCAAACATCCTCCATCGCTTTCTAGCCAGTCTGTATTAAAATAAATCACATGGGTCAAGACTTTGGTCTTCATATCCTGATGGGCATCCATAAAACAATCTTTGTGATACTTATACAGATTTGCTTCGAGCGGAAGATGAGCTACCTGAATGCCCGTGATCCTAAAAATAAAGTCTTTATATATTTTTGAATTTAAATAATGTACTAGTTGTTGCCAAACTTCGCTCAACATCTCTACATGATTGAGCTTGCCACTCAGACTTATTAACCCTCTGGCATCATAGTGGTATTGCCTTGCATTTGAATGCTCAGAGATCGTGCGATAGTGATCGGCAGGATAGGAATCAGATAATGCTTTTTTATTTTCGTCTGAAAATGTATTCAAAATCTCAAGCCATTCATATGGATTTGTATGCGAGTGGATGACTGCGTATTTATGTATCATTTTAACAATTGTTTGATCGTATAGATATGTTCCTGCAGGGATTTCATGTCCTTTATAATAATATCGGAATAATCAGGAGCATCTTTTTTTAAACCCTCAAATGTCGAGATCATCTCCTTTACGCTAGAAAACAAGTACTTTTCTAAGCCTCTGTCTTTCATGAAAGTCTTCATTTTTTTATCTTTAGTCAGCGCTTCAATATCAAATAATAAAAATGGGATATTGTGCTTTAGAGCAAAAATACCGCCATGCAAGGATGAGGAAATAAAATAGTCCATTTTACCGATTGCGGTAAATATTTCAAGGGGATTCATGACGGGTAAAACAGCAGACTGCGGTATATGAAGGGATAACTCATACATGGGTGTGTAGTCATTAGCATATAGTGTGACAGGCAGAAAATAGATGGCGAATCCATCATCTATGCATTGATTTGCCCAAGAGATCAGGGCCTGTTTTTCTGGAGGGGTCAGCGGAATAGGCAGTAGATGGATTCCAATACATTTTTTATCCAATGTCAAGTCAAAATCCGGGATATCCTCTAAGATCATAGTCGTATCCGGCACGACATGTACGGGATTCTGCAGGTAACTTAATTTTTCTTTATCGAAACTATTCCGTACCGTGACATATTTATACTCATCGAGATATTGTAAGTCTTTGGGGAAATCTAAAATACCCATTGCGTTTAAGATATGTGGGCCTCTTATTTTGAACCGGTCATATACTGGCTCCGGATGTTCCCTCAATAATAATCCCCCGCCGATCATAATAGTCTCTGCTCTATGATCATGCCGATTGAAAAATAATTCATTATGGACGATGTGAAGGTCTGTCAAGATCTTTTTTAGACTCAATCCGACGGCCATATCACCGGTATTCCTACTAAAGTTATCATACACTATAGAGACTCTTGATCTCATCATACTCTTGTTCTTTGTTTTTGTTTTATGTGATTCAAACTAGGATATATAGTATTCTTCTTATTATTTATATAGAAAAAATCTAAGTCAGGTCCTTTATCTTTTGATGGCGATAAACAACCCTCTATTCCGCTGAATACTGTCTAAGAACAAAACATCCCGATGAAACTCAAATTGCTCAAACACGATATCAAAGCCCACTTCCTTTAAGGTTTCTATCAACTCATACTTGTCAAGCCAAAATGATTTGTGGTTGGAATAAGAAGCCCAATTGAAGGATTCAATATCTATCATGTGTTCATCATATTCATAAAACCAACGACCTTTTTTACCTTCATGCTCCGTTATTTCCGAAGAGTTTTTTGCAAACGTTGCACACATCGTCGATTCTGAATAGTGGGTGTGGATGATCAAAAGTCTTTTCGTTTTTGAAGCTAACTTCTTTAAAAAATCTACCGGATGATCGAGATGATACAAAATTCCACAACAGCATGATATGTCAAAAGGCCCATAGTTTAAAATGTTTTTTACATCGTCTCGGAAAAAACAAAGATTGGGTAGATTAAATTTCTCCTGCAACTCCAAACAATGATTATAGTTTAATTCCCTGGCCTCGATCCCAGTAGTAGCAAAGCCCATTTTTGCAAACTCGACAGTATACCCCCCTTCAAGACAACCCAAGTCGACGGCGGACAGCGTTTTAAGATCTTCAGTTTTAAATAGCAGCATCAATAGCTCCTGTATACCTTGCCAAATGCTGTTTTGATTGATCAATCCCACTTCGGGTGAAATAGTATACGTACCATCCGGTAAAAGAATATTTTCAGTGGTAAATTTTTTCATCTTGCGAAAACTTCTAATGGCTTTCTTTTAAAATCATTGGTTGGTTAATTCGTTGTATAATTCTACTGAGGGTTCCATGGTCCCCAACGTGCCTCAAATCGCGCTTTATTGGTGTCCCAGATTTTATTATACTCACCATTGGCGATGAGTGCTCTAAAAGTACCTTGACCTACATGATGCACAAAGGCATCTTTTGCACACACGACCCGTAAGCCCGCAGCGCGGATTCGCTCCGCGTAATCGTCATCTTCAAACATTCCGACCCCATAACCTTCATCCAATGGGCCAATTTTTTCGAAGACTGATCTCCGCATGGCTACACAATACATACCCAGCATTTTAATATCAAAGCCCTGGCCAGTATAATCAAGCTGTAATCGACGCGTAAACGCGGCATAGTCGTCTGTATATTTTGCAGGTAAGATGATCTTTGCACTATTCCCTACATTGTCAGATCGGGGACCTACCAATCCCATGGCCGGGTCATTGAGGTGCCGGATCAAAGGGATATGCCACCCTGGTGATACCTCCGTGTCATTATTGAGCAAGATCAGTATTTCGCCCTGGGCTATAGCAAGACCTTGATTATTGGCCGCTGCAAACCCCTTGTTGTCTATATTTAAAATCAGTTGAACCCTTTTATCCTGTTCAGCAAGCCAGTGTAAATACTTGACTGTACCATCTGAGGATCCATTATCGACGATGATGACCTCAAGTGCCGGATGAGTGGTATTATTCAATACGGTATCGAGACAGCGACGGGTCAACTCGATCTGACCATGAGTCACAATGATGATAGACAGCTTCGGCCAAAGACTCATAGTCTCTTGATGAAGCAGTTCGTAGCGATGGTTCCAGGTGTTTTGTCTTGCTACCGCTTGCAATTGGGCTCTTTGCTCTGGATTTTCCACCAACGCTTGTCTTATTGCGACCTCAAATTCTTCTGCTGAATTGGCTTCGTAAAATAATCCTTTGTACAAATCGAGTTCTGGTAGAGTAGTCGAAACTATTGGAGTGCCCGATGCTGCGTACTCATAAAACTTAACCGGGTCGACCGCAGCCGTTATTTTATCTAATTTAAAAGAAATGATGGCCACATCAAACCAAAATAAATATAGTGGCATGGTTTCATACGGCATTAGACCTGGCATTATGACATTGGTCATCGTATCGAGGCCATGGAGTTCAGAAGCAGTCACATGAATATCGCCAACCAGTACGAATGTCCAGTCGGGGTTTGATTTCGCCACTACTGCGATGAGCTCGAAGTTTACCCAAGGGGCCAATGCACCTATAAATCCAATGATGGGGTGTTTGGCTCCAGATAATATATCCGAAGGGACACAATGAGCAATATAACTTTCAGCAAAGACAGCATTGCGTATGAGCGCGGTTCTTTTATTAATTGGAGCCCATTTTTTCCTCAAAAGCTCAGCGGTAGTGATCACCAGGTCTGCTCCTTGGACTAATTCTTTTTCAATAGCCACCAGTGCTTTACCCATACCTGGGAAATCCTCCCACTCGTCCATACAATCGTATATAATGCGCCAGTCGTATTTTTTACGCATTTGCCAAGCCAATTTGGTCCAACATTGCAGATGAATATGCACTACCGCGTCATCAATATGATGTCGTGCGCGCAAATCTTCTATGCCCTTCATCATGTCTTCCGATACCACTCCTTCCGCTATGGTTTCATATCTATTAAATAAAGTGGAGGTCCAAAGCCCTACTTCGATAATGCCTTTTGCGATTTCAATTTCTTTAGGAGGATGATCACTGCCTGCGCTGATATAAAACACCCGGTGGCCTCGGGCTGCACATGCTGATGCGATATGATGAGGTCGGTGTTTACGGGTGGACCAACCTACATTAGCAAATATGAGCACATCATACTTCAGCGGGGTTGTAGATGAAATGCTTTGAGAGGGTATGCTATCAACCACAAGTTCAAGACCGACGGGCTTTATTTCCTCATGACTGTTAAGATAAATGACGGAATTGTAATCGGACTTATAGGTTAGCTTTAATGACTCTGTGAGCACCTTCCGGATCGGTCGAAGACCAACTTTAATGCCTCTTTTTACTATTTTAGGCAGAAACCGATGTACCAATGTCAATACTTTACGAGTACGATACGTTATTCTGAGTTTCATTGGAGAAGGTGCTATCGGGCAAATGTAATTAAATAGATTTTGATTTGTTTTATGGTGACCTCAAGGATGCAACATAATCGCACAAAGTGTATATTAGTGCAGCTTACAGATAAGTCAAAAGTGCATTTTTCTTTACTCTTTTCCTTATACTGAAGATTCAACCACACAGAAAGATCAAGGGTCGAGCCTAAACTTTTCCAATGCGATTTTAAGGGCAATCTAGTAAACACCGTATTCGCTCCAGTACCAATTCTAATTCTATCAAAAAGCTTACTTTAGTCCCATAAGTCTCCTAATGCCATGGAAATAGCACAGACCCTCGACACTCATCCTCGACTGTATATCTTCCTTCCTCTGATGTATCTCATCTGGGAGGATCAGCAGGTATCTCCAGCAGAGCAGGATCTAGTCATACAATATCTGAGTACCCAGGATTACCTAGCTGACGAAGAAAAAGCAATCCTATTGAAATGGGTCCGTCCTGGTCCCGGCTTTGACCTGATCCCGCTACCATATATTTTGGAGCAGGTCAGATTGTCTCTGGAAAAAGTGACCACCCCGATCGACATCAATTTGATCGAGATAGGATTAAAAGTATATACCGCGCATACCCGTAAGTCTTCGCTTTCTTTTCTAAATACGGCTACCAAATACCAAAATATACTCGGCGTATTAAATCACGAAGCGATCTATCATTTTTATCCCGAATGGCGAGACACACAATCTCAGCATGCCATCACAACCTATACCTTTGATATCCGCTTGTTGACTGGTATCCTCCATGGAATGCAGGCAGGACTGATCAAGGAAATCAAAGACCTGATAAAAAAGGGTTTGTTTGAATATACTCAAGATGGGGACCTACTGGAATATAGACAACGAGTGTATAGCTGGTGCCAGATACTAGCCGATCGGGGCTATGGATCTATCTCATATCCCAGTATATATGGAGGTTGTGATGATATGCGTGCTTATTATGCCGTGATGGAGACCATCAGCTATGCAGATCTCAGTATGGCCATTAAGTATGGCGTGCAGTTCGGCTTATTCGGCATGAGTGTGATGGCGTTAGGAACAGAAAAACACCACCGTCAGTATCTACAAGATATAGGCACTCTCAAGTTGCCGGGATGTTTTGCTATGACCGAGACTGGCCATGGGTCAAATGTGAAAGGTCTAGAGACTGAGGCGATCTATGATCACTCGACACGGTCATTTATCATCCATACACCCCATCCCGATGCACAAAAAGAATATATAGGAAATGCCGCTCTGCACGGCCAACTGGCTACCGTATTTGCTAAAATGATCATCGCAGAGAAAGACTGTGGAGTCAGTGCTTTCTTAGTGCCGATCAGAAATACGAGTGGTGAAGTATTGCCTGGAGTGACCATTGAAGACTGCGGTCGCAAAATGGGTCTTAATGGTGTAGACAATGGAACGATCCGATTCGATCACGTTACGATACCTTACGATGCTTTATTGGATAGATTTGCTGCGATCACTCCCGAAGGAGAATTCAAAAGCTCAATCCTCAGTGACAATCGGCGATTTTTTACCATGTTAGGCACTTTGGTTGGTGGCCGAATCGGGGTACCCAGATCCGGATTGACTGCTTGTAAAATTGCATTAGCCATAGCCATCAAATACGGAGATCGTCGCAAGCAGTTTGGCCCTGATCAAGGAGAAGAAATACCAATCCTTAATTATAGAATGCATCAGCGGAGGTTGATCCCATATCTGGCCAAAGCGTACGCTTGTCATTTTGCCTTACAATATATTACTGATCGTTTTGTGCTTCGCACAGAAGACGACATGCAAGAGATCGAGGCGATTGCTGCCGGGATCAAGGCCTATACCACTTGGAATACGACAGCTACTTTGCAGGAATGCCGTGAAGCCTGCGGAGGCAAAGGCTATCTCACAGAAAATCGCATCGATGACCTTAAAAACGATACCGACATCTATACCACTTTTGAAGGGGATAATACGGTCCTGATGCAACTCGTTGCAAAAAGTCGGTTGACTGAATTCAAACAATCGTTTCATAATATCAATTTTATGGGGGTGATCAATTATGTCGCCGCACAGGCAGTGACTACGATCACTCAGAAAAATCCTTTGGCGGTGCGCAATACCGACGAAGCTCATTTACTGGATTTTGAATTTCATCTGAATACCTTTAAATACCGGGAGCAAGATCTACTTTCCTCTGCTGCCAAAAGACTCAAACGACTCATCGATGAAGGAATGGACTCTTTTGATGCCTTCAATGTGTGTCAGCACCATCTCATCCAGGTCGCTGAGGCTTATATCGATAGAATCATCCTTCAACAATTTCAACTTGCGGTTCAAATCGTTCAAGATCGGGACTGTAAAAATGTATTGACTAAACTCTGTGAATTGTTTGCACTGTTTACCATCGAGTCAAATAATGGCTGGTATCTGGAGTCTAATTATATGGAAGGAGTAAAGACCAAAGCGATTCGTAAAATGGTAAATCAATTGTGCTGGGAGATTCGCCAAGATGCCGTACCTCTGGTGGAGTCTTTCGATATTCCCGAAAACTGTATGGGGATCATAACTAAAAAGCTACACATCAACCCTGCCTGAGGGATGAACGCAATATCTGCTGACAAGAAGTCCAGGCTCCTATACATCGTTTTTCAATTTCTACCCAATCTTCTTCTAAAATGGCATTACCCTTACTATCTCTATACAACATCGCGCGCACGCGTTGATCTGCAAAGGTGCCAAAACGATTAGCCGGTATGTGATACATTGTTTCAAAGGTCATGGCCAGGATGATTTTCCAATCCTCAGCAGTATAAGATAAAACATCTCGGCGTATAATCCACCACTGCAACTCTTGTCGGGCAATTTTGTGTACATCAAAAGTATCCTTGGCAAGATGATTGAGTTTTTCGAAATACAAGATCAATGGCGGCAATGCCTTTTCATAATCTTTCTTAGCCAAACCATCTTTAAAAATAAAGGCAGCGCGGGCGGCATGATATGCTATGATAAATGATCGTGCAAACGGAGCTCCAAACTGGGTGCGCATCAGCGTGCTCAATTGGAAAAAAAGTTGTAAAGGTTTACGTTCATAATAAGACCGCCACATGGCCGCTTCACTGGTGCCGACCCGGACCGGATCGAATTGTTTAAAATCGTGTTTGATTGGAGCTAAAAGATCAATTAATAATCCCACAAAAACGAGAAGGAAAACAAGGGTGATAATTTTTCGTTTATGCATTTGCTCGCGATGATATTATGCGCGCAAAGACCTGCCTATTCGGCAAGCAGGCGCAAAGAAGCGATGTGTTGTTCTCGCTTTTCAAAGATACTGAATATTTGCTTTTGTAAATTTGCGCGATGTTCAAAGATAAGGTGAATATTTACGCACAGCGGAGTGAACGAAGCGATGACACAGCTAAATGATGTCGCGCAGCGGAGTGAAACGCAGCGAAGACGCAAAGAAATTCGGCATTCGGCAAACCAGCAATTGTCAAATTGTCATTCGTCAATTTTCAATTGTGATGCGTCATTCGAAACATTGGGGACACTCGTCATTCATACTTCGGGATATTCGTCATTCGAATTATTCGTATCATTCGTTTAATTTCGTCATTCGTCATTCGAAATATTCTTCGCCCATTCCCCATTCGTCACCTATCTTTGCACCTTTCTTTAACTATTTTCATGGGAGCACCTCGCAGCATAGCTTTTCATACCCTGGGCTGTAAACTCAATTTTTCGGAGAGTTCTACATTGAGTGATCTTTGTGAAAAACAAGGGCATCAAGTGATCGCTTGGGATCAGCCTGCCGATATCTATGTGATCAATACGTGCAGTGTCACGGAGCAAGCGGATAAAAAGTGTCGCTATGCCATCCGTCAGGCACTGCAGACCTCACCTCTAGCCAAGATAATAGTGACAGGATGTTATGCACAACTCAAACCCAAAGAAATAGTACAAATCCCGGGAGTATCATTGGTATTGGGAGCGGGTGAAAAATTTAGGATTACAGAATACATTGATGCCATATCGGAAAGTAATGACCTTGCTCCGCTTCAAGCAGGAGCTATTCAAGATGTCAAGACATTTAGTTCGTCGTATTCTTTTGGAGACAGGACCCGATCTTTCCTCAAAGTGCAGGATGGCTGTGATTATAAATGTACCTTTTGTACTATTCCTTTAGCCAGAGGCAAAAGTCGAAGTGATACCGTAGCACATGCAGTCGATAAGGCCAATGAGGTTGTGCGGCTGGGTGCTAAGGAAATTGTATTGACTGGCATCAATTTGGGTGATTTTGGTAATGGCACAGAAGTCATCGAAGGGACTAAGCCCAAAAAAGAAGCCTTGTTTATTGATTTGGCCAAAGCACTGGATACAGAGGTAGATATACCCAGATTCAGAATATCATCTATAGAGCCCAATCTCTGTACTGATGAAGTCATTGATTTTGTGGCCGGCTCCAATAGGTTTATGCCTCATTTTCATATTCCTTTGCAGAGTGGTTGTAATAGGATCTTGAAGCTGATGCAGCGAAGATATCGTAGTGAAGTATATACCGCTCGGGTAGCCCGGATCAAAAGCGTGATGCCTCATGCATGTATCGGAGTCGATGTGATCGTTGGTTTCCCGGGCGAAGACGATGAAGCTTTCAAAGAGACCTTTGATTTTTTGCATGATCTCGATGTCTCTTATTTTCATGTATTTACATATTCTGAGCGCAATAATACTCCGGCTATTCACTTACCTCATGCGGTCCCGGTATCTGTGCGGCGTGAGCGTAATGAAATCCTTCGACAATTGAGTGAAAAGAAAAAACATCTTTTTTATCAACAGCATCTTCGCACTACCCGAGCTGTATTGTTAGAACATGCCGGAGATGATACCAATTGGTCTGGTTTTACGGATAATTATATTCGAGTCGTGATGGATAAAAGTGTTGGTCAACCAAATGATTTGGTTGCTGCCCGATTACAAACCTTTAACGAGTCGGGTGAACTAATTGGCCTGGCTAATCCTGTTTTTGAACATAGTTTGACCTCATCCATTGTCTGAATGATGTAATAATCCATTCACTGGCCTATCTCAGGCACATCATTTAAACTTTTTTTGGTGAGATTTTCATCCCAGCAAGTATTAAAAAAAATGGTAGATATCAATGTAATTTTGACAAAATGAGTAGTATTTAATTTCTTGTATTTTTTTCTTGAAAATAACCAAATTGGGACGGATGCTAAGATTTAAGCTCAAAAATTGAGCGCTACGTTTTCCCCCTTCGGAGGGGGTTGGGGGTGGAAAAAATGTCGTTGCAAGAGGTGTACTCTTTCCCCGGGTGTGTGTCAGTTTTCCCTACTCGCGCTATAATTAAGTTGTTCTAGCCATCAAAATTCTTGTTCTTAGCAACAATGCCGAAAGCTGAACTCGATTCTGAAAGAATTAAGTCTGACGAACTAAAAGCAGACAAGGTCACTTCTCCGTTCGGAGGGGGCAGGGGGTGGAAAAAATGTCATTGCTTGCGAGTACTCTTTCCCTGGTTGCGGGGCAGATTTTTTATCCTCGAAAAAATAATTTGATCACCGCCCATTCGTTGATGTGATAATCTACTACTCTTTCATATGCATCGGAAAAGAAAAAACCACTGATCACCCCTACCAAAGCCGCAGCTGCTAGCAATGCTGCCCCGGCTACCCAACCTATGCCGGGTATAAAGAGGGCAATGATCGCCAGGCCAATGAAGACCCCGATGAGCCCGCCAGAAATCAACTCTCCTGTGCCAGCATCAGCCCCCATCGCAGTGATGTCATCGCCATCTACACCACAATAGTGCTGGCAACAACTGTGTGCCGGGCCAGTAGGAAAACAACATCCCGCACAACCTCCATCATATCCTGTAGGTGTCGGGCAAGATATGGAAGGGACCGGGAGTTCTTTGGCTCCTATAGTATGACATAGTGACATCGTATGCCCTAATTCATGAAAAAATATGATAGAACTAAAACTACCGATCATCGTATTGCGGGATACCATAAGATTTTTTCCGGGTCTATTGGCTCTGCCATGTTCACTAAATATAGATCCCATGCTCGGTACGTACAATGCATACTTAAAGTGATTAATTCGTTGCGGCCATAGATGGATATCCTTATACCCTTGCAATTCACTAAACTCTACCACCTCATCATATGGCAATATACCACCGCCACCTAAATACCCATCATCTATCCTGGGTGAAATATGGTGATAGAATAATTGAGAGGCCACTTGTTGTTTTGCATCTCGAGGCATCTTATGATCAGTGTCCGTGGCATCTACCTCGATGAATTGTTCTCTTCTCATAGGGGAGGCCAGACCATCATATCCCGCTAAAGCCATGATTTCCGTGGGCCTGAGATGTTGATCTTGTGCAGAAATAAAAAATTCAGTGGAATCAAATAATCCATCCATATCCCCGTCACCGGCTATGTCTAACGGTGAGGGGTCCATAAATGTGGTGACTATACTTTTAAAAAACAATTTGTAATGCCGACTGCCGGCGTTGTGATCGATTTCTTTCGTTTCATTTCGCCCCCAATCCAGTGTCGTAGACATCCAATCGTCATCAAACGGCTTTTCTATAAATGTAAAATCCGCTTCCCTGATCCGGATTCTTGTTTTATAGGCCAGATTGGTTGCGGCATTCGATGACACTCTACTATCTATCGTAATAAACGGTTCTACTTTGGTATCATCATCCATCTCCCAATAATTATCCAAGGTAGGGCTCAATGGAAAGCGTACATCTTCCGATACCACATAGACTTCATCGCTGCCGATTTCCACAGTGCCATCTTCATCGAGGCACTCTATTTTTATAAGCAGAAGTTGATCCTTAATGTTTTTATTATCCAACCATCCATCCTGATCAGAATCATTGCTTAGAGGATCCAACCCATTTTGTTCCTCATATACATTGGGTAGACCATCCTGATCATCATCAGGTTGATTGGGATCAAAGGTAGGATCCAAATCGTCCGGAATCCCATCACAATCGGAGTCCGGCTTTTTGCCATCTTCTGCCATAGCTTTTGCTGTAGTCGAAGACTTCAATAGGATAATAATATCATCTACTGTGCAGGGTGGAAAAGGTGGCGACTCCGGCAGATTCCAGCCTTCATCTCCCAAGATCGTGCCCCAACTTCTATGATCTCCATCCAGCCATTTGTTGATATTTTCATTGACATAGATGGGGTCATTATCCTGATCATTAATCCAGACTTTGATTTTGCCAAACAACCACCCGCCGCCAAAATAGCTGTCGCCGGTCTTTTCTATGCGGATTGTCCCCACAGCTCTAATGAGTTCGATCGTAAATTCAGGATCACTTACGGCTAGAATAAACAAGTCTGTATTATTCCGTTCCAAATCATCCCGGTTAGGATTATCCAGGTTAAAATCTTGACCACCGATTAAAAAATGTACCGGATCATCAGTGCCAGCATAGCGTTGATCTCCCGTTTTGATCTCCACTATGATCGTAGTTACCGGTTGACTAATCAGCTGCATAGCAGTAGATAAAAGCAGTAGCGTCAGGATGTGTCTATTCATCATGATCATTGTTTTTAAAGATTTTGAATTAGATATACTATACAGGACCAAGTCTGTGCCACCAAAAAAATGGTTAACAAAAAATTAGCCTCAATGCGTTCGTCAATCTTTAAATGTAATGACGGTAAAAAATGTCGGATGGTAAACAGTGAGCCCATTTAACTCTACTTTGTCAAAATACTATATATTCTTACTGTTGTACTTCTCCGAAGTACATTAAACCGAAGAAGAAATGATTACAAATGTTCTGCTTCTACCGAAGCAATTAGAATCATCCTAAAGTTTCCGAGAAACTCAGGCTTTGTAATAGATCCAAGCCTGAGTTTTCGTAATTCGGAGATGTACATCATTGGAAAATTTTGCATTCTGGCCCTAATTTTACAAAGTAGAGTTAAGTAAGACACTATTAGGAAGTATTCCGAAGACTTTTTTACTTTGTTTAACTCTACTTTGTCAAATTACTATATATTCCTACTGTTGTACTTCTCCGAAGTACATTAAACCGAAGAAAAAATGATTACAAATGTTCTGCTTCTACCGAAGCAATTAGAATCTTCCTATAGTTTCGGAGAAACTCAACATTTGTAATAGATACAAGCCTGAGTTTTCGTACTTCGGAGAATTTTACAAAGTACTATATATTCATACTGTTGTACTTCTCCGTAGTACATTAAACCGAAGAAGAAATGATTACAAATGCTCTGCTACTACCGAAGTAATTAGAATCTTCCTATAGTTTCGGAGAAACTCAACATTTGTAATAGATACAAGCCTGAGTTTTCGTATTTCGGAGATGTACAACATCGGAAAATTTTGCATTCTGGCCCTAATTTTACAAAGTAGAGTTAATCTCAGATAGTTTTGTCTTTTATTGAATTAATTAAGATTCATCCCAGCCTCCACATGATTACGTTTAATACTAAAACTTCAGAAATTTATATTTCTGCTGTTTTTCTCCGATTTCAATCTCAAGCGATTCATACCGACGATACCACGGGTCATCCAATATCCGGAGTGGAAGAAACTACAGTATTCATTCATATTATAGCCGCATTGGTCAATCCATCCGGAGTGGAAGAAGGCAATGAAAAAGTTATTCTGTTCAATTCAGGTCCTCAAACTGCCAATCTAAAGAATTGGGCCATCGCCAATAATACTAAAAAACAAGACCTTATCAATATTACGTTGAAGTCCGGCGAATCAGTCACCGTTAAGTTATCGAAAAATGTTCCTTTATCTAATAAAGGAGGCATTATTACACTACTGGATGATAAGGGTATTAAAATAGATGGGGTAAGTTATACGAAGGAGGAAGCTGGTCAGGAGGGGAGTTGGATCTTGTTTTAAAAAAAGGAAAACTTCATCGATGCAAATGACATTTATTTGAACATCACAGACCTCCGGTGTTTTTCTTCCTAATGTAATCCTGTCAAACCGGAAGCTAATATTACATTTACTTTCCTCAAAAAAGTCATGAGATGCCTCTCATAAACATTTGCTCAAAAGAAGTCAACTGCTTCCGCTGATAGGCTAACTCTCACACTTGACTTCTCTTAAAATCCAGTCAAGCAGGCCTCTATCAAATATTCTTTCACATTCTCATCAGATACTTCAAAGCCGGGCATAAATTCGACTTGTTCATCATAATTGATACCGTCAAAGTAGGAAAGTTGGCTTCGAAATAATTTTTCATTAAACATGCCCTTGAAAAGTTCTTTCGCCCGGCGACTTATTTCTACTATTGGTAAATGATTTTTGATGATGAAATATAAATTGAGATAATCTTTCCATTTGCTTCTCATACCCATTGCAAAAGCTTTCATAGCAGCAAGGTCTAGCAATGTAGGTATGGAAATAGATTTTTCAATAATTATTAGGTGAAGGATATCATATTCAAACTCAAAAAATGTGAATTTTACATTTCTGCAATTGAGATTAAGCTGTCCATGTCGATTTAAAGTGACCAAAGCTATCTCATTCATGTCTTCAAACTTAGAAAAAATGTTTTTCGGTCTTATTTTTCCTTTTTTAAACAAATCGAAATCAATAGACATCCTATGTCCAATATGCAGTGCTATGGCAGTTCCTCCTACCATGTAATATTCCTTCTGAAACTTGGCTACTAATGGTAGAAGGACTTTCTGATCTTTGTTTAAAACCTCAAGATGCATACTTCCTAAAGTATAATGAAAAGAAATTGCTGAATTCCGGAAAATAGTTATTTCTCGTCCTCCAGCCTTCTAATTGCTCAAAAAAAACCATCGCAGCATTCTTAATCCCTACGATTCTAAACAACTCTTTGATATCTTCTTTGTCAGCATAATTAATGAAAAACTCCAGCACGGCAGGCAGTGGCAGATCTTCTTTCGCGCTATCTTTTGTATACCAAAAAAGGTAAGCGTTTTTTCGGATTAAGGCCTTTAATTCTGGAGAGTTTTCCATGTCGTAAAGTTAATGATTTTGATGGTGATAAACCCCATAAACTTACGTGGACTGGCTATCTTTTAGATCTTGGTAAATAGACCACATAGGTTTGATCCAATAATCAAAAGATCACAGACCAGCAGGGATTTTAATCCCAAGATTCTAAAATCTGGTCGAACCCCGCTGGTCAGATGTGTTTACCTGCACAAAGGAAGTCTTCCTTCAGCGGGCTTAGGGTAAATCAACCAATATTATTAATTCTAACTTATTTCCTTAGAATATCCCTAAGCAGATGTTTGAATTAATCAAAATAAAACCTGCCTTTGTCACAACCGGCGAATCTGTCATCGTTAAATTATCAAAAAATGTTCCTTTATCTAATAAAGGAGGCATTATTGCTCTACTGGATGATAAGGGTATTAAAATAGATGGAGTAAGTTATACCAAAGTACAAGCTGGGCTGGAAGGGGCTTGTGTCTTGTTTTAAATAAGAATAAAAAGAACAACCTTGTAACTATAACCCATTTCTTTGATGCTATAAAAACAATTGAGCTAACCCGTAACGAATTCTAGTTGTGCAAAATCACACCCTACGGATTCGCCTATTTTTATTATCATTGTACTAACCCATACATTTTATGAAGATTGTTTTTATTTTCATCCTTATCCTCTTTTTGTTTGTGCCCGGGATTTTTGCCCAAGACGCTACCACAAAGAATAAAAAAGATCTAGAGATTTATGCCCTGATAGATCAATATTCTTTGGCTAGAGAACGAAGAGATACGGTCTTACTCAAAAATATCTTAATGTATGATGTAGATCAATTGGTCTCTAGCGGAGAATGGCGAATGGGGATCCAAGCTTCCGTAAGTGGCATGTTACAAAGCTCAGCCGGTAGTCCCGGCACAAGAACCCTTAAAGTTGAAAAAGTCCGATTTCTTCATTCCAAATGTGCCGTGGCAGATGCAAAATACGAAATACAAAATGCCAATGGAACACCAAGAAAAATGTGGAGCACATTTGTATTAGTTAGACATAAAGGGGTCTGGAAAATTTCTGCTATTCGGAATATGTTGCCTACAGAGGGTCGATAAGATTAACCCTCACCCAACCATCCACTCCATCACCCTATTCGTCCGTGCCGCAGATTCCCCCATACTAGGACAAGTACCTACCCCATTAAGGTCATCTACTATAGTCTGTATTAAAGGCTGTTGAATGTTTTTAGGAATCTCAAAATCATGCCGCACCGGCGCCTGACCATCGAGATGCACGGTCACCGAATGATCACCAAAGAATGGAAAAGTCAGCGTGCCTTTACTACCATAGATCGTACTCACCTCTTTGGATGCTGCATCGGTGGTATTAAAACACCAGGAGCCCTGACCCATGATACCATTGGCCAATTGGAATTGTCCTAGCACCATGTCATCGGCTTGATAGATGCCTGCCTGGTTGCCATGGTAGCCGTGCGCGACGAGAATAGGACCAAATAAAAAATCCATGATATCCAATTGATGACAGGCGAGATCGTGAAAGTATCCACCACCGGCTATGTCGGGATTTGTGCGCCAATTTGTTTTACCCTGTGCTCCACCAACCATATCTGTCTTGGCTGATTTATGGACTTGAATATCTATAAATCGCACATCGCCGATCGTACCATCTTGGATCCATGAGCGGATGGCCAAAAAATTAGCCAATGCTCTTCGGTAATACGCTACATATAAAGGTACTCCTGCGTTTTTACATACTTCGATCATCTGTTGGCATTCAGCATGTGTTTTTGCCATCGGCTTTTCTACATACACCGGCTTGCCAGCTGCAGCCACTCGTTCAGTATAATTAGAATGTACGTGTGGGGGTGTTGCTATATAGACGGCATCGATCTCAGGATCCTGAATAAGTGCATCGGCATCATCATACCATTTGGGCACACCATGACGCTCGGCATAATCTTTTGCTAACGAGCGATCGCGTCGCATGACGGCCATCAATTGCGATCCCACCACTTTGTTGAACGCAGGGCCGCTTTTGATTTCACATACATCACCTACTCCTATGATTCCCCAACGGATAGCCATACTTTAATTTTTGAATCAAGATATAAAAATAATGGTGAGTCTACTTAATATAAAGCGAAGGATCAAGGCAAGAATACACTACCATACATAAAACGTTAAAATCTGTTTATAAAATATTTGCCTCTAATACTTCAAATTCTGTACATTTGTTGTTATACTAACTATTAGTACAACAACTAAAATGAGTCAGTTCATTTCCACCTTTGAAAAAGAAGCCCCCGAAATCGTATTAGAATGGCACGACTCCCTTTCCGAAGCAGAGGGGTGGCTCGTGATCAATTCTCTCCGTGGCGGAGCTGCAGGAGGCGGTACTCGTATGCGCAAGGGATTGACCCGTCAAGAAGTAATCTCACTGGCTAAAACGATGGAGATCAAATTTTCTGTGTCGGGACCGGCTATAGGCGGAGCCAAATCCGGGATTAATTTTGATCCGGCCGATTCCCGCAAAGTAGAAGTACTGCGAAGGTGGTATAAAGTCATGGCCCCAATTCTTAAAAACTATTATGGCACGGGCGGTGATATGAATATCGACGAAATCGCAGAAGTCATCCCGATCACAGAAGAGTTTGGCATCTGGCATCCTCAGGAAGGAATTGTAAATGGTCACTATCAACCCAATGAAAAAGATAAAATCAATAAAATAGGCCAACTCCGCGTAGGCGTATCCAAGTGGCTGGAAAACGAACTATACACTCCATCTAAAAAACAAGGATTGGTCGTAGCGGATATGATCACAGGCTATGGTGTAGCGGAGTCTATAAAACATTTTTATAAAATATGGAAGCAGGACAGCACCCAAGGTAAGCGGGTCATCATCCAGGGGTTCGGCAATGTAGGTGCCGCAGCGGCTTTTTTTCTGGCTCAGCAAGGCGTAAAAATTATTGGAATCCTGGATATCACGGGCGGCTTGTTTTGCAATGAAGGATTTACCATCGCTGAGGTGAATACTCTTTTTATGGAGCGCAAGAATCGAAAATTGGTTCATCCCAAGCTCATCCCATATACAAAAGCGGTTGATCTATTTTGGAAACAAAAGGCCGACATCATGATCCCGGCCGCCGGTTCCGGACTACTGGGGATGAAAGAATTAAAAGCGATGATCAACTCCGGTATTCAAGTGATCAGCTCCGGTGCCAATGTGCCTTTTAAGGATAATGAAATTTTTTATGGTAAAATATTACAAACTGCCGACGAGCATCTATCGGTCATCCCGGATTTTGTGGCCAACTGTGGTATGGCCAGAGTCTTTGCCTATCTGATGGAAAAAAATGTAACCATCACGGACGAAGCTATATTTGAAGATGTATCCGCTACTATAGCACAAGCCCTATTAAAAATACATCTGCAAAATAAAAGCCTGCATCATATCACCAAGCAGGCCTTGAAAATAGCGATCAACGAAATTTCAAATAATTAATAATTTATACTATGCCTTTTTATCATACGCTAGGTGCTATTCCCCACAAAAGACATACGATATTCAAAGATACTGCCGGACACTTTTATTATGAACAATTATTTGGTACAGAGGGGTTTCATGGCAAGTCCTCTTTATTGTATCATATACATCGCCCTACTCAGATCTCCCGCATCGAGGAATCTATGGACCTGACACCGGAGATCGCTGTGGCACATAATATAATACCCCGCAAAATAAATGGTTACGACATCCCCAGCCATGATGATTTTCTGGATTCAAGAATTGTGCTTTTTGTCAATGCGCATACTCAAATAGAGCTGGCAGCACCAAAATCATCTATGTTGGACTATTTTTATAAAAATGCCGATGCCGATGAAGTACACTTTGTAGATGTTGGATCTGGTGCTTTGATCACCTTATTTGGAAAAATATTTTTTCAGAAAGGTGATTATATCGTGATCCCCCGAGGTACGATCTATCAATACCAATTTGATCATACGACGAATAGACTTTTGATCACACAATCGAGTAGTCCGGTAGAGTTTCCAAGAAGATATATTAATGAATTCGGACAACTCTTAGAGCATGCACCATATTGTGAACGGGATATTAAACTACCCGGCTTTACAGAACCATTAGATCAAAAAGGGGAATACCGCATTAAAATAAAGAAAGAAAACACCCTGCATACATTGATCTATCAGTATCACCCATTTGATGTCGTAGGTTGGGATGGTTGTTTGTATCCTTATGCGTTTTCTATCTATGATTTCGAGCCGATCACGGGTAGAGTACATCAACCGCCACCGGTACACCAAACTTTTCAATCTAAAGGTTTTGTGATTTGTTCTTTTGTTCCCAGATTATTTGACTACCACCCACTAGCGATACCAGCACCCTATAATCACAGCAATATCGACTCAGAAGAGCTCATATATTATGTGGATGGGGATTTTATGAGTCGTAATGATATCAAACAAGGCCAGTTTACTTTGCACCCGGGTGGCATACCCCATGGTCCAGCGCCTGGCGCGGTGGAGCGCAGCATAGGTGTCAAAGAGACAAAGGAGCTCGCCGTCATGATAGACACGTTCCATCCCCTTAAGGTGACCAAAGCCGCTTTGGCCCTGGACGATGGTATCTACTATCAATCCTGGCTTGAATAACAACAGAATCTAATCCTACGTGAATATGGAAGATATATTACCAATAAACGGCACAGATCATATCGAAATATATACTGGCAACTCTAAACAAGCTGCTCTGTTTTATATTCATGTATTGGGCTTTAGCCCGCTAGCCTATAAAGGCCTGGCGAATGGTACTAAGGATTTTGAAAGTTATGTGGTGCTGCAGGATAAAATCACCATCGTACTGACCTCGCCATTGAAAAGTGGTACTGATATAGGAGTCTTCATCGATCGCCATGGTGATGGTGTAAAACATATTGCTTTATGGGTAGATGATGCCACGGCTAGTTATACCTCTACTGTACACCGTGGGGCAACATCGTATAAGTCGCCTGAGACATTACAGGATAAGGACGGCGAAGTCGTACTCTCCGGCATATCCTTATATGGCGATACGACTCATCTATTTGTAGAGCGAAAAGATTACCGGGGTGTTTTTTTACCTGGATATGTCTCCTGGACATTGGAGATCACTCCCGAACCAGCCGGCCTGATGTATATCGATCATATGGTTGCAAATGTGGGTTGGAATGAAATGAATACCTGGGTGGGCTTTTATAAAAATGTCATGGGCTTTAGTCAATTGATCTCGTTTGATGATAAAGATATCTCGACCGAGTACACCGCATTGATGAGTAAAGTGATGAGCAATGGCAATGGTAGAATCAAGTTCCCCATCAATGAACCTGCGGAAGGCAAAAAAAAATCTCAAATCGAAGAGTACCTTTTTTTTAATGAGGCACCTGGGGTGCAGCACATCGCGATGGCCACTCATGATATTATTCATACCGTACAATTTATGATGAGTCGGGGCATAGAGTTTCTGCAGGTGCCAACACATTACTATGATACCCTCCAGGAAAGAGTAGGCAAGATCGATGAAGATATGACGACTCTCGCACGACTCGGTATCCTGGTAGACCGGGATGAAGAAGGCTATTTATTGCAGATTTTTACAAAACCCATTCAACCAAGACCAACTTTGTTTTTTGAAATTATCCAACGCAAAGGAGCTAAATCTTTTGGTAAGGGCAATTTTAAAGCTTTGTTTGAAGCGATAGAGCGGGAACAAATGATCAGAGGAACGCTGTAGGAGGAATGACGAATGATTCGAATGACGAGTGACGAGTGACGAAATGATTCGAATAATTCGAATGACGAATGGAGCGAATTATGATTGACGATTTGACAATTGACAATTTACGAGTGACGATTAATGTTTTCTTTGCGCCTGCTTGCCGAATAGGCAGGTCTTCGCTTCGCTGCGCGCATAATCGAAAATAAAAAATAAATATGGAATTTAATTACGGATTTGTCTTAGAAAAAACGGGTAAAAAAATTAAACAGGTATTGCAAAAACAATTTTCTGTGAAGGGGATCGACATCACTATAGATCAATGGGTGATCCTACATGAGCTCTATGTGCATGGCAAACAAAATCAAGTGCATTTGTGTGAGCGCGTATATAAGGATGCACCTACCGTGACCCGGATCATCGAATTATTAGAAAAAAAATCCCTGGTCGTTCGAAAGGCATCTAAAGAGGATCGAAGAAAATTTGACATTACCTTGAGTACATCCGGTAAAGCTTTGGTAAAAAAACTATTGCCCTATGTGGTTGCATTTCGGAAGTCGGGCTGGCAGGGATTGAATGAACAGGACATACGCCATCTGCAGCGCATCACCCAAAAAATAGAACAAAATCTGGTGCTATGACCCTAGATGCCCATATCACACGACTCATACCATATGCTGATGATTCAGATTTTAGTTTGGCCAATTTGCCTTATGGTATTTATTCAACTGCTTCGAAAACAAGACGAGTAGGTGTGGCCATTGGCGAAGGCATATTGGATATGGCTCAACTGTATGAGTTGGATCTTTTCAATGATATCGATACACTTGCTGAAAATGTATTTGATAAAACAACCCTCAATGATTTTATCAAAACGGGTTCCGCAACCTGGACTCTAGTAAGGAAAAAAATCATTCAGGTGCTGACACTACCTGAACAAACTATACAAAAAAATATTACTCGACTTTTTGATCTTCAATCCACGGCGACCATGCATCTGCCGGTGCAGATCTTCAATTATACCGACTTCTATTCCAGTGAAGCGCACGCCACCCATGTCGGCAAACTCTTTCGCCCACATGGCGAGCCCTTATTGCCCAATTGGAAACATTTGCCCGTGGCATATCATGGTAGAGCTTCTTCAATTACGCTTTCTGGATCGATGGTTACTCGGCCTCAGGGTCAGTATTTAAAAGAAAATGCCCCTGTTTTTGGATTAACTCAAGAGCTAGATTTTGAATTAGAACTGGGTTATATCGTGGGGCGTGAAAACCAATTAGGTCACCCAATAGCGATCGCCGAGGCAAACGAGTATGTCTTTGGGGCTGTGATATTAAATGATTGGTCTGCCCGAGATATCCAACGATGGGAGTATCAACCTTTGGGCCCGTTTCTTGGTAAAAACTTTGCTACATCTATATCGCCCTGGGTGGTGACTATGGAGGCCTTAAAACCTTTTAGGGTTGACTTACTTTCTACACAAAGCCCAGCTGTATTGGACTACTTAAAGGATCCTCGACCTCAGGTATTAGACCTTGACTTACACGTAGCGATGTCCATACCCGATCACGCCCCTGTGACTATCACCCGGAGTAATTCAAAATATCTTTACTGGACCTTGGCTCAACAAATAGCACATCATACGATCAACGGTTGTAATCTATTGGTCGGAGATATCCTGGCTACCGGGACTATCAGCGGCTGGGAAGAAGCAAGTTGTGGGAGTTTACTCGAAATGACCCATAATGGATCTCGCCCTCTGACGATAGCCGATCAAAAAAGAACTTATCTGCAGGATGGAGATGGTATCACTATGCTGTGCAACGGAAGAAGGCCAGGTATAAACCTAGGTTTTGGACCTCTGATGAATAAAATAGTTGCCAACCCTTATACCCCCTATACCTCAATTTAATCAAATCAAAACAGGACTAGCGATGTATCATTTAAGTCAAAAATATGAACTATATACGCCGGAAGATTTTTTAGTATGGAAACTTTTGTTTCAAAAACAACGGGACATCCTAAAGGACAGAGCGGCTAAAGATTTTATCGAGGGTCTTGAAGTCATGCAGTTTTCGGAAAATCACATTGCGGATTTTAAACAGGTCGATAAGGTATTAAATGCGACCACAGGGTGGTCCATCGAAGTGGTGCCAGGACTGATACCAGATAAAGATTTTTTCCATTTATTATCAATGAAACGATTTCCTTCTTCCACTTGGTTAAGGACATTAGAAAATCTGGATTATCTGGAAGAGCCGGATATGTTTCACGATTGTTTTGCCCATATGCCCTTATTGACGGAACCCTTTTTTGTAGATTACTTGCAATCATTATCCCAGATTGCTTTAAAATATATCGATGACGCCTTAGCTATAGAGCTAGTGGGTCGTATCTATTGGTTTACGGTAGAGTTTGGGCTCATCCGCGAAGCTGCCGGATTGCGTATCTATGGAGCAGGGATCTTATCTTCAAGTGGTGAAAGTGTCTTTTGTCTGAGCGATGCAGCCCATAGACGACCATTTGATGTCAAAGAAATCCTTGAAAAACATTATTTTAAGGATAATTTTCAAGATCGATATTATGTCATCAACTCTTACAAGGAATTGTTTGATGCGATACCGCTTATAGAACAAATGATTCAAAGGGCCCTTGTAACTATACCTCATGAAAAAAATATAAATGCCTCACCTCTAGACTTGATATTAAGTTAACACAACACATCTATCACTAATAGCAAACGCCCATTCGCAAATCTCATGAAATCTTTTCTCCCAACTGACCTAGACAATAGAGCCCTTTACGGTTTTTTTACTTCAGCGATCATACCCCGACCCATCGCTTTTGTGAGCACAATCGATGCCGAAGGCAGATCCAATCTGAGTCCGTTCAGTTATTTTAATATCGTAAGCACGCGACCACCCATCCTTATCTTCGCACCTGTACGTAATGCCAGAAATGGCTTACAAAAAGATACCTATGAAAATATCAAAGAGGTAGCGGAGTGTGTGGTGCATCTGGTCAATTTCCCACTAGCCTCACAAATGAATATTACAAGTGTTTCTTATCCCAAAGGTGTCAATGAATTCCAGGAGGCCGGACTGACAGAACTGAGCAGCGATCTTGTAAAACCCAATCGGGTCAAAGAAAGTCCCCTTGCTTTTGAGTGCAAGGTCACTCAAGTCGTAGAGTTAGGTACCGGCGGCGGAGCTGGAAGTTTGATCATCTGTGAGATCTTAAAAATACATGTAGATGAGTCCGTGTTGAATGAACAAGGCAAAGTAGATGCTTTAAAACTCGATGCTATCGGGCGGCTCGGAGGCAATCAATATGTGCGGATTACCAAGGAAAATATATTTGAGTTGGATAAACCAGAGTGATTTTATTCAAGTCCCCTTATTTAGTAGACTTTGAGGACTTGCTTTTCGGAGATGTTTAAGTAGGTAAGTTCCTTTTTTTCTATTTCTGCCATAAGGGTTCTTTATGCCAGTTGTTCAAAAATCCAATCTTGTATATGGGTATATCAGGATTATTATAGATTAAATCTAAAAGCCTCGTCTTAATATGGTGCCCTGGTGTGATGACATTACATAAGTATATCATGGCACTGATGATAGGGAAAATTTTTTTTTCTTGTACTGGAGTCAATGCATTTTGCAACCAAGTAAATTTTGGATTGACAATTTTCATTGGTTTTCTTACCATATTTCTACTCCACAGCCTTGAATGATGGGCTACAATATTTCTGGTATAGGTAATTGCTTCTAACCAGCTGCTTAGTTCATTTTGTAAATTCAATCCCATTTCGTTTGCAATTTTTGATTTTTCAGGGAGTTGATGATGAAGATTTTTATATATTTTTGATAATGTGCCCATAGAAGCGACCTCTAATATGATCCATACATCGGGATCTTCATTGACTCTATTATTACGATGATTTATTGCAAATGTTTCCTGACTTCTTGCAAATTCAGCTTGCAATTCTCCTAGATGTGTTTGATGCAGTAAAGAATTAGTTACGATTAAGCTGTTAAGATACCATAGGGGACCGTATACCTCAGAAAGAAAATATATCATTATTGTGCGAAGACCTATTTCTATTCTTTCGATTGCATCAAAAAGAATTATTCGAAGATGTCTATCAAAAGTGTACCTATCTAATACATCTTCAAATATAGTATTTGGAAAAAATTGATGTATGATATGATCTGATTGCATATCCCACCAATATCCTTTGAGTCTATAGTAACTTATATTCTGAAGTAAGGAAGCTGCTTGAACTTCATCTTTAAAAGCCATTCCTCGACTTTTAAGTAGAGCTATTTGATCTGCTATCGTTTTGTGCTCTTTATTTGCCATAACCCCTAAAAAAGAATGACCCGCCTGCAGATCTTACGGTATGCAGGACGGGTACTGTTATCTTAAATGGGTCACCAAGTGTGCCTCGTAGAGAGGCAAGGCAACCGCGTTTTCTTTATATACTAAAGTATGAAATAATCTAGCAAAAGACACACCCTGAGACGCTGAGCTGACGGGTAGCGTGGTGTGTACTGTCGAATACAAAGATATGTTCATTTCATTACAGGAGCAAGTCATTCAACTAAATATAATGTTTGTAACGGATTGATTTCTTATCCCAGCTTTGAACCTAGCTCGTTTTTTCCAAAAAAGTTCACCTTATTGAAAAGTTATACTAGCCAATATATTAGCTTTTTTATATCATTTTTCGTATATTTAGCCAATATAATAGCCAAAATGTCCTATTCCATTCAAAAAATACCCTCAGAAGTTTTAGCTGAAACAAGTGCTAAACTAAAGACCTTGCGCAAACAAGTCGGTTATTCTCAATCAGAACTTGCAGTACGATCAGGCGTTTCTCTGGGCAGTCTTAAACGATTTGAACGTACGGGTCAAATATCCTATATCTCGTTATTAAAATTGGCCCATGTGCTCAACCGATTAGATGGCTTTGATCACATCTTATTACCCCAAAAAGACATGAGCCACCTTGAGAAATTATTTAGTACCCACGGATGAAACGAATAGATCTTCACGCTCTCATACAAATTGGAAAAATCAAAGTTTCCTTACAATTTGGTGAAAAAATAATTGCAGTAGGAGAGCTCGTCAGAGATCGCGTCGATATCTATTTCAAATATTTTCAACCCTTTATTGACTTGGGTATTGAAATCTCACCTTTTAAATTACCATTATCCGCTGCGATTCAAAAAGTAGAAACTCAAATCTTCGATGGGATTTTTGGCGTGTTCAATGATTCCTTGCCCGATGGTTGGGGAAGGCTATTGATGGATCGGAAAATAATTTCATCCGGGTTAAATCTTGCAGACATCAACCCATTGCACCGATTGGCCATTACGGGGATATCTGGACCAGGAGCACTGATCTATCAACCTATGATGGAACAAGATGCGGAGTTCGTGCCCCTTTTTGATTTAGATGATTATGCGGTTGAAACTCAAAAAATTTTGTTTGATCAACAATCCATTTATTTAGATCAGTTGTTCCTGTTGTGCGGAAGCTCGGGTGGAGCGAGGCCTAAAATAAATATAGGTTATGATGCCTCCCAAGATAAAATACATTATGGTCCCCAAAATCTACCTTCAAACTTCGAACCCTGGATTATAAAATTTTCATCCGCGCAGGATCATGATGATTTGGCAAAAATAGAGTATGCTTATTATCTGATGGCACTAGATGCTGGCCTGATTATGAGCCCGTGTCGGTTATTCAAAAGTGAATCTGGTAAATATTATTTTGGAACGAAACGGTTTGATCGGGACGGAAAAAAAAGGTTGCATATGCATTCTGCCGCAGGATTATTACATGACAATTTTAGATTAAGTATGTTGGATTATGGTCATTTGATGGACGCTACCTTCAGATTGGAAAAAAGTGTCGTTGCATATGAAAAAATATTACGATTAGCCACGTTCAATGTATACAGTCACAATCTGGATGATCATAGCAAAAATGTTGCGTTTCTGATGAATGACAAAGGGGAGTGGCAACTTTCACCATCGTATGATCTCACTTTTTCTTATTCTACCTACGGACACCACAGCACGATGGTGGCTGGAGAAAGCAAAAACCCGGGCAAAGAACATCTCAACAAACTAGCTACTCACTTTGGTGTACAAGGTCTTGCTCAGATTATTGACGCGGTACGGTCCGTCCTGTCTCGATGGAATGTGTATGCGGATCAAGCCATGATCGCCAATCACACTAGAGATGAAATCAGTAAAGCATTAAAAAATAAAAATTCGATGTGATGTACGATTCACCGGGTAACCTATAGTCTGATTAACGAAAACCTTTTTCTCCGTCAAAGAAAAGTATCATCCCCAAGACTCCTGTTTTTATTCTTCTCCAGGATACGGGTCTTTTCAAAATTATCTCCCCAGATCAGCCCGCTTTCGATTTTTCACCAAAATCAGTGTATGTTAGAGCTATAAATCATTCTAGTGTATGAATTCGTGGAGCATAAAACAAATCCTGACTGTGATTCTGGGCCTTTTGACCGTCGTGGTGGTGACACATAGTATCCACTTGCTCAGTCCGGGCTTCTTACATCCTGGCTTTCTGACCAGCCTGAGGTGGATGACTCTTCTGGCTTTGATCGCCTATGGCATCAAAAAACAAAACCTGACCACCTGGATTTTTTTATCGATGGTGATCGGTGCGGAGATAGGCCATGACTGGCCGAGTGTAGGTGCTAATCTTAAAGTCATCAGCGATATCTTTTTGAGGATGATCAAGACCATCATAGCGCCACTTTTGTTTTCAACGCTGGTCGTGGGTATCGCTGGGCACGCCGATATGAAGCAAGTTGGCCGTATGGGCTGGAAGTCCTTGGTTTATTTTGAGATCGTGACGACGATCGCCTTGATCATCGGATTGATCGCGATCAACATCAGCAAAGCGGGTGTCGGTATCGACCTTACTGGTGCTGACACTGCTCCGCAGGTCGAAATAGCTAAACAATCCTGGCAACAAATCATATTACATTCCTTTCCCGAAAACATCGCTAAAGCCGTCGCCGAAGGCCAGGTATTGCAGATTGTAGTTTTCAGTGTGCTGTTTGGGTTAGGGCTATCGATGGTCAAAAACTCTAAGGCTAAAGATACTATGCTCAACTGGTGTGAAAGTCTGTCGGAGGTGATGTTTAAATTCACTAATCTGGTGATGTATCTGGCCCCTTTTGCGGTAGGTGCGGCCTTGGCATATACGATAGGCAAGATGGGCTTTGATATCTTAAAAAACTTGTTTTTGCTCTTAGCTACATTATATGCAGCATTGGCTGTTTTGATCTTTGGCGTGTTTCTTCCGATCGCCTTATACATCAAGCTTCCTATTAAAAAATTTCTAACTGCTATTTCCGAGCCTGTATTATTAGCCTTTGCTACGGCAAGCTCAGAGGCAGCGTTACCTCATGCTATGAAAGCACTTGAAGGCTATGGCCTACCGCGCAAAATCGTATCGTTTGTATTGCCTACCGGATTTAGTTTTAATCTTGATGGTAGTACCTTGTATCTCAGCCTTGCCTTGGTGTTTGTCGCTCAGGCAGCCAAAATAGATCTCACCGTCGGGGAGCAGATCGTGATGATGTTGACGCTGATGCTTTCCAGCAAGGGGGTGGCCGGAGTAGCCCGGGCATCGCTGGTCATCCTGATGGGTACGGCGGTCTCATTTAACTTACCTACCGAACCCATTTTTATCATACTGGGTATAGATGCTTTGATGGATATGGGTCGTACCGCGACTAATCTTATGGGTAACTGTCTAGCTACGGCAGTGGTTGCTAAATGGGAAGGGGAGTCGGTGGCGGGTCATTGATTGGTGTTTGATACCAGCCTTGACATTTCCTTACATCACCCGATACCAGGTCTGGGTCCTGTATATACCCGACCAATGTTTTCCCCGTACTTTTAATTCATTGGGTTTGCCGGGTTCTATCCAGACGCTACAGCCATAATCATTGCCCGAGACCGGATCAAAGATGCGACCACCATTATATTGTTCTTGATTTTTAGCCAACGCTTCGATGACGACCATGCCCATGAGCGGTTTGTCTTTGCGATCGCCTTTACATCGGTCACACGTTTTATCTTCGGGATCTTTGAGCAGTTTGGTGATTTTGCCGTATACCATACCCTTTTGTTCATACACATCTACATAGGATTTTTCCGCACCATCCCGGTCATCTACAGTCTTCCAGGTACCTAAAACAGATTGACCTATTGATGGCAAAAACCCCAGCACACTGAATAGAACTATGATATACTTCATTGATTTGTTTTTTTTAAAAAACGTGCAAATGTAAATAATGTTTCATTGATTTCTTTTTATAAGACTTTGCCCTCGTTGGTTTAAGTTTTTATTAAGAAAACTCGAACCTTAAGCACTGCTTTATGGCCATGTATTCGCAAAAAAAGAACTGGTGAGCCGCTATTTTTTAGAACCGATCAACTTGGCGACATCTGGATCTGATTCTAAATTATTCATCTGTACCATGATGTCATCATATCTGGACTGCACATATCGACTCATGGGTTTGAGGGTATATCGTTTTGGGCTGGGCAGGCAAGCAGCGATCATCGCCGCCTCGGCTCGGGTAAGATCTTTGGCGGCTTTATTAAAATTGACTTTCGCAGCGGCTTGTACCCCAAAAATACCAGGACCCATTTCGATCACATTGAGATATCTGGATAATATCGTGCGTTTGCTCCAGAAGGTCTCTATCATAAATGTAAAATACACTTCGAGACCTTTGCGGATAAAATTGCGGCCTTGCCATAAAAAAACATTTTTAGCCGTCTGCTGACTGATGGTACTGGCTCCTCGCGTCTTGCCGGGTTTGCGTTTGTTGTATTTTAAGGCCAACTTGATCGACTTGACATCAAATCCGTCATGATCCGTAAACAGTTGATCTTCGCTCGCCAATACCGCTAGCTTCATATGAGCACTGATCTGATCATAGGCGACATAGTCCCGGCGCAAACCATAGCCCCCCATGATGCTGCCTAGCTGAGTGCATGTCAATGGGGGCAATATAATCCAGTATAATACCAAAAAAAACCATTGCAATAAATAGAATATAATAAAGACTCTGCTGCCATAGCCAATAATCTTATGCAATATAGGTATACGATCAAACCACTTATAATATACCATCACCAATACCACCAAAACAAGGCTGGCTACTAAAACCGTACTCAGCAAAGGGGAGATATCTGCCCATCGTCCAGATAATTCCGGGATATAGATCCAGGAAAACAACACCAATTGAAATACCATCAATAAGGTCATCACCTTTCTCGCTCTACTCCAGAGCTGCTGATCCCCGAGTCTGAGGTTTATAATTTTTTGAATTAATGCTGGAAGACGAAGTGGAGTCAATGGAGCTTAATAATAATAACTCAAATCTAGTTAAGCCCTATGGATTGGCCAAGTCCATCTGGTTAACAATTAGGTAATTTGCGATCCGGTGCTGTGTGGAGTTAAATCAGGCTCATCGCATATATCCGTACTCTTTTCATTTTTCAAATCCCATTTGCTAAATACTTCATTGTTAAACACATAGTGACATAGAGATAGTCAGGCATCACATAGAAAATTAAATATGAGTGTAATACACAAAGACACAAAAGGAAATTGCTTCGCAATTCTGAGATTTTTTTTAGTAAATCCGCTATGTACCCTTTATAAGGCTTTTCTATGTGATGCCTCACAAAATCTAATGTTCCTATGTGTTTAGTGCTGAATTCAGGTACTCAAAAATTAAAGAAGAGTGTAATTCACAAGGGCACAGAGGGAAATTGCTTCGCAATTCTGTGATTTTTTTAGTAAATCCGCTTTGTACCCCTTTATAAGGCTTTCTACGCTACGCTGTGTTTAGTGCTGAATTCAAGTACTCAAAAATGTAAAGAACCTTAAATCATTAGGATTGAAGCGACTATTTGTATTTTTATTACACTGTTATCAAAACAAAGTCTGCTCATGGCTATTCAACACAACATCTACTGGTGGAATCTTGAAAATCTTTTTGATGTCGTAGACTCCCCGCGAAGGCCGGCATGGTTCCAAAAAGTCATTAAAAGTGAATTGGTGGGCTGGACTGAAGCGGTCCTGGATCTAAAAATCGCCCAACTGTGTTCTATTATCAAACAAATGAATACTGGCCTGGGCCCTGATATCCTGGGGGTGTGTGAAATTGAAAATGAATTTGTGGTGGAAAAACTAATGATCAAAGTGGGTCAGGAGTTAAACCGGTCTTACGAGGTCTTGCATATGGACACTGGAGATAAACGGGGCATCGACATCGCCTTTATCTATGACAAAACCAAATATACTGATGATGGGCGCGTCTTTTCATTAGAAATCATGAAACGCGCAGCTACCCGGGATTTGTTTCAAGTCAACCTAAAAACCATAGCCGGCCAAAACGAACTGATTCTCATAGGTAATCACTGGCCTTCGCGCCTTGGGGGTAAATTTGAGTCTGAGCCCTATCGGATGATGGTCGGCGAGACACTCAGCTACTGGATCGATCGCATCTATGAGATCAAAAAAGCCGAGCGCAATGACGATAATCCACCGATAGTCATCATGGGGGATTTTAACGACCAACCGTATGACCGATCCATATGTGACTATCTCAACAGTACCTCCAATGTAGAGCGGGTCAAAAATGCCCGAACTCCGGTGTTGTTTAATACGATGTTTCCTTTTTTAGATAGCAAGCTAGGTACCCATGTTTTTGGCAATGAAGTCAATATCCTGGATCAGTTTATGGTGTCCCGATCGCTGACGATTGATTCGATCAATTACCCTTTTCTTTTTGAGTCCAGCCAGATTCTTCCGTTTCCGGAGTTGATCAAGGGCGATTATAATACGCCTATTCGATTTTCCCGGCCATCAGCCGCGGATTTTAATCCAGATGGATTTAGTGATCATTTGCCGATTGAGTTGATTATTCAGGAACGGTAGGATTTTTATTGATTGAATTAGCTTCATTGTAAAACTTAGAACCCAAAGGGGTTTTCGTGTCACCAGTCTTCGATGTATATACAGATTTATTGCTACTGTGAATATACTTCGACATTCCTACTCGACCCTTTAAGGGCCAGGAATTGATCTTCGACAAATTCGAACTTGATGCAAAAAAAAATAGATATACATCTTAATAACTTCTCAATATTCAATTTCAAATGTCGAACTTAACTAATTCATCTCTGTTTGTTACTACGCTTCACCAAAGAATTAATGCATATTTCAGCAACAATAATATATCAATAAAAAGTAATAGCGTAATGATTATTAAAATAACCACCGCTGCTTTATGGTGGATATTATCCTATTTTGCTATGTTTTTACTAACCGATAACAAATGGTGCTTTTTATTACTATATCTTTTTCATGGGTTAAGCCATATATACCTTTCATTTTGTGTAGGGCATGACGCTTTACATAATGCGATTTCAAAAAATAAGACTATAAATAAATTTTGGGCTTACAGTTATGATTTATTAGGCGTAAGCAGCTATATGTGGCGATTTATGCATCATCAAGGGCATCATGCTTGCCTAAATATTCATGGAGAAGATATGTCATTAGAGACTGCTGGAATATTTAGATTGTCAACCAATGAAAAAAGAAAAGTCTTTCATAAACATCAGCATATTTATGCCTTTTTTGTCTATGGCTTATATCTTTTTTATTATGTGTTTGTAAAGGACTTTAAATACTTTTTTTCAAAAAACAATGTACATCTGAAAGGCATAAATCATCCAATAAGCGAGTGGATAAAATTATTTTCAGGAAAAATCTTTTATCTATTATATATGCTGATAATCCCTATTTATCTATTATCTTTTGACTGGTATTTTATACTTTTGACATTTTGCTTAACTTTATTTATGATCGGAGTTATCATGTCGTTCACATTTCAAACTGCACATATTGTGGATACAACACATTACCCAGAAAGTAAAAATGAGTATGAAAATTATGTATTTCACGTTTTTGAAACGACGGCCGATTATGCTACTGGATCTCCAATTGCTAATTGGTTTCTTGGATGCATAAATGTTCATGTTATACATCATTTGCGTTCAGATATTTGTCACACTCATTATCCTGCACTAACTAAAATAGTAAAAACAACGGCTGCTGAATATGGGGTAAGGTATCGAGAAAACCAAACTATATTATCTGCTATAACATCCCATCTAAGACAGTTAAAAAAACTTGGAAGTGATTAAAAATCAGCGAACAAAGGATGTAAGAAAAAGCATCCTAAGCGTCGCACATTCGCACATCAAACCGTTGAACCAACATTGCTTCACAACGGGTTTTCCTCTCCGATTTATCCACTATCTTCCATGGCTAAAACAATAAAAACATGGAAAATAAACTTTATCACAGTATGCTAACAAAACAGATCATTCCATCTGTCCTCACTGTCAACAATCGACGCTGGTATTAATTGCAATACTTTACCAGAGTGGAACTTTCTCAGATGGATAGATGATTTAGATTCTGTTTATCTTATTAAGTACTTCCTAAAATCCTAATTTTTTCTGTTACATCTACCTGTAGCCTTGGCAAGGCTTTGTACTTTCTTTTTTTATTCAAAATATTCAAAAACTAATTCTATTTTTATCTGTAAATCATAAGCTTAAATGGCACATTCCATATTCTCTTTCCTTGTCCCCAATAAATCCAACACAAATGTCTTCAAATCACCAAATTACTTTTTACAATAAAGTGCTAAGCACTTGCTCTTGTGCTGTGCGAAGCCACGGTAATTCTGGCGAGCAAAGCCTCAGCATTCGGTCAACGCAAAGTATACCGACAGCCAGTTTAACAGCCAATTCAAAGCCAAAATTTTTTAATGGCTGTCGGATACTTTCATAAATGTTATAAGCAAGGCTTCGCATTTCGTGCCCATACATCACGATTAGCAAGCCATGAAAGGGTTTTACTGAAATATCGTCGAAAATTTTAATTTTACACATTCAAATATCGAAACTGAGACGAAATTATGATTATCACTAAGGTTGAAATTGAAAAATTTAGGGGTTTTGAAAATGTTGAATTTATCCTTGGAACTCAGTTAAGTATAATTGCTGGACAAAACGGCACTCAAAAAACCACTATTTTAGGAATGCTTAGCCAGCCTTTTACCATTACGGATGATGCCAATCCAATGATAAAAGAATTGCCTTTGAGTGGCGGATCTTTTAAATCAGCATTCAGTGAAAAATTTAAATTGTCTAGTACGTTCGATAAAGCAAAAATGCATGAATGGACGCTGCACCTGGCAAATGAACCTAAGCAAATTACTATTGAAAGCATTCCAAGAGACAAAAATAAAATTAGATTTTGGCCAAAAGGAAGCAGGGAAAAAGGATCGGGCTACATCCAGCTTCCGGTAATTTACCTTAGTCTAAAGCGATTGATACCAATCGGAGAAGATTCTAAGCTAATTAAAAGTGCGAAATTTACTCTTTCAGAAAGTGAAATCAAGTTTTATAACGAATGGCATAAGAAAATACTTATAACGCTAGATGATTATACAGAAACAAGCTATTTGGAAAGCAGTAATAAAAATACTGTGGGGGTTAGCACTGATCACTATGATTGGAAACAAAATTCAGCTGGTCAAGACAATATTGGAAAAATTTTATTGGGAATTATATCGTTTAAAAGACTTCATGAAAAATATCCAAATGATTACCAAGGTGGCATTCTTGCAATCGATGAATTAGATGCAACATTATATCCAGCTTCGCAAATAAAATTGGTTGATGCATTGCGAAAATTTGCGTCTAATTATAAAATTCAAATAATATTTACAACGCATTCCCTTTCTGTTCTAGAGCATGTGTGTTCACTTAAGGAAAGCCTTCAGAAAGTGACAGCAACTAAAAATCAAATTAATGTCATATATCTAGAGAAAAAAAATGGAAAAATTAAGCCGATAAATAATACTTCGATTTATACCATAAAGCACCGGTTGGAAGTTTCAATTGGTGACATTCACAAAAACAAGATTGATGTCTTTACCGAAGACAAAGAAACTTCAATTTTTGCTAAGGCTCTCCTTAAGAAGCGAACCTCAAAACTTCGTTTTATAGATTGCAATTTAAGTTGCAGCAGCTTAATTGATCTAGCATCCCATAAGATTCCAAGTTTTATCCTCCCAAACTCAATTGTAATTTTAGACGGAGATGTGAGGGATGATAAAAAGAAACTGACGAAAATAAAAATCTTTAAGAATTTTTTAGTTCTTCCAAATATTCTTTCTCCCGAAAGACTATTAGCAGATTTTCTTCATCACCTTGATGATGATTCAGATGTTTGGTCAAAGATAAATCCAAATTTTACCAAGCAATACTGCTTCAAAGACTTCACTCCGGATGAAATTAGTACTGATAGAAACAAGGCGAAAAAGTGGTTTAATTCTCATTTAAAGCGTTGGGGACTTAACGCCACTAAGGTCATAAACCCCTGGATTTTTGAAAATAAGTCAATTGTTGACAATTTTATAAAAGAATTTGAAACAGTTTATAATAAATTTGCGAAGGCATATTCAATTGAAACGCTGTAATTAAAATATGAATACTACGCCACTTAGATATCCCGGAGGAAAATCAGTTATGACTTCATTTTTTGAAGAAGTGATTGCGTATAATGCTCTGAAGAATATTACTTATGCCGAACCATATGCGGGAGGAGCTGGAGCAGCAGTAAACCTTTTACTAAGGGAACGGGTAGATCGTATAAAAATTAATGATGCCAGTATTAGCGTTTTTTCTTTTTGGAATTACATGCTTTTGGAAAGCGAGCGTTTTATTGATCAGCTCGATTGTATTGAAGTCAATCTTGAAGAATGGACAAAGCAGAGGAAAATATATAAGACTGCAAGTAAACCCAGTTTTGAACTTGGATTTGCAACTTTTTTTCTTTCGCGAACTAATCGATCCGGTATTTTAAGCGCAGGACCAATGGGCGGGCAGGATTCGTTAAATCAAAGTTTAGCAAGTTATAAGATTGACTGTCGTTTCAACAAAACGGACCTTTGCGAACGAATTACCAAGATTGTTGAGAGAAGAAAAGATATAAAAATAACCAAAGACGACGCTCTTAAATTTATTGGCAAAATTAAAGACCCCAACACTCTAGTGTACTTAGATCCACCATACTATGAGCAGGGCAAGGCTCTATACATGAACTTCTACAAGCATGGTGATCATGTTGACTTAGCAAAATGTTTAAAAAACATTGATGAGTTCAGATGGATACTATCTTATGATAATGTTGAAGATATAAGAGAATTATACTCGGATTTAGAATTATATGAATTTAGTCTAATTTATACTGCCCAGAATATAAAGAAAGGAAGTGAATTGTTAACCCATTCGCATAATCTCATTTTGCCAGAATCGAAACGAATAAACAGTCAGATTAAGTTAAAACAAATTGAATTTCAGGAAGCCTTAATGATTTAACCCTCCTATGAAGCCCAGCTTATAACAGCGGCATCCCAAAAGGCGGGGTTTCGTGCTTCAAAGACATTTTTGTGGTTAATCAAACTATAGTTTTTCAAATCAAGTCTTGTGGGTAAAAGTCCCGACCACCGCAACACTTGAACCCTTAACCAGCTTTGTAGTGCAACACCCTAACAACTCAAACCAAACAACAAAATGACATTTTCAAGCAGTTAATAAAAAATCAAATCTCATCAACCCCAAGCGCAATAAAAAGACAATGAAAAATATACCAACACTTTACGAATGGGCTGGAGACATCAAAACCTTTGAAACATTATTTACAAAATTTTACGACAAAGTGTTGCAGGATGATCTGTTGGGCGATGTATTTAAAGACATGTCACCCGAACATATCAGCCACGTTGCACATTTTGTAGCCGAAGTATTTGGCGGCGACAAACTGTATACCACAGAAGATCAAGGAAGCCATGCTATTATGGTTGGCAAACATATTGGCAAAATGCTGACCGAAGAACAGCGCCAGCGTTGGGTCCATCTTTTATTGCAAACAGCGGATGAAGTAGGTTTAAAAAGCGACCCGGAGTTTCGTTCTGCATTTGTTGGGTACATTGAATGGGGGACAAGGCTGGCTGTCATCAACTCACAACTGACCGAAAATCCGTTGGCATCAAATGAGCCAATGCCTAAGTGGGGTTGGGGAGAAACAGGCGGACCTTACATTCCAGATAAAATTTAATTTATAATCCGGTGAAGGTGTACCACCAGTCCGGAGCATACTGACTCCCCAATTCCGTTTGAATCTGCCTCCAGTATTCCGGGCATGTCGACCCACTAAATTGGTTGTGCATACGTGCATACTGACATTCCTTCACACGATGACCCCCTAGTATTTTAAAGTACAGATGATTGATTTATCCTGTCATTTGCCTTCAAAAAGAGGTAGGGCAGCTAAATCAATAAAGATGGAACAATTAATTTAAGAATTATAATCCGGTGATTGTATACCACCTGTCCGGTCCAAAGAGTACCACCAATTGGCCTAAGCCAAAGGAGATCCAATCCGCGTATATGTAACTGTTATGCACCCTGCAATTTTTTTGCTATACAAAAACCTCCATCTACAAAGACCAACGTAACATTAGTTACCTTCAACGAAAAATTTAATGGGCGTTACAAAATAAAGAAACAACTAATTGAAGGCGACAAAAACGAAAGTCAGGCAAATGCTATACTCAAGCCAATTGAGAGAGAAATTGACAGGTTGGCGTAAGCTTTGTTTGGAATAGAATAAAAAGCAGCAAGCAAACGAACATTTAAGATCATGAATGAAACTAATAATCAATGCAGTAAATAATGATTCTAGTATACTGGAAACAATTTAACTAAGAAACTATGAAAGATTTAACCAACTCAACACTTGACAGGCAGAATATTCTTAACAACAGTGCGGTAGTTGAAAATATTCAGAAGTATTTAGGCATTACAGGAATGCTTTATGAGGAAGAATATAGGTTCACAACCCAAATGTTGGCTGATTACTTTGAGATTAGCACCAAAACAGTAAAGCGATATGTTCAGAATTATGAAAAGGAAATAAGGCACAACGGCTATGAGGTTATTAAAGGCGAAAAACTGAAAGAGTTTAAGTCAAATTTTGGTTATTTAGTGCATCCGGACGATGACCTTGAACAGAGGGACATCAATGACCCTCTGTTAACTCAAGAAGATAACAATCAATCACTTAGGAATCTGAAAGCATTGGCACTCTTCAATTTTCGTGCATTCCTAAACCTTGGAATGTTGCTGTCAGAAAGTGTAAAAGCAAAAGCGTTGAGAGGGGCAATTCTTGACATTGTGATTGACACAATGAATGAACGCTTGGGTGGAACAACAAAGTTCATTAATCAACGAGAAGAAGACTTTTTGATTGCTATTGCCCGTGAACCAACTTACAGAAAAGTATTTACCGATGCCCTTAACAAGTATTTGGAAATGGGAAATTACAAGTATGCTTTTTACACGGATGCCATTTACAAAGCAATCTTTTTAGAAAAGTCAGCCGAATACAAAGTGATTTTGAAATTGGAAGAAAAAGAAAATCCAAGAGACACCATGTATTCAGAAGTTTTGCGATTGATAGCATCATTTGAAATTGGAAACAGGCGGACCTTACACTCCAAATGAAAATTAAAATGACACAGCAGAACGTTTTAATATTCGGATATGTCGTGGGCTAAAGCCGATAGGTATTCTTTTAGGTTTCGGAGTTGATCAAGGGAGATTATAATACGCCTATTCGATTTTCTCAGCCATCAGTCGCCGATTTTAATCCCATTGGATTCACAGTTATCACCTGCCGATCGAATTGATTATACATTAACGTTAGATTTTTTATATGTGTTAAATAGAGTTCGATCCCTGTTTGATTTTGGCCTTCAAGCGCGAGTTCCTTGGGAGCTAGCCAGCGTTAGTCCCAATTCATTGATGACAGCTGAATTTTACACCTACCATCGGTTGGCAGGCCCACCTTACCGACACCACTTAATTCCGATTTCGTGGTCCGATGGAAAATATAGATAGCCGGAGGCGTTCACATTTAGTTCAGATATAGACTATTTAACGCAATATTTCGTATATCATCTATGAAAGTATACCGCCAGTCCTGTCAAAACCTATTATATGTTAATCTCATTTTTTTTGGGCAGACGGATACTTTCATAGATGTTACCAGCAAGCCATGACAGTCCCGCAGAGAAGTTGGTCAATGATTTTCTAGATTCGTTTCCGCGGACGGTTAGATATAAATATTGAGTGGATATCTCCGACCGAGATGACAAACACAGGTGATCCATGAGAACAACGGAGAATAATGCTTACCTTGAAGGATAACTCCATCCACAAGTGAAAAATATCTTTCTTGCCGAAGATGATGCAGATGATCGCATGTTCTTTGAAGATGCCCTCAATGAAATCAACATCCCGAGTCAACTTACCCTTTCAAGCAATGGATTAGAGTTGATGATCAACCTTGAAACTTTAACGGCACATCCACCACCTGATGTTATTTTTCTCGACCTGAATATGCCATTCAAAAGCGGAATCGAATGTTTGAAGGAAATCAGAGACACTCCAAAGCTGAAGGATATTCCCGTTGTCATTTTTTCTACAACCGCCAACCCGAACGCAGTAGAGGCAACTTATTCCCTTGGCGCAAATTGTTATCTCCGCAAACCTAATTCCCATCAACTTTTAATAAAGACCATTGAAACGGTATTGAAGCTTGACCTTTGGGAACAAAATCAACAGCCTCCAAGAGATAAATTTGTCTTAGAAATATCATGAAACAATAATTCAGCATGATTGAGAAATCAAAACATTTCGGGACAATAATTCCCTTCGTTATCGCAATCATTGCTTTGCTTGCTCTTTCTTACTTCTCATACAACAGAATCAAAAATCTTATTGAGGAAGCCACTTGGGTTAATCATGCCAACTTGGTAAAGGTCAGCCTTGAAAAGTCTTTTGCAGTGCTTAGAGAAAAAGAATCAGATATGAGGGTATACATGTTTTCAAAGGACTCTGTTTACCTGTCGTCATATCTTGCAGCCGACACTAGCATCCTTTTAGAGCTCAATAGACTTGAATCACTCATAAGAGATAACCCTTTACAACAACAAAATGCAATTGCATTGAAAACCGCAATTGACGCAAGAATCGAAATGATGAAATACAATTTGGCGCTGTTTCAGGCGTCAAAGCTTTCCACAGCAGACAGGTTAAAAGGCAACGCATTAATGGATGATGTTCGCTCACATATTGATAAAATGGAAACTGAAGAAGACAAACTGATCAGTATTCGTTCAACATCATTCGGCAGATCAGCATTTGTAACACCTTTGTTTACTATTTTTTTAATCATCGGCTCCGTTACACTTCTTATAGTGTCGTATTTTAAAATTTCGCAGGCGCAAAACAAATACAACGCGCTTAGTTCAAATGTAGAAAATCGCGTAGCAGAATTAGTAATTGACAACTATGCCCGAAGTTTAATTGAAGCGAGTTTAGACCCGCTTGTTACGATTAGTGCCGATGGAAAAATATTAGATGTGAACGCTGCCTCTATAAAAGTTACTGGCATTCCACGTGAAAAACTGATTGATACGGACTTCTCAAATTATTTTACAGAACCCGAGAAAGCACGGGAAGGTTATCTTCAGGTTTTTGAAAAAGGATTTGTGTCCGATTATCCGCTAACGATAAAACATAAGGACGGAATTTTAACAGATGTATTATACAATGCTTCCGTGTATAAAGATAACAAAGGAAATGTTCTTGGAGTTTTTGCAGCAGCCCGCGATGTTACTGAGCAAAAACAAGCATCTCAATATGCCCGAAGTTTAATTGAAGCGAGTTTAGACCCTCTTGTCACGATTAGTGCCGATGGAAAAATATTAGATGTGAACGCTGCCTCCATAAAAGTTACTGGCATTTCACGTGAAAAACTGATTGATACCGACTTTTCAAATTATTTTACCGAACCCGAGAAAGCACGGGA